>JBAZDX010000003.1:0-163679 GCA_041654255.1 Sulfurimonas sp.
ACTATGATAGTTTAAAACAAGAGAGTAAAAACTACAGCAATAACACTATGAATGTAGCTTAAGGTAACAGTTGTCTGATGGAATTAGAAATTGAAAAAAGTTGTCTTGACAGTTTGGGGTATTATAACAGGGACTCAAATTGACAAGGTAGAATTTATTTTTGAAGAACCATCAATGCAACCTATATTTTCATTAAAACACTACAATTTTAATGATCCATACTTAATGGGATATTTAGCTATATATTTTTTATTTGCTCTTATCTCTATTTTTAATCCTATACCTCTTTATGCAATACTCATCTTCTTTACGACCTTATTTTTACCATTCGCCCGCATAATACAAATAATGGAAGTTGTACATGTCTATAATCATTTTTTTTTCTTACAATGGAAAATTAATCAGATTTTCAGTTGTCAAAAAACTAGAAGAAAAAGGACATAGACTAAAGATTGAGTTTATTAATGAAATTGAAGATAGTGACCTTCCTAAAGAAATTGTTTTCATAAAAAAAGAAGAATTAGCAATGTTTAAAAAACAATACAATATATCTAAAGAAGCATTAAAATTTTTAAAAGATCAACTTTAGTCAGATTCTAAACCATCTTTTTTCTCTCGTTATGTCTATTTTTAATTTATCATTTTTTAAACTCTCTGAAGAAACCGCAGAAAATAGGAAATGCTGAAAAATAGACATAACTACCCCTTATAGAAAATAGTTTTTTGATAGCCATTCTCTATAAAGGAGTAGTTTACCGCGTCAAATGAGGTTTCGCTTTCATTTTTAACACATTGGAAGATGTTGTACTCATCTTGCCAAAATAATTACATGGACGGTAGCCCTTATCCATAACCCTCATGTCTTATAGCATTGAACAGTGCATTATATAACTGTTATTACCGACGCAAAGGAAATCACTACTAAGCATTGTTGCTTACTACGGGTATCTCCAGAGTGAATTGAACCGCTTACCGCCTCACACTCTGTACATTTGGTCTATTCTGCTTTTTTTACTTGATTTGCATCCAAGTGACTTTAGTTTTATCCCATCAACGCACATTACAGCATTGATTCCCGCTGGTTTTAAGCATGCTCTCAAATTTCATTTATGAGTTCACATTCAACTACGCCAGCTCCAGTAAGTATTATTTTTATGGGGTATTTCACCCCGCAGTCCTTAACCTCTACCGCTTCGCTTATAAATAGTAATGTTATGCGAATATTCTATTTAACAATAATAAAAAATATGAACTGATTTAATAAAAATATGGTATAATTACAGACACCACATTTAATCAATGTGTCGAGCTTTGTGGGTCTATCAGCGTCGCCAAACTTTGATAGAGACTCATAAAGCCTTATATATATTCCCTAAAACTTCCTTCTGTAGTTATAAGCATTTTAAAGCTTCAGTGTTTTACTGTCTATTTATTATTTTTATTATGATTTTGTTTGAGTAAGATACAAGGTACTAAGTTGTATCTTTTAAATTACTCAACGGGAGACTGGGAGTCTCCTTGGCTCTTGGGGAGAGCCTACAACTTAGTACCCCGTTCAGTAATTTTAATATGAAGAGATTTTACTACTTTTTGCGAGGCAATACCATAAAGAAAAAAATATGTATTATAATGTATGGTTATTGTTTATTATGGAATATAGAATGTATTTTTAAAAAAGTAAGATTTTAACCTTAAATTTTTAAATTAGTTTATGTAAAAAGACCCTTTTTTACAGTTTTAAAAATCCAAACTATCAACTTCATTTCTGCCGCTATGATCTGCAAGTTTTGCATATCTTAGTGTCATTTTTATATCTTTATGGTTCATGAGTTTTTGAATAGTAAAAATAGGTGTTCCATTGATTGCAAGGTGTGAAGCGAAAGTATGTCTCATAGTGTGTATAACAACTCTGTTTTTTCTATCGCTTGTATCTACTTTTTTATTAAACAAATCATTTAATATCTCTCTTATAGGCTTTTGAATTGTAGTATTATTGACATCAAAGAGTTTTTCGGAATGGTCTATATCTGCTGCATAGTCTTTTAATAGCTCCACAACATCATCCTTCAGAAAGGCTTTATATGTTGTATTGTTTTTAAAGTCTTTTATCGTAATTATTTTATGTGTAAAATTTATATCTTTTTTTCTTATATTCATAGTTGATGCAAGTCTTGCACCTGTTGTTAAAGACAATTTGCAAAACAGATACAATCTCTTATCATCCTCAACAGCTTTATAGAGTTTTTTTATCTCATCTACCGTTAAAAATCTTTCTCTATCATTATCTACATCATCTTTTTTTATAAACTTTGATATATCGTTTTTAAGCAGCTCTTCATTGATGCCAAATTTTATTATAGTTCCAAGCAGCGTTAATATATTGTTGACAGTTTTTGGAGCTAATGGCGTTTCAAGTTTTATCTTTTTGTAAAGTTGTATATCTTTTTTGTCAATAGTGTTTAAGTCTGTATCTTCAAAATAAGAGAGAAATGTTTTTTATATAAAGAGATATCTTTACTTTTACTCTCACTATCTGCTCTGGTGTTAAAGTATTCCTCGGCGATATTTTTTAAATAGATTTTATCTTTTTGCCTATGCTTTAAATGTACCTCTTCGCCAAGCCTAAGTTTCGTTAAAATTTCGTTTCGCTTTAAATTACAATATTGCTCTCGTATGCCCTCACTGAATTTACCTATCTTCAACTCTTGCATTTTATTTTGACTATTTTTAAATGTGATATAATACGTCTTATCAGGTTTATCATTTGTAGTGGTTTCGCGATAATAAACACCTGTAAATTTAGTTCTTTTTCTTGACATTTTTTTCCAACCTATTTCCAACCTACAGTAGATTTTATTGTAATTTTAACGGAATATAGAAAAAATAGCAATTTGCCATAAAGCCTTATTTATGGTAGTTTGAGAATTATTTTTGTTCTTTAAGGATTATAGAAAATATTGTAAAATAAGGCTCATAACCCGAAGGTCATAGGTTCAAATCCTATTTCCGCAACCAATATTAAATTTACTTCAATATTTCACTCGGTATATTTTTAACATGTAAATCAAGCTGCGGAAATGGAATTTGTATTTTATATTTATTTAACGTGTTGTAAATTAAAATAAGAAAGTCGGATTTTAATGAGTTTGGACGCAACTTATTGTCCCACTCCACCCATACAAGCAACTCAAAATCAATGCTACTGCTGTTCATGCCCTTCATCCACACCTCTGGCTGTTTATTATCGTTGTCTCTAATGTATTTCAAATCACTCTGCTCAAGCTCGTCCAATACTACCTTTTTCAAATATTCAATATCTGTTCCATAAGCCACAATAAAACTTATATGCTGTCTTTTTGAAGTATCTTCAAGTGTCCAGTTAATTACATTGCTCTGTATAAACGAGGAGTTTGGAATTATTATATCAATGTTATCAACAGTTTTTATTGTAGTAGAGCGAATGCGCATATCCGTAACTTTACCGCGCAGAGTATCGCTTATCTCAATGGTATCTCCAATGCGAATAGTACGTTCAAACATCAGTATGATTCCCGCAATCAAATTAGAGACAACTGTTTGAAGACCAAAACCGATACCGATTGAGAGCGCCCCTGCAATCAGGGAGATAGATGCCATATCAATTCCAAGACTTCCGATTGCAATTATAAATGAGATAATAATAATTAGATAATAACCTGTATTTGACGCCAAACGTATCGACATCTGACTCATATTCGGCCATCTTATAGAGATGCTCATCATCCATCGCTTATATAGCATTCCCGCAAAGAAACCTAGAATAATCAGTACAAATGCTTTAAGCAAACTTACCAAACTTATAGGCTGTTCGCTAAGAACAAATATCGGAGAGATAAAATAGTCTTTAAACTGCGTTAATATTCCAACAACTTCATGAAATTTTCCGCTAAAAAAGAGTTTTGTAGAACCAAAAACTTCGGTAGCAATCTCTCTAATAATATTTAACTGCTCTTTATAAAGCGAAGAGATCTCTCCAGATATACTTTTTATATTATTTTCAATTTCATCTATTTTATTAAAAAATAGTTTGTTTTGCTCCCTGTTTAAGAGATATAGAGCCTGCTCTATCTGAAGTACTGCTTTAGCGTTTAGCAGCTGTTGATAGAGTATTTCTGAAGATTTTATTCTCTCCTTAAGATATTCTATTCTAGCGCTATCTTCAATTAGTGCTTTTTCCAAATCAATCTGCAAAGCAACTTTTTGTAAAGAAATTTTTTCAATATCTTTGTCTATAGGTTTAATTTTTTTATCAATAGTTTCTACAGAATCACATTTTATTTGTGAGAGAGAGTTGAAAATAGCCTCCATTACCTCTTTTTCATGAGCCTTCATTAATTTCAATTTAGTTTCTATATTTTTTTCTTGAAGCTTATAATAGGCATATTGGAGCTGGTACGACAGCAACCTTGCCTTCTCCTCTTCAATAATATTTTCAATTGCATTTTTTGAAAATGCCGATTTCTCGTTAATGGTCTGCAATATTTTACGATTTTGCTCTTGTTTTACGCGTAACAATGCCACCTCATTGATAGCATTGTAGTAAATTTCAAAGTTTATTGATTTTTTTGATAAATTTTTTAGATCATAAAGTTCAATTTGAATATCCTGCGATGAAGCACCGCGCACCCTCGTTAAATAGAGTCTCTCCTCTTGGAGTATCTCTTTTGGCTGCTGTTTGATATGTTCAGCACTCTCAATCTGCTTTTGAATCTCATCATAATAACTCTTTTTTTGTGTATCTTCATACAGTCTGGTGTCTACCGATGCAGCCCATATGATACTTGCAGCAGATAACAATAATATAAATAATTTCATATATTTTTCCCTTTTTTCATAAATATTTTAATTATCAATGTTTCTTTGTAATACTTAAAAATTTTATTTTAGTTATAATCACAAAAATTATTATAGCTAAAATAAAAAAAGATTTTTTGTCTTATATTTTAATTGACGAGGTGTACCCATGGTAAATGGTTTTATAAAAAAAGGTATAAAATTAGAAGTCATTGAAAATTTTTCCATTATTGAAGAAGGGACTGATACAGCCAATATTATCTGGATTGATATGATTTCTCCTTCAATTGAAGAGGTAAAAACAGTTGAGTCAATATTTAATATAAAATTTCCAACAAAGCAAGAGAGTGAAGAGATTGAGCTGAGTTCCAGATATTGGGAAGAAGACAACAGAATAGAGATCAATAGTTATTTTCTTATTAATCATGATAATGCGGCCCTTAATGAGACAGTTTCTTTTATCTTGCAAGATGATCTTCTTATTTCAATCAGATATAAAAATCTAGAAAGTTTCAATACCTTTATAAGAAAATTATTAAATTCGCCAAGAGAATTTAAAAATGGATATTCTATCTTTTGTGAGATTATTGATATTAGGATTGACGCAGATGCCGATATTATTGAGAACTTATCAAAAGAGATAACAAAAATCAGAAAACATGTCTTTACCGATTATGCTAATGATGACGAAGAGATATTGGAAAAAATCTCTTCATTTGAAGATTTAAATATGAAAATCAGAGAGAACTTAACAGATAAGCAGAGAATCTTAAGTACACTCTTGAAGTCCAATAAATACAGTGATGACAAAAATACAATACCGATTATGCTTAAAGATATAAAATCTTTGATTGAATATACCAATTTTAATTTTGAAAGATTAGATTATTTACAAAATATATTTATCGGTGTTTTAAGTATTGAACAAAATAAAGTTATAAAAATATTTACCATTGTAAATGTGGTATTTTTGCCGCCGACCCTTATTGCAAGCATTTATGGTATGAACTTTGATATACTGCCTGAACTTCACTGGGAATATGGTTATCTTTTATCAGTAGGATTGATGATTCTATCTTCAGTTACACCGATTTTGATTTTTAAAAAGAAAGGTTGGATTTAAAGGTTTGCTTTAAATCTAACCCCATAAGATAAGCGTTACACCCATCACCATAAAACTCTTTGAGTATTTTTTTTATCTCAAAACCTCTTTTTTTATATAGCGATATGGCTCCATAATTGTCAACACGAACTTCTAGTAAAAGATTTTTAAAACCCAATGTTGCCAACTCTTTAAAAACAGAGTCTAAAAGTTCGTTGGCAATCTTTTTGCCGCGATGCGTCTCATCTACTCCGATTGAGTAAAGCTTGGCATTCTTGCGTTTAATCAGCACTAAAACATAACCTACTATATTGTTCTGCAACTCTGATATATATAGCAAAT
Organism: Sulfurimonas sp.; assembly: GCA_041654255.1. GTDB lineage: Bacteria > Campylobacterota > Campylobacteria > Campylobacterales > Sulfurimonadaceae > Sulfurimonas. The sequence goes on from JBAZDX010000003.1 coordinate 6,278, forward strand.
TATTCTTTAAATGATACCTGATTGAGACTTGCGAGAGCGGAAAATTATCTTTTGAAAATAGTTTCTTCTCCAGCTCATAGAGCTTTTTCGCATCACTCCCCAAAGCTCTGCGGATTGTCATTTTTGGTAAATTGTATACTTTGGAACAAGCTTAAACGGACGATAAGACATTTTAACCTTACGAAGGTTTTCAAATCCCATATCATCGCCGACATTTATATACTCTACCCCATAGTGCTCTTTAAGCATTTTTGAAAACTCTCTAAAGATAAACTGCGCACATCCTAGAATCTCAAAATCAGTCTTTTCTATAATAACAGTTGCCGTATCTCTGTTTATGCGCTCTCCAACCGTAAATCCTTTAAGCTCGCCGTTTATATATATGACGAGACCTATCAGTGAAAGAACTTCATAATGCTTTAACATCTGTTTTATGGCGCTTCTCTCTTGGTGAATACCCTCTAAGAAAACCTCCGACTCCTCTTTTGGCATATATTTAACCCTGTCGGCAACCCATTTGTCAAACAGACGCATAATCTCATCTTTATGTCTTACGCTATCCAACTCTTCAACCACATAATCAGGATACGATTTCATAAATTTATTTATCTCTGTTCTCTTAGTGTGATAGCTATTTCCGCGAAGATCAATAAGAGCATTTACCTCATAAACATAATCAACCAGCTTCTTCTCTACGACATAGTTTTCCAGCATCTCAAACATGCTCTCAGCTTCATCAGCAGACTGAACAAACTCTTCAATCATAAATCCTTGTACGTAGTCGATGCGAGAGTAATATGGCGAAGAGTTATTGGCATTCATAATCTGAAAACATTTTACTATTGCCTCTGTTATATATTTTTTCTTTCCCAAAGGCGGCAGTAACATAGTGAGCTCCCCACCTGTCATAATAAAAAGACAAAAACATTTATTTATAACTGCGTAAAAACCACTGCTGTTTGCAAGCCATATATAATTTGCGGCAAAAGTATAATCACTCAAGTCCACATCAATTTTTGAAAGATACTTTTCCATGACAGGTTTTGTAGCTATTGTAAATCTTTTTAATTTTTGTTTATTGACTGTTAAACTGCCCATTTAAATCCTTTTTTATATTTATTAACTATTTTTTTGCTACTTTTTAAAAACATATTATAGAGAATTTTTCATCATTTATCATTTACTTTTTGGCCATATTTTTAATTAGCATAAAAAGCTAATAATATGTGCAATTAAGGGTATTGTAAGCCTATAATATTTATAATTCCGGCGGTTTTACAAAAAGAGTAAAACAACCTTCATTTTATTGGGGTGTCGCCAAGCGGTAAGGCACTGGTTTTTGGTACCAGCATTCAGGGGTTCGAATCCCTTCACCCCATCCACAACAAAAAAATTCTATTAGTATATATTTTAAACCAATCCCGATAAGAACGATACCAACTAATTGTCTATGGATTCCATAATGCTTCCAAGACCAAGACTAGCGAGATAGCCAAAAAGCAGTATCAATTTTCAATAATATCAACAAACTCGTTACCATCAAGTGCGGCTAAAATCTTGCCATCAACCCTTATAGCAGACTCTATGACTACATTTTGAAGTTTAGAGATTATTGTAAGTTTTAGCTCTCTGTTACCTGGATTTTGTCTCACTACTCTGTATAAATCTTCCAAAACTCTCATCTCTGTGTCAAGTCTTATAGCCAAATTTATCGGCTCAAGCGGTACTTCTTGTACCTCTTTTTTTGTTTTTTGAGTCTCTTTTTTTGCCTCTTTAAGCGTCATAATCTTGCTTACATTTATTCTTGTGAACATATCCGTTTGAGTGATTTTTGCTTTTATTGCTATCGGTTCGTTAAGATTCATCCCTTGAAGTTCTTCAAGTTTGTCCGAAAAAAGCATAATTTCAATATTGCCATGATAATCCATAAGATTTACAATACCAAATTGGTTTCCCTTTTTAGATGTTTTCTTAGTTATCTCTTCAACTTTTCCTATAAAAATTGCGTATGAACCGTCTTTTATACTCTCTTTTTCAGATGACAACGTATAGTCCAACTCATCGAGTTTTTCTCTGTACTCATCAAGAGGATGTCCCGAGACATAAAATCCCAAAGTCTCTTTTTCAAACTCCAAAATCTCTTTTAACTCATACTCATCTGAATTTACCAAGTTAAGTTCAACGCTTGTAATTTCCGTGTCATCTCCAAAAAGGCTTCCAATGGCATTTTTTTTGGCATTTGAGGCATCTTTTGCGGTATCTACTATCTTTTCAATCTGGTCTAAGAGTGCCTTTCGTGAAAATCCAAATCTGTCAAAACCGCCCGCTTTTATGATTGATTCTATAACTCTCTTATTTACTTTTGACGGCTCAATTTTGTTTACGAAATCTTGGAGAGAAGTAAAGTCGCCGCTCTCTTTTCTTGTCTCTAAAATAGAGCAAACAGCCGCTTCACCTACTCCCTTGATAGCACCTAGACCAAAAAGGACAATCTCTCTGCCCTCTTTTGTTATTGCAGAAAATTCAAGTTGTGAATCGCAGATGTCAGGAGGAGAGAGTTCAATGCCCATTCTTTTAGTCTCATCAATGTAGCGCACAACCTTGTCCGTGTTGTCTTTGTCTGATGTTAAAAGTGCCGCCATAAACTCGTTTGGATAATAAGTTTTTAGCCATGCAGTCTGGAATGTAATCATCGCATAAGCAGCTGAGTGAGATTTGTTAAAACCATATCCTGCGAACTTCTCGATTATATCAAATAGTTTTGATGCCGTAGCGTAGTCAAGCCCCTGTTTTTGAGCTCCACTTGCAAACTCGTCGTTATAGACGGACATATCTTTTTTCTTACCCATAGAACGGCGGATAATATCAGAGTATCCAAGAGAAAATCCGCCTACAGTCTGAACTATCTGCATTACCTGCTCTTGATAAACGATGACTCCGTAAGTGTTTTTAAGTATCGGCTCCATACTCTCAAATGTGTACTCAATCTTCTCTCTGCCGTGCTTTCTCTCTATAAAGCTGTCAAGCATTCCAGACTCCATTGGTCCTGGTCTATAAAGCGCCAAAACCGCGATTAAATCCTCGAAACTATCCGGTTTAAGGCGTTTGTTCAAATCCTGCATACCGGAACTCTCTATCTGGAACATTCCTACCGTGTCTCCGCCCCTGATAGCATCATAGACTTTGGAGTCATTCTCGTCTATCTCATGCCAGAGAACCTCTTTGTCGTATCTAAATTTTATAAGCTTGATAGCGTTATCGATAACATCAAGAGTTTTTAGACCCAAGAAGTCAAACTTAATCAAATCGACATCTTCAAGATAATTTAGCGAATATTGCGTTACAAAAACATTCTCGCCTGAGGGCTTGTAGATAGGTGTTTTTTTCCAAAGCTCTTCGTTTGAGATAACAACTCCCGCCGCATGAATACCAGAGTTTCGTTTTAGACCTTCCAGCTTTTTAGCAAACTCCCAAACTCTTGCAGCATTTGCATCACTCTCGATTAGTTCTTGAAGTTTTGGCTCTTTTTGAAAAGCTCCGGCAGTAAATTCACCGTTTTTTGTCTTACCGTTTAATGTAATACCAAGCTCATCTGGAACAAGTTTTGCCATTTTATCGGCCTCTGAGAGAGGCATATCAAGAACACGGGCAACATCGCGTATAACCCCTTTTGCCAAAAGCGAACCAAAAGTTATAATCTGCGCTACTTGATTTCGCCCATACTTCTCAACAACATAGTCTATAATTTCTCCGCGGCGTGCCTGCATAAAGTCCATATCAATATCGGGCATACTTATACGTTCAGGATTTAAAAATCTCTCAAAAAGAAGGTCATATTTCATCGGGTCAATGTCGGTAATCTCAAGCGAATAAGCAACCAGACTTCCCGCTGCACTTCCACGCCCAGGACCAACAGCAATGCCCTTTTCTTTAGCAACTTTAACAAAGTCCCAAACTATTAACATGTATCCGGGAAATTTCATATCGTTGATGACTTTTATCTCAAACTCTAACCTAGCTCTATACTCATCATGCTTCTCTTTTGGAACATGTTTTAGTCTATTTTCAAGCCCAACTCTGCATCTGTATATAAAATACTCTGCATCGTTTTTATCTGCACTGCTGTACCAAGCTCTTTTTTGCTCTTTTGTTGCATCAGCACTTAGCGGTTCATCATCTGCATTGTCAACATTTAGCCCATCAACGGCGGCGTACTCTCTTGTAAATTTAAAGTTTGGAGGAACCGGGTCGCCAAGGCGCAGCTCTAAGTTACACTTGTCAACTATCTCCTGCGTATGAGTGATGGCTTCTGGAATATCTGCAAAAAGCCTTGCCATCTGCTGTGGAGATTTGAGGTAAAACTCATGAACGGAGTGACGCATACGGTTTGGGTCGTCGTAGAGTTTATTCATCCCGATACACATAAAAGCCTCGTGGTACTGCGCATCGCCCGCAAATGTGTAGTGAGTGTCGTTTGTAGCAACTACTTTAATACCCAGCTCTTTTGAGAGTTTAAGAACCTGCTCGTCGATGAAGAGCTGGTCGCCTATACCGTGGCGCATAAGTTCAAGATAAAAATCATCTTTAAATATCTCTTTATACTCTAACGCAACAGCCTTTGCACCATCATATCCAAGCGCACCGTTTTTTACATTTCTGTCGTTTACTAAATTAAGATGCCAATTTACCTCGCCTTGAAGGCATGCAGATGTGCATATCAGCCCTTCGCTGTGCTCTCTGAGCTCATTTTTGTTTATGCGCGGAAAGTAGTAAAAGCCGTCTATAAAAGCCTTTGATGAGAGGTACATAAGGTTTTCATAACCCTTTTGATTTTTTGCAAAGAGACAGATATGAAATCTCTGTTTTGTACTTTTGTCATCAATAGCATCACCATTATGGATATAACCTTCCATCCCGATTATCGGTTTTATTCCTGCCTCTTTCATCTGCTTATAAAAATCTATTGCACCGAACATATTGCCGTGATCTGTCATAGCAACGCTTGTCATGCCAAGCTTTTTAACCTGTGTTACAAGATTTGAGAGTTTGTTAGCACCATCAAGAAGCGAGTATTCGGTGTGAAGATGAAGGTGTGTAAATGGTTGTATGCTCATTTGGTTACTACTTTAGTTGTGTTTGAATTGTTTATTATATTTGAAGTTGCTTTAGCCGGAGTTGAGAGGATAAAGATTGATTTTCAAACACTCGCTTGAAGCTTCACTCCAAGAGAGTTTAAAACTTTTATAACCGTTTCAAATCTCGGTTTTGCTCCTGGAGCAAATGTTTTATAGAGACTTTCTCTTCCAAGCCCTGTCTCTTGAGCTATTTGGTTCATGCCTTTAGCTTTTGCGATATTGCCGATAGCAACAAGCAGTTCATCCATGTCGCCCTCTTGTAAAACTTGAGAGATATACTCCGCCATCATCTCTTTAGAGTCTAAATACTCTGAAATATCAAATGTTGTTAATTTACTCATTTTCTAACTCCTTTACCAAATGTTTGGCTTTTGCGATATCGTCGCTTTGCGTGGATTTATCTCCGCCTACTAAAAGCACAATAATCTCATCACCTCTTTTTGTATAGTAAACTCTATATCCAGGACCTGTAGGGATACGAAGTTCAGAGATTTCATCACCTAAAGATTTATAATCTCCAAAATTACCGCTCTTCATTCTTTCAACTCTTCTAAGAATAGAAACTTTACCCTTAACATCTTTGAGTTTTTTAAGCCATTTTAAGAAAGTGTCCGTTTGCTTTATCAAATACATAATAATATTGTATCCTTTTAGATACTAATTGTCAATTGTAAACAGAACTCACCCAAGCTCTTTTACTTTTTTTACTAGATTTGAGAGTTTGTTTGCACCGTCAAGCAGCGAGTATTCGGTATGGAGATGAAGGTGTGTAAAAGGTTGAGCGCTCATAATTAGTTCTTTTCGTTGTTTTTTGCGGACTCTATAATAAATGCTTTAAGCTCTTTATATTTATGATTATACTCATCGCTTTTAAAATATGTGTGAGAGCCTTTGCGGATTCCCTCTTTGCTGTTTACATATACTTCATCTTTGTTTAGATGAACATTTGAGAGCAGTACGCCATCGCTGTCCAATATTTTATTCCATTCATCAGCGGTGTGCGTGGCTACAAATATTTTACTGCTCAGGTGGCAGACCCTGCACTGCTTCAAATAAATCAACTGACCGTTAAATGTGGATATGGCATCTAATGCAAAAGGTAATATGAAAGCGAAGATAAAAAACAAAGAAACAAATCTTTTCATATTGTTAACCTCTAGTTAAATGCAGAGTTTATTTAACTTTTTCTAAATACTCGCCATCAACTGTATTTACTCTGATTGTATCACCCTCAAGCACATGGTAAGGAACTTGAACAACAGCGCCAGTCTCTAGCGTTGCAGGTTTTTTGCTTCCGCTTGAAGTGTCACCCTTAAAGTTAGGAGGAGTGTCTGTAATAACAAGTTCCATAACCTCAGGAGCGCTTACCGTTATAGCATTTCCTTTGTAGAAAACGATATCAACATTAATCCCGTCTTTGAACCATTTAGAAGCATCATCGCACTGCTCGTATGAAAGACCTATCTGCTCATATGACTCTTGGTCCATAAACTGATATTGCTCGCCGTCGTCGTAAAGATACTGCATAGTTTTGTAAGTTATCTCAGGAACTTCAAATTTGTCGCCTGCGTGAACAGTTTTGTCAACAACCTTGCCGTTTAAAAAACTTTTAACTTTCATACGAACAAATGCCGCACCTTTTCCCGGTTTAACATGTTGAAACTCTACCACTCTGTATGGAACTTCGCCTATAATAAGACGAACACCTTTTTTAATATCACTCATTCCGACAGTTGCCATAAATACACCTTGCAAAATATTTTTTAAAATTTTACATAAAAAGTGCTTAAGGATATCTCTTTAGAGCTAATCATCTCTCTTTTTGGTTGCTTTTTTTACTTGTATGCTAAAATTGCTGCTTATCTGTTTTTTTCTAAGGACTCTATTTTGAAAAGTAAAAATCTTGCCAATATCTTTTATCAATGGGAAGATGACACTCTTGTGCTAAATATTTTAGGCACTCCCAGCGCAAAACGAGACGCAATCGGAAAAGTTAAAGGAAATCAGCTAAAAGTCAGCGTTACAGCTGCACCGGTGGCAGGAAAAGCAACTGACCATATGGTTAAATTTTTGGCAAAAGAGTTTGGAGTTTCAGCTTCGGACATCGTGGTAGTATATGGGCGAATGAACGTGAACAAGCAGCTTCGCATAAAAAACCCAAAAACAGTTCCAGAAGTAATAATCAAAAACGGCTGATTCTTATGAAGAAAATAAAAATTATATTATTCGGTAAAAGAGGCGTTTCGAATTGTTTTCGTGTGGAAGAAGGAGTTTTTGAAGCTCAGCAGAAACTTTACTGTAGTATGAGTTTCCGACCAAAGCACCGTTGTAGGCATTGATTGCTTTATCGTTTGAACGATGTTTTTTGTAGCACTCCCACAAAATTCCGGCTGCAACATTAAGATTTGTACTCTCATTTAAAAGTCCATGAAGTGATACATTCATCCCCTTAAGCAAATCTTTATGCATATTATTTATCTGCATCAGCCCGATATCAAAGCTCGGATAGCGGTAGTAGTCTAAAAAATCAACTACCCCTTTGGCTTGAAGACTATTTTTGCTGTGAATTTCTACTACTTTCGTATAGGTGTTGTAAGGGATTCTACTGTTTTGCAGCATTATATAGAGTTTATCGCGCTGAACTTTTGTTAGTTTTGTATAGTTAACGGAGATTACCAGCGGGTCAAGATTGCTCTCCACCTTTGAGATAGCGTAAAGCAATCTTGGCTCAATTCCATATGCTTCTCCTGTGCGAACCCACATATTTGCGGCAGCTTGTGCACTAAACATCAACAGCATCAACAACCAAAACACTCTTATCATTCTACATTGTTCCTTGATGGAAATTTGTTTATAATGCCATCAAAGCAAAAATTGTACCTACTTTGTTTTATTCCTATTTTCTAAAGATTAGACTATTTTAATCAATTATTTCTTATAATAGAGAAAGTTTCTGATGGAGGGGTAGTTTTACATGTCAGTTTTAACAGATGATAGATACAACACGCTTGAGAAGAGCATGAAAAAGCTCTCTTATGAGAAAAATGCTCTCATCGAAGTTCTTCACAGCGCTCAAGAGACATTCGGATATTTGGGTATTGATACGCTCAAATACATCGCCAAAAGATTAAAACTCCCATACTCAAAAGTTTACGGTGTTGCCACGTTTTACAACTACTTCAGGCTAAAACCAAAAGGCAAACATAATGTCGTCGTCTGTTTGGGAACTGCTTGTTATATAAAAGGCTCTAACAAAATCCTTGAAAATATAGAACGCAGATACGGCATAAAAGCAGGTGAGACTACATCCGATAAGGCTCTCTCAATTTTGACCGCTAGATGTTTCGGTTCATGCGCTCTTGCTCCCGTTATTGTTTGCGATGATGTGATTAAGCCAAAAACAACGCTTGAGAGCTCTGTGCAAGAGATAGAGGAGATGATAAAGTGATAATATCAACCGCGGAGTTACAAGAGTTAGCAAGCAAAAAAAGAGAAGAGAATGAAAAAAATCCAAGAGAGATACCGCTTGAGCGTTCAACTCCTTTTTACACAAAGCAGAGAAGAATCGTTCTTGAAAACGAGGGGCTTATCGACCCTGACGATATAGAGGATTACATAGCTCACGGCGGCTACATGTCGCTATTTCGTGTGCTTGATGGGATGAGTCCAAAAGAGGTTATAGAAGAGGTAAAAATCAGCGCTCTTCGCGGTCGCGGCGGCGGAGGTTATCCGACAGGGCTTAAATGGGAGAGCGTCTCAAAAGTACAAAGCCTACAGAAGTATATCATCTGCAATGGCGATGAGGGCGACCCTGGAGCTTTTATGGACAGAGCGGTTATGGAGAGCGACCCGCACAGAGTGCTTGAGGGAATGGCGATTGCGGGTTATGCATGCGGAGCAAACAAGGGCTATATCTATGTTCGCGCGGAATACCCCATAGCGGTAGAGAAGCTCTCTAGAGCCATAAAACAGGCAACAAAGCTTGGGATTTTGGGAGAAAATATCGCTCACAGCGGTTTTAATTTCACTATTGAAATTCGCCTCGGCGCAGGAGCGTTTGTCTGCGGAGAGGCGACAGCGCTTATAGCTTCTATCGAAGGAGGACGCGGACATCCGCGCCAAAAACCGCCTCATCTGAGTGATCACGGACTTTGGGGCAAACCTACCGTTTTAAACAATGTCGAAACGCTTGCAAACATCGCACCAATCATAAAAAACGGCGGTGTATGGTTTAGGAGCATCGGAACAGAGAGCTCAAGCGGAACAAAAGTCTTTGCACTCACGGGGCATATAAGAAACACGGGACTTGTCGAAGTTCCGATGGGAACGACTTTAAGAGAGCTTATCTTTGACATCGGCGGCGGGGTCGAAGAGGGGCGAAAATTTAAAGCTATACAGTCGGGAGGTCCTAGCGGTGGGTGTATTCCAGAGCATCTTCTAGACCTGCAGGTGGATTATGAATCGCTAAAGGGTGCAGGCTCTATCATGGGAAGCGGCGGACTTATAGTCATAGACGACAGCTCAAATATGGTTGAGATTGCACGCTTCTTTATGGACTTTTGCAGGAGCGAATCGTGCGGAAAGTGCACGCCTTGCCGTGTCGGAACAACCGAGCTTACACTTCTTTTGGATAAGTTTATAAAAAAAGAGGCGACAAAGAGCGATTTTAAACTTCTAAAAGAGATGTGCAAAATGGTAAAAAGTACGAGTCTTTGCGGGCTTGGACAGACTGCGCCAAATCCAGTTTTAAGCACGATAAGATACTTTGAAGATGAGTATCTAGCGGGGATTAAAGATGATTAGAGAAAAAGTAAGAGTTAAAAGCTTTAAGATAAACGATATCTGCGTCACTGGGCAGTCTAGCCAGACTATTTTGGAAGTTGCGCGCGACAACGGCGTTGTGATTCCCACCATGTGTTACTTAGAGGGGCTCAGCTGCGTCGGCTCGTGCAGAATGTGCATAGTGGAGATAAAGGGGAGCCATGAGCCTACCCCGGCATGCACTGCAAAGATAAAAGAGGGGATGGAAGTAACCACAAATTCGCCCCAGATAGAAGCCGCAAGAAAGATGATACTCTCCATGATGTTTTGCGAGCGCTCTCATACATGTTCTACTTGTGTTGCAAACGGAGACTGCGAACTTCAAAGCAAGTCAGTAGAGTTTGAGCTTGAACATAGCCAAGTGCCCTACCTGAACCAAAGATTTGAGATAGACGCTTCGCATAAAAACTTTGTGAATGACCCAAACAGATGTATACTCTGCACAAGATGCATTCGTGTCTGCGATGAGATAGAAGGTGCATATGCCATAGGCTTGGCAGGCAGAGGACTGAACACAAGAATAATTCATGACATGGATGAACCGTGGGCACTCTCACAAAGCTGCACAAGCTGTGGCAAATGCGTCTATGTCTGCCCAACCGGTGCGCTTTGGGAGAAAGATATTAGCGAAGAAGAAGTTGTTAAAAAGAGAGAGATTATTGCGGAGCTTATAAAAAACAGGAGCCAAGGATGAAGAAGATTCGCCTTGCCACTCTCTGGCTTGACGGCTGTTCGGGGTGTCACATGTCCATACTCGATATGGACGAAAAGCTTATAGAGATAGCACCGTACATTGATGTAGTTTACAGCCCTTATGTAGATGCAAAAGAGTTTCCAAAGGATGTTGATTTGGCCATAGTTGAGGGTGCCATAAGTACCGACCATGATATGGCGATGATAAAGATGATAAGAGAGAATTCAAAATTCCTCCTTGCACTCGGAGATTGCGCCATTACAGGAAATGTCTCGGCTATGAAAAACCTATTTGGAAGCGATGCGGTTTTAGAGAGGGGTTATTTGGATTTGGCAGACATTAACGAGAGTAAAGAATATCCATCCAAGATGGTGCCAAAACTCTTGAATAAAGTTTTGCCTCTGCATGAAGTTGTACATGTAGACTACTTTCTGCCCGGCTGCCCTACTCCCTCCGATGCAATATATGAGATGTTAAAAGCGCTCATAGAAGGCAGAAAGATAAACGTGCATGAACTTACAAGATTTGGAAAATAACAATGGATAGCAAAAAAATCATAATCGACCCCGTAACAAGAATTGAGGGGCATGCAAAGATTACGATAGACCTTGATGAAAATGGCAAAGTAGAAGATGCAAAGATACATGTAACGCAATACCGCGGTTTTGAGAAGTTTTGTGAGGGGAGGCTCTACACCGAGATGCCAGCTCTCACCGCCAGAACATGCGGCATCTGCCCAGTCAGCCACGTTATAGCCTCCACAAAAGCCATAGATGAGATACTCTCCATCACTCCGCCGCAAGCCGGAATAAACATACGAAAAATCATAAACTTAGCGCAAATAGTCCAATCCCACGCGCTAAATTTTTTTCACCTCTCTAGCCCCGATTTTATCTACGGTTTTGATGCGCCAAAAGAGGATAGAAATATCTTTAAGATGATGCAGACGCACCCGCAAATGGCAAGAGACGGCATAAATCTAAGAGCGTTTGGGCAAAAAATCATAGAGGAGTTGGCAGGAAAGAGAATCCATCCGACAGGCATAGTTGCCGGCGGAGTTGAGCATAAAATAGAGCCGAGCCAAAAAGAGGCGATACTCTCACAGATTCCAGATATGCTAAAGATTGCTCAAGGCGCACTGGAGTTTTTTAAAACAAATCTTCACAAGTTTCAAAAAGAGATAGACGCTTTTGCAACATTCCCATCTCTCTTTATGGCGCTATCAAACGAACAAAGAACGCTTGAGCACTACGACGGAGAGCTCTGTTTTATGGACAGCGAGGGAAATATCCTCAAAGATAAAATTAATCCGCAAGATTACAGAGAGTTTATCGGCGAAGCAGTGGAGAGCGACAGCTATCTAAAATCTCCTTACTACAAACCGCTCGGCTACAAGAATGGAATGTACAGAGTAGGAGTGCTCGCAAGGCTTAATATTGCCAAGAGCTGCGGCACTCCTTTGGCAGATGAGGAGCTTAAAAAGTTCAAGGCGAAAGGCGACGGCAAACCTGTTTTAAACTCATTCTACTACCACTACGCAAGGCTTATCGAGATTATCTACGCCATCGAGAAGATAGAAGAGCTTTTAAACGACGATGAGACGATGAGCGAAAATGTAAAAGTAACCTCAAAAATTAGCAATCTAAGAGGTGTGGGATGTTCGGAAGCGCCGAGGGGGACACTCTTTCACGACTATCAAGTAACCAAAGATGGAATCATAACCGCTCTAAATCTCATCATTGCTACCGGAAACAACAACCTTGCCATGAACGCTGGAATAAAACAGACGGCGCAGGCATTTATTGACAGCAAAAACATCACAGACGGCGCACTTAACAGAGTAGAAGCGGTCATAAGATGTTTTGACCCATGCCTTAGCTGTTCTACTCACGCGCTAGGCATAGTCTCCTCTAAAATCGAGATACGAGACCACAACAAAAAAGTGATCCAAGTGATTGAACGAAACTGATGAGAGTTATCATCGGGTACGGAAACTCTCTTAGAGGCGAAGATGCTTTTGGGCTTGACGTTATAAAAGAGCTGCAAAAACTCACGCTAAAAGAGACAAAACTCCTCTCAGCCCATCAGCTCACACCTGAAATAGTTTTAGAACTCCAGGATGCGGATGAGATAATCTTTATTGACACCTGCCATGATGAGAAAAATCCCTATACTTTAGCTTGCTCTTTGGCTGAGCAGAGCACACTAAATCTAAGCCACCATATCTCGCCAAAAACAATTATCTACATGTTAAAAAATTTATACGACAAAACCACCGACTTTTACATCTACTCGATGATGAGCAACAGCTTTGAGAGTATAACCGATAACAAACGCTACAAAGAAAAAGTTAGGCTTATTACAAATTATTTAAGTGAATTTAACTAAAGGGCGCTTTTATAAATGGATTAATATTTAAAATCCATGTGTAAAAGTTTAGCTATCATGCAAATCTTGGCTTTTGACAACACCACTGTTTTTCTCTTCAAATTTATTGGCAACACGAAAACCAATGCCAAGCAGAGATCCGCCAATCAACATTGCCCAAAAGTATGTTGTTTGTATATTTATGGTTGAAAAATCAACCAATCCAACAAGACTAAACAACCACAATCCAAGTGAGGCAACAACGATGGAAGTAAACATAACCTTAAAAACGCTCCAATCTTTTAAAGTAAATTGCGCATTGAGTTTTTTAGGACTTCCAAGACCTGAAACTTCCAAAAAGTATCCAAACAAAATACCAAAAGCAATCGCTACAAAAATTTCAACACTCCCCGTTACATAATTCATTGCCACGCCTTTTTTGTCCATTTGGACACGAGCAAACCGGCTATAAAAAAGCCGATTAAAAAAACAAAAGCACCGACCGCTAAGGTAGCACCGCCGGAGAGACCAAGTCCGCTTGTGCATCCTCTTGCCAATGAAGCGCCAAATCCGGTCAAAGCCCCTCCTGCAATTGCCAGTAGAAGTCTCTCCGGTACGCTTACATTTGAGCCTTTTTCGATATGAAATCTAAATCTTTTTGCCAAAACACTCCCAATAAGAGCACCCAAAGCGACACCAAGAACTTCCCAGCTAATCCACTGGTTAAATAAATTTCCTTTGTTTGCTAAAGAACTAAAATAAGCATTTGCGTGCGTCCACTCTGAAAAACCTGCATCACTAAGCCAAATCGTTAATCTTTTAAAAAATCCATTTGCGCCTAAGCCATGTCCGGTAAATATAAACATACCCATGAGCGCAATACCCAATCCTACTCCAGCAGCTAAAGGAGACCAAAACTTATCCGTATAATGGCCTGAAAAACAAGCGCAACAAATCATATAAAAAATGAACTTTTTATGAACAGAGCAATCATACAATTCTGCTTTCCTGTTTAAATGCTTGTTGTTGTCTCAGCAACAAGCAGAAAACCCCTCTTCTTAAATATTTCTTACAAGACGCTCTTGAGTCAAAAATGACCGAACTAACTCCATCTTTGGTGACCGATTTGAACCGTTTTTTTGTTAATGTTGATAATTTTTTCTTCTTTGCTGTATGCTCAAGAGGGTAGTTCTAAAATATATAATCCTTACGAACTTTATTTTACACTATCCGTTTAAAAGTATCGCACATAGAAAAATCTGCTTCAAGGCTTGTTGCTTGTTTTTATAGAGCTGTTTAAATCGTTGTATTGCCCAACAAAGAGTATAAACATGTTATCTTCATATATTTTTTTTAAGTTAAGATCAAAGTGCTCAATCACTTTATCTACACTTTTTTTGTATATAGCAATACATATAGTATCTTGTGTATCTTGTGTATCTTGGAGTTTTTGTTTAAATTGAGTATAATTTATGTAGTTGGATTTACTTCTAATAGCATGAGCGTTGTTTGATACAAGGATAGCGTTGTCTTTTGAGTAGTACTCAGCAGAAAATGTTCTATCATCTATAAAGTAAATGGGTTGATTTTGCTTTTTAATATTTTCATATTTTGCTATGAGACCATTTTGTGTGTTTAATTTATTTGGAAAAATTACGAGATAAACAGTAGCTATAATCGCTGCTAATGGAGTTATAAGTGCTAAAATATACAAAATATTAAATCTTTTAACTTTTATTTCAAAGTCATATTGTAGAAGATATATCGCTATTAAAATCGCAAGAGGTGATAGTGCCGGTAGGATGTATGTAACTAAAATATTTCCCGACATTGTAAAAAACAACATTGTAAATACAGACCAGGCAAAAAAGTAGGCAAATTCGTTACTGTTTTTTAAGATTGCTACTGAATTTTTTATATTTTTTATAGATCCATACAGAACTACAAACACCCAAGGAAAAGCCGCAGCTAGCCACAAGATCCAAATCTTCCCTTTTGGTTGCTTGTGTGCACTTCCATAAAGATCACCATTCCAACCTGAATCTAAAAATCTTTGAAAATGCTCCCCTATAATAAAGTAGTTTAAAAACCCCGGAGTTTTGATCTCTGCGATTATATACCATGGAAGAGATATTATGAGTGCTACGGCACCCCCTTTGATATATGGAAGTTTTTTGAGTTCGGCAAATCTGTTTATAGGATCAAATAGTAACCATAAACATAGTGCACCGCCTATTAAAACAAGTGTTAATGGACCTTTTGTTAGAAGTCCGATCGCGATCCCTAAAAAGAAAAGGTATCCCCAATAAGAAGGTTGATTTTTCATGACCATCATAAATGAAATCATAGAGAGTGTGGTAGCAAAAGCAAGATAAGGATCTGTTAGGATAGCACCTGAGAGGATAAAGACCAAGAGAAAACCAAGGTATATTATAACGCCCCATAAAGCTGAAGTAAAAGTATAAAAAGTTCTTAGGTAATGAAAGATCAAGCCGATTGAAAAAATGGTAAAGATCATAGATGGAACTCTTGCTGAAAAATCATGCATTCCAAATATTTTATATGAGATTGCTTGCATCCAAAAAGAGAATGGAGGTTTTCCCCAAAATGGGACATTTTGATCAAAATATGGGGTAATCCAATCATTTGAAGTAGCCATAATGTAAGCAATATGACCATACCTTGCCTCTGTTGTATCTGCAAGCGGTATAACAAATATTGCCACAACTCTAACCGTTATCAATAACAGTATAATTATATATAAAATTAGATGTTTTTTATTCATTGTGAGCCTTTTTGGATACGAACTCTTTTACTAGATAGATTGGTCTTGTTTTGGTCTCTATATAAGTTTTCCCGATATATTCACCCAAAATTCCTATCCCGATAAGTTGGACGCCTCCTAAAAAAGTTATTACGGCTACAAGAGATGGATACCCCGGAACATTTTCACCAAAAAAGAGTGTTTTAAAAATAATATAAAATCCAAATATAAAACCTAAAAAAGCTGTCAATACACCGAAATATATAGAAAATCTTAAAGGTTGGATTGAAAAAGATGAGATTCCCTCAAAAGCTAACTCAAAAAGTTTCAAATAGTTTTGTTTTGCAACTCCGGCTACCCTTGAATCTCGTTTGTATTCTAAAATATATATCTCCATACCGATCCATGCAAATAACCCCTTTGTATATCTGTTTCTCTCAGGTAATTTTCGCATAGCATCAATCGCTTTTTTGTTCATAAGTCTAAAATCGCCAATATCCTCCGGAATATCAAAGCTACTAAGTCTATTTAAGATCTTGTAAAACCATTTTGCAGTTTGTTTTTTAAAATAGCTCTCCCCCACTCTATGCTTTCTTCTCATCAAGACAACATCTACACTTTTTTCTTTTTGAACTTTTAACATCTGGGGTATAAGTTCAGGCGGATCTTGTAAATCAGCATCGAGTATAATCGTGTAATCACCCGATACATGGTCTATCCCTGCGCTTAAAGCTGCCTCTTTACCAAAATTGCGACTTAAAAAAATTACCATAATCTGTTCATCTTCTAAAGCAAATTTTCTTAACAGCAAATCGCTGCCATCCGTACTCCCATCATCTATAAACAGGATCTCGTAACTAAGATCTATATTTTTCAAGACATCCGTTACTCTTTTATAGCAAATATCTAGAGATTCTACTTCGTTGTGAACGGGGATTATTACTGAGAGTTGCTTTTTCATCTTGAATCTCTTTCCTTAAAAACTAAAAACTTATAAAATAAAAAATTTTGAACAGTTACAATCGTAGTTGTAGCAACTTGTGCTACTAATATTGTAAAACCAATTTTTTCATAAAACAATGCAAAGATTATGGTATTACTCCCAACACCTAGAAGCACTACAAAAATATATTTTATACCGGTAATAAAATGTGACTTTTTAGAATTAAAAGTTATATAATATTGTAAAATATAATTGACTATTGCTCCGAGTATTGCTCCAATGAAAGTTGATACAATCGGAGAAACACTCAAGTAAACTAAACCAAACATAGAAGCATAGTGTACTAGAGTTGAAAATCCACCCGTATAGAGAAATTTAAATATTCTATACATAGTCTGAATTCTCAAGAGACTTTTTCATAAGATCTGCTTCCCTCATGCCCTTAGAGTGTAAAGCGACATTGTACCTTTTTTGTTTTAATATAGTAGATTTAAATGCAGTAAATGAACCATCTAACCTTTTAGCTAGCATCGTTTTCATAATATCAGCTAGATTTTCGGCACTTCGTTCAAAAAAACATCTTGAACAGTTCCATATTTTTTTCTACCATTTTCATTTCTGTATCGCCGCTCTCTTTGTTTATCAGCAAGAGAAGCTCCTCTACCTCTTGTGTATCTTTTAATCCTTCAATAAATATCTTCCCATCCAACAGTGCCGTAGGATCAACGCTAATACCCGCATCGATGGCTTTTTGCGTATCGTATATATAGCTTATTTTCAGTCTAATTGGAGCTTTTTTTGCAGCACAGTTAATTCGCTTAGAGAGTTTTTGACACAAGACCTTATTGCCATAGATAATAAACTCATACAAAGGGTATTTGAAATGTTTTTCGTTAATTATTGCGCCATCTTTAGGCAAACTACAAGAGTCCATTTAGTGCCTTTGGCAACTATTGTTGCTAGTTGAATATTTTTTCGTCTCTGGTTGTATGATAAAGTGCTTGATCCCGATTTTTGCCAAATCCGCTCTTATCTCTTCTAAAATGGTTTCTATCGCCTCAAGTGATAAATTTTCGCATAAAACAATATGCGCGCTGCCATATATCTCTTTTGAGTTTGGCGTATATATATGCAGATCATGCACTGAATCTACTATCTGTTTTTGTAAGATAGTATCTTCAATTTTTTTTACATCAACATTGCCGCTTGAATCCATAAGCGCGAAAAATGAGTTCTTTAAAATAGGGAATGTCTCTTTTATGATGTAAATGCTAAAGATAATTGACAAAATAGTGTCAATAGAGACAATATTGAAGAAGTAGATCAATACCCCGCCGATGGCAACGCTTAGTGAGATTACAGCATCTCCGAGCATATGCAGATAGGCTGAAGTGATATTGAGGTCTTTAGTTTCATGGTCGTGATGATGCTCCTCCTCATCTTCATGGTGGTGTTCTATATTTGCCTTGCTTAGCAGGTAGGTGCTATAACCATTTACCAGCAGTGCGATAAGTGCGGCAACTATAACGATGGGTGCATCTATGGCATGCGGCTCAAAAAATCTGTTGATTGATTCAAAAAGAATAAAGAGCATTGTAATGATTAAAAAAAGAGAGTTTACAAATGCGGCCATCATCTCCGCTTTGATATAGCCAAAAGTCATTGTGCCGGTTGCCTCTTTGGCTGTGTAAATAATGGCAACAAGTGAGATAAACAGTGCCAAAACATCGCCTAGATTATGAAAAGCATCTGCAACAAGCGCCATAGAACCGCTAAATATTCCGGCAGCTATCTCAGCTATAACCAAAATAATGTTTAACGATATTACTCTTTGTAGTGTCTCTTTTTTCTTTTTATCTTGCAATTTTATCTCCTGCTATTTTTACTTTAATTCTTCTATAAAACTAACAGCGGCACCGCCTCTTAGAAGGTCAGTTGTTTTCATGAGTCCGTCACTCAGGTACTTTACATTGTACCCTTTCATAGTTAGATAAACTCTTGCCATATTTGCCCTGTCGTTATGCGGGCAAGCCGTGATGATGAGTTTGTCTTTTGGAAGTTCATTTAGGCGATTTGGAAGTTCATTGAGAGGTATATTTTTAGCAAAAGGCATATTCCACGCTTTAAACTCTTGTGCAAATCTAATGTCCAGTAAAACTGCTGCATCCGTTTTTACAAGCTCAAGCATATCGCTAGAACTAATTTTCATATTTTTAATCTCTTCAACATTAAAGCTCTTTAGATACGCATCAAAATCTTTCGGCTTCAAATCACCGCCAAAAGCTAAAACTGCCAAAGATAATATTATTGTTAATTTTTTCATTTTTTTCTCGCTTGTTTCAATTTTTACTATTCATAAACGCCACAACTTCATCTACGCTCAGCACTCTGCCGCTGCTCTTTACTACACCGTCGATTACAAGTGCAGGCGTACTCATCACTCCATAGTTCATAATCTCTGTAATATCATCCACTTTGACAACCTGATGAAATCCGCCTACTTTTGCAGCCGCCTCTTTTGCAACCGCTTCCAATGTTTTGCACTTTGCACAACCTGTTCCTAATATTTCGATTTTCATAATAAACACTCCTTCATCATTGGTTCTAATTCTTGGGCTTTTACATCACCCGTAATTGTAATACTAGCTCCATTTTCTTCAGAAGCAACCTCTATATTTGTTATTTTTTCCATCATTGACGGGTCACAATCACAGCTGCAGTTGCCATCTTTGCACTCTTGCACTTTTTTACTTATATCTTGGGCTTTAAAGCCGCCTAAAAATGCCTTTACACCACTCTTTGTATTTTGAATTTTAAACATTTTTTTCCTTAAAGTATAAAATTAAACAGATACCCTATAGCAATTATTCCGCCTCCGACAATGGAAAAAAAGATTCCGATAAGTTTAAGCGAAATAATTTTTTTCAGTATCAAAGCTTCCGGAAGACTCAGCGCGGTAACGGCCATCATAAAGCTAAGAGCAGTCCCTAAAAGCATTCCTTTTGATGTTAAAACCTCTATAAGCGGCATTACACCCGCGGCATTGGAGTACATCGGTATCCCCATTAGTACAGCGATGATGACGGCAAACGGATTCCCTTCCCCTGTATAAGAGGCTATAAAATCTGTCGGTATATATCCGTGTATCCATGCACCTGCCCCTACGCCAATCATAACATAGATATATATTTTTTTAAATATGTCAAGAGTATATTCCCAAGCTTCTTTTGATCTCTGTTTTAATGTCAATTTTACCAAAGAAGCTTCAAGTTTGTCCTCAATCGGTTTTACATTCATTAAAATCTCTTTTTCCAATCCAAGCTTTCCTATCAGCCAACCGCCGAAAATAGCCACTGTTAGACCAAAGGCGATGTATATTGAGGTCACTTTCCATCCAAAGATACCAAAAAGCATAGCTATGGCTATCTCATTATTCATTGGAGCGGATATGAGATAACTAAATGTCACCCCAAGAGGAATCCTTGCTTGAATAAAACCTAAAAAAAGCGGAATAGCCGAACAAGAACAAAACGGCGTGATAATTCCAAATAGAGATGCTCCCACATGCCCGTAAAGTGATGATTTTCCTTGAAGATGTGCTCTTACATACTCACTATTGACCCATGTTCTTAAAAAAGAGACGACAAAGATAATTGTTAGCAGTAAAAACCAAATCTTTATAGTGTCATAGATAAAAAAGTGCGTAGCATCAGCCAATTTCCCGTCAAGCCCAATGGTGCTATAAACAAACTCTTTTGAGAGTTCATACCACATTTAGCAAAGCTCCTCTTTGACAATAGGAAGAAGCTCTTTTTCGATTAAATTCAATGTTTTTTCGTACTCTTCTACTGCTTTGCCGGACGGATCGTCAAGACCTACATGTATAGTTTTAACCGCCTTTGGAAACATTGGGCAGGTCTCTTTTGCATGGTCGCATACAGTCACAATTAAATCAAAAGGCGTGTCGAAAACGGTCTCAATAACTTTTGAATGATACTCATCCCTCCAGTAACCTTTTTTTTCCAAAAGAGCCTTTGCATTTGGATTTACGGCTCCGCTTGCTTTTACGCCTGAGCTTTGAGCTTCGATGCAATCACCTAATTTCGCATTAATAAGCGCTTCTGCCATAATTGAGCGGCAACTGTTTCCGGTACACAAAATGAGTACATTTTTTTTCATATTTTACATCCTTGAGTTTGGGATAATTTTTTTAAAGGCGGGAGTTCAATGTCTAAAGTGCGAATCTCCTCCAGTGCTTCAGAGCGAAAGCGGTCTAATGGGCAACGCACAGAGTAGTAAGCCCAAGTTCCTTTACGCTTTACTCGTATAAATCCAGCATCTTTTAAAATCTTAAGGTGACGTGAAAGACGTGATTGAATCATCTCAAGAGAGTCTTGCATGTCACATACGCAACACTCACCGTATTTATCAAGAAAACGCAACAGCAGCACCCTTGTTTCATCATTAAGCGCTGCTGCACTTTTTAAGAAAATTTCCACCGCCGACTCCTTTAGATAATTAAAATTGTAGCGAAATTAAATTATTAAATCAAGATATGTTGATATTATGATTTAATTCTGCTATAGTTTCTTTTATGAATTCTGAATTTACGTTTTTTATAACCATTTCATTCTTAGGTCTTGTCTCCTTTGGAGTTTTGTATCTTTTACATAGATACCTTGTTTGGAAGAATAGAAACGATAAAAATTTATATAAAAAAGATGAGGAGTAGCATATGACATTGGCAATGTTAGTTTTTTTAATTACATTACTGTTTGTAATTTGGCAGCCGCGTGGTCTGCAAATCGGTACTACTGCAGTTGTCGGGGCAGTTGTAGCACTGGTAGTCGGTGTAGTTAGTTTTAGTGATGTTTTTACCGTTATCGACATCGTTTGGGATGCTACATTGGCATTTATAGGTATTATAATTTTGTCTATGGTTCTTGATGAGATAGGTTTTTTCGAGTGGGCAGCTATTAAGATGGCAAAGCTCAGCGGTGGAAATGGACATAAAATGTTTGTATACATTCTACTCTTAGGTGCCCTAGTCGCTGCATTTTTTGCAAATGACGGCGCGGCACTTATTTTAACCCCTATTTTACTTGCTAAGATGAAGTATCTTAAAATGAAGCCTTTGGCAATATTTGCCTTTTTAATGGCGGGCGGCTTTATCGGGGACAGCGCATCTAACCCGCTTGTCATCTCAAACCTGACCAATATTGTCACGGTAGGATATTTTGATATAGGTTTTGTGGAGTATGCGAAAAATATGTTCTTGCCAAATCTATTGGCAATATTTGCCTCTATTGTTATTCTTTGGATCTACTTTCGTAAGGACATCCCTTTTACTATTGATGTATCAGCACTGCCGGAGGCTTCATCGGTTATAAAAAACCAGACTATGTTTAAGTTCTCATGGTTCTTTTTAACTCTTTTGATGATTGGCTATTTTATAGGCGATTATTATCATCTGCCTGTTTCTGTTTTTGCACTTGGAGGCGCTCTGATATTTTTGCTCATTGCAAATCACTACAAAGCGGTAAAACCTATCATGACCATAAAAGCCGCACCTTGGCAGGTCGTGTGGTTTAGTATCGGTCTTTATGTCGTAGTTTACGGTCTTAAAAACGCAGGTCTTACGGAGATAATAGCTTCATGGATTACGGAGTTAAACACTCACACAACTACAATCGCCGTCATTGGAACCGGCTTTTTATCTGCCATAATCAGCTCTATTATGAACAATATGCCGACTATTATGATTATGGATATAGCGATTGACCATGTTGGATATGCTGGGAACGAAGCATTAGTCTATGCAAATATCTTGGGCTCAAACTTGGGTCCTAAAATGACACCTATCGGTTCACTTGCAACTCTTCTTTGGCTACATGTACTTGCTCAAAAAGGTGTAAAAATTACTTGGGGCGAATATATGAAAGTAGGTCTTGTGATTACACCGCCTGTGCTTTTAGTAGCTCTTTTAGGACTTCTATAAACTATTTGATTGCTTTGAGTATCTCTTTTTTACTCGAAGCATATTTTCCCATTAAGAGTAGATTAATTTTATTTCTTGTACTATTTTAATTAACTAAACAGTTAGTTATTTAAAAGAAAGAGTATAGAAATGAGAAAACAAAAACGAGATGCAGAAGCAACAAAAGCAAGGATTATAAAAGAGGCTATTACTCTCTTTTCAAAGAATGGTTTTGATGCGACGACTGTCGATGAGATAGCAAAAGAGAGCGAAGTAAACAAAGCGCTCATCTATTACTATTTCAAAAACAAAGCGGGATTGTATGAAGAGATTATGAGTACACTCTTTGACTCTATTTATACTCAGGTGGTCGGATCAGAAAAGTGTTGCGAGTCAATTACTTCTGAATTGCGCTCTTTTATAGAAACATATGCAAATTATGCCCAAAAACACCCCTACTTTCCTGCACTTTTACTGCGAGAACTCAGCGATAGCGGAGCGCATCTGCCTGAGATGATGTTTGCAAGTATGCGAAGACTTTTTTTGCTTTTGAGTGATATTTTGCGTCGCGGTGAAGAAGCGGGCGTATTTAAAAAATCTATCCCTATGGTGCTTCATTTTATGATCATAGGGAGTTTAAATCTTTTAGTCACTACACAGCCGCTTCGAACAAAAGCGATGCAAATGGATAGTACGGTAGATACTTGCAGCGAATGTTCTATGGATGAGATGGCCCAATATATATTTAACACACTAAAAACCGCCTTGGAGGTAAAATAAATGAAAAAAATAGTACTCTCTTTGACGCTCCCCTTTGTGATTTATGCACAGAGTTTGCCTGAGCTTTTTGATGCGCTAAAAGTGCATTCACAAACAAAATCTGACGAGCTAATAGTACAAAAAAGTAAAATACAGCAAGATATGGCAGATGCAAATCTTTACCCGAAAATAGACCTTTTTGCAAATTACGACAACTACTCTTCACCGACAAACATGCGTCCTTATCCGCCTAACGAAGCACAAACGAACCCGACACAACCTTTTAGTTACAACATTTATAAAGCCGGTGCAAGTTTCACTATGCCTTTGTTTGTAAAGTCAATCTTTACTACCGCAAGCAAAGCCGAAGCGATGCGCAAGAGTGCGGAGGCGAAAAAAGAGATTAATCTTTTGAAAAACGAGGCTGTGATAGTGGGGGCAAATGCAAATTATACCTATCTTGATTCTTTGCTAAAGGCACTGGATCTCAAGGAAAAATCGCTGCAGGAGTCAAAAAAAACAACACAGATGAAAGTTGATAACGGAAGAGCTACGGAAGCACAACTCTATTTAATAAATGATGCACTGAATCAAATCGCTATTACGAAAAATGATATCGGGCTACAGATAAAAAGCATTATCAGCACTATAGAGATTTTAACAGGAGTAGTTTTACAAGCACCTATTGTGATGGAGCAAAAAAGCTCTTTTACAAAAGGAGAGATAAAAGCACTCGATCCGTTAAAAGAGAAATTACAAGCAGATATGATTGGTGTAAAAGTTGAAAAAGAGAAGCTATATCCTGCTTTGTACGCGCATGGAAGTTATGCTTTTATGACGGGTGAGGCATACAATAATGGAGAAGATGCAAATGAAGAGTATGGGAATATCGGCGTCATGTTAAATATCCCGCTTTTAGCAATGGATAACTATGCAAGCATCCGTCTTGCAAGGGTTGAGGCACAATCAAGCAGAACCGAGCTTGAAAAACTAACTGATGAGCTTAGCTCCGAGGCACAAAAACTTGAAGCATCTCTGCCGCTTTTAGACAATTCGCTTACGCTTCACAAACAGAGTATCCAAAACAAACAGCGTCTTTTAGAGATTGCAAAAGTGAACTATAACATCGGCAGACTCTCAACTGAGGAGTATTTACGCTATGAGGACGATGTTGTCTCAAATAAGGCAGAACTCTACAAAACAGAGGCGATAAAATGGCAAACACTTGTACAACTTGGGGTTATCTACGGAAATAATATTGAGGAGTTAATAAAATGAGTAAAATAGTTAAGATTGGCATAAGTGTTGCAGTTGCAGCAGCTTTAATAGTCGGTGGCGTCAAAGCGATTCAAAAAGCAAAAGCAGAAAATGCAAATATTCCAAAAGCAAAAATTTACCCTGTTGTTGTTTCGCAAATAAGTCCTGCAAGTTCGGATGTAAAACTCACTTTACCCTATCTCGCAGAGATCGGAAATGACAAAGATGTCGAGATTGCAGCTAGAATTGCGGCAAGAGTGCTAAGCATCAAAGCAAGCGGGAGTGATGTAAAAAAAGGAGATCTTATCGTCACACTCGATACTACAGAGATCCAAAGTTCCTTAAAATCGCTCAAAGATCAGATACAAGCGACAAATATAACGCTTGAGAACCTCAATAAGACACATCAAAGAACGCTTGAGCTATTAAATGTGCATGGTGCATCTATTGAGGAGTCTCAAAAAGAGGAGAGTGCAATAGCCGGTACACAAGCATCGCTAAATACTCTTAAACAAAAAGAGATTGAACTCAATAACGCCCTCTCGTATGCAACGATTAGCTCACCTGTGGACGGGGTGATAGCAAAAACTTTTGTCAACAAGGGTGCAGTAAGTGCTCCCAGTAAACCGCTTGTTGCTATGAGTGCTAAAAACGGTTTTTATTTGATGGTAAGAGTGCCTAGCGATATTAGCGTTAAAGATGTTATCTTGAAAGACAGAAGCTATAAAGCGATAGCTCTTGGAAGTACCCTTAACGGACTTGCAGAGTATAAAGTCTATATCGATTATCCAAACCTTACAACGGGCGATCGTGTAGAGGTGAGTGTTGTTGTATATGATCAAAAAGATATATTGCTTCCATTTGATGCAGTTTTAAATGTGGATGGTAAAAGTTATGTGTTTGAAATAGAGAAAGACAAAGCCGTTGCCAAAGAGGTACATATTGTGCAAAGCGCTCAAGAGGGTGTCGTGATCCAAGAGAGCTTAGAGGGTAAAAAAATCGTAGTTGCCAAACCGGATATTTTACTTAAACTCACAAGCGGATATCGCCTGCAAGTAAAGGAGTAAGAAGTGTTTGAATTTTTTTATAAAAGACCCTATCTTCTTTATGCAACTATAACGGCTTTTTTTGTCATGGGGATTATCGCACTTGTTACCCTGCCGAAAAATCTTTTTCCCGATGCAAATCCCCCTCAGGTCATTGTGATTACGCAAGTGCCGGGAGCGACCGCAAAAGTTGTTGCATCAACCGTATCTAAGCCAATCGAGCAGGAGATATCCCGTTTGGGGCTTGTTAGTGATGTAAGTAGTGTCAATGTCGCAAACTACTCTATAGTAAAAGCCGACTTTGACTATAAAAAAGGGCTTAACGCTGCGGCAGTTGATGTAGCAAACGCCCTCTCTATCGCAAAAGCAACAATACCCGATGGGTTGAGTCCTGCTATCTATACGGCAGGTGATTTTACCCTTCCCGTGGATGTGATCGCTTTGAGTCCAAAAGATAACTCCATAAACCTTACCGAGATACGAAAGATCGCAGAGAGTTTCATCAAACCCTATCTTTTAAGTAACCAAAGTATAGGAAATGTTGAAGTTTTTGGAGGGTATGAGAGTGCTATAAACATAGAGGTTGATCCGTTTCGCGCAAAAAGATACGGGGTAAACTTTGACACTATAGCAAAAGCGATTGCAGCGCTTAACCGCGATATCCCTATGGGGTTTATCAAAGGTGATAATGATTTTTACACGGTAACCTTTTATGGTGAAAAAGATAATATTGAGAGGTTAAAACAGCTTCAAATTTTACCAAATGTACGCCTTGGTGATGTCGCTGATGTAAAATGGTCATCTCAAAAGAGAACAAGCGGCTATATAGGCAATGGAGAGAACGCTATAGCGCTTGCCGTACAACGCGCACCCGGTGGCAGTGTTTTGGATGTAAGCAAAGCAGCGCGCACGGAGATGGCAAAACTCCAACAAGAGTACCCAAATATCCAATTTGAGATAAGTGATACGCAACGAGATTTGATTGAACAGGCAAATGACAATATGCTTGATGCGCTCAAAGATGCGATCATCTATACACTTTTGGTTATCATGCTCTTTTTGGGGAATTTTCGAGCTATCGTAGCGGCGGGTCTTTCTATTCCTATGGTTTTCTTCTCCACTATGGCAGTGATATGGCTTACCGGCGGTGAGCTCAATATCGTAATTTACACCGCTATCATACTTGCTCTTGGTATGCTTGTTGATGATGCCGTTGTGGTGCTAGAAAATATAGAGAGACACTTAAACGAAGGGCATGAAAAACTTGAAGATGCGATTACGCATGGAACAAAAGAGGTGTTAACTCCTGTATTTGCAGGTACTATCGCTACCATTGTCATTTTATTTCCTTTGATGTTTATAGGTGGTTATCCTGAGAAAATCTTTAAACCAATGATCGAGACTTTGATAATTGCACTCCTTGTGAGTTACTTCTTATCTATCACTTTCATCCCCTCTCTTTCTAAATGGCTCTATAGAAACGGTGTGGGCAAAACAAAGATAGAAGGCTATTTTGAATGGTTTTATCAAAATACAATCGGCAGATTGGTTGCTCCTTATGTCGGGATTATCAGGTTTTCTAACGGAAAATGGTACTTTGCAAAACGGATGATGCTAACACTCGGTGTTATTGTAGTTTTACTTGTGAGCATGAAAAATGTTATGCCTACAATCGGTAAAGATGCGATGCCTCCTATGGATACGGGTATCATAAAAGCGCAAATTGCTTTTAGCTCAAACGAAACTGTAGAGAGTGCCCAGAAGAAATTACAACCCGTTCTTGATTGGCTAAAAGCACAAAAATGGGTAAAAATGAGCTCTGTTGCATTTGGTACTGAACCGGGAGTTCTTAGTCTTGGAAGCGGTAATCTTCCTGCAGAAGCGACTATTACCATTAATGCACTCAATAGATTTGAGCGCAAAGAGACAATGTGGGAACTTGAAGATATCATCCGAAACAAACTAGCAACGATTGAGGGGCTAAAACGAAACGATGTATTTGATTTTGGGGCGACTGCGCTCTCTAGTATCAAAGCAACAGTTGATGTCAGGCTCTCCTCTCCTGTTATAGAGGGTTTGACCGACAACTCTCATAAAGTGGCACAAGCGATTAAGGATGTACATGGTCTGACATCGGTAAGCACAAGCTGGGATAAAGATTTTATGGAAGTGGAGCTTGACATTGATGAAAATAAAGCCTTAAGTTACGGTGTAACACCGTATCAAATCGCAATGCAGCTCCCTATAAAAGGGCAGATTGTGGGATTGAATGCAAATTTGGAGTCGATGAATACACAGTTTGTCAGAC
Source organism: Sulfurimonas sp. (assembly GCA_041654255.1). Lineage (GTDB taxonomy): Bacteria > Campylobacterota > Campylobacteria > Campylobacterales > Sulfurimonadaceae > Sulfurimonas. The sequence continues at coordinate 34,349 of JBAZDX010000003.1, forward strand.
TCTATCTCAAAGGAAAATTTTCCCAAAATATCGAGACATTGCGACTTTTACCTATCGCGACACCCAGAGGAGAGATACCTCTGTCTCAAATAGCAACGCTAAAAAGAGATTTGACTTTTGCAAAAATAGAACGAGACAAGATGCTCTACAGTATAGATGTCAATGGTTACAGAGCAAAAAGACCGGTAACACACCTAACGGATGACACAATAGCGGCACTTGAAAATGCAGACATAAAAGATGTTCAGATTTATCAAACGGGAGACATTGCCCAAATTGACGACAGTTTTGCGCGTATGCTAAAAGCAATCGGTTTAGGTATAATCATTTTACTTATGACGCTTATAGCCATCTATAAATCTGTTAGAATGGCGTTTGTAATGATTTTGGTACTGCCTTTGTCTCTCATAGGTGCCGCATGGGGGATGCTGCTTTTTGAAAAACCTAGTTGTATGCCGAGCCTTTTAGGGATACTTTTGCTCTTTGGTATCATTATAAAAAATGCTGTTTTACTTATAGACTTTTATCAAACCTATAGAGAAAATGGAGAGAATCCGTTTGATAGCGCGGTTGAGTCTGTGCGGGTTCGTTTTAGACCGGTTATGATGACAGCTTTTGGAACAATCGCAGGGATGATTCCAATTGCACTTGAGCAGGCAGTTGGGTTGGAGCGTCTCTCTCCACTAGCAGATGTGGCAATCGGTGGGCTTTTAATCGGTACTCTTTTAACACTTATCTATGTACCGATGTATGCTTATATATTTGATAAAGATAAACAGAGTTTAGGAGGAATAAAATGAGTATAAAACAATTTTTTCATTACGGAGAAGATGTAGCGGGTTATGAGATACCGGTACTTAACGAAAGAGAAGCAAGAGCGGCGGCGGCTATCTTGTTTGTGGGTGCTTTTTTAGGGCTGGTTAATGGTGTGATGCTAGGTACTGCGGTGTTTTCAAAATATTTTGTGACATTTTTTGCGATCGATTTTACGATGCGCATTATCCAACCTCGCTATGTACCGAGCCTAATGCTTGGGCGTTTTTTCGTGCAAAACCAAAGACCTGAATATGTCGGTGCCGTGCAAAAAAGATTTGCTTGGACACTTGGTTTTATACTTGCTTGGCCTATGTTTTACTATCTGGTAATTGATTTTCAGCCAAACCCCCTAAAGGTGTTTGTGTGTCTCATCTGTATGGCACTGCTCTTTTTTGAAGCGGCTTTTTCGATCTGTTTGGGGTGCAAGATTTTTGAGTGGCTCAAGAGAAAAGACCCCAAATATTGCCCTGGCGGTGTATGTGAGATGAAGATAAAAGAGCCGATTCAAAGATTTTCACTAGCTCAAAAAATCATACTTATAGCAACAATCGTTACTATGGGGTATGGAATCTATGCCTATTTTACAAAATTACCGGATCGAACCATGTTTGTGAAAAAAATAAAAACGCTGATGATGAGTCAAGAAGAGCTTGATGCCATACAAAGAGCCAAAGAAGCAGCCGAGAGAGCAGCTGCGGAGGCCGAATTTGAAAATGATGATTAGTAGGATATAAAATGAAAGAGTTGGATTTCGATACCTATTTAAGAGGTTTTGGTTATCAAGAAAGAGTTGATATGAAGATACAACTGCCTGAACTCTTTGAGCTTTACTTAAAAGGTGAGGCGCAGGTGATGAGTGCTACGCAGGTAAAAAAACTTATTGCCGTTGTGCTGCTTTTACTTGCAGCTAAAATGATTTATAAACTCTTAGGATTGTAAGATGTGGGATATTTTGAGTTTTAACAACTTTATCGCGCAAAATGTATTGATCGTGTTTTATTATCTCGGGGCTCTCGGCGTTCCGCTTATTTTGTATTATTATAAAGACAAAACAGTGAAATATCTTGATACAAAAGGTTTGCATATCTCACTTGATACTAAAGAAGAAAAAATAGCATTGCTTATTCTTGTAGTGATTTTTCTGTGTGCAGAGCTTTGTTGGAGAATGGTGTTTGAAGCGATGATAGGTTATTTTGATATGCATGATTATTTGCATGAAATTTTAAAAAAGTTGTCGTAAATTGTTGCATATGTAAGACAATAGATGTTCCAATGTACTCGAAATGATAGCGCTCTTCGATGCGCTTGATATTGAGATTGTCTCCTAGAGAGATGAAGATGATTTAAAAAATAAAGCAACCGGTACAACTTTTGATAAAAAGGTTGGAAGAAGTTAATTAATGGTTTTTAGGGGTGTCTTCAAGAGTATTTATAACCAAAAAGTGCTACACTTTAGAATAAGTCAATTAGTTATGAATGAAGATGACAAAAAATATTAGGAGTCAAAGATGAAAAAGTATGAAAGTTATAGATGCAATAAATGCGGGAATGTTGTCGAAGTTAGTCATGTCGGTGGAGGTACGCTTGTATGTTGCGGGGAAGAGATGGAGTGCATCACACAAAACCTCACCTTGGTGAACCTCTTAAAAGCTTTTGCGGGCGAATCGATGGCAAGAAACAAGTATGAATATTATGCAAAGATAGCACAAAAAGAGGGTTACAGAGATATTGCCAGACACTTTGAGCGTGCGGCAAATAATGAAAAAGAGCATGCAAAATTGGAACTAAAACTCCACAATATGATCAAAAACAGTGCAGAGTTTGGTGATACACTTGCAAATTTACAAGATGCTATCAATGGGGAGAGTTACGAAAATCTCACTATGTATCCGGAATTTGAAGTGATCGCCAAAGAGGAAGGAAACAAAGAGGCAGCTCGTCTGTTTGCAGCTATTGCAAAAGTAGAGATTGAACATGAAAAAATGTACAAAGAGTTGCTTGAGCGCCTCAAAGCAAAAGAGGAGTTTCAAAGCGTAGAGGGGGAAGAAGAGTGGATCTGTGAAGTGTGCGGGCATGTGCATAGAGGCAAAAAACCGCCAAAAGAGTGCCCTGTATGCAAACATCCACAAAAGTACTTCTCTAGACTCAATGCTAAGCAGTAATTGATAATAGACATTTAAAAAGGTAAAAAATGTCCAACAATGAAATACATAAATCAAGTCGAATAGGTTGGTTGCGTGCCGCTGTTTTAGGTGCAAATGACGGTATCGTATCTACTGCTAGTCTTATTATTGGTGTTGCAGCCGCAGGCACTACTATAGAAAACATACTTTTAGCAGGTGTTGCCGGCTTAGTTGCAGGTGCCATGTCTATGGCAGCGGGTGAATATGTATCAGTCAGTTCTCAATCTGATACAGAAAAGGCGGATCTTTCTCTTGAAAAGAGAGCATTAGAGGAGAACTTTGAGTTAGAAATAGATGAGCTCGCAGAAATATACCAAGCAAGGGGGCTTGAATCTGTTTTAGCAAAACAGGTTGCACAACAATTAATGGCTCACGATGCTCTGGGAGCACATGCCAGAGATGAGATTGGCATTTTTGAGAGTACCAGTGCCAAACCTCTTCAGGCAGCATTTTATTCAGCCGTTACATTTACAGTTGGTGCTGCACTTCCTTTATTCGTAGCGTGGATAGTATCTGAAACGTTTTTAATTACTTCAGTTGCAGTTTCATCACTTGTGTTTCTATCTTTACTTGGCGGACTTGCAGCATACACAGGTGGTGCATCCATTGCTGTTGGTACCTTTAGAGTAGCTTTTTGGGGTGCTCTTGCCATGGGCTTAACCGCAGTCGTAGGTCGTACATTTGATGTGGCAGTATAACCAAAAAGTGCTACACTTTAATAACTGCAAAAAGGAGACACATTAATGCCAAATCCTCAATTTACAAAACCGTGGCACGGCATTGCCAGAGAAGAGATTGTTTGGAATCCCACCGTTATCGATGAAGCTTGCATCGGTTGTGGTACTTGTGTAACGGGATGTAGCCGTTTGGTCTATCGCTACGATTATGAACGCCAAAAGGCAGTTGTTGTCGATCCGCTTAACTGTATGGTGGGTTGTACCACCTGTGCCAATACCTGTCCATCCCATGCGATCCGTTTTCCGGATATTTCGACTATTTTCGCTCTTGAGGGGCGCCCAGAGGTGCATCATGCGATCGAGGATGATCTTAATGCACGGCATGATCAGCTCTCTTGGCACGATGTGATCCCGCATCCTGAAAAGATTGTCACTTTACGAGTTGATGCGATAAATTATCAAGGCAACGATACGATAATCTTAACTCTTTCGCCGCGCACTTGTGCGGATAGTTTGTCACAATTTATGCCCGGTCAATATTTGCATATCTTGCCGCCCCAGAGGGGATGGCTTGCACGCGCTTATTCGATAGCAAATGCACCCCGCACCGATGGTTCCATAGAGTTGCAGATACGACGCGCAAAAGATGGGCGTATGAGCAGGTGGCTTTTTGAGGATCTTCATATTGGCGATACCCTTGGGGCTCGTGGACCAATGGGCTCTTTTACTTTGCGTTCCAAAGCAAATACTCCACTCATTTTTATTGCCGGAGGTACCGGATTTGCCCCTATAAAAGCGATGATCGAACAGCAGCTTTCACATCAGTCTCAATCATCAATAAAACTTTTTTGGGGTCTGCATGCTTACGAAGATCTCTACGAAGGAGATCTCCTTGAACAATGGGTAAAAAATAACCCAAATCTTCAAGTGACATTGGCTATCAGTCACATAGATCTGCCAAAGGAGTTGCCAGAAGGGATAGCGGTAGTTAATAGCAATATTGTTGATGTGCTAGAGGATGCGGATATCAGTTTTGAGGGAGTTGATGTCTATCTTGCCGGTTCGCCCGCTATGGTACATGCAGTGATTGATCTGCTTACCTCTCGCGGTGTTAGGCTTGAGCATATCCATGTTGATTCGTTCGGTCAATAAAGTGGTGTTAAATTATGAATAATAACATCTCAATGAAGCCCTCGTTTGTTTTGTTGTTTTCTATTCGTCTTCACAACAGCTTCAAAGGTTTTGGCACGCTCCCTCCAGATATCTCTCCCCTATCAAGCGATCAGACTTCACGCTATCTTGCGCAACTTGGAACCTTTGAAACTCGATTGCTGGGCAAAAAGTTTTATGAAACAAAGCGTTTGACACGCTTGCCTCTTGGTAGAATCATGCTACATGAACAATCTCAAGAATCTCCAACCTATGCGGATGTTTATCTGCTGACGCATAAATCTGGTGCGGCACTTTGGGAGGTTTGGCTTTATGCTCCTCTTCAGCCTTTTAATGTGGCGCGTTGGATTCATTGGCTTGATCCGGAAGCACCAAACAGCCTTGTCGCGCAGGTGTGGAATACACTTGGCACGGTCAATAAAACTATTACCGGTAAAAGTCTGTGGAGGGGTCAATATTTTCCAATCACTCTACTACAAACACAAAGCAATTCGCTTCAAAATATCCTTGAAATGCATGGAGCCGATCTCATTCGTCAATTGTTTCTTGATCACTCACATAAGCCTTTAAAATCCAGAGTCGTTACTGAAGAGCTTAGTCGAGATTACTGCTCCCGCGAAGGCGGTTTAACATTACTCGGTCGAAAAAGCGGATTGGATGTGCGTGTTAATGAGGATATATCTGATGGGATGCATGGCGAAGAGTTCCCATCAAACAGTACTTTGCCCTTTTTGATCACTATCGAACTTCTTTTGCTCGAACGGATGGCACTGACTCATTTATACGAGCACTTATCAAACCGCATGCCATCTTCCATAGAAGAGTTGCTGACCCTTAAACAAGAAACACTAAACGCTCTGGAAGAATATTATGGTGCCATCACAAATGCCACTCATTTTAGCGATGCCGTCACAACGGACGGAGAACGCCTGCTTGGGCTAAACGATCTCTATGACGCCGTAATGGATCGACTAGAGGTGGTAAGCTTCACAATCACCACACGGTATCAGAACCAGATGACCCTCGTGGGATTCTGGCTCACCGTCATTTTCGGTGCTACGGAAATCGGTTTTATCGCCTCGGGTATTGCCGCTTGGTACTATCATACAGAGCTTTTTTCCGTGCTTGCATGGACGATTCTTCCAACCATCGTTACCGCCATATTCTTGTGGCTAATACTGAGAAAAAAGGTACAATGACTGATTTACGGCACAAAAGTAGTGCTTTGAGATGATACAATTAAAGCATAAGTTAAATTTTGTAGAAGAGAGTGTACTGCATGCAAAGATGGCAAAGTGCGTAAATGCAAAAAAGAGGTATTTTCTATTATAAAATCAAAGACTCTTTTTTAACGAACTTTTCTCAATAAGCCTAAGCGCGATAGCCGAGATATAAGGGATGCTTTGTACCAAAAGTGTCAAAGAAAATATATATACTTCAACGATTCCCTGATGGTTCGTCATAACAAGCGCAGTAAATGAACCAACCAGCAGTGAAGCTAAAATAATCTCATTTTTTATAGGGCTTTCTACGGCTTTTTTACTGTTTCCGCCCTTCTCTGTTCGCTTAAACGGCAGGCGGTCTTTAACAAATCCATCATATACCGCTTTAAAAATCGTAAGCTGTAAACTCATAGCCGCAATTGCACCCAAAAGAGAGTGATAAAAGTTTGCCTTAACTCTTGTTCTATAAAGCACAAACGCGTGAATAACATTGACCAAAAATGCCGTTAAAATCGGTACGGTAAGAGCGATTGTCGGTATCGTTACCCCGACAAAGATTATCACAGGCACCCAGATAATATTTAAGATTGAGGTAACCGTTCCAAGCGCATCAGAGAGCCAAAAAAACCATCCCGTAATAAAGTGATGTTTTTGCGCGCGAGTCAATGTTTTTGATGAGGGTTTAAAGTGCTGCCAATGTTTTTTAAGAATCTGTATAGCCCCATAAGCCCAGCGGTGACGCTGATTTTTAAATGCTTCTATTGTATCAGGAAGCAGACCGTAACCATATCTGCGGTTTGTATAGTGCCCTATATAACCTGCTTCAAAGAGTCTTAGCCCAAGTTCGCTGTCTTCAACTATGGTGTCCGTGTTCCATTGACCTACTTCATCAAAGGCGCTTTTACGTATCATAAGCATAGTGCCGTGGGCAACAATGGCATTCTCTTCATTGCGCTCAACCATCCCGATATCAAAGAAACCAGCATATTCTGCATTCATAGCTGTTTTTAGAAGTGACTCATTGCCATCTCTATGGTCTTGTGGAGCTTGTACGAGTGCTACTTTTGAATCATCAAAAATAGGTACTAAATCAATAAGCCAGTTTGGACTAATAACATAATCAGCATCAATTACTGCCAATATTTCCGTAGTTGGATTTGCATAGGCAAGAGCTTTGTTTAACGCTCCGGCTTTAAAGCCTGTGCACTCAATATCGAGATAGACAAATTTTGAGCCAAGCTCCTCGCATAAAGCTTTAATAGGAGCTTTGTAGTAATCCTCAGGCGTATTGTTGATAATAACAAGCACCTCATAATTAGTATAGTTTAGTTTTGAGAGTGCTACAAGAGTTTCTTCCAAAACATAAGGCTGTTCTTTATAAGCAGGCACATGTATGCTTACAAACGGAACATGGTTTGATCTAAGATCAAGAGGAATAAGTCTTTTAGGTTGTTTTCCAATTGTACACTTAAACAGTTCATTTGCTTTGGCAAGCGTAATTAATGTAAGAGGCACCATAAGAATCGAGCCCATTATCCACATTACCCAAGTGCCAAAATTCATATAATGGATAAACGGATAAACAGCAGACATAACGATACCAAAAGAGATACCCTGTGCCGCTAAACCATAAGTCATAGCATGTAAAAAATTTATATGCTGATTTCTAAGTCCAAAAAATGTGAAAATAGCACCAATTAACACTGCGGCAACCATCTGCATAAACCAATATGGCGTTACAAGGACTGCACCCTGCAGCTCAAATTTTAGATTACGATCAGCGTCAAATATGCCCCAATATTGCCCTACACTGCCCTCGTCAACACCTTTCCAAGGCTGATCAAACGCTTCAAGAAGGTTATAGCTGAACTTCTGCTCTTTCGCTAAAATTAAAAATCTTCTGACAATGGTTGCTTGATTCTCAGGACTTGCAACTGAGCCGCTGTTGTTATATCCTTGACTTGGCCATCCAATCTCACCTATCATAATAGGTTTGTTGCTGTACTGGTCTGTTATTTTTTTGTATTTCTCTTTGAAAAACGGTACAAACTCTTCAGCTTTAACTTTTTCCCAATAAGGAAGAATATGGATGTTGATAAAATCTACTTCATCCCCCAAATATGGATAGAGCAGCCACATATTCCAAATCTCGGCAGTTGTAACCAATACTTTATGCTTTGTTTCTTTGGATATTTTTTCTTTAGATTTTTTCGCTTTAGATTTTTTATCAACTTTGCCTACGTTATCGGCATTGTCAATAGTGTTAATAAATGCCTTGAACTCTCTAATTATCTCAATCAGCTCCTCTGGTGATAAATCATCGCGAAGAAGAACCTCATTTCCGACTATAATAGAAGTTAGATTTTGATAATAAGTTGTTATGAGTTCTTTAGCTAAGGAAATCTCTACTTTATTATCTTCTGCATCTGAAGATAACCAGAAACCAAAATGCGCCTGCATACCGAGTTTCTTTACAACAGGCAATACTTGTTGTGCATCTTCGGCAGAGTATAGACGAACTGTATTTGTAAATCTCTTCAGAAGTGTCAAATCTCGTTCAATCTCCTCTTCGCTAAGCATCTCTTTTGCATTGCTTTTTGTATATGGCGCATAAGAGACAGACTGGATGATGTTTTCGGCATCAGGGGGAGTGATGAACTTTTGATCGCTACTCAACCAGAAAAAAACTTGGATAAATGACGCCAATAAAAGTGAACTTAAAATATATTTCAATGAATTCCCTAAAAAATAAAACGAATTGTATAGCAAAATTTCAAAAAACGTTGCTAAATAAAAAAATAATATTCTAAAATTTAACTATTGGCATTTTAAAAGATAATTTTGGTATAACTTTTTTAACATAGAGCCTATGATTGCTTAGCTAAGGCATCCCATTAGCTCTGTTATACTTTTTGTTTGTAAAAACTCTTTAAATTGAGCCTTGTCGGTTTTAAGAATACTTACTCCCAAAATCTCAACATCATAAACAAGCCAACTGTCTTTGGCACTTAGTTTTTCTTTTGGTTTGTGAAACTTATAGACAATCTCAAGCTTCTCTGTTTTGCTAACAAGGTCTGTAATCAAAGCTATTCTATTTGGTTCTGGCTGTTCTATCTTTTTAACTTCAACTTTTTCATCTTTATATGAGTCAATCTTTGCGGAGTAGGACTGCTTCATTCTCTCAACATAAAGTTTAAGAAATCTATCTTTGTTCTCTTTTGTAAGCTCTTTCCACGCATTGCCAAGGCTAAGTTTTGCCATAAGTTCAAAATCAAACATCGGTGTTAAAGATTTTACAATATTGCCGTTTCTATCATTTTTAGACAACTTTTTATCTTCAACTATCAAGATAACTTCGTTTATCTTGTTTAAAAAATGCTCTTTCAGCTCCACCTGCTCATTAGCTGCCAAATTTTGTGCAAACAGCGTTGCAAACAATAACATCAAAACTCTTTTATATATTTTTCTCAATTCCTACTCCTCAATCTGTTTATCTCTATACTGCTCATACACATCTCTTAAATATGGATACAAATCCACGGCATCTTTTCTCATCTTCTCATATCTGTCCATATTTAAAGATATATAATTTATCTTTTCTAATGATTTTACGCCCAAATACTCTGCAGAAGTATCCGTTAGAGTCCAGTAACTTCTCTCAGTGTAGTCAATAGGACTTAGCAGTGCATCTGGATATAGACTTATGACATCTCTTAAGTTTGATGGCCCAAGAAGCGGCAGAACAATATGCGGACCGCTTGAAGCTCCATAAAAACCGAGAGTTTGACCGAAATCCTCTTCATGAGCTTCAAGTTTAAAATAGCTCTTTGCCGGATCAAAAAGTCCTAAAATACCGACCGTACTGTTTACAACAAATCTGCTCGTCTCCTCAGAAGCGTTGCAAAATTTTCCTTGCAAAAGATTATTTGTAAGACGCATAGGAAAGTAAAGATTATTGAAAAAATTTCTAACACTCTCTCTTACCTTTACATGAAGCACTGCTTTGTAACCGTTTGCAACCGGTTTTAGAACATACTCGTAAGCACCGTCGTTAAAGCTTGTCATTGCCCTGTTGTAGCCGCTTAAAGGATCATAAATCTCTTTAACTTCCATCTCGTCTGCAAATTCGCTGAGCTCATCATCTGCGGCATTGGCGTTTTTTTCTTCAGAAACTACCGTTTCTTCCGGTTTTTCAACTGCCTTTGAACTACATCCTGTAAAATTAAAGATAATAGACAAAAATAGAGCCGAATAAACAAACTTCATATTACACCTTCACTCTGTCTGTTAAAGCTCTGCTTAGAGACAACAAATCTATATTTTCCAAACTCACTCCTGTCGGTACGCCTTGGGCAATTTTTGAATAGTTTATATTAAAATTACTTAATTTATCTTCAATATATAGCATAACCGCATCATTTGAAATAGAAGGCGTCAGCGCAAAAACAACCTCTTTGACGCCGGAACTTACAAGTTTTTCCAAACTAGATAAATTCAGCTCTGCCAATGACTCTAAAACAAAGTATCTACCCTCAAACAGCCTGTTCTCTTCTAAAATCAGTATATCTTTTGCGTTTTCAACTATACAAAGAAGCGTCTCGTCTCTGCTATCATCACAACAGATAAAGCAGAGTTCATCCTCACTCATTCCGCCGCAAGATGTACACTGTTTCAAGCTTCCCAAGGCCTCTTCTATAGCATGAGATATTTTCATGCCTACAAAACTATCCTTCATAAGCATATGATACGCCAATCTTGTCGCCGACTTTTTTCCTATCGTCGGGAGCTCTTGAAGCGCATCTACTAGTTTGTCAAACTTAGCTAAAGAACCTCTCATAAACTCTCTTCTTCAGCGCTTTTTGGTAGTAGAATCCACAATTTCAGAGGTGCCTTCAATCTTCCTGCTCTGCTTCCCGCTTCATCTCCATAACCAAAAAAGAGATCGGCTCTCACACTCCCTTTTATAGCCCCACCGATATCTTGTGCCATAACAATTTTGTTTAAATCTTTCTCTTTTGTTTCTGCACTTAGATATAGCATACTTCCAAGAGGAAGATATCTCTGATCGACCGCCACTGAACGTTCCGGTGTTAAAACAACCCCAAGTGCTCCAGTAGCAGGTTTATCTCTCTTTTTAAAAAAAACTACGGACTCATTGTGGTTCAACAACTCATCTACTCTTGTGGGATTTTTATCGCACCAATTTTTTATGCCCTTCATAGACGCCTGCGCATAACTTATTTCACCGGCATCTATCAAATATTTTCCTATAGAGCTGTATTTATATCCGTTTAGATTATCAAAGCCGACATAAATCACTTCTCCGTTGTCAAGCAAAACTCTCCCTGAGCCCTGCACCTCTAGGAAAAAAAGCTCTATTCTTGAGTCAACATAACAGACTACATCAGCATCTAACTTTCTAGTGCTGAGCTCTTTTCTTGAGTAGTATGGAACAACCTTGTTGTTTCCGTCATGCCTGCCTCTTAATCTGTAATTTTGCAACTCAGGATATTGCGAAGCCAAACTGACAACAATTAAATCCCGCGGGGTTGAATAGACGGGGTAGAGATATGGCTCTTTTTTTGTCAGTGAACCTTTTAAAAGCGGCTCATAATATCCCGTTAAAAGCCCGTCATCCTTAGCATCTGTTGCATCTATCTTATATGGTGTAAAATTTTGCATAAAAAAACTTTTTGCATCCATTACATCTTTAGCGCTCTTACACAACTCTTCATATAGCGCTTTTGTTTTAGTGGTTTTACAACTCTCAAGAAAAGAGTTTAGAGCTTCTGAATAATTCTCTTCATGCCAATTTGGCAGCTCATCAAACTGGCTCTTAGTAAACTCCGGTTTTGACAATTTTTCAACTTCCGGCTTTGCTATTTCAGGAACAGGAATAACTGCCTCAGGTCTTTTAGAACAGCCAACAAGCAGTAAGATAGTGATTAAAAATAGTATATTGTGTTTCATAAATGCAATTATACATACATTAAATTTAAAACGATATAATTGCAAAAATTTTAAATGTGAGGGTATTAAAATAATATGCAAGATTTAAGCTATTACGAAATATTAGAAGTCTCACGAGACGCAGACCAAACAACAATCAAAAAAGCTTATCGAAAAATGGCTAAAATTTACCATCCTGACAAAAATCCGGGTGACGATGATGCCGAACACAAATTTAAATTATGTAACGAAGCTTATCAATGTCTAAGTGACGATAAACAAAGAAGTATTTATGACCGCTACGGCAAAGAGGGTCTTGCCGGCATGGGCGGTCGTGGACGCTCAGGAGGCGGGTTTGATGATTTAGGCTCAATGTTTGAGGAGATGTTCAACGGTTTTGGCGGAAGCTCACGCCGTCGTCAAAATCCTGCAGATATGGAGAAATATCCTCTTGACATGAATGTTGACATGTCAATCAGTTTTAATGAAGCTATTTTTGGATGTGAAAAAGAGGTAGAATTTAGATACAAAAACTCTTGCAACAGCTGTAAAGGCACCGGTGCAAAAGATGGTAAATTATCTACATGTAATCAATGTAAAGGTCAAGGTCAGGTCTTTATGAAACAGGGGTTTATGACCTTCTCTCAAACTTGTCCTGTGTGTAATGGCAGCGGCTCTGCACCAGCTGCACCTTGTAGCAGCTGTGACAGCAAAGGGTATCATGAAGAGAGAGGCAATGTAACCATTAAAGTTCCAAAAGGGATAGACAACGGGAACCGCCTTAGAGTTTCAGGCAAAGGAAATATCGGCAAGCGTGGAACTAGAGGAGATTTATATGTCACTTTTAGCGTAAAACCTGACAAACATTTTCAGCGAGACGGCAATGATGTTTACATAGCGATTCCTGTATTTTTTACGCAAGCAGTAGCAGGCGATACACTTACCATTCCATCGCTCACGGGAGAATTAGAGTTAAAACTTGATGTCGGCACAAAAGACAAACAGCACTTTGTGTTTAAAGGCGAAGGAATAGATGACGTTCACGGACACGGCAAAGGAAACCTGATAGCGCAGGTAAACATTACTTACCCTAAAAAGCTGAGCGATGAGCAGCGTGAGCTTCTATCTAAACTTCAGGAATCTTTTGGAATAGAGTCAAAACCGCACGAGAGCGTGCTTGACTCTGCTATAGAGAAGATGAAAAGCTGGTTTAAATAGTTTAAAAAGTCAAAACCTGCTTGCTGTTTGCAACCCAATCTGAGAGAACCTGCATTGTTGAGGATATTTTCTCATCAAAGTATGGTTCATTTTTAAAAATCCCGCATCTTGCATTGCATGTTCCGCAAACCTGCAGCGCAACTCCGCTCTCATAAAGTTTTTTTAACATCAAAACCAAGTCATGGTCATAACTCTCCGGTTTTAGTGTTTTATCTCTTGCCAAATCAACCGCATCATTCATCAAAAAAATATTTACCTTCTTACCGTTTTTATGTAGTGTTGAAGCTAATCGCAGGGCATTCCACGTGACATCAGACCCATCATAAGGCTGATGATTTAATATAATCGTAATCATTTTTACTCTCCTGCTGTTAATTTTGTAGCACCAAGTCCTGTCTTTACGCTATAACCGGCTTTTGCCCAGTCCCCAATCCCGCCTTTTAGATTTTTGACATTTTTATAACCCATTTTTTTGAGTGTTTGCGCTGCCAAAGCACCGCGTCCGCCATTTCTGCAATAGGTAACGACTGCGATGCTTTTATCTTGGATCTTCTCTTGAACTTCCCACTCCAAATTACCGCGAGTGATTGAAACAGTATTGACGGAAACAAAATCATCAAACAGATACCCTTCTGCCCTTTGTTCGGTCTCTCTTACGTCAAGAATGATAACGCTCTCTTCATTCTCAAACATACCTTTAAGTTCTGCAGGAGTGATTTCTCCTACCTCTTTTTTTGCTTCATTTATAAGCACCATTTTTGCATCCTCTGCCGCAAAAACGGACGATGAGACAAAAAGCAATCCCGTACAAAAAAGACAATTTGCTATAGTTTTTTTCATTTTTTTCCTTTTTAAAACACTATTTGCATATTTAGGCATTTAACTAAATGCAATTTGCTATGGTATAATTATTTCAACTGTTTGTCAAGGAAAAGAAATGTTGGATATGCAACAAAAAATAAAAATTTTTAAGGCGCTTGGGAATGAAACACGTTTTTTGATTTTTAAAAATGTTTTTACAGGAGGCTATGTTTGCTCTATTGATGATAAAAATCCTAAAATAGAAACGAATCAACATGCTACATGTGTAACGACGATAGCCAAACATTTTGATTTTTCCCTGCCTACAATCTCCAAGCATCTGCAGCTGCTTCGTGAGGCAAATGTTATAAAAATGCAAAAAAAAGCAAATAAGATATATATAGAGCCAAATATAGAGACAATCAGAGAGCTTGGAGGCTGTTTTACAAAGTTAGTTGAGAATTTTGAGACAAACAGAGAACTCTTCTTTGATGACGTTGTTTTAAAGTAGGCTTTTTGATAAACTTTTAACTAAGGAAGTTGCTTTATAGCCTCATAAGCTGTATCCATCATCTTGTCGCACTCATCTTTAGTTATGATATATGGCGGCATAAAATAGATAACATCTCCAAGCGGGCGTAATAACACACCGTTATCAAGACCATACTGATAAACTTTTAGCCCTATCCTATCTTTAGGCTCATACCCTTTTAACTCTACCGCACAAATCATCCCTGTTTGCCTAGTAAATGCAACATTTTTTAGCTCTTTGAATTTAGAGAGCTTACTGCCCATATAGTTAGCCGTTTCTCTGTTTTTTTCTATAACGCCATCTCGCTCAAACAAATCAAGAGTAGCGTTTGCTGCGGCACATGCAAGCGCATTTCCGGTATAGCTGTGAGAGTGCAAAAATGCCTTATGCTCACTGTAGTCACAATAAAATTTTGCGTAAATCTCATTTGTTGTTAGCACGACTGAAAGCGGCAGATAACCGCCTGTTAGACCTTTTGAGAGAACAAGAAAATCGGGTGTTATGTTAGCGCTCTCGCATGCAAACATCTCCCCTGTTCTTCCAAAACCGACCATAACTTCATCGGCAATTAAGTGGATGTCATATCTGTTGCAAATTTCACGCACCAAAACTAAAAACTCTTTATGATACATATGCATAAAACCCGCACCCTGCACTAACGGCTCTAAGATTATGGCACTTATCTCCTCAGACTTCTCTCGGCACAGCTTAAGAAACTCCGCTGCAGCCTCTTTTGCCGCTTCAATGCTCATATCTTTTGGCACGGGCGTTTGTATGCTCCTAATCAAAAGAGGCTCATAGGTATCTTTATATAGTTTTACGTCTCCCACACTTAGGGCACCTATCGTCTCGCCGTGATAGGAGTTTGTTAGCGAGACAAAAAGCTTTTTCTCTTTGGCACTGTTTTTATGTGCATGATAGCTCATCTTCAGAGCGACTTCCACGGCGCTTGAGCCGTTATCCGCATAAAAACACTTCTCAAGCCCTTTCGGTGTTAGTTTTACTAACCTCTCTGAGAGCCTAACTACCTGCTCATGTGTAAATCCCGCCAAAATCACATGTTCAAGAGTATCTAACTGCTCTATGATTTTTTGATTTATATAGCTGTTTGTATGCCCAAAAAGATTTACCCACCAGCTGCTGATGGCGTCTATGTAAGAGTTGCCATCAAAATCTTCAAGATAGATTCCGTGTGCTTTTTTTATTGGGATAAGAGGAAGTGCTTCATGGTCTTTCATCTGAGTACATGGATGCCATAGGACATCCAAGTCTCTGTTTTTTAACTGGACATTGTTCATTTAGAGGCTTTTGCTTTGTACTCATCCGTATAGTTCAAATTTGTACATGATAGCAAACCATACAGCTCCATCTCGGCACCGCTTACATCAAAAAGCTCTTCCCCTTCTTTACCCAAAAATATAAATTTTTCATATTGGTGGTTTGTTTTATCTATGTATTTTGAGAAAACGACATACCTTGCCTCTTTAAGTTCCGGTATTTTAGAACATGCTTTAAGGTATTTCTCACACTCCTTATTAATGCTTTTTATCTCTAAAACGTCCGACTGAATCGTATTTAATAGTACATCAGGCAACTTCGGCAGCTCTTCTTTAATATTTGAATATTTTGAAATATCTTTCATGAAAATCCTTTTTAAGCTATATTTGGATTAATTCTACAATTTTTTCATTTATATTTCTCTTAGTTCCTCTTTATGAAGGTTTAATGCGAATTTACCTAAAATTACAAAAATATCATACACAAGGCTATTAACTCAATGATTACATGGATGCAAAAACATAAAAAATATCTAATAATTACTATTTGGATTTCCACTATCGCTTTCGTTGGAGCCGGATTTGTGGGTTGGGGTCAATACAGTTATGGGGATAAAGCCGGATCGGTAGCAAAAGTCGGTAGCATTGAGATTACAATGGGCGAGCTTCAAAAGAGTTACTCTAGCCTTTATACTCAATACTCTCAAATGTTTCAAGGAGAGTTTGATGAGGAGAAAGCTAAAAGTTTCGGTCTTAAATCTCAAGCTCTTAACCAGTTGACACAACAGGCTCTTGTACTGAATCTTGCTAAATCTTACAATTTAGAAGTTAGTGATGCCGAATTGCTAAATGAGATAAGAACGCAGGATTACTTTCTTAAAAACGGTGTTTTTGATAAAGAGTTATACAAAGAAATTCTTTTGAGAAACAACTTAAGCATTAAAGAGTACGAAGCAGGTTTAAAAAAAGAGTTGTTGATTAGAAAAACCCTCAAACTCCTTCCTATCGAAGCAAAAGAGAGTGAAACAAAAATTTTAGATACTGCAATTAGCATCGCTGATAAAATAAACTATAAAGTTTTAGATACAAAACTACTCAATATTGACACATCGGATGAGTTTTTAAAACCTTTTTGGGAAAGCAAGAAAAATGATTTTATGACTGAAATCAGTTATGATTTAAAATTTATCAAGCAGGCAAAAATTTCTAAAGAGTATGATGATGCAACACTTACTCAATATTACAATGAAAATAAAACAAGCTTCAAAGACAGTGAGGGGAAAATATTGTCTCTTGATGCTGCCAAAGATAAGGTAAAAGCAGAATTAGATGCGAAAGAGACTAAAAAAGAGGCGTTAAAAACATATGTTACCTATAAAAAAGGTCAAGCAGATGGTGTGGAGATACAAACTTTAACAATATCTCCTACCAAAAATCCTTTCGGCATTGACGCCTTTGAAGTAATATCAAAATTAACTCTTACAGCTCCATTTTCCAAGCCTATTATGGTTGGCGAAGATTACTTTACATTTGAACTGGTAAAAATAAACCAGCCTAAAACAAAAAGTTATGAAGAGGCTAAAAATGATGTGATTTATCTTTATATTGATGAGCAAAAGAAGGCAAAACTACTGGAGTTGGCAAAAAACTCGTTTGCTACGTTTAACGGAACGACAACCGACTTTATCACAGGAAATGATTATAACGCGATAACAGATTTAGCTGGTGAAGAAGCAAAAGAATTTTTAAGCATGCTCTTTACAACCCAAAATAAAAGAGGATTTTTTACTTTAGAGAGTGGAAATGTTGTTATGTATAATGTTTTGGAACAAAAACTGCTTAATAACACTAACACTGATCAAAACAATCAAATTGTTAGATTAAAGAGTGCTATGTTTAGTGAAGGGTTAATTAAAAACCTGAAAAACAAGTACAAAACTGAGATTTTCATCCAAGGACTCTAAGTTGAGCAGAACTGTTTTAGCCATAGATATTGGTTCGACAAAAATATGTGCGATTATCGCTGAGATAGCTAACGATAACTCAATATCTATAACGGGGGCTGGCGTTTGTAGAGCGCAAGGTCTTAAAAAAGGGAGCATAACAAATATAGAACTTGCTTCAAGATCTATCAAAAGTGCTCTAAATGATGCAAAACGTGTCTCCGGAAGCGAAGTTAATACTGCAATAGTATCTATCTCCGGAGCTTACACAAAAAGTTTAAATTCCAGCGGAATTGTAAATATTCAAAATAAAGAAGTTAGTTTTAAAGAGATAGAGAGAGTTATGCAAACTTCTCTTTATAACGCAAACATACCAAATGAGTATGAAGTTCTGCATGCACTTCCATATAACTTCAAAGTTGATGACCAGGACTTCATTGAAGATCCGCTTGGGATGAATGCTTCAAGACTTGAAGTTGACACTCACATCATCACAACGCAAAAATCAAACTTAAATAACCTGAGAAAAGCCGTTCGCGGTGCCGGTGTTGAAGTTGAAAATATTGTACTTGCAGGCTATGCCTCTTCAATCGCTACGTTAAATGATGATGAAAAAGAGCTTGGTGTCGCACTAATCGATATGGGCGGGAATACAAGCAATATCATTATCCACTCAGGAAATTCAATAAGATACAACGACTTTTTAGGAGTCGGCTCTAACCATGTAACAAGCGATTTGTCTATGGCGCTTCACACACCTCTAAATATTGCAGAGAGCGTAAAACTCAACTATGGCTCGTTACTAATTCCTAGCAATGATTTAATTGAGCTTCCTATAATAGGCGATGAATATACTACACATGAAGTTTCTCTTGAAGTTGTGCACAATGTAGTTTATGCAAGAGTTGAAGAAACATTGATGATTTTGGCTCAGTTTATTGAAAACAGCGGGCTGAAAGATAAAATTGGCGCCGGAGTAGTACTAACCGGAGGATTTTCTCTAATGGAGGGAATAAGAGAGTTGGCGGTTGCAACTTTTGGCTCTGTTCCTGTTCGTCTTGCCAAACCAAAAGAGATGAACGGACTTTTTGACAATCTTCGCTCGCCTGAATATTCAAGCGCGGTAGGTCTTGTAATGTATGCGGCATCTCCGTACACTCTCTATGAGATAGACGTAAACAAAAGAATAAGGCACTCAAATGAAGTATTTACAGAGCAAAACGCTATTAATCTTACTGATGAGCATGACATTCCCACTCCTCAACTTCATAATGAAAAAAAAGTTGGAATGATTAGTATTGGATTAAAAAAGGAAAAAAAGGGTGATGAGGCTGGAACACTTAGCAAATTTTGGAACTGGGCAACCCAGTTATTTTAAGGAGAGAATATGGAACCATTTTTAATAGAAGAAGCAAGTAAGGCAAATGGAGCAAGAATAGTAGCAGTCGGTGTTGGCGGCGGCGGCGGCAATATGATCGGTCATATGATTAAAAATGGCGTTACCGGCATTGAGATGATTATGATAAACACTGATGCTCAAGCCTTAAAAGATACTGTTAATGCAACTACGATTCAAATTGGTGTCAAGCTGACTAAAGGTCTTGGTGCAGGTATGAAACCGGACATCGGTAAAGAGTCTGCACTGGAAAATTATGAAGAGATTAAAGCAGCCCTGCAAGGTGCTGATATAGTATTTATCTCTGCAGGTCTTGGCGGTGGAACTGGAACCGGAGCCGCTCCTGTTGTTGCAAAAATTGCTAAAGAAGTAGATGCGCTAACAATATCAATTGTTACAAAACCATTTGGATTTGAAGCACCAAAAAGATTAAAGCTTGCAAAAGCCGGACTTGAAGAGTTGAAAAAAGAGAGTGACTCGATAGTTGTTATTCCAAATGATAAGCTACTCTCCATTATTGACAGAAAGCTTGGCATTAAAGATAGTTTTAAAATTGTTGACAGTGTTTTAGCTCAAGCTGTTAGTGGAACGGCAGGCGTTATTTTATCTAACGGCGACAATGACATCAACCTTGACTTTGCGGACTTAAGAACAGTTATGAGCCATAAAGGTATGGCACTTATGGGCGTTGGCGAGCATGAGGGTGAAAATGCTGCTTATGAAGCTATAAAAGCGGCAATCGAATCTCCTCTTCTTGACAATGTATCAATAAACGGAGCAATGGGTGTTCTTGTACACTTTAGTATGCATCCGAACTTCCCTATGATAGAGATATCTGATGCTATGGTAGTGGTACAGGAGAGCGCACATGAAGATGCTGATGTAATTTTCGGTACTTCAACTGATGAATCCCTTCCTGAGAATTATGTCAAAATAACTATAATTGCAACAGGGTTTGAAAAAGATTCAAACTCTTCTGGCTCAAATAACGAAAATTTTGTTAGCGACTCTCCTTCTCCGATTGCAAAAATTCGTCCAAGATTAGTAGTTGGCGGTGATTTAGACGGTTCGCACTTAGATATTCCATCTTATATGAGAATACAGCAAGATTAATTCTATTCTAATTACGACCTCTCCTCCCCATCACTTACGTGAGGGGCTGTTTTTATACCATCATAAAAAGAGAAAATATGAAATTTATATTCACTATTTTAACTGTTTTACTTCCGGTTTTTTCTTCGGCTTCAGATATAAGAACACAAGAACTGCCTATTAAAAAGATGCAAGAACAGAACAAAGAAATTACAAAACTGGCAGCCCTTGAACTATCAAAATCACTTCCTCAAACAATAGACAAACGCACACAACTTATAAAAATAGAAGCACAAGATGCAACTTTGGTTTATATCTATGAAATTGATGCAACCCCAAAAAGCGATGAAATCGTAAAAAAAGAGGACCACGGCAGAATGAAAAAGGCCGTAACAACAGGCGTATGCAGAAATTCAAAACGTTTCTTAGAGTCCAATATAGCAATTCGTTATATTTACAACAGTACCCATAGCAAAACTGAACTATTTCGATTTGACATAAACAATGAAAGCTGCAACAATCTGTGAACAGTAAGTACAAGCGTGCTTTTTAAAGACACAATCTCATCTTTAGATTTTTTCTCATCTCTGGAAGATGAAGAGCTAGATACATTAGCCTCCTTTTGTGTTGTCGGAACTTATGCAAAAGAGTATGTTGTCCATTATGAAAAAAAAGAGAGTAATTCACTTCTGTTTTTATTAGAAGGCGTTGCCAAAGCATATAAAATTGATAAATACAATAACGAAATCTTTCTGCACTATATTTACGCGCCTTCTTTAATTTCAGATGTATCAAATTTTAAAAGAGAAACCCTTATCTCGTTCTCAAATGTATCGCTTCTTGAAAATTCCAAAATCCTAACAATTGATTATAAAAAATTTAAAGAAAATTTTTTGGCAAAAGGTCGTTTGTGTTTGGAGTTTACAAATGAAGTCATCTCAAAATCACACCAACTGCAATCACTTATAAACAGAGAATTTATTTTTAGCTCGGTTGCTAAAGTGGCAATAATGTTGCATGATGATTTAGATATGTTTAACACGCTTAAAAGAAGCGAAATCTCTCTTATTTTAAACATACAGCCTGAAACTCTCTCTAGGGTTTTAAACAGACTTAAAAGAGATAATATAATAGATTCTAAAAATACAAAAATAGTAGTTTTAAACAAAGAAGCTCTACTATCCGTTTATGAGGAATAAGATATGAAAAAAATTAAAATTACAGGCGCACTAATATTTATATTTTCTGTAGCACTTGCATTCATCTTTAACTTTACTTCAAAAAATATTTCACGGCATAACGATACGATTGCCGTCATGAATGAACAAAAAAACTTTATTCAGGACATCTCAAAAAATATTTTTTATTTTTACAAGTATCCAAACAGCTCACAAAAAACATTAGACGACTCTGTAAAACTCTTCTTAGAGAGTATGAACAACAAAGAAGAGGGGCTGCAAAAAAGCGAAAAAATCAGAACGTTATGGAACAGTTTTTATCTGAATGTACAGCACTTCAGAGATCAGGCAAAAAATATATCCATCTACTCAAACATTCTTCTAGAAAAAGAGATTAAAGATATTTACAACACAAACCAAAAACTTATTATTGAGAGCGATAAGTTTATAAACGAAGAGATAGCACATTTTAACAAACAACAAAACGGTTATAAAATACTCCAATATACACTTTTTTTTATCTTAGTATTGCTTCTTCTCTCCTTGTTTACACAGCTAAAAAATGTGATAGCATTTATACAAAAGTTTCTCTTTACATCCAAAGAAATTCTCTCTAACTCCTCTATAAAAACACTTAAGCCGATTTTACTTGAGAATAACAACCGAGATATTTTTGAAGCAAAAGACAACTTTAATATACTCGTAAAAAAAATTAATGAGTCGATTGCTTCTTCAACAAATTCTATGGAACACACCTACCAATCACTACAAATTGTAGAACAAAATATAGAAAATTTAGTAGAACTGATTTATGCAATGAATGAAGACTCAAGAGACAAAGAACTGAGAAAAAAAGAGGATGCTATCATCCAATCCTTTGAAGAGTTGAGTTCTTCAGTCAAAAAACTGAAAAATTTAAAAAGAGACTTAGACAATTTAATTTCAAACACTAAATCCTAACTTAAATCTTAAAATTAATAAAATAATTTGACTATAGTCAAATTTTAACCACTTGATTTATCCTAATATAATATTTAAGGTTTGAGTTATTTTTATTATCTCAAATAAATTTAAGGAGAGAAAAATGAGTAAGCATTTCAACAAACTTGTTTCACTTCTTGTAGGAACCTCTTTAGCTGTGACAATGTCTTCAGCTGATGGTGAACTGCAAAAAGTTATGAAAGCAAGAGGTCTAAGTGAAATAGATGTAGTTCGCGCTGCAAAGACTTATAACCCTTCGGGCGTAAAAGATGAATTCGTTGTATTTAGCTCGGGCGGACAATCTGGACAAGTAATCGTTTACGGTGTTCCATCTATGAGACTTTTAAAATACATAGGTGTATTTACTCCTGAGCCTTGGCAAGGATACGGATTTGACGAAGAGTCTAAAAAAGTTCTAAGACAAGGTAATATCAGAGGAAAAGAGATTAACTGGGGGGATACACACCACCCTGCGTTATCAGAAAAAGATGGAAAATATGACGGTAAATGGCTTGCTATTAACGATAAAGCCAATCCTCGTATAGCAATTATCGACTTAGTAGACTTTGAAACAAAGCAGATTGTAGTCAACCCTGTATTTAAATCATCTCACGGTGGAGCATTCTTTACTCAAAACAGTGATTTTATTATCGAAGCGTGCCAATACGCTGCTCCTTTTGATAACAACTATCACCCGATTGAAGACTATAAAGAGGATTACCGCGGCGGTGTTACAATGTGGAGATTTGATCCTAAAAAAGGTAGAATCCAAGAAAAAGAGTCATTTACTATTGAAATGCCTCCATATATGCAGGATTTGAGTGATTCCGGCAAAGGCGTATCTGATGGTTGGGGTTTTACAAACTCTGTAAACAGTGAGATGTACACGGGCGGAATAGAAGTAGGTATGCCACCGAACGAAGCAGGTATGAGTAGAAATGACACCGACTTTTTACATGTTTATAACTGGAAAAAGTTGGCAGAACTTGCCAAAGATTCTAAAAATGTAAAAATTATCAATAATCATAAAGTAATTCCTATGGATATTGCTGTTAAAAACAATGCTCTATTTTTGATTCCGGAACCAAAATCTCCACACGGTGTGGACGTATCTCCAGACGGTGAATATATTACGGTTTGCGGCAAGTTAGATACGCACGCCTCTGTTTTCAAATGGAGCAAAATCAAAAAGCTTATCGATGCCAAAGAATTTGCCGGAAAAGATCCGTACGGTGTTCCGATTTTAGATATGAAAAAATCCCTTCACGGTCAAGCAGAGTTGGGTCTGGGGCCATTACATAGCCAATACTCACCGATTGACGGCGAGATATATACTTCACTATATGTTGATAGTCAGGTTGTAAAATGGAACTATAAAACTCTAAAGGTAATTGATAAACAAAATGTTCACTATAACATCGGTCACTTGTGCGGTATGGAGAGTGAAACCATGGATCCTCAAGGAAAATATATTATCGCGCTAAATAAACTTGCGATTGATAGATTCCAAAATGTCGGTCCGTTGCATCCGCAAAACCATCAATTAATTGATATTAGCGGTAAAAAAATGGATCTCCTTGTTGATATGCCTCTACCGTTAGGTGAGCCACACAACGCTGTTGCTATTAGATCTGAAAAACTTCATGGACATGTCAGATATACAATGGGTACTAACTCAAGAACAGACTCTGTTCATGAAGGTAAAACACTTGCAGGTCAAGAGAGAGTTGAAAGAAAAGGGAACAAAGTTAAGATATACGCAACTATGGTTCGCTCACACATCAATCCTGAGAGAGTTACCGTAAACAAGGGTGATGAAGTTACAATGTACTTAACAAACCTTGAGAGAGCCCAAGATGAAGCACACGGTTTCACTATAGACCATTACAATATTCATGCGTCACTAGAACCTGGGAAAACTTCAAGCGTAAAGTTTATAGCCGATATGGAAGGGGTTTTCCCTTACTATTGTACTGAGTTTTGTTCTGCGCTTCACTTAGAGATGATGGGTTATTTGATGGTTAAAGATCCTAATAAAAAATATGTTAGTGCTCAAAAAACAAAAATGCAAACAATGACTCCTGCACAGCTTAAAGCTGAGTATGATAAAACTGTTGCTACAAATGCTGCGACTGACGCCGTTATCCAGTCTGTTGTTAAATTCTTAAAAGATAACAAATATGAAAAACATAAAGTTGTTGCTGATCTTGTAACAGATGCATTTGACCAATACAACCAGATTCCTGCACAGAAAAAACTGGCAGATGCGGCAGTAAAAGCAGGTGATATGGAAAAAGCTATTCTTTTTGAAAATATGATTTGGCAGCTGCAAGTTAAAACTGCTGACGTAGGCATTAGAGCTAAAGATGCACTTGTAAGATTAATCGCTACAAAAC
Source organism: Sulfurimonas sp. (assembly GCA_041654255.1). Classification (GTDB taxonomy): domain Bacteria; phylum Campylobacterota; class Campylobacteria; order Campylobacterales; family Sulfurimonadaceae; genus Sulfurimonas. The sequence goes on from JBAZDX010000003.1 coordinate 59,181, forward strand.
AATCTTCTGCAGCAGCTGCAGGTGAAAAAGCATTTGGCGAAGGCGGATGTGGCGGATGTCACGTTATCGGTAAAGTTTCTTCAGGTCCGGACTTAACAGGCGTACTTCAAAGACATGGCGAAGATGGTGAAAAATGGGTTAAAGATTTCATCATGAATCCTGAGAAAAAGTATAATGAACCTTACGTAAAAGGCATGATTGACTATTTTAACCTAAAAATGCCTAATCAGCATATGGATGACAAAGAGACTAAAAATATTATTGAATACCTCAAATGGGTAGATGATAATGCAAATCTATTCTAATTTAAAATAGAATCGCTCATATTTAAAGGGAAAGAATAAAAATTCTTTCCCTTTTTTTTACACTTAATCATAAAAATTTATAAATTGCTCTTATAAAAGAAATTTTGTTATATAATATCTCAAAAAGTAAAGGTTAGAAATTTAGTTTCATTCGGTGTAATTTTTAACTTTTACTTTATCAAAAAAAGGAACTCTTACAGTGCATAAAAGTATTATAAAAGCAAGAGTATTTGCTGCTTTAGCCCTCATAATTTTAACTCTCTCTTTTACCTTGCCGATGATTGCATTTCACGGAACACTCAATAAAATAGAAGCAGAAAAAAGCGAAGAAATTTCATCTTTTACCAAAACGATATGGAATTTTTATAATCAAGGCAGATACAAAAGTGTAACTACCCCCAAAGAAGCGCATAACAACCTAGAAGAGATGATTTCTTCTGCTTCAGAGATAGGCGTTGCATCACTGCCTATTTGGTCTGTTTCACTAGAAGCTCCAAACTATCCTAAAGAGGCTTTCCCGCAAGGTATTCCGGTATATTTTCATTTTGACGGTTACAGTGGAGAAGTGCATGAGATGAATACGATTAACCACTATGTAGGAATGGATCCGATGTGGATTGGCGGGACAATTGAAAGAGAGATTGGAATTTACGCTCTTTTGGCACTCTCTTTGGGAATGATCTATTTTATAGCATATAACGCAAAAATACTAAATTATATCATGTTGGTTCCTGCGTCTCTTCCTCTTCTTTTTATTGCCGATTACTCTTACTGGCTCTACTGGTTTGGGCATAACCTGCATGACTGGGGCGCATTTAAAATCAAGCCTTTTATGCCGACTGTTTTTGGAGACGGTAAAATAGCTCAATTTACAACGCATTCTTACCCCACAATCGGTTTTTATCTTATTGTGGCAATCGGCCTCTTGAGCCTTCTTGCATTTTTTGCAAAACAAAAAGCTCTTAGAGAAATGAATAAATAAAAAAATGTTCAAGTTACTTTTTGCTCTCTTATCTCTATTTTTGCCGCTCTTAGATGCAAATGTATTGCAAGAGGCAATCGACAATGCTCCAAGCGGTTCCATTTTAAAACTCCCTGCCGGCGTTTATAAAGGAAACATTATCATTAATAAGCCTTTAACTATTATTGGCAAAGAAGCCGGCGTAGTTATTGATGGAGAGGGCAAAGGAACCGTTATTAAAGTAAAAAGCTCTTTTGTAACACTTAAAAATTTAAAAATAATCGGCAGCGGCGATAGACATGAAAATATTGATGCGGCTATCACTATCTCTGAAGCAAAACAGTGTGAGGTAAGTGGCTGCATTATAGAAGATTCTCTTTTTGGGATTGATTTGCAGATGGTAAGCAACTCAATTGTCTCAAACAACACTATTACTTCAAAAGATTTTGAACTCGGTCTTAAGGGTGACGGATTAAGACTTTGGTATAGCAATGACAACATTATCAAAAAAAACAAACTTATCCGCTCTCGCGACATGGTTGTTTGGTATAGTCATGGAAATATCATTGAAGAAAATATCGGCGAATACTGCAGATACTCTTTACATTTTATGTACGCCGGCAAAAATTTTGTACGCAACAACAGATACCAGTACAACTCGGTAGGAATCTTTTTTATGTACTCTAAAGACACCGTGGCAACCGGCAATTTTATAAAAAGCTCTCTCGGTACCACCGGAATGGGTATCGGCTTAAAAGAGGTTACAAACTTCACAATTAAGGACAATACGATTTTATATTGCGCACAGGGAATGTATATCGACAGATCTTCATTTGAACCGGATACAAACAATTGGATAGAGGATAACAAGATACTCTACAACTCCCAAGCGCTCCATTTTCACTCGCTCAGCGAAAGCAATATTATCAAAAATAATAAATTAATAGGAAATATAGAAGACGTTGTAAACGACGGAAGAGCAAGCAAAACTTATAACAATGATATAAGAGAAAATTATTGGGATAACTACGAAGGATTTGACAAAAACGGAGATAACATAGGAGACACTTCTCACAAAGTGTATCAATATGCAGATCAGCTTTGGGTTTATAATCCCGATGTAAAATTTTTTTACGGATCACCCGTTATCTCTCTGCTCAATTTCTTGGCAAAATTGGCACCATTTACAAAACCGCTTTTTTTGTTTGAAGACAAAAAACCAATAGTTAAAATAGAAGGATAGGTTGTGCAAACAGTTAAAACAGACAAAAGAGAGTTTATAAAGTACTCTACTTTAGGAGTTTTAGGACTTGTTTTAGGCGGTGGAATGGTGTTTTCTCCGTATGTCTTAAAAGCAGAAAATAGATTAAGACCCCCCGGTGCGGTTGATGAGAAGAAATTTTTGGCACTCTGTATAAAGTGCGGTCAGTGTCTTCAAGTTTGTCCTTACCACTCCATTAAACTTGCCGATTTCCTAAGCGGTCACGGCGTCGGAACTCCCTACATTGACGCAAACAAGAGAGGCTGCTATGCGTGCAGCGCCGTACCTTGCGTTCTTGCTTGCCCAAGCGGAGCGCTAGACCATCACTGTGAAAAGCCAGAAGATATTAAAATGGGAATAGCTGTTTTGGAGTTTCCAAATACATGTATCGCTATGACAAATACCCCTATCCCAAAGGGTTATAATGATAAAATGCACAGGTTTACGAATTCTGTTGTAAATATAAATAAACTTGAAGTTGAACTTTTAGAAAAATTTGATTCGTTTGAGGGTAAACAGTGTACTTTGTGTGCCGATATGTGCCCTATTCCAAATCCTCTGAGCGCTATCGCTATGGTAAGTGATGGCGGCGGCGGAAACAGACCTGAAATTTATGACGGCTGTATCGGCTGCGGGGCATGTCAAGAGGTTTGTCCTACAACCACTCCTTCTATCGTCGTCAAACCTAGGGTTACTTATGAACAATTTTATACACAAAAAGGTTAAAGGCTAAAACATGAAAAAAACTAATATTCTCCTCATTTATACACTTGCTCTTCTCGCTCTGTTTGCCGGATGCAGCGACGGCAATCAAAAGAAAGAAGAACTTCGCTCTTCAAATGAAGTCACGTCTGCACAAAAGATTGAAGTTATAGAGAATGAGAATGCGCAAGAGATAAAAGTAGCGCTCAAAGAGACAGACGCAAATCAGAGCCAGTCGTACTACTATGACTACAATATCAAAAGCGAGCATGATCTTAATTCGCAGCCGGCAAATAACGATGCCTCGGTAAAAACAAAACCAAGAAGCGCAATTGATGCGAATTTGCACGTTAGAAGTCCTTATGAAAATGTAGAGGTTTCCATGCTTGTCAAAAGATTAAGTAAAAACTTTATCGTGAAATGTTCTGCATGTCACAACGACTATGCAAACGGTGTCATAGGACCTTCTCTGCTAGGCAAAAATGCTAATTATATATTTGAAAAAATCTCAAAATTTAAAGACGGTTCGGCTAAAAACGTGCTTATGCGTGATCTTGTAAGTCAAATGGATGCAAAAGAGATAAGAACGCTGGCAGATGAAATTTATGAATTTAACAAAAAAATAAATGAGATGAGAAAATAGATATGAAAAATATTATTGTAGGAATTTTAACACTGTTTATTGTCGGGTTGATGGCTTATACTGCATCGCAAGGCAGAGCATATCACGGCGGAGAATACTCAAGAGTTATAGAAGACATCGGAACGAAAGAGAGCCGACAACAAACTGAAGCTTCTCAAGTTTCGGCACCGCAAGAAAAAAGTGACAGAGATAAAGAGCAAGAACAGCTTCAAGCAATAAAAGACAAAGCCGGAAATATCGGGCAAATCAAAGTTAGTGCCGCATATAAGAGCAGATGTGCCGCATGTCACGGCGCAAACGGTTCTGGGGAACAAGACGGCAAAAAACTTATGGGACCGAAACTTTATGGGCAGAATGCGGACAAACTCTATAAAGATTTAATTGATTTTAAAGCCGGAAGAAAAGAAAACATTATCATGAAGGGACTTCTTATCAACACAACCGAAGAGGAGTTAAGAAGCTATGCCGATGAGATAGGCGCTTTCTCTTCACAACCTCAAGAGTAGATATCATGGATAAATATAACAATAGAGAGACCATAAAACACTCTTCTTTTTGGTCAACATTTTTTGATAAAACAAAAGAAGGAAAAACGAAATTTAGTTACAGAATGAAGAGATGGATACTTGTTATCTCTATCCACCTGCTCTTTTTTCTCTCTTTTCATGTTGATATTCAAGCGTTAGAGGGAACACTAAACGGCTCTAGATTTTTAGGCTTTCACCTAATTGATGTTTTTACGACCATGCAGCTTTTTTTAGCTGCGCATGAGCTGCCCTTAAATGTGATAATCGGAACGGTTACGATTCTTATAGTATATATTCTTATCGGCGGACGAACGTACTGTTCATGGGTGTGCCCTTACGGTTTACTGAGTGAAATCGGCGAAAAGTGGCATAATATGCTTGTAAACAAAAAAATTATTAAAGAGAGAAAGTTTGACCATAGAGTCAGACATATCTTTTGGGCTATTTTTTTAGTTCTTGCTTTCTTTAGCGGTTTTTTAGTTTTTGAGACCTTTAACGTTGTAGGAATTTTAAGCCGTATGATTGCCTACGGATGGAGCTTGGCACTCTTATGGGTTGCGGCTGTTTTTGCTATTGAAGTTTTTTACTCTCGCAGAGCGTGGTGTACCTATGTCTGTCCAATAGGAACAACCTACGGCTATATCGGAAAAATTTCAGCTCTAAGAATTGAGTGGAATAACAACTGTGACCACTGCATGGTTTGCCATGACGTATGTTTTGAGAATCAAGTTTTAGAGATTACTAAAGCAAAATATGATGCACAAAGAGAAGAAAAAGGGATAACAAGAGAGTACATTACTGGTGCGGATTGTACGCTGTGCGGCAGATGTGTGGATGTTTGCCATGCTGATGCGCTTACTTTTGACTTTAGATTAAAGGAGTTGGTGTAATAGATGATAAAAATATCAAATCTTACTAAAAAATTTGGCTCTCACCTCTCGTTGGACAATGTAAGCTGTACTTTTGACAAAGGAGAATCTGTTGCGCTTATGGGTGCGAACGGAGCCGGAAAAACAACGCTTATCCGCTCTATTTTGGGATACTACCATCCAGAGTGCGGAGAAGTTCTTATCAATGGTCTTAACCCGATACAAGAGCGGACAAAAGTACTGCAAGGCATTAGCTTTGTTCCGCAGCTTCCGCCTCCAATCAAATTAAGCATTGAAGAGCTTATACACTATATAAGTGTGAGTGCGAACGTTGAGAAAGAACTCATAAGGCACTATGCAAATGAAATGAAGCTCGACATTAGCGCAAATGCGAACAAATCATTTTTTAAACTAAGTGGCGGAATGAAGCAAAAACTGCTCATTGCCATCAGTCTGGCAAAAAAAAGCAATATCATCATCTATGATGAACCCACAGCTAATCTTGACCCAAAAGCAAGGGATGATTTTTACAGACTACTCAAAGAAAATGAGAATGAAAAGATACTTCTCTTCGTCACTCATAGGCTTGAAGAGGTAAGGGAGCTAGTAAACAGACAAATATACATGGATTTAGGGAAAGTAGTTTCAGATGAGATTTTTTAGTTTTTTCTCTCCTTTTATTGCTCTTTTTCTTCTTTCTTTTATAGCAGGCTGCAACTCTTCAAATTCCTTAATATCTGAAAAAAAAGAGGTATGCCCAAAATGCAGTATGACGCTGCCTGAGTCAAATATTCACACTGCAAAGCTTCAAAACGGCTCAGCCAAATACCATTTTGACGATTTGGGATGTCTTATTTTATGGGCAAAAGATAAAAATATAAATATAGCTGAAGCAAAAACGGAAGTTTTTTCAAATGATACGCACAGATATATAGAGGTTCAAAAAGCTCACTTTAGCGTTAATGAAAAAACACCGATGGGCTATGGATTCGGCGCATATGAAAATGAGAAAGCAAATACAATCATAATAGATGAAGTTGCACTTAAAATGTTACGGGGTGAGCACATGGCAAATCCAAAAATCAGAAAACAGATACTAGCTCACTAAAGGATTAGTTTGAAAAATTTATATTTAATTGCTTACTTGGATTTAAAAGAGTCACTGAGAGCAAAATGGTTTTTAGTCTATTCTCTCGTCTTTGGCGGACTTATCGCGCTCTTTTTCATTGCAGGAGTTACGGAGTCGCAAGTCATGGGCTTTAGCGGACTTAGCAGACTTCTGCTTATGTATATACAAATTACCATTGTCATTCTTCCAATCTTCATCCTTATTACAACCGTTAGGTCGATTTCAGGCGACAGAGACAACAATATACTAGAATATATGCTCTCTTTTCCCATCTCGCTCAAACAGTACTACTGGGGTAAAATCATAGGAAGATTTATCACGGTTTACATTCCTGTGCTCTTTGCAATGGTTATTGCCGTATTTTACGGATTTATCAAGGGTGCAGAGATTCCTTGGAGTATTTTCTTTTTATATACTGGGCTTCTTTTTTCACTCTCAAGCGCCTTTTTAGGAATCGCGTTTTTCATCTCCTCTTTTGTAAAATCTTCTGAAGTGGCTCTTGGTATAGCATTTTTTATCTGGATATTTTTGTTGGCATTCATAGATATAGCACTTATCTCGCTTATGATGCAGCAGAGATTTAACGAAGGAGTTATCATTTTTATAGCGATGATAAATCCTATGGAACTTTTTCGAGTTGCCGCCATCTCTCTTTTTGATCCCGAATTAACAGTTATGGGTCCTGTAGCGTTTTACATTCTTGATTTGATGAGTCAAACTCTTTTTGTACTGCTAGCTATCGGCTATCCGCTTCTTTTAGGGCTTTTGTTTGCCACGCTCGGATTTGTCATATTTAAGAAAAAAGATTTAGTTTAAAAGGAAAAACAACATGAAAAAACTTATCTTAGCATCTATGCTTACTAGCACTCTCTTATTTTCATATACAATGGATTATGATAAAGAGACGGAGTGTTTGGTACGAAAAATAAAGATTTACAAAGATCCTCAGTGGATATCTAAAATCGAGCTTGCAAACGGGAAAAAACTTTTTTTTTCCAGCCCAAAATCAATGATTGAGTTTTATCATCAGCCTGGGAGATGGTTTGAGATAGGTATAAAAAGCGAAGAAGATTTCAAAGATATTATAGTTACCGACTACAATACGCTCAAACCCATTGATGCACGAGGAGCATTTTTTGTATACGGAAGTACAAAAATATCTCCAGCCGGTGATGATTTAGTTCCGTTTCAAAGCTATGAAGACGCAAAAAAATTCGCCGAGAAACATAACGGCAAAAGAATTTTTGGCTTTAAAGAGGTAAAGGAGTCGCTTATCAGACTTCTAAACGGCAATATATAATTCAAGCATAAATGCTTGAATTATATATCAAAAACTAAACTGCTCGCTTTTTAAAACTCTAAATTTTGTTAACTCTTTATTATCTTCAAGCCCAAGTTTTTTAGCGCCGTCCTTAGAGATTCTTTGCACTCCAAGTGTTAGCGTCAGCTTGTCGCCTTTTTGTAGAGACTTCTTAAAAACAACTTCTCTTTTTGCATAAATAAGAGTATCTTTCATTGTCTCTTTCGCATCCCACGGCATAACTTCTACGCCATCTTTTGCCAAGATTCTCTCAAATACAAAAGGCTCCAAGTCGATTATTTTTCCGCCTCTATTTATTTGTGCTTTTAAAATTCCCTGCCTAAATGCTTGACCAAAAAGTGCATGATTTGATTTGTTGATTACGTCTACACTAAAGTTATCGCTATTTTTAGAGAGTTTAAACTCAATATACTCTCCCATATTTTTATTCATATGATATATTCCTGCGATGCCGTGATAAGCATGGGTTTGTGTCTCATTTATTGTAACTTTTGTTCCGAGAACCTGCGGCATATGACATGTAACGCAGCTGTTTTTGTCTTTTTCATCTATCTTGGCATCAAGCATTGTGATATCGAAGCTGTGTTCGTTGTTAGTGTGTGAGTGACAGCCCATACAAACATTTCCGTTATAAAAGTTTTCATTGTCATAATCAATCTTGTGATACGGCGAACTTTTAGACTCTTTTACAAGCCCAAACCATGACTTTGTTGTTTCATACTCTGCTTTGCCTTTTTTGCCTTTTTCAGCCGTATAAAACTCTTTTGTTTTACCTGTTATAACATTTGTATTTGAACTCTCGCCCTCTTCTGCATCTTTTATGCTGTGGCAATAGATGCAAGAAATCGGTTCTTGGATTTGGGTTTCATTTTTTGCAAGTTTACCGCTTTTTAACGCTTCAATATCGCTTGGAGAGTGGCACTTTGCACATGTATAACCTTTTTCATCTTTTGGATGATTATCCCACATTGCTTTATGGATAGAATTGCTATAAACAGATGCATTGCGGTGAGAAGATTCATAGTACTCTTGATATATTATCGGATGGCATTTTTGACAAACTTTGCTCTCGTTTGCTTGTAGTGAGTTTGCAAACAGCATTGCAAATATAAGTAAAAAAATATGGCGCATATTCTCTCCAAAATTAAAATTTGCACATTTTAACTAAGCATATACGCTATCGTGTTGATATAAATCAGTAATTATAAATTTAGTCTAAAAATATTGAATCAGAGCATCCCTGTCTATAAACTTTTTTTTGACATTTATTATGTCATGGTCTTTGAAGAATTTTAAAATTCTAGAGAGTGTCTCAGGAGAAACACCTAAAATCTCCGCTATCTCTATATTTTTCGTCTCAAAAAAATCATCTGCATGGTTGTATATATATTTTGCAACTCTCTCTTTTGAGTCCAGTACCAAATTTGTAGATATTATATTTTCAAGATTTTTAATCTTTTTAACCAAAGACGTTTGTATATTAAAGGCTAAATTTGGATTTGAAAAAATAACATCTTTTAGTTTTTCAAAATCTATTTTTAAAACTTCTACGTCACTGTACGCTTTTGCGGTTGCCGGATATGGCATCCCTTCAAAGTTTGCAACTTCACCGATAAGTTCATTGTCATGAAAATATTTAAGCACCACCTCTTTGTGATTTGATGATGTTTTATAGAGCTTGATAACACCTTTTACTAAAAGGTAGAGATATTTTGGCTCATCACCTTCATAAAAAACAATATTTTCTTTGGATACTTTATGTTCGGTTGTAAAGTGTTCTATCTTTTTTATCGTCTCTTCATCAACATTTTGAAAAAGAACTATATTCTTTAGATGTATTCTCATTTTATTATTTTTAATACCTCATCGTAAGTTAAAATCTCTTCACCCTCCTTAATAGACTCTTTTGAGCCGTAAGCACTATACCCAAATGCCATCGGGGTCACATTTTCAGACGTGTAAAATGCACTTCTTGCATCAATCCACTCTCCTGTTTTTGCATCCGTTATCCAAATTTTTGCACTGTTGCCAAAAGCGGGATTCTCCTCTTTAAGCCATAGAACCATACACCCAATGTCATCAAATTTATAAGTTTTTTTTGCTTCTGGATGCTGCAGCTGTACCGTGTTTTTTCTATCGCTAAGCACCATAACACATCTATCGCACATATCTCTGTCCCAATGTATTTTTGCGGGTCCGCCAGAGGCTTCTTTCTCGCATCCCAAAAAGAGAAACATTACACAAGAGAGTAAAAAAAGTTTAAACTTTAACATCAAAATTCCTTAAAAATATTTATAGTAAAACGCCGTTTTTCAAGTAATAATTTGCTACAAATAGTGTCAACAATATAACATAAAGAGAATTAAACAAAAGTGAGATTTTATAGCTACTAGCCGCCTCTTGCACAAAACTAACAACCAAGCCGTAAAAAGTCCCTAAAAAAAGCATACCATATATAAGATAACCGACATAGTAATAATCTCTCTGTAAAAAGCAAAATGGGCAGTGGTGTGATGGAAGTTCATAAATATATGTGCCGAAAAAGAGTATCAGAGCAACAAGAGCTATCACGATAAAAAACATATTTGCAACTGCAAAAAGGTATCTTTTTTTTAAAAAATAGGATAAAACTATAAGCAGATAATTGCCGTAAAAAAGTGTTAGAACAGTTGTCGTATCCAAAGAAAATATACCGGATATGGCAGAAGAAGCGGAGCTTGAGTAGATAGTGCCGCAGCAGCTTACCATCTTGTCTATCTCTATATTGCCAAACATTACACCTTCTAAAATAATTTCAACCATAAAAGATAGAAACAGGGCTATAAAAAGCCCAAATTTATATTTTGTGTAGGGCTGATTTTTATCTTTCATATCTTCGCTGTGCAGCTTTAGCCAAGATGCAAACAGATAGAGGTTTATGATTTTTAAAATTATCAGATTTGTTCCGTACTCAGTTGCATCAACTACGCCCGCAGCGCACATTGCGCCTGTTAAGAGGTTTGAAATCTTATCAAGAGTGAAGATAAAAAACAGAAACAGCGGAATTTTTACCCCAAAGATATATTTTATGATTGTTGCTGCGAGAAAGCTCTGTTTTTCAAGTTTGTATTGAGCTTTGGATGTGCAGTTTATATCCCAATTTAGGTATATTTTTACACTCAGCACAAACGCGACAATTGCAAAAAGCATAAATATCGCATTCAAGATAAACATGGCTAAAACTTCAGGGGTTAAAATCATCTAAACAAGAACTCCCTGATGTATCTCCACTACCCTGTCTACGATGTCAAGGTCAAAAAAGAGAGGGTCATGTGTGGCTACGATGATGGTTTTGCCATCATGCTTCAACTCTTTTAACATCTCAATAAAATGCAAAGAGAGCTTCTCATCAAGATTTGCCGTTGGCTCGTCAGCTAGGATAATCTTAGGGTTGTTTATATTTGCCCGCGCTATTGCGACCCTCTGCTGCTCCCCGCCTGATAGATTTCTAATAAGCTGATTTTCCTTATGCTCAATATGAAACATCTTTAAAACCCTCTCAAGCTTATCCTCTATCTCTTTTACATGTAAATTTAGAGGAACAAGCGGCAGTATGAGATTATCTTTGGCACTAAGTGTCGGTATAAGGTTGTATTTTTGAAATACAAAGCCTATATTGTCGCGTCTAAAATCAGATGCAAAGTTATCTGGAAGTTTTGAGACTCTGTTCACGCCTACTATAACCTCTCCGCTTGTAGGCTTGCTGATGGCTGCAATAAGCGAGAGTATAGTACTTTTTCCGCTTCCGCTTGCTCCTTTTATAACAACTAGCTCACCCTCTTTTATAGTTAGGTTTATGTTATTTAGGGCTGTGACTATATTGTTCTTATTTACTTCATATATTTTTGTTATGTTTTTAAGCTCAATCATTATCTCATAACCTCATCAGCCTCTAAAGTAGCGCATCTGTACGATGGGATTATCGTTGCCGCTATGTAAATAGGTACGCTTAGAAAAAAGATAAGCGCCAATGTCTGCATGTCAAAAACAAAAGGGAGAGTGAATGAGGTTTTGAGATGCGAATATCCCGTAAATATGTTTTGAAGGAGCGGTGCTTTAAAAATATATACAAAAAGCAGTGCCAAAATAACTCCCGACATGTAGGAAAAAAACGATACCATAAAAGCTTCGTAAAACTTCTCCTTTAAAACATCATCTACCCTCCAGCCAATCGCCTTAAGAACGCCTATCTCCCTCTTCTCCTCGCTGCTTAGCCCGCTTGCTTTGTCATATATGATTATAAAAAAAGTAAAGAGCGATACAACAAAGAGTGCCAAAAAAATACCGCTTTTATAATCAAAAATATTTTGATAACTGATTTTAAGGTCGTCTTTCGTTATTACCCTGCTGTCTGGATAAAGAAGCTTGATTTTTGATGCAACCGTGACAATCTCATCCTTGTTTGCAACCTTTACGACTATATCGGTAGCCTTAGTTTGCGGCATGTTAAAAATTTCTCTGACGCTCTCTTTGCTCATAACAATGACATCATTTGACTCCAGTTCCGTATCACCGCTAAACACCCCGCCGATATCTACTCTTTTGAGCGTGCCGTCTGGTTTTATAAAGTTAAAATACTCTTTGTAGTAGTTACTGTCCATAACCATTTTAACGCCCTCGCCCACTACCATCGACTGCTTGTTAAAATCCAATGTTTTAGCAACAAAAGCTAAAGAGTTTTTATACTGCTCTTCATACTCATCAATTCCCACAACACTAAAATTTACTCCTGCGTTTTCAAAGTAGTAGTATCCCCAAACTCTTGCAACGGCACTCTCTACGCCGGTTATTTCTAAAATATCATCTGCAGCGCTGACATCAATATCATAATGACGACCGCCGTTAATCTTTTGAACTACTATCTCTGGGAGCGAATCAACAGTGCTTTGGAGCTCATACTTTATGGAGTTTGTTATAAAAAAAACAGATGTCAGCAGAAATATAATAGCCGTTAAAACAGCAGCAATAAAAAAGCTTTTATATTTTTGTCTAAAGAGAGAGTTTATAGCATACTCAAGAAGGTGTATATTGATTTTAGTGCGCATTTAAACTCTTTTGATTGATTATTTGAGAGTGCGAGTAGATATATGTAGTCGGGAAGTACTCTCTTAAACTTCCGTCATCTTTATATATTGAAAAAAGGTCGCTCATGCTTCTGTGTCTGACATAAGTCGCCTCTGTTGAAATCGCCAAATCGCTAAGTCCGACAAGAGATACAAAAGCCTTTTTAGAGTTTAACATGTTAGAGTTCATACTCTTTGCTCTTTGCAGATATATAACTTCCATGCAAAAAACTCCTGCAAGAGCCAAAAAGGTAAAAAAAAGAGCTCTGCTTCTTCTATTCATCTAGCTTATAGACCTCTTTGGCTTTAATATCTTCAAACTTTAGTATCTTAATACCTTTGTGATCCATGCTGAAAGTTTTTGCCTCACTCTCGCTTATAAAAGGTATTAACTCATCTCCCATTGGACCATAAACATCGCTGCCTATTACAAAGTAGGCTTTTTTGGCATCCACTGCCTTTTGTGAGTAGTAATCACTAACCAATATTTTAGCTATGCCCTCTTTATGTTCAAAGTAGTACTTCATCATATCTTTTACGCCGTCAAATGAGAAGTGCGCATCCTGATAAAATATCTGAGCCGCCCATTTTGGATATTTATATACAAACATTCCGCAAATAGGACACTTCTCATCCTTGGTTACATGTATGGCATCCAAACTCTTTTTCGCATCGCTAAATCTTTTAACTTCCCAGAGGTACAACGAGAGTGCTTGAAGTTCACTCTCTTTTAGCTCGCCACAAAGATTTTTATACCTTATATCCGCTTTTAGCTCATTGATTTGCAGATATGAGTTTACATCTATCTCTTTTTTGCATCTTTTTTCAAAGATTTTTTCGCCCATTGGGTAAACTTGTTTTGTTTTTTTACTCTCAACCATCGCAATATCAGACTTCAGAGACTCCTGTGCCATCACAAGAGCAGTTTTAAAATCAACTATCTCTCCGCCGTTTTCAATACTAAAATCTTCCGCCGCCTCTTTGCTTGAAAAAGCAAGCTTGCTGACTTTTGACATTGTCCCTTTTATATCCGAGCCGACAACATAAAAAGCGCTCTTGGCATTTATAAGCTTTTGAGTCACAACATCTACAACTTTTACATCATTTAGATTTATATCGTACTCTTGCATATCAACTGCCAAACATCTCATTGAACAGTATTGTCTATTTTTATTATTGATTTTTGAGGTATGTGAAGTTTTGTAGTACTCTTCGATGCTCATGCCGCACACCGGACACCACTCTTTTTGTGAGCCTTCTTGAACCAGCTGCGGTTTTATTGTTGCAGATTTTGTAAAACCGTCCGCGCTTAAACTTGATATATTAAACAGTAGAGTAAGAAGGAGAGCTATTTTTATCAACATAAGACCGCTTTTAGATAATGATTTTTATCATTTTATCCTAAAGTCTTTGTATGAATGATTAAATGCTGAATTTGGGATTTGGTTCTGTTAGAGGAAAATGGCTTGACTTAAGCATCTAGCATAGTCAAACCAAGTACTTCATCACTTTTGTTTTTGTCATTCATAAGAATAATTTCTATCAGCAGTTAAAAAACTGCTAATAATGTCAACCCGCTTACTATTACCTTTTTTAATACACTCTTCACACTAGCCCCTAGAAAGTTGTATTGAGCAAAATGATAGTACATTTAGAAGAGAACCGACTTGATTAATATCAAGTATTAAAAGAAAAAGTTATATTACGAAAGTTTAAGAAGCATCAGTCTTCTGATGAAAAGTATAAAAAGAGCAGTAGCTAAAATTTTAAAATCAAGTTCGCTTGCGAAGTGTGTGTTTCTAAACGTATCACTCTGTGTGGCTTCTGCGCCCAATCCCTGCATAGATATTATTTTTGGCGAATAGACGGCGCTAAACATCAAAGCTGAAAATAGAGCCGTAACGGAGCTGGCAAAGATTATCGCGTCTCTCTGCCCTTTTTTATACATAATCAACTCATATGCAGCAACAAAAAAAGCTAAAAAATAGATCCAATAGCTAAAACGGTGAAATATTTCACCCATTATTATGCCGGCGTTGTAGCTATCAAGCACAACGGAGTGCAAAATCTTTTCACTATGAAAAATAATAGGAGCAACAACCGCACCCAAAACAACAATAGCACCAAGTGTAGCAGCCAACGTGATTAGATACGCAAAATCTATATAAATATTTCTTTTCAAAAATTACAACCCTAATGTAAAACCTCTATCAAAATCGCTAAAATCTTTATAAAATTCTAACTTTTTGAGTGGCTTATTGTTTAAATAGTTTCGTATTTTATCTTGTTGGTCATAACCTATCTCACAACTAAAAAAGTTAATATTTCTGCTTAAGACTTCATCAAGAAGCTCTCTGATCATCTCATCACCAACAGTTCCGCCAAAGAGTGCGTTCTGAGGTTCATAGGAGAGGTTTGACTCCAGTTTAAAACCATCCGCAATGTATGGAGGATTTGAAACCAAATAATCTATATGTTCGTTTACAGGTTCCAAAAGCGAACCTAGTCTTAGCTCTATTCTATCTTGAAGTCCAAATTTTTCTATATTTATTTTTGATATTTTTAAAGCAGCTTCTGAAATATCAACCGCTATTATCTTCGCATTCGGAAATATTTTTGCAAGCATTATGGAGATGATTCCGCTCCCGACTCCGACCTCTGCAAAAGTTATATTACTATTTTTATCCTCTACATTTTTAATAACTTCATCTATTAAGAGCTCAGTTTCAGGACGTGGGATAAGTGCACCCTCTGCAATGAAGAACTCCTCGCTGTAAAAACTAACCTTCTTGGTTATATACTCAAGCGGCTCATTTTTTGCCCTGCGCTCTGCCCACTCAAAAAGCTTTTGGCAATTATCTACATGTTGATTTTGATTTGTCAAAAGCCAAAGCTCATCCACGCCCAAATGGTGCATCAAAAGAAGCTGAGCCTCTCTTGAAGCTCTTTCGATATGCGGGTTTAAAGCAGCCGTAATCTCTTTTAAAATATCTTTTACTAGATATCCGCTTGACATGCAGCTCCCAAAGCACTTTTATCAACATCTCCAACATCAACGCCGAGCTCTTTTAATCTCTCCAAAACAGGAGGGTGAGTGTAGTGAAAAAAGATATAGATAGGATGAGAGAGCGGAAAGCTTCTGTTCTCGTTTACCAGCTTCTTAAGGGCATTTGCAAGCTCTATCGCTCCGCCGGAACCGCCCAGCTCGCTTCCGGTTCTATCCGCCGCATATTCGTTTCGTCTGCTTACAACTCCCATGATAGGCATCATCAAAAAGCCAAGCACAGGCATAAAAAGAAGCAGTAAAATTATTATGGCATATGGAGATTGGCTAACTTCAAGCTGGGTATATATAGAGTCTGGCAGATTTCCAAAAATAAAGAACATCGCAAAAAGCATAGCGCCGACAAGAGCTATATTTTTATATATATCTCCGTGCGCGAAGTGACCAAGCTCATGTCCTAAAACCGCTAAAAGCTCTTTTGTTGTCAGCTTTTCTATCAAAGTATCAAAAAGAACAACCCTCTTAGCTTTTCCAAAACCGCCGAAATATGCGTTAAGTCTTGCATCTCTCTTGCTTGCATCGCTTATAAACACGCCAGAGCTGACAAAACCCGTTCTATCCATCAAATCTTTTATCTGCGCGTCAAGCTCCTCATTTTTAAGCGGAGTGATTTTGTCAAAAAACATCGCTCTAAAAGTCGGATATAGCATGTTGATTAAAATCACCACCGCAAATATAAATATAAAACTCCATAACCACCACAGCTCAAAAGTTGAGATTATCGCGTAAATGCCCCAGACAACAAGCGAACCGAAGATAATAGTCATCACAAACGAGATTAGCGTATCTTTTATCCATTGGGTCATGCTAGATTTGTTAAAACCGAACTTCTCATCCAAAACAAATTTTTCATAATATCCAAACGACAGAGAGATGATAGAGTTTGTAACCAAAAAGCCCATAACAACAGCAATATTTAAGAGAGCCTCATTTTCAAAGTAAAGGCTATTTTCTAAAAATTTAACTCCAAAACCTATCCAGAGAATAAAAACAATATAGTCCACAAACATACTTGCAATGCTCATCTTCTCTTTTGCAACACTGTAATTTCCTGCTTTTATAAAATCATTGTCTGAGAGAAGAACCGCTTTGCCCCTTTTTGCCACATTTACATAGCCTATCTGCATAACGCTTGTGTAGATTGAAACAAGAACAAAAAGAGTATAGATGCCCATAATAATCATTAACATATAACTGCCTTAAAAAAATTTCGCAATTTTAACATTAGCACACCTCCAAAAACCTTTAACAGATTTTTAGATACAATTTTTAAAATTTAACCACTAAAGAGACGAGATGAGCAAACTGACAAACAAAACGGTTGCCTTGGCACTTGGCGGAGGCTCTGTGCTAGGAGCGACTCACGTCGGGGTGATAAAAGCGCTAGAAGAGTCAAAAGCCGAGATAAAAGCCATCAGCGGCACGAGTGCAGGTGCTATCGTCGCAACACTTTATGCTTTTGGAAAAAGTGCAAAAGAGATAGAAAAAATCATTTTGGAGTTTGAGTGGAAAAACCTCTCATCGCTTACGCTCTCAAAATTCGGTCTTCTCTCAAATGAGAAGATAGGCGAGATGATAAGACATAACATCGGTGATAGAAACATAGAAGATGCAACTATACCGCTTTGCATGATTGCAACAGATATCACTACCGGAGAGAAAATTCTTCTAAACAAAGGAAACGTTGCTGAGGCAGTAATGGCATCAACTTGTGTGCCGGGAATTTTTGTGCCCGTTGAAATTGAGGGCAGGATTTTAGTTGATGGCGGAATTGTAGAAAATATCCCTCTTAGCTGTCTAAAAGGATGTCAGACTGATTACAAAATAGGTGTCGATTTGGTTACCACTCAGTCTTACAGAAAACCTAGCAACGTTATTGAAATTTTGTACAACAGCTTTAATTTTTTGGTAAAGACAAATAAGAAAATCCAGACAAAAGAGGCAGACATTCTTATTAAGCCGGATTTATCTAAGTTTAACGCCATTGATATGTCGCAGATGAAGGATCTGATAAAAATAGGGTACGACGAGACAAGAAAGATTATAAAAAATTTATGATTGAGCTATTAGTTATTAATGTGATGCAAAATATAATCAACCACTTTAGATTCAACTGTTACAGACTTTATAAGCTCTACCACTTTTAAATGTTCAGGATGGAGTGCATAAGCATCCAAATCCTCTTTTGTCTCAAACGTAGAGTATAAAGAGAGGTCAAACGCTCGCTCAGAGATTGTAAAATTTACGCCGACTTCCATTGATTTAAGAGTTGGAACCAGCTGAACCAAAGCATTCAATCTCTTTAGAACCTCTTCTGTATTTGAACTTTTGTTCTCATCTTTAAACTTAAACATTACAATATGGACAATCATATAAAACCTTTGACTTTTTTATGGAATTTTATCCAAATTAGTTTGCAAGAAAATTGCTCAAGCTTACATGCGGGTCTAAACCCTCAAGCATATTGTAAACTTCTCTTGCTATGGGAAGATACAAATCTTTTTTCTTAGCAATTTCATAGAGCGCATATGCCGTGCCTATCCCCTCGGCAACCTCTCCAAGCTCTTTTACTATCTCTTCTTTGGATTTACCCTCGGCTATTCCAAGTCCGACACGGAAATTTCTGCTCATGGTTGATGATGCGGTTAAAAAGAGGTCTCCGGCTCCGCTAAGTCCTACGAAGCTCTCCTCTTTTGCGCCATAAACCATTCCAAATCTCTGCATTTCTACAAGACCTCTCGATATTAGCGATGCAGCGGCATTTTTGCCAAGCCCTAACCCCTCGCATATTCCAGCCGCTATGGCTATAACATTTTTATAAGCACCTGCAACCTCTGCACCCACAACGTCGGTAGAAGTGTATGTTTTTATAAATGATGGGAAAAATGAGGCAAACTTTTTGCTCAGCTCCTCATTTGTAGAGTTTACGACAAGTGCGGTAGGGAGGGATTTCATAACCTCTGTTGCGAAAGAGGGTCCAGAGAGAAAAGCTATGTTTTCGTTTGGAACATACGGGGCATATATCTCATTTAAAAACTTTCCCGTTGTTGCTTCTATCCCTTTTGCGGCTACTAATATTTTTTGATTATTGTAGATAAAATTACCTTCTAACCAAGATGATACCTGCTGTGCAGGGATTGCTATAACAAGGTATTCAAGCTTTAAAATCTCCTCCAAAGAGACAAAATTTTTCATATCTCTTGGGGTTCTTGAAGTTATGTAAACTTCACACTTTTGGCTCAGTGCAAAAGCTAGAGCAGTTCCCCATTTACCTGCTCCTACTACTCCTACTTTAGTCACATCTACTCCCTGTCATTTTTTCAAACTCTTTTATATCGCTCTCATATCCCACAATTATAAATAGGTCATCTTTGTTTACAATATGATGTTTTATTTTTGATGAATATATAAATTCACTGCCCATATCTTCATATATGATTGCCAAAATCATAACACCGTATCTTCTGCTCCAGTCTATATCGGAGATAGCCTCACCTATATATTTATTGTTCTCATCTATCTTAACCTGAGCTATTTTCAGTGTACCGCTTTCAAATAAAATATTATGAAAGACTTCCTTAACAATAGGTTTTTGAAGCATCTCAGAAATCATCTCCGCAGTTGTTTGAACAAGCGGAATAACCTTGTTTGCACCGGCCATTTGTAACTTGCTGGCCGTTTGCTTGTTGTTTGAGAGAGCAATTATGTTTAGGGCATCAAATGAAGACCTGAGCGAAATAGTTAAAAAAATGTTCTCCGCGCTATCTTCCAAAACACAAAATGCAATTGATTTTTCAATGTCGATATTTTCATTCAGCTCATCCCACTTGTCGCTTAAATCAAAACTTTTCACTTCAAAACCGGATCTGTTTTTTAAAATATCCTGCTCGCTGTTTAAACTATATAGATAAACATTTTCATACTCATCTCTAATATTTTTAGCAATTTCCAACGCATAATCGTTATATCCAAAGATTAAGGCAGCTCTATTTTTCATGTTCTAATCTTTTTATGCAGATGTTTTTCAAACTCTCTTATAAAAGCAGAGTTTCCTATAACCAACAGATAGTCACCGCTCTCAAGCAATGTCTCCTCCATCGGATTAAAAAAGAATCTTTTTGTCTCTTTCTTATATATACCAAGTAAAACTACCCTAAACTTAACATTGTTTAGTTCACGCACGTGTACTAAATTTTGGCTTATTCTGTCATCTACTAAAATTTCCTCAACATCAACGCCATAGTAATCATTTCTGAGCGCATGTATCACCTCAAAGGCGACAGGTCTTCCTATTAACTCCTTGGATATCATTCCTACCAGCCCTTTTGGATAGAGTATCTCATTTGCACCGGCAAACTTAAGTTTATTTCTATTTGCATCATCCATAAGCAGCGATATTATATTTACATCTTTATTTATAGACCTGACAGTTAGAGTTGTATATACATTCTCGACATCATTTTCTCTTAAACATAATATAGAATCAACCTGCATGTTTAAATCCACTCCTATTTTTTTGTAGCTCTCAACATTTCCTGGGTCATAATTTATAGCGATAAGTCCATCTTTTTTGGCGCTATTTATTCTATCTATATCCTCATCCAAAACGATAATGCTTATTTTTGAGCTTTTTAATTTTTTAGCTACCTCTTGAGCAACACTCTCATATCCGCATATCAGATAGAAATGTTTGAGTTTTCTAATATTATCAATAGTTTTTATCTCTCTTATCTCATCTAGTTTTTCGGTAAAAGCAGAGACAATAATTGAGGTCGTAAAAGCCAAAACGGAGATACCTGCAATGATGACAAAAACGGCAACCGTTCTGCCTTCCGTCGTTACCGGTACGATATCACCATACCCGACCGTTGATATTGTCACTATTGACCAGTACAGAGCATCAAAAAATGTATTTACCGGTGATTTTGGATTTTGCACTTCCATAACGTAGATAAGAACCGATGAGACGAAAACAACTACTGATGAGAACATTAATAAGATAAAAAATTCAAATTTTTTTGTAGAGAGCACTGAAGTAAAGGTTTGAAAACTTTTTGTGTATCTAAAGAGCTTGAAGACTCTAAATAGAACAAACAGACGAAGCAGTCTTAACTCATGGAAGAAAGGCAATATAGCAAGCAGATCTATTATCGCCCTGATGGAAAAGACAAAGTTTAGTTTTGCTTTTACAACACTTATTATCGCTTTATAGAGATAAAATTTTCTGCCAAGCGCAGTAGCATGTTCACTTCTGCTTATAATAATTTCGCTTACGCTGCTGCTTATCCAAAACCTAAGCAAATACTCTACAGAAAATATAAACGAGATAACATATACATTAAAAAATTTTAGATATATATTCATCTCTGATTTGACTTCAACTATCAGAATTATCACACTGGAAAAGATAAGTATAATCATAAAAATATCAAAATATTTTTTGTATTGGAACCTGTCGTTTTCTAATATATCGTAAAAGAATCGCTTTTTATGTTGATATGTTTCTGATGTATTTAAAAAATATGCTCCATCAACAATCAAGCGGTTTAAAAAATTCATCTACCCCAGCTTTGCTTTTAAGATGTCATTCACGGTGGCAGGATTTGCACTCCCTTTTGACTCTTTCATAACCTGACCTACAAAGAAGCCAAAAAGTTTATCTTTTCCGCTTTTATACTCCGCTACTTTATCCCCATTTGCACTTATAACAGCATCACAAATCGCTTCGATAGCGCCTGTGTCGCTTACCTGCTTAAGACCAAGCGTATCAATCGCGCTATCAACATCGCCGCTTTTTTCCATCAAATAATCAAGCACATCTTTAGCAGCTTTTCCGCTTATAGTACCGTCTTCTATCCTCTTAACCAAAAGGGCAAGTTTTTTAGCCTCTACCGGAGAGTTTGAGATATTTACCTCGCCTTTAAATCTGCCCTGAAGTTCTGTTGTAAGCCATGCAAGAGCATTTTTGGCACTTATGCCCTCTTCCATCATGCTCTCAAAGTAGTGAGCCATCTCCACTGCAGATGTTAAAACACTTGCGCTATACTCGTTCATTTCATAATCTTTTACAAAACGAGCCATCTTCTCATCCGGAAGTTCTGGGATTTTGCTATACTCTCTCATCATTTCATCAGTAATAACGGTTTTTAGCAAATCCGGCTCAGGAAAATAGCGATAATCAGCCGCTTCTTCTTTTCCACGCATTGAGCGGGTCTCTTGCTTAACTTGGTCAAAAAGTCTCGTCTCTTGGCAAATGTCTCTAGCGTAAACGCCATCTTCCCAAGCCTCACTCTGACGCGCCACTTCTAGCTCAATCGCTCTTTGTATAAATCTAAAACTGTTGATATTTTTTATCTCTACGCGAGTATAAAGCCTCTCATCGCCTCTTGGACGGATAGAGACGTTTACGTCAACACGAAAAGAGCCCTCTTGCATATTTGCATCGCCAATGTCTAGATAGCGGATAATTGAGTGAAGTTTTTTAAGGTAAAGTGTTACCTCTTCTGCACTTCTCATATCAGGCTCACTCACTATCTCTAAAAGCGGTGTTCCCGCACGGTTTAAGTCAACTTTTGAGATAGGTCCGTCATGTATGTTTTTTCCGGCGTCAGCCTCTATGTGCGCACGATTTATGCGAATAGTCTTGTGCGTGCCGTCCTCAAAGTCAATACGCAGTTTTCCATGCTCAACTACAGGAGTGTAGAGCTGCGTAATCTGATAAGCCGATGGACTATCAGGATAAAAGTAGCTTTTTCTGTCAAAATATGATGTCTGATTTATGGTAGCGCCAACAGCCGTACCAAACATAACGGACTTATGAAGCACCTCTTTGTTAAGCACCGGAAGAGCTCCCGGCAATGCCAGACAGGTCGGACACGTGTTTGTGTTTTGTTTGTGGTTAAAGCTCGTTGGACATGAGCAAAAAAGTTTAGTTTTTGTGTTTAACTGAACATGGACTTCTAGTCCTATAACTACTTCAAACATAGTTTTCCTTGATAAAAAAGTATAATATTGTGGTGGATTTTACCCAATTATGCTTTGAAGTTTCATAAATAACACTACATCTGAAAAATTGTTTTTGCTACTTCTTTAAAACTATAATTTTTATACCAAATTTATCGCCTACTCTTCTAATTCTATCAAGATATTTCTCATCATCCTCGCCCGAAATAACACCAATAGCAGGTTTTTTGCCGGTAACTTCAGCATAGTATAGTGACTGACCGATGCCCTCAGCCCATTTTTTAGCAAAATCAACCTCAATGGCATATTCGCCTGTCAAACAGTCAACTCTTGTTTTATCAAACAACACATACTCCATATCGCCGCCAAACTCATTGCACATTTTGGTCTGATAGTATTTTTCATCATGCTTCGCATCTTCTTGTTCGTTTATTGATAAATCTTTCTCAAAAAAAAGATATAAAATAACCGCAACAAGCGTAAAAAAAAGTGAAAACTGTTTTTTCATAAAGCCTATTTTGTATGTTTTTCGTATATTTTTTCTAAAAGCTGTGTCTGTTTTTTTGCCTCTTCAAGCCTTTGTCTGTTTACGGAGAAAGCATCAAGAGCCAAAATTAAAAAAAATGAGATAACAACAAAAGTGATGGTTATAAAAAGAGCGAGGGAAATTCCTAGAAAAGAGAAGAGTTGAAAAGTTATGAGAGCACCAAATATGACAATCGCCCATGATGCTCCAAGCAAAAAGCTTATAATTCTATCGAATTTTTCTTTTTGCATGTTACTTAGCTATTAATGTTCTTCAACAGCTATTGCACCGCCAAGATAAACATAAGTAAGCATCATAAAAATGAACGCTTGCAAAAATGCCATAAAAGTAAGAAGTGCAAATGGAATCATCGGAAGCAACCAAGGAGCAAGCATCAAGATAACCATTAAAAACATATCATCACCCTTAACATTACCAAAAAGACGGAAGCTAAGAGATACTAAACGAGAGAAGTGAGAAACTATCTCAATCGGGAACATCAACCAGTATAACCACCAAACAGGTCCAAGAAAGTGTTTGAAATACTGAACAACACCCTGACGGCGGATACCTTCAAAGTTGTAGTAAACAAATACGGCAAGCGCCAAAGTAAGAGGCATCTCTAAAAATCCAGTCGGAGCTTCAAAACCCGGAATAACACCAACTAAATTTGCAATACCTACAAATAAACCAATTGTTGCAACAAGGGGAAGATAACGGCGAGCATTTTCACTGCCCATAACATCTGTCCCCATTTTAAGAACACCGGAAATATACGCTTCCATTATATTTTGAGTTCCCGTTGGAACTATTTTTAGATTTGACATAGCCACTTTAACAAGCATCAAAGCGATACCTGCAGATAGCAACATATGTGTCATATAAATAAAAGTCTTTTCGTGAGAAATTAGACCGAAAAATGTGAACAATTCACCCATAGGTGTACTCCCTGTCTCGTAAAAATTGTGTGATTATAGTAAAAATAGGATTAAACTTTTATAATAAAATAAAAAATTTATCTACTTTTTTTACTTTTGTCCTGTTTTACATCTTTTGCGCTGTAGTTTTTCCCTGCGATACTCTCTAAAAATACGGTTGCGTAAGAGCCTTTTGGCATCGTAAAAGATATATTTAGCATTGTCTCTTTTTTAATATATTTACAATCTATATCTGTTGGATATATAAGAGCTTCACGTCTTTGACCACGTTCTTGCAAAAACTCATCGTCATATTTTTTCTCTATCTCTGCCGCATCATATTTTGCCCTAAATGTGTCTCTTCCACATAAAAGCCCGGTAGGAACAATCTTTTTTACGGCAAACTCTTTTGATGGTATCAGCTTTGGAGTTGAGAGTTTTGCATCTTTTGACATGTAAACATCACCGCTAAGAAGTACAAACTCTGAAGAGCCACTCTCTTTACTCAACATTACCCTCTCTCTTAGCCACTCATTAAAATAGTAGCTCTGATAAACTGAAATCAAAAAGCTTTTGAGTTTTGCATCTTCAATGAAAAGTTCGCCCTTTATCATCTCTCTTGCCTGCTCAATGCTTCCCGCATCACGCCCGAATCTTTGGTATCCGAAGTAGTTTGGAAGCCCTCCTTTGGCTATTTTTCTGGCAACTTTTTCTATCTTGCCCGCATCCATAGCATCAAGCTCATAAAGATTTATGCTAAATCTGTTTCCCGCCAAATCCCCCATTCTGATGGAGTGAGAGTGTCTTGTGGTACTTAAAATCTTAATCTGCTTATGGTTAAACTTTTTAAGCAGAGCTTCATACTTTGTCTCAACAGAGAGATACTGCGTTGTAGTCGCATGTTTGTCTTTAAGTCCTGCATAGCCTATCTTTTGTGCGGGAATAGCAAGAAACTCCGCAAAAATAGCTATCATGTCCCAAGTTGTAAGTTCAACTTTTTGCACTTTTAAAATTAGGTAGTTTCCTCTGCCTAAAAACTCTTCCATCGGAATTTCATCAACTACGAAATCCTTCTCATTTTGATAAAATTTAAAATCTATATCCTGTGTGCTTTGCAGGTATTCTCTGTCTTGCTCTTTTATAATTGTAGAAATTTTAGCTCCTTTGAAGCGATTAATATATCTTTTTTTATTGCTTTTTTTAGCTCTGCGATTGAGTCAAATTTCTTATTTTCTCTTATGAAGTGAACAAAAGAGATGCACGCTTTCTCTTCGCACGACACCTCGCCATCAAGTATGTGGCTCTCTATGGCAAAACTTCCGTCTGTTGTTACTCTGTGCCCTACAAAAGAGACAGATGGATGAAAATGCTCATCATCGTCGATTCTTGTAAGCGTCGCGTAAACACCCTCTTTTGGCATCAAAAACTCTTTTGCCTCTATGTTTATGGTTGCATATAGCTCTTTTTTGCCTATGCCTTGACCTGCAATCACTTTGCCTTTGATGGTGTAATTATGCCCTAAAAAAGCGTTGGCTCCGTTAATGTCTCCAATTTGAAGCTTCGCTCTTATCTTGTGAGAGTGAACGGAATCGCCGTGAAGTGACACCTCATCGATAACTACTACCTCCCCCTCAAAGAGAGTTTTCAGGTCACTAAAGGAGTATTTTCTATTTTTTCCAAAGTGAAAATCATACCCGACTACAATTTTCTTCAGTTTTGGAAACTTCTCTTTTAAAAAATCTATAAACTCCTCTCCGCTTAAATGACGGATAGCGTCAAGTTCAAGATAGATAATAGGAAAGTGCGAAAAATGCTCGCGCTCTTTTTTTGGAGTAAGGTTTGCGTAACCCGTCTCGATAACGACAATGGTGCCCTTCTCGTCCAACGCTCCAAAAAGCTGCTGATGTCCGATGTGCATCCCGTCAAAACCGCCTATGGCTATGGATGTGCTGTTTTTCAAATCTATCATTTACTTATCTAACCTCTTAAAAGTTTTTGCAAGAGTAACTCTTCTACATTTTGTCTTGAATCTAAAATTGCCATAATATACACCGTGTCGCTGCCTACTTTATAGATAATTCTCCAAGGTAAAGCAATAACCTCTCTATAGAGCGTTATTCCCTCTTTTTGAAGCTCAGGCAGTACGCGACCTTTGAGCGGAAAAAAATCACTTGAGTGCGCTTTTTCTCTGATTTTTGCATAAACTTCTTTTGCAACGCTCGGACTGTCATTTTTAATATACTCAACAATATTTAAAAGATCATTTTTGGCATTGGTTGTCCACTGTATCTTATAGATCTTACTCATTTTTTCAGTAGCTCTTCTACAGCATCAAAGACATCGTCTTCACTGTGAACATTCTCATTTTTGATGTCATCTTCTGCGAAAGAGAGAAGTTTCAAAAGCGATATGGCATTTCTCATATCTTCATAGCTTTTTGGGTCTTGAATTACTGCCTTAGCTTCACCGTTTTGTGTAATTACCATAGGTCTGTGAGTTTCATTGATATGTTTAAGAACATCAGCAGCTCTGCTTTTTAGATAAGTCACAGGTTTTATATCGGTTGCAAGTTGCATAATTAACTCCTTCAGTCCTTTAATTGTACCAAATAAAGACTGAATTTGTAATATTTATCTATAAAATAGTTTTTGCGGTCTTTGTTTTATTTCTATACCACTTCCTAAGCCCGTATATGCTTATCAAAATCCAAAAAAACTCTATGATAAAAGAGGCAAGATTCCAACTGTACAAAAGTGAATAGACAATAAGCAGTGCGCCTAAAAAGTTAAGAAACGAGTACAAAAAGCCTTTTGAATCTATTTTTTGGCTCTGCAGTAAAAAATATGTTGCCAAAACCATTGCTACACCTACGATACCGACGACATCTACTGCAAAACTGTTCATTTTATTTTCTCCGTGGCTAGCCTCTGTTTTTCCAATAGTTTGGAATGTCCCCTATAAAGTAGCACTAACAGTATACCGCCATCCGTGCTTTATTACGGTTACGCTAAAACCGTAACTCTCAAGCTCCTCTTTTAAGACACTAGGCTCGTAAAAGTTGGCAGGTTCACCGAATAGCTTTTCCATTAAAAAAACACTCTTACCCAAAAATGTGCCTTTATCAAAATCATATATAAAAAGTCTTCCACCCTCTTTTAGCACCCGTACTACCTCGTTAAGCGCGGCATCTATATCGTCAAAGTGGTGCAGTGCCTCCCCCATAAAGACCGCATCAAAACTACTATCTTCAAACGGCAATGCTTCTGCCTCTCCGATATGAGTCTCCAGATACGGCGGAGCATATTTGAGCATCCCTTCAGCGGGATCTACTGCCACAAATCTCAAATTGTCGTTACATCTGTAGGCAAACTCGCTCATCATTCCCGTACCCGCACCGATGTCCAGAACGCTCTCTTTATCTGTAAAACCACGTAAAAACAGACACAAATCATCCAAGATTGGTTTAGAGTATAAAATGGAACCGAAATGTTTAAAGACAAATCCGAGATTGTTAAAAGGCATCATAATCTTATCCATCTATAACATGCTTTGATGTCTTTAGTAAACTGTGCTACATTTACTTCTATTTTCATGTGTCACTCCTTAGATAATTAAAATTTTAGAAGATAATGATTAATTATAGTATAATTTTTTTTGACAATAAATTTTCAACTTAAGGTTTTTTATGAATTTAGAAACCATCATAGAAATTCTCTCAAAATATAAAAATCTCTATGCAAATGAGGGCTTTAGTATTGTTGGTATTTTTGGTTCATGCGCCAGAGGCACTGACAATAAGTTTAGCGATATTGATTTGGCATATAGTTTGGAACATCAAAAATTTAGTGAAAAATATAGTGACGGTTTTTCTAAACTTTTACGTATTGAAGATATAAAAAAAGAGTTAGAAAAAGCGTTTCATAGAAAAATTGATTTGGTATCTTTAAACTCAAGCAACAAAGAGTTGCTTGAGCAGATAAAAAAAGAGCTTGTTTATGTCTAGCCCTCAACAAAGACTCAAAAATATAAAAATTCTATTGATGATATAGAGTTTATTTTAAATAGCGTAGAGTTTAAAATTAGCCAAGCCATAGAAGATAAAATACTCAAACCTGCCATAAGAATGCACATTATAAAAATTGCCGAACAATTCAATAAGCTTAAAGACGACAATGCTTTTGATGTGCTTGAGAAGTTTTCGAGCAATGATTTAAAAGGTATTAGCGCCGTTAGAAATTTTATCGCTCACGATTATGATAGTGTTGATGACTCGATTATCGAAGATGTTTTAAGAATAAATATGCCTATCATTAAAGCCGTAGTAGTAAAAGAACTAGGTTTATCTTAAGTTTTAAAACATTGCTTTGATATACATTCACACTCAGAGAATGGGAATTACTTAAAATGAGCAACCAAAAAGCCATTTGCGTCTATTTTTTCACTCTGCAGTAAAAAATATGTTGCCACAGTGCAGCGCCTTGTTCGGCTAAATAGCTGAATAAAAAAAATGTTAATTTAAATGAGAAAATTACTTAATATTATTATAGAGAAGCACTAACGATATATCGCCATTATGTAGCCGAAATGTTTAAAGACAAATCCGAGATTGTTAAAAGGCATCATGCTGCATCCTGTTTCTTTATCATTTCTTTTTTTCATTATCTTCAAGTAAATTTTTTGCGTTTTTGCTTGTCACTACCTTTTTACCTGTTTTAGCTTCAAGTTCAGCTCGTGCGACTTTTGCTACGTTGCCGCCTTGTTTGGCTACATCTTTGCTCTCTTCAAAGCTTTTAGGATTTATCGCTTCTGAGATGTCTTTAGTAGAAGCTTCCGCCAACATATTTAAAATCAGCTCCGTATTTGTCATATTATCTCGTAAGTTTTCTTTTTTAAGACCTTTTAAAACTTTGTACTCTTTTGTTGTTTTATCTGCCCATGTTTTTGTGATAATATCCGTAAGTGTCGCAAACCCTGTTCCATCTTGCACTCCCACTCTATTCCACTCATCTGTCAGCTCTTTTCGTATTTCGATGCTTTTTAGCCTTTGATTTATCCAATTTTGGCTATATCCGAGTTCCAAATACTGTTTCAATGCTCTATCTATGCTAAGTTCAGGGTCGCTCATCTCATCGAGTCGCTCACTTGCCACCCTTGCCAACCAAAGCTTAAAAGGCTCTGCTTTTGGTGAGGGGATAGACTGTATAAGCCTAAAAAGCTGCTCAGTATCGGCTACATCCGTGAGCCTCATCTTGCCGTCTTCCGCTCTCATTTTCAAACTGTGACATTTTGTCACGGTTTCATTTCCCTCAGCCTTTAGCCTTTGCTTTAATTTCCTCCAGTAAGCACTAGAGTCGATACTCTCTGTCAATATCTCTACAACATCAACAACAGAGATATACCACTTCTCTTGCTCTTCATCCCAGAGAGTTCTTACTTTTTTCTCTTCAAAAAGTTTGATAGATTCGTGCGGTTTCATCGGTTTTGCCTTTTATAATCATTTCAAACATTATAGCTTTTGAGGTAAATCAACTCATAAAATATTTCAAATTGCAATACTTTTAAAACTACTTCTCAAAAAAGTAACAATACTCCAGATTGCCCTCTTTGCCTGTGAGTTTTGAAGCAGATTTTAAAACCAGCCTCCACCCTTTGAATCTGCACGCATCTTCAAATTTTATCATGGCGTTAAGTATCGCTTTTTCATCGGTCACGACACCATTTCTGTCTCTCTTTGCCTCTCGTCCAACTTCAAACTGCGGTTTGAAAAGCAGTATGATTTTATTCTTTGCAAGTCTGTCAACATCATCTAAAATGTAGAGCAGAGAGATAAAAGCGACATCGCTTACCACTATGTCAAACTTTTTCTCGCTCTCAAACTCTCTTATGTCACAACTCTCATACGAGTGGACTCTCTCATCGTTTTTCAAACTTACATGTAACTGTTCTCGACCTACATCAACAGCCGTAACTTCTGCTACTCCGCACTCTAGTAAAACTTGAGTAAATCCACCTGTTGATGCGCCTATGTCTAGTGCGCTCATCCCTTTTACATCAAGAGAGAGTTCATCCAAAAAAGCACTCAGTTTAAAAGCCGCGCGTGATACATACTCTTTATGCTCTTTCACCGCTACTTTGTCGCTCTCTTTTAGAGCATATGAACTCTTGATAATCTGCTCGCCGTTTACGCTTACAAACCCCTCTTTTATGAGTGCTTGTGCCTTATTTCTGCTCTCGCACAAGCCATTTTCCACCAGATAGTTATCAAGCCTGCTCAATTTTTTCCCTCATCTCTTGCTCGCTAAGAACTGCAACGCCCAAATCCACAGCTTTGTCATATTTGCTTCCAGCATCTTCGCCGTAGATGACAAAGTCAGTCTTTTTGGAAACCGAACTCACCACCTTTGCACCCAAAGCTTCCAACATCTCTTTTATGGCATCTCTTGACTCGCTCATACTTCCGGTTAACACTACACTTTTACCTTTAAACGGGTTCTCTTTTGCCTCTTCTCTCTGCTTTGGTTCAAGCGGGCGTAAAATCTCTTGGAGTTTTAAGATAGTATCTCTATTTACTCTGACAAACTCTAAAACGGACTCCGCCATCTCCTCTCCAAAACCCTCTAACGCTACTATTTCATCTTTAGAGGCATCTATAAAAGAGCTTCCAAAACGAGCACTTAAAGTCTTTGAAGCAACCTCTCCGATATGTTCAATCCCCAAAGAGTTTACAAATCGCCAGTAATCACACCCTTTCGCAGCTTCTAGCGAATCAAGCAGATTTTGCGCCTTTTTCTCCTTGAAACCCTCTAGTGCCAATAGCTTGTCAAGCGTCAAATCAAACAAATCGATTACGCTCTTAACCAGTCCAGATTCAAAAAGAGCCTCTACTATTTTAGAGCCCAGTCCGTCGATATTTAGACACGATTTTGAAGCAAAATAGATGATGGAGTTTATAACTCTTGCCTCGCATGTAAGGTTTTGACACTTCAGAAGCACACCCTCATCCAAAAGCTCGCTTTGGCAAACTGGGCAAGTCGTCGGACGCTCATATTTAATTTCGCTTCCGTCTCTCTCATGTGTCAAAACTTTTATGATTTTTGGTATAACATCGCCGCTTCTAAGGATGATAACCTTGTCATTTATGCGGATATCTTTTCTGTCTATCTCGTCAAAATTGTGCAGCGTTGCACGCTCTACAATAACTCCGTCAATGTTTGTCGGCTCTACAATAGCAACCGGAGTAACCACGCCGGTTCGTCCAACTTGGAGGATTATCTCTTTTAGCGTAGTTATCTTCTCAACGGCAGGAAACTTGTAAGCAACCGAGAAGCGAGGGTTTTTAACTGTATAACCCATATCTATTTGCGCGGCTATTTCGTTGACTTTTATAACCATTCCATCAAGCATCATCGCATAGCTGTCGCGATTTTGGTTCATCTCTTCATATACCGCTTCTATCTCGTCAAAATTTTTACATGTAGCTCGAAGAGGCGGTTTTTTAAAGCCAAGAGAGTAGATGTACTCCATCTTTTGGCTCAGAAGTTTATGCTCCAAGCTATTCTCTCCGACACCGTAAGGCAAAAAGACAAGATTTCTTGAAGCCGTAATACTAGAGTCAAGCTGTCTTAGACTTCCTGCAGCAGCGTTTCTCGGGTTTGCAAAAACTGCCTCGCCCTTTGCTGCTCTCTCTTGGTTGATGCGTTCAAACTCATCTTTGTAAAGCACCACTTCGCCGCGAATCTCGATTTTATCTTTATGCTCTATGGTTAGCGGGATTGTGCGGATAGTCCTTACATTTTGCGTTATCAGCTCGCCTATGCTTCCGTCTCCGCGCGTGATACCTTGAGTGAGTTTGCCATCTTCATAGATAAGGTTTAAGCTCGCTCCATCATACTTCGGCTCGCAGTAAAATGAGATATTACTATCAAGTTTGTATGTTTTGGTAAGCCACTTTTGCAGTCCGTCACCATCAAAAACATCCTCCAAACTCCACATACGGCTAAGATGAGGAGCTTTTGAAAAGCCGTCCGAGACTGTGTCGCCCACTCTTTGCGTCGGCGAAGAAGATAAAACATCCTCTTTGTGATACTCTTCATACTCCAAAACTTCATGGTAAAGCTTGTCGTAAACCTCATCGGTTGTAATAGGGTCATCAAGGACATAGTAGTGGTATGAGTAGAGATTTAGCTTCTCTATGGCTTCTTTATAATCGTTTAAATTCATGGATGAAATTTTATCTAAATCTTTTTAAATAACTGGCTTTAAAAAAAGAATTTAATCGTTAAAATGGCATATATATTTTAATCTTGATTAGAATCAATGATAACTAATATCAGAGTTAGTAATATACAAAATTAATTTTTAGAGGAAAACAT
Organism: Sulfurimonas sp.; assembly: GCA_041654255.1. GTDB lineage: Bacteria > Campylobacterota > Campylobacteria > Campylobacterales > Sulfurimonadaceae > Sulfurimonas. Next base: position 91,843 of record JBAZDX010000003.1, read on the forward strand.
TTATATGAAAAATTTTATTTGCGGTTTTATCACTATGCTGCTGCTTACTTCAAATACACTTATTGCAGGTGAAAAACTGGACAAAATAGTAATATCTGGACCTTTTGCTTCCGTTTCACACCCAATTTTGTATATGATAGAGACAAATGCGCTAAAAGATGTAGCAGACAAGATAGAGTTTAAACTTTGGAAAAATCCTGATGAACTTCGCGCAATGGCAATCAAAGGCGATGTTGATTTTTTGGCTCTTCCTACAAATACCGCAGCAATACTTAACAACAAAGGTGTAGACATAAAACTTCTTAATGTCTCTGTTTGGGGAATTTTAGGAATGATAAGCCGCGATAACTCGCTTAAGAGCCTTAAAGATTTTAAAGGCAAAAAAATTGCAGTTCCTTTTCGTGCGGATATGCCTGACATTGTATTTAAACAGCTTCTAAAAAAAGAGGGTTTAGACCCTAAAAAAGATTTTGAACTCGTCTATGTAGCTTCTCCCGTTGATGCGATGCAGATGCTTATCATGAGAAGAATAGACCACGCGCTTTTAGCAGAACCTGCCATCTCAATGGCACTTCGCAAAACAAAATCATTTCCTGTAAGCATAGTCGCACCTGAACTATACAGAAGCGTTGATCTGCAAGAGGAGTGGGGCAAGATTTTTGGCACAAACGGGGATGTTCCAGAAGCCGGTGTTGCCGTAATGGGACGCATGAAAAACGAACATGTTATTAAAAGATTTCAAGAAGAGTACGCAAAATCTCTAGCTTGGTACAAAGCAAACCAAAAAGAGGCGGGCAAGCTTGTTGTAAAAACACTTGACATGTTAAATCAAGACGGCGTTAGTGATTCAATATCACATGCAAGACTTAAAAATCTAACTGCCGTTGAAGCAAAAAAAGATTTAGAATTTTTCTTTAATATTTTAAAAGAGGAAGACCCAAAAAGCATAGGCGACAAACTGCCAAAGGATAGTTTCTACTATGGCTTGTAACAGATGAAATTTGTGCTAAAAATTATCAAGGATTTTCCCGCCTATCTTTGGAGCGGATGGGGAGCGGTCGCTTCTGTACTGCTTTTTATAGCTCTTTGGGATGTTGGAAATCAGGTTTATGGGGATTTGGTTCTCCCCTCGCCGCTTGAAACCTTTAAAACGCTAAACTTAATGCTGCATGATGAGAGCGTTATAAGTGAGATAAACACCACTCTCTACCGCGCTTCCATCGGTTTTGGATTGTCACTTTTAATCGGTACCGTGCTTGGTCTTCTGGCTGGATTTTTTGCAACCGCTTCCATGATGAGCCGCCCGATTGTTACCATACTCGTCGGTATGCCGCCAATCGCTTGGATAGTTTTGGCGATGATATGGTTTGGAATGGGTGATGAAACTGTAATTTTTACGGTTATCGTTGCCTCTTTTCCTATTATCTTTGTCGGAGCTCTTCAAGGGACACGCACTCTTGATGGTGACTTAAAAGAGATGGCTGAGAGTTTTAACTTTCCATGGCACATGAGATTTTTTGATGTCTATTTCCCGCATATATTTTCTTATGTTTTTCCCGCTTGGGTAAGCGGTCTTGGCATGGCTTGGAAGATAGTCATAATGGCGGAACTGCTTGCTACAAGCGATGGCATCGGCGCTTCTTTGGCCGTTGCAAGAAGTCAGCTTGACACTCCGAGCGCACTCTCAATAGTCGTTATTATGATAGCTTCACTTATGTTTATCGAGTACATTATTTTAGAACCTATAAAAAGAGAGGTTGAACTGTGGAGAGATTAGAAGTAAAAAAACTAAACCACCACTTTGGTTTTACCGAGATTTTAAGAGATATAAACTTCACTCTAAACAAAGGCGAAGTTCTCTCAATAGTAGGTCCAAGCGGCGGCGGCAAAACCACACTTTTGCATCTCTGCGCAAATCTTCTTGATGTTGAAGAGGGAAGCGTTACAAACAGCTTTAATAGCAGCGCGTTTGCTTTTCAGGAGGCGAGACTTCTTCCATGGAAAAACACTATTGACAATATCGCCATGGGACTGCTGGCAAAAGGCGAGAAAAATAGCGAAGCTGTAAAAAAATCAAAAGAGATAGCACTTCGTTTCGGGCTTGAAGAGGATGATTTTGATAAATTTCCAAAAGATTTAAGCGGCGGGATGAAACAGAGAGTAAGTTTTGCAAGAGCTTTGATAGTCAAGCCTTCGCTGCTTTTTTTAGATGAGCCATTTTCTGCACTTGATATCGGGCTAAAAAAAGAGCTGCAGAGTATTTTGATAGATATGATTGCAAAAAAAGAGATAAGCATACTTTTTATAACACATGATTTGATGGAAGCTATCCGCCTAAGCGATGAGATGCTGCTGCTAAAATCCGACCCGGGGCATATTGTAAAAAAATTCAGATTTGATTTGGCACAAAACGAGAGAAATGATAGATATGTCTACGGCAAAAGTGCCGAAATACTCCAAGACGAAGAGATAATAAGCACATTTGAGCTGGAACTAAAATAATGAAACACGAAGAAGAAAAACCGCAAATCCTGCATGCAACAAGCCACTATCTCTACTACCCAGATGAAAAAAATGTTCCTCCGCATCTAGCTTACGGATTTAGACCCATATTTCTGCTTCTTGCTCCGTATATAATAATCTCAATGCTTCTCTGGGGCTTAGTTTGGAGCACAACTATAAACATACCGTTTATGGAGAATGTTTTAGTCTGGCACGTTTACGAGATGATATTTGGCATTTTAACGGCCGGAGTAATGGCATTTTTAAGCACAGGCCTGCCTGAACTTTTTCCCGGAACCGTCCCTTTTATCGGCAAAAAACTAAAATATGTGGTGATTTTGTGGCTGGCTGGAAGAGTAAGCTTTTGGTTTATCGACATAACAAGCGTTTATATAGCTGCCATACTTAACCTCTCTATGCTTGGATGGCTCATCTGGTTTGCAAGAAGTGCGGTATTGGACAAACTTCAAAGACACGCTTCGCTTGGATACACTCTTTTGGCTCTTTTTATAATAGAGGCTTGGTTTTTTGCATCTATGGCGGGATATGCAAAAACTCTGCCTATGGATATACTAAAAGTAGCACTCGGAGCCAGTGTTATTTTGATACTATTAGCCCTTAGACGCGTAAATATGGAGGCGGTTAATGAGCTGATGGAGGACAAGGGGATAGATGATGTCTATGTTGCCCGCCCTCCACTGACAAACCTTGCCGTCTTTACGATTATAACATTTACGATAGTTGAGTTTTTTTACCCTGAGAACTCAGCTCTTGGATGGCTGGGACTAGCTACCGGAGCTGCTGTTTTGGCCATTACGAATGACTATATTTTAAAAGACAAATTTATACTAAATCAGCCGTATGTAATATATTTGAGTTTGATATTTATTATGCTCGGTCTTGGTTATGCTCTGATGGGGTGGGCTATTTTGAGTGGCGAAATTGGAAATATCACTCACTTTAGACACCTTATAACAAGCGGCGGATACGGACTTGCGTACTTGATGGTTATGATTATAATCACGCAGATTCATACAGGGCGACATCTGACTTCAAATATCTATACACACTCAATGGTGGCATTAATCGTTCTAGCTACGCTAATGAGGAGTTTAATCCCATTTTATTTTGAGTATGCGCATGAGCTCTATCTATACTCTTCTATTGTCTGGACACTGCCGTTTATGATATATATAAAAGTGTTTTTTGGCTATTTAACTGCTCCAAGAGCAGACGGAGTTAAGGGGTAGCACTCTTTTTTTAGAGCATCCTGCTCGAAAAATGGTAATATGAAGAGCTTCTACAAAACCAACTCTGTAAACCTCTCTTTAAATTCACTCTCGTTTGCATAGTTATAAAAAGGAAGTCCAAAAAGTTTATAACATGCGTTTTCATAAAGCTTAAGCCCATTTTCTGAGTTAATTTAACAATTTAATCTGTTACTTTTTGGTATTGAGCTCCGAAAGCAGCTCAAGCTGGAGCTCCTGTATTTGCACAAGGCGGTTCCACTGGTTTGAAAGAAGATGATCTACTTTTTCATGCAGATGCCTGATTTCAAGTTCGGATTTGAGGTTTATCTGATAATCATGCTGTGAACGAATACGATCTTTTGCTTCTTGACGATTTTGACTCATCATTATAAAAGGTGCTTGAATTGCTGCAAGGCACGATAGAATAAGATTTAAAAATATGAAAGGATACGGATCAAGCGGATGTGATAAAAATACAAAAGAATTTGTTCCAATCCAGATAATGATAAAAATAGTAAAGCTGATGAGAAATGCCCAACTGCCGCCAAAAGCAGCAATTTTATCAGCCATCCGTTCACCAAAAGTCCATTTGCCTTCAAATTTTGATTCAATATCAAAAGAGAGAAGTTCATGTTCTTTAAGGCTGTGAACTACATCTTGTTCAAGTGAAGATAGTTCACCGTTTTCAGATTCAAGCAAAAAATGAAGATAATTTTCTCTAAATTCAGCCAAATCTGTCTTGCAAATAAAATTTTCAGCTGACCAACTCGGGTAAGACTTTATTATTTCTGCTGCTATCTCTTTTCTAATCAATTCGCCAGAAACAATGTCTTTTGGAAGAAAAGATTTTTTGCAAATAACACAAGTTCTTTTAATGGAGTTCGGGGATGTCATACATAGCCTTTATTACCGGTTAATTTTGATTTATTTTCCCGATTGCGCATTTTTGCTCTTAATCCGCCTTTTGTGAGTGTTCCAAGTTCCTCATCTTCCATCGGATAGCCGAGGGATCTCATTTTTTTGCGAAAACTCAGCTCCGCCTCTTCATCTTTTATCTCTAGTGTAACGACCCTGGGCTCTTGCGCCAAGTCAACAACAACTTCGCCAAACTCATCTTTTAAAGCCTCTTTTATAGTGTTTGTACATCCGCCGCATTTTACATTTAGCAATTTGAAGCTATTTTGCATATTCAACTCCTTGAAAAACCTTGTGGCTCATTGTAGCACTTTTAAATTTAACCCAAATCACGAAATAGAAAAATCATAAATGAAGTGCAAATAGCGTAAAATAATGGTTAAAAGAGAGTAAAACTGCACCTGATACTTTCACCAAGCGGGTACAGTTTTTTCCATAAAAACGGAACCCGATTATGACACAAACTATTTTAGATTTTACTGTAGAATCAACAGAAGAAAAATTAACTCCACGAGTTGGTTCAATTCTTTTAGGAGAGTATCTCAAAGGAATCCTTTATGCAAATATTCTCGTGAGCTTATAAAAAAAATAGAAGCTAACAAAATGCTGCAACTATCAAATACGTACTACATTTTTTTATACAGACTGCCTCGTCTTGAGTCTGAAAAAACAATGCAGTATATTTTGGAATCACCAAATCCAAAAGAGACGCTTATTGAGATAATGATTGACGAAGAGATGGTAGAGCTTAAAAATTTCGAGGCTAAAGAGAGCACTGTAAAAGCGCTGCAAGAGATTGCAACTGTTGCTGCAACCCTTGATATGACACAGCGCCCCTATATGATCTCTTTTGATAGAAACTCTAAATACTGCAGGGTTTCAGAGGGAACTGCTTCTTGTCTTGAAGAGCTTGAGTAGGTCATTAACCTGCTCTTTATAGATTTTAGATATAATTGCGCCCACTAAAGCTGGCAGGAAAACGATGAATTTTGAACCATATCCATTTGAAAAACTAAATAATTTACTAGAAAATATTACGCCAAATAAAAACTATGAACCGTCTGCTCTGACTATCGGAGAACCGCAATTTGAAACTCCTGATTTTATACAAAAAGCACTCTGCCAAAACTCTTCACAGTTAAGAAAATACCCTAAAACGGCAGGTGAAGAGAACCTAAGAGCGGCTCAGAGAAAATTTGTAAAAACAAGATTCGGTGTTGAGCTTCGTGATGAGCAGATTATCCCGACTTTTGGAACGCGTGAAGTCCTTTTTAACTTTCCGCAATTTTTTCTTTTTGACAAAAAAGAGCCGACTATCGCCTTTACAAACCCTTTTTACCAAATCTATGAGGGAGCGGCTATCGCTTCAAGAGCAAAAACCATCTATCTAAATTTGACCAAAGAGAACAACTTTAAACCAGAGATTGATGAAGAAAAATTATCTGCATGTCATCTTGTTATTTTAAACTTTCCAAACAACCCGACAAGCTCTACACTAAGCGTAGAAGAGCTTGGAGAGTGGGTAAAACTCGCACTTAAACACGATTTTGTGCTCTTAAACGATGAGTGCTACAGCGAGATTTATACAAATAAACCGATACCTTCGCTTCTTGAAGCTTCGCTACATGTAGGAAATAAAACATTTAAAAATGTGCTTGTAATCAACTCTATCTCAAAACGCTCATCTGCTCCAGGGCTTCGTTCAGGATTTATCGCAGGTGATGAAAATATCTTAAAAGAGTATATAAATTACAGAACATACATAGGCTGTGCCTCACCTCTTCCTCTTCAAAGTGCCGCTGCCGCAGCTTGGAGCGATGAGGAGCATGTAGGCATTGCAAGAGCGATTTACAAAAAAAACTTTGAAGCAGCACGTGAGATTTTAGGTATAGAGATTCCAGAAGCGACATTTTATATCTGGCTGAGAGTTCCAAATGCTTTGGAGTTTACAAGAAAACTCTACCGCGACTACAACGTAAAAGTTTTACCAGGAGAGTATCTGGCAAGAGCCGATGAAAATGGCTTTAATCCCGGAAAAGATTTTATCAGAATTGCTCTGGTTGAAGATACGCAAAAAACAAAAAGCGCACTAGAGAGAATTAAGGAGTGTTTATCATGAGTAAAGTAGAAAATTTAAAAGCAGAAGTTTTAAAAGCACAGCAAAATTCAGACATAGCATCTTTGTATGTTCTTGAGCAAAAAGCGCATGACACTTTTGATGAGGATACTCTTAGCGGCTTTTATGCAAATATTCTTGATCTGGCATTAGAGAGACTTACCGATACGCTCGAAGCTCACAGAGTTATGAATATAAACGAGGTTCAGGATTTTGCAACGCTTAGAGCGCTCTATGAGTATGCGATAGAAAACTACAGCGCTTCTCAAATCCATGATGCAAGCGCGCTTTTTGAAGTTCTTAGTGGTCTAAGCAGTGATGAAAAGTTCTCTAAAGCGATGAAATTTCACTGGATTGCCTCCAAAGAGAAGCTTTCTTTAGATGATTTTCTAGATAACATTGCCGATGTAGATGCAACACAAAATGCCGGTACTTTTTATATAAGTTGTTTTAATAAAGAGGCACAAAAATTGCTGGGTATTTCCCAAATAGACGGGGAGTTGAGCGAATGAAAATTCATTTTATCGGAATCGGCGGAATAGGCATATCCGGTTTAGCACAATATATGCACTATAGGGGTCATGAAATCAGCGGTTCTGACATCTCAGACAGTATCATCACTAAAAAGCTCCGTAAAATGGGTATTACCGTTACAGTTCCACATGATGCATCTGCAATTACCAATCAAGATTTGGTTGTCCACTCTGCCATAATCCGCCCTGACAATCCTGAAGTTATCGAAGCAAAAGCAAAAGGTATTGAAGTTCTTGCTCGTCGCGAGGCACTGCTGCAAATTTTAAACACCTCTAAGGTTTACGCTGTTGCCGGTGCCCACGGAAAAAGCACTACTACGGCGATACTCACGGCTATAATGGAAGGCTCGGCGATTATCGGAGCGGAATCAAAAGCATTCGGTTCAAACGTGAGATATGCACCGCAAAGCGACGTTATGATTTTTGAAGCTGATGAGAGCGACGGAAGTTTTATAAACTCAAATCCTTACTGCGCAATCGTCATAAATGCAGAGCCGGAGCATATGGAATATTACGACTACAACTATGAGCTCTTCTATGAATCGTACAAAACATTTATAAAATCGGCACCTTGTCGTGTTTTAAATGCGGAAGATCCGTTTTTGGGCAAGCTTGTCGGCGAAGTGGATGCTAAATGGCTCTATCCAAGCCGTGACATAACAAACATACAATTTATCCTGATAAACGATGAACCGCATACAAGATTTACTCTTAAAAATTTAGGAAATTTTGATGTTTGGGGATTTGGAAAACATATTGCCCTTGACGCGGCTTTGGCTATTTTAGCGGCAAACGAGTCTATGGACATCGAAGCCATTAGAGAAAATATACTTACATTTAAGGGCATCAAAAAGCGTTTTGATATTGTTGGCGCCGAAAAAGAGAGTGTTATTATTGACGATTACGGACACCATCCGACAGAGATAAAAGCAACATTTGAATCAGTAAAAGAGTATGCGCTTCTTAAAGGTTTTGACAAAATTACGGCAATTTGGCAGCCGCACAAATACTCTCGAACAATAGACAACCTCGAAGAGTTCATAAACTGTTTTGAGGGTGCGCAGGAGCTTATAATCCTCCCAGTTTGGGCTGCAGGCGAAGCAAGCAGAGATATTGACTTCAAAGAGAAGTTTAAAAGATATAATCTAATAATGGCAGACAACATCACAAGAGCAAACAATACCATCACTATTATTAAAGACAAAGAAGCGCTTAAAACCATTGACAAAGGCTTAATCATCGGATTTGGCGCCGGAGATCTGACTTATCAGATAAGAGGGACCGCATAATGGCATACATAGCTGGAATTATAATTGCAGGGCTCTTTTTTTTGGCTCTGCACTACTTTACCGAACTAACTCATAAACAAAAAGCTTTGGTAACTGCGGTGGTTTTGTCCATAGTATTGTCTGCGATTGCGTTTAATAGCTACAGCAATGCACAAAGCCAAAAAATGCTGGCCGTTGTTAATAAATTTAATAAGCACAGCACTGTAAAATGTAACGGTACTGATGTAAACAGTACGAACTTTACCCTAAGCATCGGGACATACACTTTCATAGGCAAAGAGAATACTCCAAACTTTGGTCAGATGATTAGTGCATCTAAATGCGAGTAGAGAACAGCTCAAAGGTTGATACGCTAATAAATCAACTCGATTTAGGCGATCATATAAACTCATTTAAGCACTTCTTCTCACGCGAGAGTTCTCTTTACATTGAGGGCGACCAAGAGCTGCACTACCGCTACATTAAGGCGCTGGATGCCATAGAGTTTAAAGCTCCGCCAAAAGTTGCCGACTTCACAAATATAAAGCTCCACCTTCAAAAACTAGGCGTACTGCAGTTTGAACAGATTTTTGAAATAGTAAAAGTTATTCGCTACTTTCGCTACTTCAAAAATATGGAGCTAAAGGGAATTATCGGCGAGTGGATGGATAAGTTTGTCATAGAACCAAAGTTTTTTGAGGTTGAGAAGTACTTCACATATGATGGCAAGTTTGACGAAAATCTCGACGAAGTGCTGTTTGGTTTGGGAAATAGCATAAAAGAGCACAAGGCTAATATCAGCGGCTCACTTAAGAGACTGACATCAAGCCCGAAACTATCATCATATCTTATAGACACGCAGGTGCATCTTATCAACGATGAGGAGTGCCTTTTGGTTCGCGGCGGGTTTAACCATGTGCTTAAAGGCGCAATGGTGGGCAGAAGCAGCAGCGGCGGTTTTTATGTCTCACCTGATATTATCCTAAAATCAAAAGAGCAGATTCGCTACATAAATGAAGAGCGCGAGGCAATTTTTTATACCTATGCAAAAGAGTTCTCATCAAAACTTGCACTCCTTCTGCCGTTTATCTCATTTTGCGACAAGGAGTTTACGAAGTTTGACAACTATCAGGCGAGAGTCCTATTTGCCAGAAGTAAAGACCTTTACATAGTAAAATCAAAAAAAGATTCCAAAATTGTCCTAGAGAGCTTTATCCACCCTGCCCTCCACCACGCAAAACCGATACATGTTGATTTTTCCAAAAATATTTTGATGATTACGGGTGTAAATGCAGGCGGAAAAACAATGCTTCTAAAGTCGATATTAAGTGCCGCTTTTATGGCAAAATATATTATTCCGATGAAGCTAAATGAGCACAAGTCGCACATTGGCAGCTTTAAAAATATACTTGCCATCATTGACGACCCGCAAAACGTAAAAAACGACATCTCAACCTTTGCAGGACGTATGCAGCAGTTTTCAAAAATATTTGAAAACAGAGATGCGCTAGTCGGAGTCGATGAGATAGAGCTTGGAACCGACAGCGACGAGGCGGCTGCACTCTTTAAGGTAATACTTGACGAGCTGGTTTTAAAAGGGCAGAAAATAGTCGTTACAACGCACCACAAACGCCTTGCCGCACTGATGGCTGACCGTGATGATGTAGAGCTTATGGCGGCAATTTATGATGAACTTGGCAGAACTCCGACTTATGAATTTATGCACGGAATTATCGGCAAAAGCTACGCATTTGAGACGGCCAGCAGATATGGAATCTCAAACAAAATAGTAAATGAAGCAAAAGCTCTCTACGGCGACAACAGCGAGAAGCTAAATATGCTCATAGAGAGAGGCTCGCAGTTAGAGCGCGAGTTGAAGCAAAAAAACAAAAAGGTTGATGAGAAGCTAGAAGTTCTAGAAGCAAAAGAGAGAGATTTAAAAGAGCTTAAAGAGAAAATTTTTATAGAGTTAGAAAAAGAGAAAATCGCGCTAAAAGCGAGTTACGATAGTGCAATAAACGAAGCAAAACAGGCTGCCCGCGCTGGGGACATGAAAGCAATTCACAGAGCTATGAATGAAGCAAACAAGAAACTGCCTGTTGAAAAAAAAGAGAAGGTAAAAGCACATGTTGATTTTAAAGTAGGCGACAATGTAAAGTACCATAGCAAAAAAGGCGTAATTGCTGCTATGAAAGATAAAGATGAGGCGATAGTTGAAGTAGATGGTATGCGTGTTCGAGTTAAAACTTCACATCTTAAACATACCCAAACGCTGCAGCACAAACCTCGCACAGATGTAAATTTGCAAGTTGAAAAAAGAGCCGGACTAAAATGCGATTTGCATGGCATGAGAGCAGAAGAAGCAGTAGAAACACTGGATAAATTTATCTCCGATGCACTCATTAACGGCTGGGACGAGGTTATAGTCTATCACGGCATCGGAACGGGAAAACTCTCATATGCCGTTAAAGAGTTTCTAAAAGCACATCCTAGAGTGAAAAAGTTTGAGGACGCACCGCAGCATATGGGCGGATTTGGCGCAAAACTAGTTACTCTTTAAAATTTTTTTACAAGTAAAAAATAGATTTATTACTGTTTCTGTTTATATTTCATCAGTTTTATTACTATATCCTTTCATATTAACACTAGGCAAGGAGAATGATGAGCATTCTAAAACAATTACTAAAATATTATCTATATATGATAGTGATATTTTTTATAGGCAGACTTTCTCTGTTTATATTATATTTTGACAACTTCAAAGATAGCGGTGTAGATTATTGGCTCACTTTTATCTACGGTCTGAGAATGGACACCATAACCGCATCCGTATTTTTGCTTATACCTATGATGCTTCTGACGCTTAGTCCGCAGAGATTAAAACATTTTGTAAATAAATTTTTAAAGTACTACTTTTTGGTAGTTTTATCAATCATTATCTATATAGAAAATGCAACTTTTCCCTTCATAGCCCAGTATGATGTGCGACCAAACTACCTTTTTGTTGAGTATCTAGTCTATCCAAAAGAAGTATTTGCCATGATATTTGCCGATTACAAGCCGGAACTCTTTATAGCTTTTACTATGATTGGTGCTTTTATCTATCTCTATCTGAAATATGCCAAAGATAGCGTTATCGCCATATTTGACACAAGCTATAAAAAACGATTGATTCTATTTTTACCCCTATTTTTACTGCTGTTTATGGGTGCTCGTTCATCGTTTGGACACAGACCTGCCAACACATCCGATGCAATGTACACAACAAATAGAATGGTCAACGAGATAACAAAAAACTCTATATTTAGTATTGTTTATGCTGTATATATCAACAACAGACACGGAAGCAAAGAGATACAAAAGCGCTATGGAAAAATGGATATGAAAGAGGCTCTATCCAGAGTTCAAAACAGACTAAATATCCAAAGCATTGATGCTGCCTCCCCATTTTCTAGGGCTGAAGAGAGCCACTTTAAGAGTGAAAAACCAAAAAACTTGGTTATATTTGTGCAAGAGAGTTTGGGCTACCAGTTTGTTGAGGCAACAGGAGGAGAAAAAGGAATTACTCCTAACCTTAACAGACTGAGCAAAGAGGGGATTTTATTTAAAGATTTATACTCAAACGGAACAAGAAGCATTAGAGGTTTAGCTGGAACTTCTGCTGGAAATCTTGCGGTTCCCGGTGAGGGAGTATTAAAGAGAACCAAATCCCAAAGTGACTTTTTTACTATTGCAACGGCGCTAAAACCATTTGATTATCACACAACTTTTATGTATGGCGGAGAGAGCAGATTTGACAATATGCGAAGTTGGTTTATCGGCAACGGCTTCGATGAGATTATTGACCAGCCATGCTTTGAAAATCCTAGTTTTGTTGCCCCATGGGGAGTGTGTGATGGGGATTTGGCAGAGAGAGCAAACGAAGAGTTTAAAAAGATGCATGCTAAAAATCAGAAATTTGCCACCGTTATGTTTTCACAGTCAAACCACTCTCCGTTTGAGTACCCATACGAAAAAATTGAGTTAATAGATGGAGTTGCTCAAAACAGCGTAAAAAATGCCGTCAAATACGCAGATTTTGCTATCGGGCGTCTGTTTGAACTTGCCAAAAAAGAGGAGTATTACAAAGATACCATTTTTGTAGTTGTTGCAGACCATAACGTTAGAGTTTATGGCGATGATATGGTTCCTGTAGATATGTTCCATATTCCTGCAATTATCTTAGGTGCAGACGTCAAGCCAATGATATATGACAAAATTGCAACACAACCCGATGTCTTGGCAACGGCACTGGATTTGCTTGGGCTTGATTTGAAATATCCAATTATGGGACACTCTATTTTCAGCGATAAAAAACAAAATATTTCACTGATGGAGTTTCATGGTTCATACGCTCTTCGGGTGGATGACAAAGTTTCAATTATTGCTCCAAACAAAGAGGCGGTTACATTTTCGTACAAAGAACCGGCTTCGTACATGGATAAGAGCAATCATCTAATCCCTGCCGAACATGACGTGGAGCTGGAAAAAGATGCACTGGCGTTTGTCTTAACCTTAGACCATCTGTACGATAAGAAATTATATAGATAAGATGACAAAATTGTTTAGAAATATAACACAAATCAGACTTATAGCGTTTGTGGCGCTATTTTTTGTGCTCTTTGACAATGTTGCATTTTTTCAAAATGTGGCAGATGTCTATCCTCTTAGCGGATTTGAAAATATCGCTTTTACACTGTCTCTTGCTGTTATTTTATTTGCTTTTACTGTTTTACTCTTTACCCTACTAAGCTCAAAATATACAACCAAACCTTTTCTGATAACGGCAGTTATAGTCTCATCCTTTACAAACTACTTTATGAACACTTATCATGTAGTAATCGATGACTCCATGATAAGAAATGCAATGCAGACAGATATGCATGAGTCAATGGATCTGTTTACGATAAAGCAGCTTGTATATATTCTGCTACTTGGTATTTTACCGGCATATCTAATCTATAAAACCAAGATTGAGTACGGCACTCTAAAATCGGAAATGATGCTAAAAGCAAAAGCGATTATGCTGTCTTTGTTGCTCATTATTATAGTTCTTTTTTCTTTTAATAAATTTTACACATCATTTTTTAGAGAACATAAACCTCTAAGATACTACACAAATCCTACATATTGGATCTACAGCATCGGCAACTACGCCGGCAAAACACTCAATTCTGAACCTGTTTGCTTAGATAAAATTGGAGAAGATTGCAAAACCACAGAAAAAGAAGATGAACCAAAAGAGTTGATTATACTTGTAGTGGGTGAAGCTGCCAGAGCTGACAGATTTTCTTTAAACGGCTACGAAAAAGAGACAAATCCGCTGCTTAAAAAAGAGGATGTTATTAACTTTTCAAATATGTATTCATGCGGTACTTCGACAGCCGACTCTGTTCCATGTATGTTCTCTGTTTTTGGAAGAGCCAATTACAGTTACAAAAAAGGAGTGAAAACAGAAAATATTTTAGATGTGCTGATGCACAACGACGGTATTGAAATATTATGGAGAGATAACAATTCTGACTCCAAAGGTGTAGCACTTAGAGTTCCCTATGAGGATTATAAATCACCTGCAAACAATACCATTTGCGATGAGGAGTGCCGTGATGAGGGGATGCTTATAGGTCTTGACAAATATATAGAGACCCATAAAAACAAGGACATCTTAATTGTCCTTCACCAGATGGGAAACCATGGACCGGCTTATTATAAAAGATATCCAAAAGAGTTTGAAAAGTTTACTCCTACATGTAAAACAAACCAGCTTGAAAAATGTACACAAGAAGAGATAGGAAATGCTTATGACAATGCCATTCTTTACACCGATTATTTTTTATCAAAAGTTGTAAATTTTTTAAAGCCATATTCAAAAACACATGAAACGGCAATGATTTATATGAGCGACCATGGGGAGAGCTTGGGCGAGAATGGCTTATATCTTCACGGTATGCCTTATTTTATGGCACCTGACACGCAAACACATATTGGCGCGATGATGTGGTTTGGCGATGAGATGAAAAAAGACATAGATACCGCAAAACTAAAATCATACAGCGATAAGACATTTTCGCATGACAATCTTTTTCACACAATTATCGGGCTGTTTGAAGTAGAGACAAAAATATATGATAAAAATATGGACATGCTAAAAGATGCAACAATCGAGGAGTAGAGAGTTATTAATCACACTTTTTTTGCTTTTAGGCGTAGTTCTTCTATTTGCTTTTACAAAACTTGATATTTTTATACAAGAATTTTTTTATAATGCAAATACTCATCAATGGTTATTAGATAGAGATGAAGGTTTTGCGCTGCTTTCACTCTTTTTTTTATTTAAAAGCCAAAGAAATCAAAAAAGAGCTGTTATAATTGCTCTGCTTATCGGATTTAGTATTGGCATATACAAAATGTTAATTGGCGACCACTTTTTCAGCCATACAATTATTGCAATGCTTATCGCTTGGCTGATAATTTTACTCATCGACAGCTTAATAACAATACAACAAAGGATATATATTGCGAAATCAGCCAAAGTATAATTTTTTTAAAAACACGGGTTATGCACTAAATGGGTTAAAAGATTTAATCCAAACGGAGACATCATTTAAAATCGAACTTATTTTAACTCTGATTTTAATTCCTCTAATTATATTTATAGATGCCTCTCTTATCCACAAAGTCCTGATGTTTATCTCTCTTATGGGAATGCTCTTGGCAGAGGCTACTAACAGCGCCATTGAGAGAGTTGTCGACTTGGTAACATTAGACCATCACCATATGGCAGGACGAGCAAAAGACGTAGGAAGCACAATAGTTTTTTTAAGCATATCTGTATTTGTGGTAACGTGGGCTATCGTATTGGCAGATATTTGCCGATAAGTCTCAAATGAAAAGTAAAAAAATAGCAATCATCGGCGGCGGAGCAAGCGGGCTTTTGTGTGCAATTTTTTGTGCAAAAAAAAATATTCTCGTAGATGTTTTTGAACAGAACTCAAAATGTGCCAAAAAGATTTTAGTATCCGGAAACGGGCGCTGTAACATCACAAACAAAAATTTAAGCGCAGGTGAATACTTCTCTCAAAATCCATCATTCGTAGAGTTTGCACTTAAAGAGTTTGGATTTGGCGAGTTTGAGAAGTTTTGCGAGAGCATTGGACTTTTGCTTGACATAAAAGATGACGGACGTGTTTATCCGCTCAGCAATGAAGCAAAAAGTGTGGCTTCTATTCTTTTAAACTATGCAACGAGCCTTGGCGTAAATATCTATACAGATAAAAAAATCACAGACATAAAAGAACTTCTAAACAAGTATGACGCTGTTGTTGTGGCAACCGGCTCTGAGGCGGCATCTCATCTTGGCGGAAACAGAGACGGCTTGGAGTTTGCAGAAGTGTTTGGACACAATATAATCCCGACATATCCATCTCTTGTCCAGCTTCACCTAACCTCAACAATTGTGAAAAAAATGAGCGGAACAAAGATAGAGGGCGAAGTCACGTTGCTTATAAACAATAAAAAAGAGCTGACTTCTAGCGGTGATATACTATTTACCGACTACGGAGTTTCTGGCTTTGCCATATTAGATATATCTCAAATGGCAAGTCTCGCTTTGATGGAGTTCTCAAAAGTTGACATAGCCGTAAACCTGCTTCCCTCTTTTAATGCACAAAAACTCTCAAATCATATAAGCAAGATGGCTGAACTAGAGCCAAAGATGACGATTTTTGAGATTCTCATCGGACTTATACCATCAAAAATAGCATCAGGAATTTTAGAAGAGTTGAAACTTCCAGCCTCATTTTGCGGCAAGAATATCGATATAAAACTAAGTAAAAAAATAGCAAATCAGATGTTGAATTGGAGATTTGAAGTTGAGGGCACTCACGGTTTTCGCCACGGGGAAGTTGCAGGCGGCGGAGTTGACACAACGGAGATAAACCCTAAAACTTTTGAGTCGCTAAAACAAAAAAACCTCTACTTCTGCGGAGAGGTTTTAGATGTAGTCGGTCGCCGCGGAGGCTACAACTTCGCTTTTGCATGGGCTGGCGGCTATTTGGCGGCTAAAGATATAACTTCTAAATAACTATTTTTTTAGTTATAATATGGTTATATTAACCAAAAAAAGGTCAAATTATGACTAAAGTAAATCTTGCCGAAACAAAAGCCCATCTAAGTAAATATATAAATATGGCAGAGTTTGCAGGGGAAGAGATCGTCATTCAAAAGCACGGTCGCCCTGTTGCTGCTCTGATTAACATTGAACTATATGAAAAGCTTAAGCGGATGGACTTACCTATAAATAATGATAAATTGGTATATAAAAAACTCAATTATAAAGAGCATATAGCAAAATCTTCCTATACTCTTGGCGAAATGCTGAGTTTGATAGGTGATGAAGAAAAGGAGGTAAAGCCTTTTTCAGACATTGACGATGTTGCAGCATTTTCTAAAGAGCTTCGTAACAGTGCTTGGAGTAGATAATGGCACTGCTAATCGATACTTGTATTATCATAGATTATCTACGAGACAGCAGTAAGGTTGATTTATCAAAAAAGGAGATTCTGATCAATCCAATCGTAGAACTTGAAATTTTACAAGGTGTTAGAAATAAAAAAGAGCAAAAAGATGCTCTCCGTTTTATGGAGCAATTCCAACACATAGAGTACACTTCAGAGTGTTTTGACCTTGCCAAAATACTACTGCTTCGCTACTCGCTATCACATTCACTAAAAATCCCAGATGCACTCATCGCCGCTTCATGCTTGATTTATGATTTAGAGTTATGGACATACAACCTCAAAGATTTTGCTTATATCGAGGAGATGAAAATTTATCAAGAAGGAAATGATGATGGAAAATGAATCAGAAGAACGAGAGCGGATTAGTGAACTTATTGCTGAAAATATTTATAATGCCATTATTTGTCAAGACAACTTCACTGCTCATTTTATTTCCACCAAGCACCTGCATTCCTACGCTACACTTTTAACATATTCAAGATAAACATTCATAGGTTTTTGATAGCCGATTGATGAATGAAATCTTTGAAAGTTGTATTTGTGCATATAATACGAAAGCTAAAAAACTTTATGAAGAGTTTGATTATAAACGTATTATGGCTCAAACACTTATAAATAACTTTGCTCTCTTTAAAAAAGAATTACTTGGAAATGACACAAGTGTTAGCTCTAATGAAAAACTACTTAACCTTATTAGAACACCATTAGATAAAATCTTCGACAATCCAGTCCATAGCATCTACGGCGATAAAAGCGGAGATAAAAATATAGGCTTAGACCAACTAGAAAAGTTTGCATCTATTTTTGAAAAAATGAAAAAATAGAAATTTTAACTATATTTGGATAGACTTTTAGCAATATCAGCAAAAGAGGTTCTTCTATGTCAACATCTCTAATAGTCTTAGTCGTCATTGCTCTTGTCTTAGTGCTTATGTACAACTCGCTCGTCGCAAAGAAAAATCAGGTGGAAAATATCTTCGCAAGCGTAGATACGGTTCTTAAAAAACGCTACGACCTCATCCCAAACCTTGTTGCCTCCGTTAGCAAATATATGGAGCATGAAAAATCACTTTTGGAAGAGGTTACAAAGCTCCGTGCAGAGGCAACAAAGCCGGATATAAGTGATGCGCATAAAATTGCTCTTGATGCAAAGATAAGCTCGGCTCTTGGCTCTATAATGGTAGCCGTTGAAGCCTATCCTGAGCTTAAGGCAAATGAGAATGTTATGCATCTCCAACACACGCTGAATGAGGTTGAGGAGCAGATATCAGCTGCTAGACGTGCCTATAACCAAAGCGTCACCGACTACAACAATGCAATCGAGATGCTTCCGACAAGTTTTATGGCTTCTTTGATGAATTACAGAAGAAAACAGGTGTTTGAGATAGTTGATAATGAGCGTAAAAATGTAGATGTCAAAGAGCTCTTTAACTAAAGGCTCAAAAGATGAAAAGAGTAAGTGAGCTTACCGACTTTTACTATAAAAATCTATTTCCTACTTTAGAAAAACTAGAGAGTGATAGAAAAAGTCTTAGGCACAGAATTATCTTTATCGCTATTATTTGTACGGTTATTTTTGCTGTTGTCGCTTACAAACTAGGGAATTTTTACGAATTTATCATATTTGCATATATTGCACTCGGTGCGATAATATACAGATTTCTGGTTCATGACTATACGCATGAATTTAAAATGAGCGTAATAAAACCGCTTGTTCATGCCATCGACAGTTCTCTGTTCTACTCATCTACTACTCACATCTCAGAGTATCTTTTTGAACACTCAAAGCTTTTTAGCGACCCTGATAGGATGAGCGGAAACGACTATGTAAAAGGTCAGATTGATGGCATAAATATTCAGTTTTCAGACATACATGCCCAAAAGAAAAACCAAAATACAAAAGGCAGAGACACATGGAGCACCATATTTCAAGGGCTTTTTATTGTTGCCGATTTTAACAAACACTTTAGCGGAGAAACGGTTATTTTGCCAGACACCGCTCAAAGCACATTCGGCGATCTCATAGGACATTGGCTGCAAGCAAATAATGCCTCCAGAGATGAGCTGGTTAAAATGGATGACCCAGAGTTTGAAAAAGAGTTTGTCGTTTACTCGTCGGATCAGATAGAAGCTAGATATATCTTATCTCACTCGCTTATGAAAAAACTGCTTGACTTTAAACACAAATCAAAGCAGAGCGTTTACATCTCATTTATCGGCACTCATATCTATATGGCTATCAGTTATGACAAAGATTTGTTTGAGCCATCCATATTTCATTCACTTTTAGACTATAAAGTGGCTATGGAGTATGTTAAAACCCTGCACTTGGCAATAAGCGTGGTAGAAGAGCTGAAGTTAAACCAAAAATTGTGGAGCAAAGTATGAGCGAAAAAAATATATTGCTTCTTAGCATCAAGGATTTTTTGACTCCAAAAATGTTGAAATATTCAATTTTGCCTTTAGTAATCAGCTTAATAGTTATGTACATTCTCTTTTTTATCATAGCCGGAATCGGACTTGAGCAGCTGGGCACTTTAAATATACAAAGCACTCAGACAACCATAGAAAACGGCATACCCCATACAGAAAGCCTCAATACGCAGTTAGAGGGCTCTGCAATTATCCAATTTTTGATGAGTTATGCCATAACTTCTTGGCTGGCAACCTTTCTCATCTATGCGATAGGCGGCTTTTTAACTATCTATATCTCTATTTTTGTTGCTGTTATTATAGTAGGTTTTTTAACTCCGTTTATCCTGCGAGAACTTCAAGCAAGACACTATCAAGATATTGAGATGATTGGTCACTCGAACATACTCTACTCAATTTTTCTGGTTCTAAAATGGGCAATAATTATGTTTTTGCTCTTTATTTTGCTTATACCGTTTTATTTTATACCGCTAATAAATATAGTGGCGCTAAATATCCCGCTCTACTACTTTTTTCACAAAATGCTGACATTTGATATATCCTCAAATATCACAACGGCTGATGAAGATAAGCAGATAAGTTTTTTTAGTGCAAATAAACTGAGAGTGAAAACTTTAGCACTCTATCTTTTGTCACTTGTGCCGTTTGCCATATTTTTTACAGCGGTTTTTTATGTAATTTATTTGGGACACACATATTTTGCAGAGGTAAAGAGGGTAAGAGAGGCATAAAATAGCCTCTCTGCGGATTATAGTTTTGAGATATGTTCCGAAACTGCTTTTATATCCTCATCACTTAGTTTAGTCACTTGACCGACCATTATGTTCTTCATAGCGCCGCCGTACGTTCCTGCCTTATAACCGTGGAGTGCGTCTGCAATTTTTGCCGCGTCCCATCCTTTGATGATTTGTGATTTTCCAAGAGCCGGCTTAGAAGCGTCAGCCCCGTGACAGCCTGCACAAACCTGATAAAGAGTCGCTCCGCTTACTTGCGTTGAAACTGCTTGCTTTATCTCTTCAACCTTTGCAACGGCTGCCTCTTTAACCTCTTTAACCTCTTCAACCTTTACAGCAGTCTCTTCCTTAGCCGTTTCTACTGCGGCAACTGCATCATTCTTTGCTGATTCAACCTTCGCAGGAGTCTCCTGTTTCACAGCCTCTGTTTCCTGCTTTGTATCACTGCTACACCCAGCAAATAATAGCGCCAGCGCCACCGAAATTAAAATCTTCATACGCTTCTCCTTTTTGTTAATTTTAAATTATACTCCAAATAAGGAGTCATTTTTACTCTTTGTCTTCATCTTTTAAAACCATAGCTCTATATGCCTCATCCTTTGGAACAAGTCCAGCCTCATAGAGAAACTGAGACGGCACAAAATTAATCTTTTTTATTTTGTCATACTTTGCATAACTCAAATAAAGTATATCTTTTGCTCTTGTTACGGCAACATAAAAAAGCCTTCTCTCTTCATCCAAAGAGCCGCCGCGCTGCATCAGTTTTCTGTTTGGAAATCGTCCGTCCATCAAATCAACTATATAAACTTCTTTGTACTCCAACCCTTTAGAAGCATGCACGCTCAGCAAATTTACACCCTCGCCTTGCGTCAAATCTGATGAACCTAAAATCATAGCGTTTAAAAATCTATCATGTTCGCTGTACGGCTTTGAGAGTTCCTCTAAAAGAACCATCTTTCTCTCTATTTTGGAGAGGGAATCAGCTTTTTGCTTCTCATCAATTGTACCGTCTTTTAGGGTTGCTCTCTTACTTGAGAGCACTTCTGAAATATATTTATAAACCGCTGATGAGGCTATTTTACCAACAATAACGCGAGGCTGTTTAACGCCTTTTAAATCACGAAAAAGCAGATAAAAATCATGCAAAAATGTAGCACTCTCTTTTGTGAGTTTTGGATGCTTTAAAATAGGATTGCGCATAAACTTATCTTCAAATCCACATTTTGCAAACTTTCCTACACTTCCAAGCTCCAAAAAATCATCAAAAAGCCCGAGCTGATGATTTAGCTTTCGTTTCTCAAAAGGATTTTTTATGGACTCATCAGGTGCATAAAGCCCGTAAAATATGCTTCCATGACCCAATGTTTTAAGTCCGATGTAAAGCTCTTTTGCCATGGCACTTCCAATCCCTTTTGCAAACTCAAAAAGATGTATAAACGACATCATGTCCGACTCATTTACAAGCAGAGTATAAAAATCTAAGACCGCTTTAACCTCACGTGAGTCAAAAAAACTTGTTCCGCCTTTTCTCTTACATGTAATTCCAAGTTCTCTTAATCCAACCTCGATTCCATCGGCAGAGGAGTTGTTTCTAAAGATAACTGCTATCTCATCTTTTGGTGTTTGAGAGTCGCGTATTTGCGCCGCCATTGCATGGTACTGGTCAAAAAGTTCATCGTAAGCCAGCAGTTTTGGAGGCTGTGAAGCATGAGTGCGTGTGACTTCAAGTTTTTTCGGATAAATCCTCTCGTTGTGCTCTATCACTTTTGTCGCAAGAGATAAAATCGGCACCGTGGAGCGGTAATTCTTTGTCAAAGTATGAACTTTGGCATTTGGGAATTTTTGAGAAAATGTGCCTATTATGGAGATATCCGCACCGTTAAAAGCGTAGATACTCTGATCATAATCCCCGACACAAAAGAGCGATGGCGGATTCATGGCATCTATGAGCGTTCCTTGAAGAGCATTCGTATCCTGATACTCATCAACCAGAACTTCTTTGTAGCCAAGCTCTTTGGTTTTACACATAGCTCTAAAATGAAGAAGCAAATCGTTGAAATTTACAAAACCGTACTCTTTTTTAAGGCTCTCAAACTCATCGACAATGTCCGCATAAATCATGGCAAAGAGCTCATGTTCCGGATATTTGCCCTTTACCCACTCTTCAAAATTATTTACAAGTTCCGTATTTTGGTAAAAGGAATAGACATCATAGAGATAGTTTCCGCCATATGGTGAAATTTCTGCGCCGATATGCCCGAATGTGCGTTTTTCATAAACACTTCTAAATAGGGTTTTCAGCTCTCTTTGCTGTTTTAGCACAATTTTTTTGTCATGTTTTTTCAGCCATCTGTAGCTAACCGCATGAAAAGTTCCGGCATCTATGTTTAAAGCCACATCTTTGCCGAAAAAGTCGGCAACTCTTTGAATCATCTCTGCGGCTGCTTTGTTTGTAAAAGTAAGCAGTAAAATCTCTGATGGTTGAACACCTGAAGCCAGAAGATGAGCAATGCGTCCGACTATTGTAGAAGTTTTTCCTGTTCCAGCTGAAGCTATGATAAGGTTTTGTTCGCTTGTGGATGTTGCAGCTGAATATTGTTCTTCATTTAAACGCGAAAGTGGCAAAAAAACTCCTATAAACTAAGAGTGTGATTATACTACCATAAGCTTATTTAATCGACTTCTAACAACCTAACAGTTTTACTAAATATCACCGTTTTTAAAATGTCTTTGAATTAAACCAAAAATAAATTTTTTATGCTAAAATGTGATAATCACACATTAGGATTTATTATAATGAAGGCAGACAGCAGATTACTTGAAATTATTTCTCATGAAACAAAAGATACTATCAACAGTATGGATGTGGTTACTCCGACCATATATGCATCTATATTTTCTAGATTTGCCACGCTGCATAATACTGATATGAGCGAAGAAGAAAGTATCACTAACAGCTTATTGAATGATAAAATTGCTCTTTTTACAAATATGCAAAATCAAACATCTGAAAATGCCAAAAAATTAAGCGACAACACAGATAAGGCCATATTTGCAATCAAAGGCAAAGATGAAACTACTCTTACGGAAGTATTAGAAGAGACACAAGAACTAAGAGAAGAGATAAATAAATTAAAAGAGATAATGTACAAAGATGAACTTACTAATGTTTACAATAGAAAGTGGCTGCATGACAATATATTAGATGAAGCAGCTCAAGGCTTTAAAAATTCCGGCACACTTGCCATTATTGATTTGAATTTCTTTAAAATAGTAAATGATACATATGGACATACAGTAGGAGACAAAGTTCTAGTTTTTATTGCCAACTTGCTTAGAAGAGTAGAAAAAAATGTTGTAAGATATGGAGGAGATGAATTTATTGTTATATTTTCTGATGAAACCACAGAAAAAAGTACTCTGTTAAAACTCAATGCTGCAAGAGAAGATCTCCTGACTAAACACTTAAAAATCAAAGATATCTCCTTCAAAGTAAGTTTTTCACTCGGTGTTCAAGAGTTTAAAAAAGGCGATAGCTTGAGTGATATAATTGAAAAAGCCGACATAAATATGTATAGCGACAAAGCAGAAATCAAAAAAAGAGTTCCTAATATTAAATAACCATTAATTTTATTTAGTGCGAGCACTCGCTTAAAGTGCTCGCTATCAACCCTTTAGTTTATTTTGTAAAATGCTCCAACAGCTTATTGGTCGGTATTTTAGTCAAATCTGAATGAAGATTTATTTTTAAACTTTTTTTGTTGCCATTCTCGAGCAACTCAACGATTTGGTTATTTATTGCCTTTGGTGCGGCAAGCGCCCAAAATTCATGAGTATATTTTTGAAGTGCATCAGCAATCTGCTCCCCTATCTCCTTAACTCTTCTGCGCTCCCACTCTAAAACAAGATTGTGATCTTCACCGGCACCGCTGCCACCTGCACTTTTAAAGTTTCCTTGTTGATCAGATACTTTTTCGCTCAATCTTTTATGAGTCTCAGCACTCTCACTGCTCTCAAGAAGTTCTAAAGACTCCCTCCCAAGCGGGTCTTTTTTTGTTTCAAATAATTTAAAATGCTGCAAATCTGTAATAACGATAAGTTTTGGTGACATAGAAGCTCCTGTTAATTCATTATCTAATGAATTATAATTTAAGATATATAACAACTTCATTCTATCAAGAAATTGTAAAAATAATCTTTAAAAACAACAAAAATTTAGAATATATCGCATAAGCGTATCATCACCTGTTTTTTGGTATAATTGCAAACTTTTTACTAGAAAAATCAAGGTATTTTATATGTCAACACAAGCTTTCGAACCAAGAAAAACAGAAGATAAATTTTACAAAATATGGGAGAGCAGAGGCTATTTTGAAGTAGATAGCAACAAAGCCATTCAAGAAGAGGGAAAAAACTTCTCTATCATGATGCCGCCGCCAAACGTAACAGGACGCCTGCACATCGGTCATGCGCTCACATTTACACTTCAAGACATTATCACTCGCTATAAAAGAATGGATGGGTACAAAACTCTTTGGCAACCCGGAACAGACCATGCGGGAATCGCAACTCAAAACGTTGTAGAGAAGCAACTTCTTGCTGAGGGCACAACCAAAGAGGAGTTGGGTCGTGAGAAATTTTTGGAGCGCGTCTGGGAATGGAAGGCTGAATCTGCGGGGATTATGACTGAACAACTCCGTAAAATGGGAGTAAGTCCCGCTTGGAAGCGTGAGAGATTTACCATGGATGAGGGGCTTCAAAAGTCAGTTAAAGAGGCATTTGTCCATCTATATAACCAAGGGCTGATTGTTCGCGGAAACTACATGGTAAACTGGTGTACGCACGACGGCGCACTTAGCGACATTGAAGTTGAACACGAAGACCACGACGGCAAGTTTTACCACATAAAGTACCCGTTTGCCGATGGAAGCGGCTTTGTAGAAGTTGCAACGACAAGACCTGAAACATACTTTGGCGACACTGCCGTTATGGTTCATCCCGAAGATGAGAGATACAAACATCTTTTGGGCAAAAAAGTAAAACTTCCTCTCACAAGCAGAGAAGTAGCCATCATCGCCGATGAGCATGTCGATATGTCCTTTGGAACAGGCGTGGTAAAAGTTACTCCCGCACACGACCAAAACGACTACGAAGTGGGCAAAAGACACGACTTGGAGTTCATCACGGTTTTTGACGAAAAGGGTATCTTAAACGAGTATGCAGGGGAGTTTCAAGGACTAGAGAGACTCTCTGCTCGTGATATTATCGTCAAAAAACTTCAAGATGAGGGCTTTATAGTAAAGATTGAAGATCACAAACATCAAGTGGGACACTGCTACAGATGTAAAAACATCGTTGAGCCTTACATCTCAAAACAGTGGTTTGTCAGAAGCGAAATAGCTAAAAAATCGATAGAGAAGACTAACAACGGCGAAGCGAAATTTTTTCCGCCTCACTGGATAAACTCATACAACTCATGGATGGGAGACCTGCGTGACTGGTGTATCTCCCGTCAGCTTTGGTGGGGACATCAAATCCCTGTTTTTTACTGCGGTGACTGCGACCATGAGTGGGCAAGCCTAAAAGATGCAGAGCATGAGTGTCCAAAATGTGCCTCAAAAAACATCGCTCAAGACCCAGATGTTCTTGATACTTGGTTTAGTTCCGCACTTTGGCCGTTTTCAACTCTTGGCTGGGGCAATGGCGACGCAGAGATGGATAAGCTATTTAAGTCGGATGATATGAAAGATTTTTATCCAAACTCGCTTCTTATCACAGGTTTTGACATCCTATTTTTCTGGGTGGCAAGAATGATGATGATGGGCGAGAGCTTCATTGGCGAACTTCCGTTTAACCACATCTACCTTCATGCGCTTGTCCGCGATGAGCATGGACAGAAGATGAGCAAATCAAGAGGCAATGTTATCGACCCGCTTGACATGGTGGAGAAATACAGTGCCGACATACTCCGTTTTACTTTAGCAATAAGTGCCGCTCAAGGTCGTGACATCCGCATGAGCACGGACAAATTGGAGCAGAATCGCAACTTTACAAACAAGCTCTACAATGCGGCAAAATTTTTGCAGATGAATGTTGACACATTCCCTGACTTAAAAGGTTTTTGTGTCGAGAGCGACCTTGGAAGATACATGCTCTCTCGTCTCAACATGGCAACGCTTGAAGTTCGTTCATGTATGGATGAGTACAGATTTAACGATGCCGCAACGGTGCTTTACCGCTTTTTATGGAATGAGTTTTGTGACTGGGGGATTGAACTTAGCAAGGCGGACAAAGGTGCTATCGTAGAGCTTGGAGCGATTTTCAAAGAGGCTATGAAGCTTCTTCATCCGTTTATGCCGTTCATCACAGAGTATCTCTATCATGAACTCTCTGGTACAAGCTTAGAGAGCGGCGAATCAATCATGCTGATGAAATATCCGTTTAAAACCAAAAAACGAGAAAAAGACGAAGCGAAATTTGAGCTTATCATGGATGCTATCGTATCTATCCGCCGTGCCAAAGTTTTGGTTGATTTGGCAAACCAGAAGATAGAAAAAGCTTATGTCAAGATGGAGGGCATCTCCGAGAAAGAGCAAGAGTCGATGAGACCGTTTATCTCAAGACTGGCAAAAGTAGAAGTTGTAGAGTTTACGGACGTCAGAATAGAAAATGCCGTTAGTGACATCTCTCAAAAGTGTGAGACTTTTATCCCGACACAAAGCATCGACCTCACGCCTATCATCAGCCGCCTCACAAAGCAGGATGAAAAACTCCAAAAAGAGATAGACAAAATCGGCGGCATGTTAAATAACGAAAGATTTGTAGCAAATGCGCCGGAAGATGTTTTGGCAAAAAACCGTGAACTGTTGGCAGATGCGCAGGATAAGCAGATAAAAGTAAGAGAGCAGTTGGA
The DNA here is from genome assembly GCA_041654255.1 of Sulfurimonas sp. Classification (GTDB taxonomy): domain Bacteria; phylum Campylobacterota; class Campylobacteria; order Campylobacterales; family Sulfurimonadaceae; genus Sulfurimonas. The sequence goes on from JBAZDX010000003.1 coordinate 119,065, forward strand.
CTCACTGCAGAATTAAAATAAGGAAAAACTAAAATGAGCAAGATTTTCGAACCTAAATTTTTCAGCCTGCTAAAATCAGGGATAAGCAGAGAACAGCTTATCTCCGACATCTTTGCAGGAATCGTGGTGGGCATCGTTGCTCTTCCTTTGGCTATTGCATTTGCCGTAGCTTCAGGTGTTTCTCCTGAAAAAGGGCTGGTTACTGCCGTAGTTGCAGGTTTTCTTATCTCATTTCTGAGCGGAAGCAGAGTTCAAATCGGCGGACCTACGGGAGCTTTTATAGTTATAGTTTATGCTATTGTCGAGAAGTACGGAATTGATGGGCTTATAATCTCAACCGTTATGTCTGGAATCATATTAGTGATATTTGGACTGCTAAGACTCGGCACACTGTTAAAATATTTTCCTCATCCCCTAATCGTAGGATTTACAAGCGGAATTGCAGTAGTTATCTTCTCGACGCAGGTAAAAGATGCTCTGGGCTTAGAGATAGAGAAACTGCCATCAGAGTTTTTTGAGAAATGGAGCACATACTTCTCAAACATTAGTACTGTAAACTTTTATGCCCTCATCATAACCGCTGCGACAATAGTTATAACCCTATATTCAAGAAAAATCACTACTAAAATCCCCGGTTCTTTTATTGCCATAATCTTTATAACCTTTATTGTTCAAGCGGCTGATATCCCCGTGACAACCATTGAGTCTTTTTTTGGCGAAATACCGAATACTTTTTCTTTTTCGCTGCCGACTTTTGAGATAAGCACTCTACATATCTACATCGCTCCTGCGCTGACCATTGCTCTTCTTGGCGGAGTTGAGTCACTGCTCTCGGCAGTCGTAGCCGATGGTATGATAAGCGCAAATCACCGCTCAAACACAGAGCTGATCGCACAAGGCATCGCAAATATCGTAACTCCGTTTTTTGGCGGAATTCCCGCAACCGGAGCTATTGCCAGAACTGCAACAAATGTAAAAAACGGCGGAAGAACTCCTATAGCAGGGATAGTTCACGCTCTAACTCTGCTGCTCATCATGCTTGTTTTTGCAAGTTATGCAAAACTTATTCCTATGGCATGTCTGGCAGGAATTTTGATAGTCGTATCATACAATATGAGCGAGTGGCGCTCTTTTGTCTCGATTTTAAGAGGTTCACACTTCGACATCATCGTTTTGCTGAGTACTTTTTTATTAACCGTATTTGTTGATTTAACGGTAGCTATTGAGATTGGTGTCGTTCTCTCTTCGCTTTTGTTTATGAAACGAATGTCCGATATCGGCATAAAAGTTCCATCCCACATCGACAGTGATGTTCTAGATGACTATTCTCATCTGCCTGAGGGTGTTAGCGTTTATGAGATTAGCGGTCCGCTCTTTTTTGCCTCCGCAAAGCAGTATTCAGAGGTTATAAAAGATATAGGATTTAAAAGCAAACTTTTAATTATTCGTATGCGCCATGTCCCTTTTGTGGACTCAACCGCACTTCACAACTTTGAAGAGATGATAAAAACATTACAAAAATCTGATGTTAAACTGCTGTTATCTGGAGTGAACAGTTCTGTGCTTCAAGATTTGAAAAAGCACGGAGTAGCTTCACTAATCGGGGATGAAAATATACTTGACTCCTTCGATAAAGCGTTAAAACATGCGAAAGAGATTACTGTAGCTCTTCCATAGGCTCGCCAAAATGGTATCCTTGAGAGTAATCAACTCCAAGCTCTTCTACTTTTGCCTGCACCTCTGCGCTGTGAACATACTCCGCTATGGTTTTAATATTGCTTTTTTTACAAAGCAAAACAATAGCTTCTACGATGACCAAGCTCTTCTTATCGGTTAAAATATTTTTTATAAAGGAGCCGTCAATTTTTATATAATCGGGTGAGAACTCTAAAAGTCTGGAGAAATTTGAACTCTGAGAACCAAAATCATCTATGGATATTTTAAAGCCTTGATATCTCAGAGAATTCAACTGCGCAAGTATTTCAAGCGTGTTAAGCGTGTCTATATCCTCAAGCATCTCCAAAGAGACTTTTGAGGGACTTATGCCATACTTTTTTGCATATTTTAAAAGCTGCTCTTCGAGATAATCAAGATGCAAATCTGTGCTTGTGATATTTATTGAAAACTCATAATCCGTACCGCTGAATTTTTTAAAACTTTGCTCTATTACGCTCTTTGTAACTAGCGTAAGCGTGCCGGTTAATTTTGAAGCCTCCATAAACCTAACGGGAGGAATGAGTATGCCATCATCACAAATCCTTATTAAACACTCATACTTCTCTATTTTTTTTGTTATGTTATTTATAATTGGTTGATAATAAGTAATCAATCTTTCTTCTTCAAACGCTTCTTTTATCTTATGTATCCAATAGACATTTTCCTGCTGTTTTTTTATAAATACAGAGTTTGGGTCATACATTTTGTAAGATGACCTTTTATGCTCTCTTAGCTCTTTTATCGCCGTTCTTGCATGATTAAGTATCTCAGTGCCTCTACCAAGTGCTATGCCTATGCTTATAGAGGCTTTTATATCTATATCATCCGAGAGCGATATTTCACTCTGGTCGAAAAAAGATATCATGGAGCTTGCCGCTTCGAAAAGTCTCTTTGAGCTCATAGTATCCAAACATACAACTACAAACTCATCCGAGTTTAACCTAAAGAGTTTGGATGTGGAGGGCTTGGCTATGCCTATCAGTTTCGCTATCTCAACCAAAGCGGCATCGCCCATCTCAAATCCGTAGGCGTTGTTTATATTGCTGAAATTATCTATATCTATTAAAAAAACGTTCGCATGCTCTAAATCTTGCAAATACTCCATCAAAGCAAATCTATTTTCAACATTTGTCAGCGAATCGTTATATGGATTACTCATATTACTTTTCTCCTACAACGATGTAGCTCTGAGGCTTTATTGATTTATACTTCGGCATGCTCATACCTATATTTGCATTTAGATATGTCGGGTCTGCAATGACAAATTTTTTGGATTTGACCATCACTTCATCGCCCTCCAAAGGAATATAAAGAGCTGTTGCCATGTGGTCTTCATATTTTACGCCAACAACACTCACCCCAAAAAGCTCTTTTACCAAATACGAGAACAGAACTGCCCTGTCTTCACAATCTGATTTATCAAAGTAGAGAGTCTCTTGTGCGAACATAACCTTCTCTCTGCCAAATTGCTGATTATCCTGCTCATATTTAAATGAATTTTGAACAAAATTTAGTACAAAGTTCATCCCCTCACTTGCCTTTTTTCCGTCAATATGCTTTTTAAGAGAAGTTGCCAAATCTCTGTATGTCGCATCATCAACCGGTGCATTAAAAAATGTCTCATAATCCGCCTGAGGATAGGAAGCCATAAAGTCTATAAGATTTTTGTTATATGAGATTGGAACACTATACTTTTCTCCTGATTGAGAGAAGGTTAAGGTTTTACTCTCTATCTTTGCTTCTAGCGTAGGAAGTGTCTCTAGCGAGAGGTCAAGCTCTTTGGTAGAACCGGGGTAGTCCTGCTTATAAGAGAAAATTCTTCCAAAACCATCTTTTGCATAGTTTGCAACTACATAATATTTTTTATTGTCGAAATTGTAGTTTGGCGTAGAATATATAACTTTTTTGGAGTAGTGCATTAAAACTACATGTTGTTTTGCCAAACCTATTTTTACGGCGTATCCAAGCTTGTTAAATATAAACCAGCTAAGGAGTTTTGAGTTGTCTTGATTTGTAAATGTCTTGTCTGAAATCTTTGAAACCAGAAGATAGACACCCCAGTCGTTTAAGTTCATTTTTTTTGAAATTCTATTAATCTCTTCCAGTAAAGCCTCATAATCGCTTGAAGCTGCAGTGTTGAAAAAACTTGCTATGCCTGCTTGGTTTTGAGGGTAAAAGTTGGCTTTTTTTATGCCGGAGGGAATGTTAAATCCTAGAGATGAGCCATAAAAATCAAACATAACGTCTTTTTGTTTTGGTTCAGACGGAGCTAAAACCCCTTGTTTGTCATCTGCAGGTTGTTTTATTTTTACACTTATTTTTGGACCGACGGGCTTTAAAACCTGCGGTTTTGCCGCTTCTATCTCTAGCGGTTTTGCTTTTTCATATAGCGGTACGGGCTGAAGTGCGTTGTACTCCCTCCACTCCTGCTTTAAATAGCTGTTAAAAGCGGTGTCTCTCTCATCTTTATATGTCTGAAAAGATTGAGATTGAGATTTTTTAAAATCCTTGAAACTCTGTTGTGCATTAAGCGTTGTAAAAACAACCAGCAATATTAGACTAAAACGGCCAAACAGCCTGAATAATTTTTGTTCCCCAACCTTGCTCTGTTGCACGTCCAACATCTCCTTGTGTTTTATAGAGAATTTTTGCTTCACTCATTTGTGAAGAGTTAATTCTGTTGCTTTGGTCTATATCGTAGGGACGGATAACTCCGCCTATCTGTATTAACTGCTTCTGATTATCTACCAATATCTCTCTTGTACCTGAGATAAAATAGTTTCCGTTTTGTAAAACCTTAACGATTCTAGCAGATACGGTAGTGGTAAAAGAGGCGTCTTTTGTAGCACTTCCCTGCCCTTTATATGCACTCTCAGAACCGCTTCCAAAACCGACGTTTGTAAGACCGTTTAACTTATTTACAGCCGAGTTTACAGCTGAATTTGTTCCGGTAGAGGTAAAAGCACCGCCGCCAAGAGTTTGCGAATCACTTTCGCTTAACTGCTTAGAGCCGCTATTTGAACTCTGTGCATTTTCGGAAATAACAACAGTTACTATATCGTTTACGTGCATAGCTTTATGGTCTGAAAAGAGAGGGTTGTCTCCCTGTCCAAAAACACTTCCTACTGATGTAAAATCTTTGTTATCCTCACGAGAAGGCATCTCCTCAACATATGCGGGAGGCTCAAAATTGATTTCAGGGTCCGTCAACTTTGCCGTACAGCCGGAAAAAAAAAGTATAGCATAAATGGGCATTGAAAATATTAAAAAGCTTTTTATCATTATTATCTCTTTAGACTTAGTCTGTTTATTTAGTTATAATGATAGCAATAATAGTTCCAAACAAAAAAGGCAGAAAAATGAGTTTAAGAGATAGAATAAACGAAGATGTAAAAGAGGCTATGAAAGCAAAAGATGCAAAAAAAAGAGATGCACTAAGACTGCTTATGAGTGCTTTTAAACAGATAGAAGTTGATGAGAGAAAAGAGCTTAGCGATGACGATGTTATAAAAATCATACAGTCTCAGGTTAAAAGAAGAGATGATGCTGCAACGCAGTACAGAGATGCTGGGCGTGATGATTTGATGCAGATAGAACTTGACGAAATAGCGTACTATAAAGATTATCTGCCTGCTCAACTCAGCGATGACGAGCTAACCTTGGCACTAAAAGAGATCATAGCAAAAGTCGGTGCAGCAACTGTAAAAGACATCGGAAAAGTTATGGGAGCGGCAAGTAAAGAGCTATCAGGCAAAGCAGACGGCAAAAGAATCAACGAGTGTGCCAAGAGCTTATTATCCTAAATATCAAATTTTTTCGACTTATTTCTCGTTCCCATGCTCTGCTTGGGAGTGTATATTAGAGTTTATCTTTTTATTGTTATTTGTTATGATGATTGGGTTTAAGGTATGCATTCCCATCGGAGACGATGGGAACGAGTTAAGAGATAAACTATCCGTTACAGCTCAAGAGAGACGTTGACGGTTGTTGTTACTTTTGCATCTGGCCATGCACCGGTAGCACTAGTATTATCAGGATATTGTCTAAATGCGCCTGTTGTAGAGTTTAATGCACCGTCAGTAAGTCTGTCAAAGGCTATAGCGACATCCGTAGGCACAGCAGTAATATATAATCTAGGTTTGTTACCGCCATCCGTAGCACTTGCTAAGTTGTATAAATATGCAACTGCGTTGCCGGTAATATATTTGCCTTTTATACTATAACTTCCCCCATTCGTAGTAGCTACATTGCCTACCGGAATATCCAAACCTACAGCTCTAAGTCTAGCTTGAACAGAAGTAGTTGTTGATAAATTGATATTATCTGGCACACCGTTCTCCGTAGCTGCCGTTCCACCGTTGATTATTGCATCACCTAACATAGCTCCTGTTTTGTCTTGATAAGCATTAGCTGCAATCTGCCACCCTCTAACCCATGTATTATAAATCTTCTTCTGCTCGGCAGAGTTTATTAAGTCTTTGCCTTTCATAACACCGCCGATAATCAAACCTATGATTATCAATACTATCGACAACTCTACAAGCGTAAAACCTTTTCTCATCCTAAATCCTTTTGTTGTTTTGGGCTATTGTATCATTTTAATAATAAAATAAAAATTATTGTACATTTGAAATTAAATCATACATCGGACCCATAAGCCCTACCATAACCATAGCCATAAAACCGCCGACTATTATTAGAACGACAGGTTCAATTATTTTGCCTATATTTTCTGCAAAATTATCAACTTTTTCATAGTAGTAGCTTGAAACTATATCAAGCTGTGATTCAAGAGTACCTGCGGACTCTCCGACGCTCATCATTCTGATGGTAAATGACGGAAATATTTTAGTATTGGAAAATGCAATTGAGAGCTGTTTTCCTCTAGATATATCTAATGTTGCATCTTGTAGTGCTTTTTGAAAAAGTTCATTTTTTATATTTTTATTTAGCGTATCTAAAGCACTAAAAATCGGTATGCCAGAGACCAATGCAAGTCTAAGGTATTCTGATATAAATGCTGTATTAAAACTTAAAATCACTTGTTTAATTATCGGCATCTTTAGCATATATTTATCTGTGAGCCAACGAATTTTTTTATACTTTTTATGTGCAAATTTAAAAAGCGCGATAAAAATAATAAAGCCTCCAATGAGGTATCCTATATAGTTTGCAAGAAAATCAGATATATTCATCATAGCGATTGTCAAAGCAGGCAACTCTACATTCATCTCTTTAAAAAGCTCGGTCATCTGCGGCAATACATAAATCATCCAAACCAACATAGCTCCCATAACGGCAAAAAAAGCAAAAGATGGATAGATAAGTGCAGATTTTGCTTTCTTTTTTAGTGTAGTTATGCGACGCAAAAAAGAGGCTCCTCTTTTTAATGTAAGTTCAAGCTGTCCCGTCTCTTCACCAATTTTAATAAGATTTAAAATCATTGTACCTACTACATCTTTATACGGCTCAAATGCCAAGGAGAGAGATTTGCCTCTGTTTACATCATCTGCAATTTGAAATAGCATATTTTTAAACTTTTTATTATCGCTATCCTCCGCCAAATCAATAATGCCTTGGCGAAGAGGCAAGCCAGCCCTTATGACAAGCTGTAAATTTTCCATCATTTCAATAACTTCTACGGGAGAAATTTTGTTTTTAAAGGAAGGGATAACAGAAGATATCATTAAAGGAACTTCTATTATTTTTAAAGGAAATACGAAGTCTCTATCGAGCATTTTAAGCAAACCGTCATATCCGGTCGCTTCAATAAAGCTAATACCTTTTTGTCCTTTTTTGTTTATATTAAAAACTATAAAATGCATTAGTTTACAACTCTGTTTATCTCTTGGATAGTTGTAATACCCTCTAGAACTTTAATCTGCCCATCCTCCTTGATAGAGTGCATTCCTTTGCCGTGTGCAACTTGCAGTATCTCCTGCGTACTTGCTTTTTTTGTTATCAATGCTTCGATATCTTCATCTATTTCAAGAATCTCTACGATAGATTCTCTACCGATATAACCTGTCCCTCTGCAGTGTTCACATCCGACTGCATCAAAAAGCGTATAGTTTGGATATAAATCTATTATTTTCTTAGAAATACCCATATTTTCCAACTCTTCTTTAGTTGCTTCCGTTTGTACCTTACAATTATTGCACAATCTTCTAACTAATCTTTGTGCAATTACCGCCAAAAGTCCAGAGCCTATCAAATAAGGCTCAATTCCAAGATCATTAAGTCTTGGTATAGTACCTACGGCATCATTTGTATGCAAAGTTGATAAAACTAAGTGACCGGTTATAGATGCGCGAACCGCCAACTCTGCCGTGTCGCGATCACGTATCTCTCCAACAAGCATAACATCTGGATCTTGTCTCATAAATGCACGAATCGCATTATGAAAAGTATAACCGGCTTTCTCGTTTAGCTGAGTTTGCTTTATAAAAGAAAATTTATACTCAATCGGGTCTTCAATTGTCATAACATTTTTTTTAAGAGAGTCTATTTTACGAAGAGCAGAGTATAAAGTAGTGGTTTTACCGCTTCCTGTCGGTCCGACTATAAGCACAATTCCATAAGGTTTTGAGAAATATTTTTCTACTTTTTCAATATTTGCTTTTGTTAAACCTAATTGCTTAAGACTAAACAGCGAAGAGTTTTTTCCAAGCAGCCTCATTACTACATTCTCGCCATAATTTGTAGGCAATGTTGAAATCCTCAAATCAAACGGTTCACTTAAAAACTCATAGCTAAACGCGCCATCTTGTGGTTTTCGCTGTTCTGAAATATCAAGATTGCTAAGGATTTTTATACGAGCAACCAACTGATTGTGCAACTTAAGTGGAAGCGCATAAAAATATTGCAAAACCCCGTCTATGCGGTAAGAGATGTGTGTTGCAGAGCTCTCGGGCGATATGTGAATATCCGTAGCATGATCTTTGATAGCGCTATTTAAAAATAGTTCAAAAAGATGAGGAACATTTACTTCTACCTCACTAAGAGCACTTTTGATAATTGCCGCTATCTCTTCCTCAATGGGATTGCTGAGTTGATAATAAAACATCTCTGCATATCTGGCAATTGTTTTTTTGTCTTCTACAACAAATTTTACATTTTTATTTGAGATTTTACGAAGATAGTCAAGGGTTGAAAGTTCATTTACATCTTGCGTTGCCACGGTAAGCGTGAGTTCATCAATACTAATAGGTAAAATATTCTTTGCTTTTGCAACATTGTATGGAATAAGCCTTAGCGCCTCGGTTGAAGGAACGACAAACTCCAGATTTACGTACTCTAGATTGCTCTGCATCGCAATAGCCTGGGCAATCTCGCCTGATGTTACAAAATCCAAATCCTGCAGCGTTTCACCGAAATATTTTGGATTTGCCTTTTGAACATTTAAGGTAACTTCTATCTGCTCTTTGGTTATAAAACCCAACTCTTCAAGAAGCTGTCCGATTGGTTTGTTTTGTGGAGACATCTCTTGCCTTTTTGATTAATTTTTACATTTACCACTAGGCAAACAATCACCGCTTGCACACTGACTGTCCAAAGTACAAGATGAGCCGCCTAGAAGACCTGTTAAACCCGTGCCGCTGCTAGTATCCGCATCAATTGTTATGCTGAAACTTTTTCTAACTGTTTTCATTTTATCTTTTACATAAATATTTAGTCTATATGTGCCGGATATAGGGTTAGAACTGCTCCCAATCAGCGGGGAAGTGCATTGGTTAAATGTTGCCACCCCACAGTCTGGTACAATATTTATAACGCCATTACATGTATTTAAATTTAGCCAATATAGTGAGTTATTTGGATCTTCAAGGCACCACTCATAATCATCCTGCGTGTCACTGTCACCACCGTCTGCCAGAGAAAATCCGCCGTCTGCATATATATTTGCTCCTATATAGCTGGAACTGTTGTTAACATCTCTAGGCAGGGCATAATCATTTAAAATTACTAATTTATTTTGAGAACAATCTACATTTCTTTGCAATTCGTCTAATGTTACCCATTCTACAATATCATCATAAAAATCAACTATATTTACCGGAGTGGCATTGTCGTCAACTTTTGCAGATGGTGCATAAATATTTACCACATTGGCATTAAGTGCCGTTTGCATATTGTAGTTAGCTCCTTCATGGGCTACAACAAATGCAACATTGTCTATGGTTCTAGGTGGAATTGCACCGTTGTCAACAACTTTTAAGGCAGTTGTGTTGTATGCACATATATCATTATTAACAATCGAGAGATTGGCATCTGAAACATAAAAAATAGCATGCTGATTGTTTTTCACAGGGGATAAGTCATCTTGAAATTCAGTTCCCGAAGGTAAATTCGGCCATTTGCCGACATATCCAAGGATAGCATCTTTTGATGCTCTTACCTGCTCCTTTGCCTCAGCTACCTTACTTTTTTCTCTCATTGCTTTGACGGCTTGAAAAGAACCGCCTATCATTAGCCCAATTATCGTTAAAGCTATTGCCAACTCTATTAGTGTAAAAGCTTTTCTTTTCATTTTATTCTCCCAGTTCACTGACTCTTTTTTGTATTGTAGCATAGAGGGGATGAGAGCTGTTTATCTTGCTTAAAACATCTCTATACAGAGCCGTGGCTTGTGTCTTTTGTTCCATATCCAAAACACGTGCATATGCAAAAATATTATAAGGATCTGATGGATTTTTTTCATATGCCATTTTATAAAAAGATATGGCTCTTTGCATATCCTCTCTTTTTTCAAAATAGAATCCCGTAAGCATCATCAACTTGCCGCTATTGTCTATTGCAATATAAGGAAGTATATCGTTATAGTAATTTTCCTGATTGCTCTGCACTGCACCATTTGCATAAGCATACAATAGCTTGCCCTGATACCTTTGTCCTTCTATAATGTTTTTTGCTTGAAACCACGCCCCTTGTTTGCCATATAAATAGCAGAGATTATTTTTCATTTTTTGATTTTCATATCCGGAAGCAAGCAACATTTCATAGTAAAGCATAGCTTCTGCTTCACTACCACTTTGATAAGCATTATTTGCCTTTAATAAAATATTTGATTGATCAAACTTTGACATGCCGATAGTGCTGCTCTCAACTTTAGCATGCTGTTTTTTTTCTTCTTGCGTTGAAGCAAAAACCAAACTGTTTTTCATATCCAAATTGGTTGATTCTATAATATACGCATCTAAATATCCGGCTTCTTTTGCTTTTTGCAAACTTTGCTTCATACTGCTATAAGATTTATTTTCCCCATAACGACCTACAACATAATCTCCAATTTTATGTAAAAAAGTCTCCTTTTTTATATTTTCCGGGGTTTTCTCAAGTATCGTTTTAGCTTTTGCAATATCTTTTTCTGAAAATAGCTGGACAGAATATATTGTTGTTTTTATATCTTTTTTTTCATCACCAAATGTCAGCGCATCCGAAGCAAAAACAAAAACAGCAAAACAAAAAAACAGAAATAGCTTCATCATTCAACTATCTTTAGTCTAATCAATATAACAAGTTCGCGCTTTTCATCGCTATTTATTGTTTTGGTAAATAACGCTCCAAGATAAGGAAGATTTCCAAGCAATGGAACCTTGCTCTCTTGTTTTTTAATTGTATTGTTTATCAAACCGCCTATTAAAACTAGACTGTTGTCTTGCGCATAAATTATTGTTCCTGCTTCTTTAATATTTAGAACAGGGGCAGTTGCTACAGAAGCACCATTTTCATCTTTATAGTCAACAATTTCCTCTATGCTGGATGTTACGGGAACAACATTTAACATAATCTTGCCATTCTCCATAATCGTTGGCGTCACTCCCATTGTAACTCCATCCAAAACATCTCTGCGGTTATATGTAACTTCGCTAGTGCTTGCAGATCCGCCTGTTCCCTGAGTAATCTGAACCTCTTTTTCCCAAAAAGGCACTAGTTTGCCGGAGGATATCATAGCAGACTGTCCGCTTAGAACATTTATGCTTGGATTTGAAAGTGTATCTACATCTCCCGATTCATCAAGCGCATTTATAACTGCAGAAAAATTCCTTGAAGTATAAGACATAGTTCCCGCCACAGCACCGGTTAGTCCAAGTGTTTGACTTAATTGCAATTGATCACCCGACTGCAAAACACTGTTTGCAACATCGCTCCAATCAACACCTAGCGCATGAGAATCATTTAAAACTATTTCTAATATTTTTGCCTCAATAACGACCTGCTGATTAGACTGTTTTTTTATTTTGTTTATAACACCTTCTATTGCATCTATATTTTTCTTTCTATCGTAAACATTTAGCGTACCGCTAAACTTGTTTAGTGTATATTTGCCATCTGCACTAATTAATGATGCTATGTTTTTATCAAGCTGTTCATAAAAATTATTTATCTCTTGTGGATTATCAAAGTTTAGTTTAAACTCACCCTTTAGTCCCTGTGAGCTGCCACCGGAAGAACCGCTTCCTCCGCTTGCAGAACTTAAAGTGTCTCCGCCAAGCTCAGTTTTAAACGATGAAGTTGTATGAACATAAGGAATTATAAAATTCTTTTGTTCAAACTGCTTTACATGAAGTATGTTTCCTTTTAGTTGATAGTAACACCCTGAAATATTCATAATAATATCTATAGCCTCTTTAAGTGACGCCTCGTTAACTGCAATGGTTATAGAAGTATTGACATCTACATCTTTATCTATAATCAAATTTAAACCTGATTGTTCAGATATTTGATACATTACTTTAGAAAATTTAGCTTCTTGTGCCGAAAAAGTAATCTTCTGTTCATCAAAAACCGAAACTTCCTCATATATAGAAGGAAGTATCATTGGTGGTACGCTTCTTTTTTTATTTAAATCATTAAACGCTTCAATCTCTTTATTTGCACTTTTTGCTTTTAGCATATTTGGGTTTTTAACATCTGTAAAGTTGTGATTTGAACATCCAGTTACCAACAACAATAAAATCATTGAAACAATGTAAGCCATATTAATCCTTTTTTAGTTTTTAATTGAACACGATTTTTTTCTATTTTTACAATTACATCACCATAAACGACATCGCCCTCTTTGACGATTAGATCATCTATTATAGCGGTTTTATTATCAATAAAAAGTGCTTGAACAGTATGTGCATGTTGCTTTGATTCAACTTGCCTTAATTCATCTTGCTTATTTAAAATAGGCTTATAATCTTGAGATTTCTCATTAAGTAGCTTGTCTGCTGCCCACTTTGCCTCATTTTTCCTTTGAACTATTTTTTCCTCAATATTTTGGTATTTTTTAATCTCCGCCTCTATTTGTAGGTATGTGCCTGTTTTCGCATCTAAATCCTTATTTGAATATTTTTCATATGCAGGAAAAATGTAATGAGCATAACTAATAATTTCAGCGCTAAAAAAATAGACCAATGCAGAAACAATGAACGGAAAAGTTAAAAAAATCAACTGCTTACTATTGAGGTACATCATCTTCTCCATTGTATTGAGATAAGTTATTTTCTTCACTATGGGGTTGCACAACTTGAACTTTACCGACTATGCCATTGGCATCCATTTTAAGCTCTCTAAATTGCAAAAATCCATCATCGTACTCTATTTTCATAAAGTCCTTAAGTTTATTTTTATCACCTTTGCTAATACTGTATGATAAATCAATATTTTTTGCAAAATTATCTTTATAAATATATTTATCAACAAGAAGATTGTATTTGTCTCTATTATCATCAAAAAAGTAGATCATATTTTTATCAGTCATTAAAGAGTCATTTTGATCATCGCTGATTGCCGGAATAATATCACTGCCAAGCCATAAGTTTATTTGGGCAATTTTTTGAAGTTTTTGTATATTTTTATTATTTTGTACATTAATAGCTTTTACTTTAGCTTCTTCTTCCTCAAACCAATTCATCAATGCTATTGTTAAAACGAAGAGAAGAAGATTGAAAGTAATTATACTTATATTTTTCATCTTCTTTTCCTCCTCTCTTCTACTGCTGTTGCCCCTTCTTGAGAGTTTTCAATTGTTATTGTTGTATCAAACTCCATTTTTTTATAATCAGTTTTTACCAAATATTTTTTTGTAAACGTAATATTAATATCCTCAAATTTATCAAAAAAAAGTTTTTCAAATTCATAAAGCTCGAGAAGGCTATTAAACGGTCTCTTAAATGCTGCCGTTAATTTTAAACTATTTTCTGAGTAACTCCACTGTAACTCTTGTGGTTTTTCTAACTCAATAAGTGGTTTTAGCGATAAAATTATGTCTAAAGGATGGTGCTCTAAATATTTTTCACTCATCTGAATATATCGTAAACTTTTACTAAGTTTTTCATTTGAATAGGTATCTGTTTTACGAGCTAAAGTATCCAATCTGTTTTTAACTATTTCATACTCCTGTAATGAATCTGAATATAAATCAAATTTATCATATGCAAGATAAGAACCTATAAAGGCTAGCACTATTGATGCCGTAAGTAGTATCTTTAAGCTTAAAGCGTATTGCTTTAAGCCTAAAATTGAGGTTGGTAAAAATTGAAATTTTTTTGGCACATACCAACTTCCAAGTGAAAATATATATTGATGTGCTTCTTCACCTTCAAATCCTTTTATAAAAGTATTTGGATATAAAACTGATATTCCTATCTGAGACATCATATGAATATGCTCAACTATAATATCGTCTATTGCCAAAGAGCCGCTCAGTGCAATAACTGAAAATTTAATATCTCGAAAATTTTGTTGTACATAAGCGATTGTTTGGGTAATCTCTTCAACTAGATTTACCTCTCGCATTCGAGCATCACTAGCTACAATAGTATTTACACGGCTAAAAATTAATGCGTTTTTATGAACAGCTATCGTTGTTATTTTATTGGCTTGGGTGTGTATTGAAAAATAATTCTCTTCTTTTATGCACTCATTGGATATGCCAAGCAGAGAAAATTTGTTTGTAGTGGCACTCTCTACTGCACTTAAATCATCAATTAGTTTAAGCGCATTTAAATAGTGTTCTTCATAAACTCCGTCAATTTGATACGTTATTTTTTCATCATTTTGATTTTGTGGCAACGAGCAATAGTTAAATAGAATTCGCTCATTTAAATTTGATTCTTGTAATTTTCTTACAATTATACTTCTAATTACATTATCATTTTTAATAACAGATTCAATAGAAATTTTTTCATCTACAACTTCGTCTTGCTCAATACTAAGAAAAATATTTTTTTTGTTTTTAATATATTCTGGTAACTCCGATTTATCTATAACACTATATTCTAGAACGGAGTAACTTTGAGCTTTTTTTTCCACATCAAGAAGGACTACATGATTGTTTTGTATGTTTATGGCACAAAATTTACTCATAAAATCTCTTATATTTAATTAGTTTTCTTATTTAAAGAAAATTTAAAATTATTATACCAAAATTAACCAAACTTTAGTTTTCTAAGCGCGATTTCCTCATCATCTTCTCTCATAAGAGATTCACCGACTAAAAATGCATCTACCCCAGCTTTAGATAAATCTTCCAACTGTCCATGCTCATATATTCCGCTCTCTGCAACGATAACTTTGCCGTTTGGTATCATAGGAATGAGTTCGTAAGAGAGATTCATATTCATCTCAAAGGTTTGAAGATTTCTGTGGTTTATGCCTATGATGTCGCTTCCAGCGTAGATGGCTTTTACCAAATCGCTCTTGTCATGCACCTCAACAAGCGCTTCCATACCGAGGTGTCTCGTGTATCCCAAAAGCTCTTTTAACTCGCTTTTGCTAAGAGCCGCCGCGATAAGAAGTATAAAGTCCGCACCGTGAACCATGGCCTCTAAAATCTGGTATTTTGAGATTATAAAATCTTTTCTAAGCAGCGGTATGCCCACATATCTTCTAATCTGCCCCAAATAATCCAAACTGCCTTGGAAAAAGTGCGGCTCAGTCAGCACGGAGATGGCGCTTGCACCGCCGCGCTCGTAACTTTGCGCGATAGCTATTGGATCAAAATTTTCACGGATTACGCCTCTTGATGGGGATGCTTTTTTTACCTCTGCGATTATTCTGTACGGGTCCTCTTTTGTAGCTGTCAAATATGGAAACACATCTCTAGGAGCGCGTGCATTAAAAGCGAGCGAACGCCCAAGCCAATCAAGCGAAAACTCTTTTTCTCTTTTTACCAAATCTTCTTTTGTTTTTTTAATTATTTCGTCTAAAATCATTTTTTCTTACTGCCCTTTTACTTTTTTTTACTTTCATTGCATTTTTTTATTGTATCAATATGTTTTAGAACCTCTTCGTTGTCGCTTCCATCCATAGTTTCAACTTTTTTTATAACTTTAGCGGCCTCTTTGCACTCTCCGAGTTTATAATAACCCCATGCAAGAGAATCTAGATAGTAGATAGAATCCGGCTCGATTTTTAGAGCCTCTTTTATATAATCCATCCCTTTTTTAACATTTATATCATGGTCTATAAGAAGATATCCGAGATAGTTCAAAAACATCCCCTCTTTTTTTGCCTCTACTACCTCTTGCAGCTTTGCTATTACGCTTTTTTGCATAGCCTTGTCACTCTTGTTTTCACTGCTCTCATACTCAAAAATGGCACTCTGTCCAAGAAGTATAATATCGCCGCCCTCTTCATAAAGTTCGTTTGCTATTGTTGCTGCTTTTTTGTAATTTTTTTCTTGAATATAGAGCTGTAACAGTAGTTCATCGTTACTTCTGCTATCTTGCAAAAACTCTGTCATTTTCGGATAATCTTTTTTATAGCCGTATATTTGAACTATCTTCGCGGCAATATCTTTATTCAAATCTATTTTGTACAATCTTAGATAAGTTGACAAAAGACCGTCTATATTGTTCTCATTACTGTAAAATCCTATAAGTTTGCTGCATATAAAAACAGAACAGCCGTGGATTCTTGAGTGTGTCTCAAGTTGAGCTATGGCATCTTTTTTTCTATCAAGATTAACATACAAAATAACAGCTATCTTCTCTAAAATCTTTTCATTATAATCTTTGGTATATGCGCTCTCCAAATACTTAATAGCACTATCAAACTTTTCAAGTTTTACATATATCTCACTCACTAAAAGATAGTCATCAACACTTTTAGTCTCTTCAACAAGCCGAGTAGCAAGCTCTTTTGCTTCTACCAATCTGCCTTGTTTGATTAACGCTATTGTTTTAATTCTTGTAAGCTCAAAATCATCAATCCTATTGCCGGCAATCTTATCAATTCTCTTAATCGCTCTCTCGTTTTCATTGGCAGCCAAATCATTCCTCAAAGAACGGTATAGATACTCTTTCTTCTTTGACTCTTCATAGAGAGAGTTAAAGATGTTTGATGAGTTGTTATGATCACCAATCTCCTCAAGGTGCAGAGCAGAGAGTATATACATATCCTCATACTCAAACGTTTTTTCATTCCCTTTTTTAACGTAGGGCTGAGTTGCGACACAACCGCTAAAAAGCATAAAAAAGAGCACAAACAAAGATGATTTTACTAAATTATACATCGACAACTCCAGGACACTCAAGTTTTAACTCATCAACTCTAGTTTTAAAATAATCCCAAAAAGGAAAGGTTCTGCACTGCGTTGGCCTCACTTCATAAATAACGCATTTGTTTGAGGCTCTGTCATAAAAAGCACACTCATAGCTGTCATTAAATTTTCTCTCTCTTATTGAGTATTTATACCCGTTTTTAAAGAGATAATTTTGCGTAAAATCTTCAATGCCAAGTCCAAGAAATTTGGAGATACTCTCCATCTCTGCAGCATTTACATGTATATATCCGCTCTCGCCTGTACAGCATTTTGCCTGACATGCAGAGCACGCGCTGGCGTCAAAAGAGTAGCTGTATCCGTCTTGTTTAATTATATTTGACATTTTATGCTTTGTGTCCGTGCTTTTTCATATATCTCTTTTGCCTTTTGCGAAAACTCTTCACCGTCAAAACTGATAAACGGCGGCCAGACTTTCATAAGCGATTTGGAACCGTTTTTTGCGTGCACCATAACCAGTGATGCCACTCTGTCTATTTTTGGATGTATAAACTGCACATCCACAACCCTCATCTTTACCCTCTCAAGCTCCGAACAAATCAGTCCAAACTGAGATGCGTCGTAGCAGAAGATAAAATGTGACCTCGGTTTCAAAAGTCTTGAGACCTTTTTAAAAAATTTATTTAGCGGTAAATTGATATTATACCTTGCATTAAACAACATCTCATTCTCGCTCTTTGTTACGCCGTCATGGTAAAAAGGAGGATTTGAGATTATGTAGTCGTACTTAACATCCTCATCAAGCTCCAAAAAATCTTTTTTATGGATTTTATACACAATGTCGTTAACTCTTGCATTAATCGTTGCATACTCTACAAAAATATCCTGCTTCTCAACCGCCTCAAGCTCAACTTTTTTGTTATCTCTTGCGACCAGAAGTCCGACTATACCGCACCCTGCACCGACATCCAAAACTTTGCCGCTTGGTTTAAAAGAGTTTATAAAGTCATACAAAAAAACAGAATCGCTATTATAGCAATACCCATCTTGCGGCTGATAAAGAAGCATATAAAAAATTCCTAAAAATTCATTTTTGGATATAATTTCGCAATTATATCTTAAAGGGTTTAAATGATAATTATTCCGGCTAGACTTGCTTCAACAAGATTTCCACAAAAAGTACTTGCAGATATCGGCGGACTTCCTATGGTTGTTAGAACGGCTCAAAGAGTGGCGCACTTAGGCAGAGTCGTTGTGGCGGCGGATGATGAGCTTATAATTTCTACATGTAAGAAATACGGGATAGAGGCGATGATGACCTCAACAACGCACAAAAGCGGAACCGACCGCATAAATGAGTGTGCAAATATTCTGAATTTGGCAGATGATGAGATTGTTATAAATGTTCAGGCAGATGAGCCGTTTATTGAAACAGAAGTAGTAGAGATGCTCCTTAAAAGATTAAAGATGCTAAAACAAAACGGCGAAGAGTTTATAATGGCAAGCTGCTACAACTCGATAAATGATGAAGCGGCAAAAGACCCAAATCTTGTCAAAGTAGTTCTCGATAACGAGGACAACGCCATCTACTTTTCGCGCTCTCTTATCCCTTACAACAGAGGCGGAGGGGCACAATATTTCGGGCATATAGGCATCTATGGTTTTAGCAAAAAGAGCCTGCATGATTTTTGTAACCTTAGCGATGCACCCATAGAAGATATAGAAAAACTAGAGCAGCTTCGTGCAATTTATCATCAAAAAAAGATAAGTATGGTTAAAGTGGCAAGTACAGGTTTTGGAATAGATACAGAGGAAGATTTAAAAAGAGCTATAGAAATTTTTCTATAACTCTTAATGATTTAGATATTATCTCTAATACCTAAATCTGCTACAAGTTTAAGATAAGCATCTTTATCTTTTCTTTTAAAATACTTCATAAGACGACGACGTTGTCCTACTAGTTTTAAAAGACCAAGTCTTGACGCGTGATCTTTTGTAAACACTTTTAAGTGTTCAGTTAGTTCACTGATTCTACCTGTTAATAGCGCGATTTGAACTTCACTTGAACCAGTGTCATTCTCACCACGACCGTATTTTGCAACAATTTCTTGTTTTTTAGCCGAATTTAAAGCCATAATAGCCTCCAAAAGGTATTTTAATCTAACAGTTACACATATCAGTGTATAAAGTTGAAGTGAAATGGTATCCAATTTCTACTTTAATTTCAACTTCTTTTGATATAATTTACAAAAATAAAATAAAGTAATAATATGTTAATAACTCGTGCCAGTGAATATGCGATACTCTCACTTATTGTTTTGTCAAAAGCTTCCTCTCCGATGGATAGCGAAACACTCTCAAATCAGCTCTCAATTCCAAAAAGTTTTCTAGCAAAAATTCTTCAAGCAATGGCAAAACACGGCATCTTGAAGTCATTCAAAGGCGTAAACGGCGGTTTTTCGCTTGCACTAAATCCAAAAGATATAAATATGCTTGATGTTATGTCATCTGTTGAGGGGAAAGCTCCTGCGGTTTTTGACTGTGCTCCGTCAATGTACTCTTGCCCATCAGGCAAAGCGCCGTTATGCTCGCTATGGCCATTTTTAAATAAACTACAAGGGAAGATAGACTCTTTTTTAGCAGATTTAACTTTAGCAGATATTTTAGAGTAGAAACTTGGCAAAAAAACTAACAACAAGACAGCAAATCGGCACAACTTTAAACTTTTTGCTTGGTCAAAAAGATTTAAGTGTCGTTGTTTTTGTAATGGCTATTTTGGCTATTATCATCGTTCCTCTGCCTTCAACAATACTCGATATTTTGCTGACCGTGTCAATTGCACTATCTGTTTTAATTCTGCTAATCTCGCTCTATGTTCCAAAACCGACGGATTTAACGACATTTCCGACGCTGATTTTAATCATAACACTTTTTAGACTATCACTAAACGTCGCCACTACCAGAATGATACTCAGCAAAGGGAATGAAGGACCCGAAGCGGTAAGCGACATTGTAACCAGCTTTGGTGAGTTTGTTGTCGGCGGAAATTATGTCATCGGTATTATTGTTTTTTCAATACTTGTACTTATTAACTTCATGGTTATCACAAAAGGTTCAACAAGAGTTGCAGAGGTTGCTGCCCGTTTTACGCTTGACTCAATGCCGGGTAAGCAGATGGCTGTTGATGCAGACCTTAATGCCGGGCTGATTGATGATGTAGAGGCCAAGAGAAGAAGAGCAGACATCCTTCAAGATGCTAACTTTTACGGGGCGATGGATGGATCCAGCAAATTTGTAAAGGGTGACGCCGTTGCCGGTATAATCATCACTCTTATAAACATAGTCGGCGGATTCTTGATAGGTGTTTTTCAGCACGGTATGACGGTTGCCGACAGTGCTTCTACGTTTACACTCTTAACAATCGGGGATGGTTTAGTCGCTCAAATTCCTGCGCTCATCATGTCAACCGCAACCGGTATTATGATTACCCGCTCTTCCGGAGAGGGAGATAATTTTGCAGAGGGCGCAATCAACCAGATTATGGGCAATGCTAAAATCATGATGATTGTCGGTTTCATCATGATTCTTTTTGCACTTGTTCCAGGTCTTCCTACTGCCTCTATGGGATTTGTCGGAATTATGTTTGCACTTCTTGGCTGGTCGATTTATAAATATGAAAAAGGCGAATTATCAATACTTGACATAGACGGTATGCTCTCGCCAAAACAGAAAGAGCTTCAGGCAAAAGAAAAAAGTGCTATGAGGCCTGCAAAAACAAATGAAGAGATTGCCAAAGAGGAAGAGACCGCTCTCGAAGATATATTAAAAGTAGAGATGCTCGAACTCACTCTGGGTTATCAGCTGATACGCCTTGCAGACAGCGCACAGGGCGGAGATTTGCTTGAGAGAATCCGCTCAATGAGAAGAAAAATAGCATCCGATTTTGGTTTTTTAATGCCTCAAGTTCGCATCAGAGACAACCTGCATCTGCAGCCTCAACAATATCAGATACTGCTAAAGGGCATCTCAATCGGTGAGGGCAAAATTATGCCTGATAAATTTTTGGCGATGGACAGCGGCATGGCAACCGGCGACATAAAAGGAGAACCGACTAAAGAACCTGCCTTTGGACTTGACGCTATGTGGATATCTCCTGACCAAAAAGAGGATGCAATTATAAACGGATATACCGTCGTAGATCCAGCTACCGTTATATCAACACATATGAGCGAGCTAGTCAAGAAAAATGCCGAAGACCTCTTAACGCGCCAAGAGGTACAAACTTTAGTAACGAAAATTAAAGCCGACTTCCCTGTTATTATTGATGATGTTCAAAAAGTTGCCTCTATCGGACTTATACAGAGAATTCTTAAGGCTCTTCTACATGAAAAAATTCCTCTTAAAGATATGCTCACAATTCTTGAGACTATTGCCGACATTGCCGAATATACCAAAAATGTCGACATTATCACAGAGCAGGTTCGCGCTAAACTATCTCGCATTATTACCCAGATGTATTCCGGTGACGATGGTGTCGTAAGACTTCTTACATTTGACACGGCATCCGAGCAGTTAATGCTCGAAAAATCCCAAGAGCGTGACGGAACAAGACGCCTTCTGCTAAGTGTTGCAGAAATTAATGCTCTAATTCAGGCAACTAGCGCAAAAGCGGCAGAACTGTTGCAAAAAGGAATCTCTCCTGTCGTGATTATAGTCGACCCTCAACTGCGACGCGGCGTTGCGGAGATATTTGAACGCTTCTCGCTTGAGGTAGTTACACTCTCGCATGCAGAGATAGACTCCAGTGCTACTTTTGAAGTAATGGGCTCTATCTCAATAAACAAACAACTTTAAGGAAAAAAAATGAACGACAGAACAGTTCACCATCTCTCGCACACAGATTTAGACGGTTATAGCTGCCAACTTGTAATGAAGTACACACCGTATAAACTCTTTAACTACAATGCAAACTATGGCGCAGAGGTAAAACAGACACTGGAACTGATTTTGCAAAATATTATCAATGATAACAAAAGTGCAACTATTTTAATAACTGATTTAAACTTGACCACCGATGAATCACGATGGCTAAACAATGAGATTACTAAATTAAACGAGAACAAAAAAGATATAACACTGCTGCTTCTTGATCATCACGGCACAGGAGAAGAGAGTGCTCAAAAATACGATTGGTACTTTTTGGACACTTCGAGATCTGCTACAAAAATCACATATGATTACGTCAAAGAAAACTTTGAATTTAATGAGCCGTTTTGGATGGAAAAATTTGTCAATATTGTAAATGCCGTTGATTTATGGAAGATGGAAGAGAAAGATAACTTTGAGTATGGAAAAGTTTGTATGCGCCTTGTAAGCGAGATGAGAGAGCTTAACAAGATTATGTTTCCGCTTGAAGATAACAACTACAAGCTCTCACTCTTGTTTGAAGCAACGAAATATATGGAGTTGGAAGACGCACCTGTAGTTTTGGATGAAAAGATTCACATGTTAAAAAAAGAGTTTTTTAAAAAAGATAAAAATGATACCCTTGACAATTTGGTAACAGAGTATATAGTTAAGCTGCTCGGTGAAGCAAAAGATGAAAAAACAATCTACTATAAGGGCTACAAAGGCTTCTTGAGCTATGGCGTAGGAAATACATCTATCATAGGAAATGGATTTTTACTGACATACCCTGAGTATGACTTTATAGTTGACGTAAGCTATAGAGGGACAATAAGCCTAAGAGCCAACAACAAAGTTAGTGTTTCTCAAATCTCCAAAGAGTGGACCGGCGGAGGCGGACATCCAAATGCAGCCGGTGGGCGCATCATAGGATTTAAAGAGCAGTACCGATATGACTTTGTCAAAAAACAGATAGAGAAGATAATAAACGAGAAAGAGGCTGTTGCTGGCGATTTAGAGTATAAAAAAGAGATTTAATTATTGGCAAAATACCTCTCAACGCCGTCAGCCAATCCTCTAGCCATATTTTTTATATAGACATCATCTACTAGACGTTCCGACTCTTTTGGATGAGACATAAAGCCTACCTCAACCAAAACAGATGGCATCTGGGCTCCGACTAAAACCCAAAAAGGACCCTCTCTGACTCCTCCGTCTCTTACATCTTTATATTTTTGATTAAGCGAACCGAGCATTCCTCTTTGCAAATCTATTGCAAGTTTATTTGATGCCAAAATATTGTGATGGTTTAGAAGATTTAAATAGCTGTCTTTTCCATACATATTCATGTCGCTCATATCTGCCGAGTTCTCAAGCGCCGCCACCTTTTTTGCTCTGGTTGAGCGAGACGGAGATAGAAAGTAACACTCTATGCCTTGAACTTCATTTGCATTACCGTTTCCAACCGCATTTGCATGAATGCTTACAAATATATTTGCACTTTTTTCATTGGCAAACTGTGTTCTTCTGCTCAATTTTATAAACTCATCACTATCTCTAGTCATAAAAACTTTATATCCGCGCGATTTTAAAATTTTTTCTAACTCTTTTGAAACATTTAAAACAACCATTTTTTCTTGGTGTTTGTTATATCCTATGGCACCGGGGTCGTTGCCGCCATGACCGGGATCGATAACAACAACTTTATCTCTATCCCCTCTAATGGGCGCAGCTTTATCCGCAACTTCCAAAGGCTTATGTAACTCTGTTTTTAATTTTATCTCTAGTTTTTCAGAATTCAGTGTATGGCTTATTTCAACCGATGAACTGTTTTCAATAACCAATCTTAATGTCTCTGGACTGTATTGAGCTATTTTTATATTATCAATGCCGTTTTTATTAATATTTTGCGAGTTTGTCAACATTGACGTTTTTATATCAAAAACATATCTGTAACTTTTTTTATTTTCATTATGCAGGGTAAAATAATCAATCTGCTTCTCGCTTAGCTTTTGGTCAAAAGTTAAAACAAGTACATCATCGTTCCAATTAACAGACTTTAACTTATGCAAAGAACCCACCTGCACATCTTCTATATGCTTGGTTTTTTTCATAGGCTTAGGCTCCGGCTGCTTATAGCCGCTTTTTGAAGAGATAGCTTGAAGTTCATTTGAGTATTTGGAGACATCTATACTTAGCTTGTTCCCGCTTCGCACAATTCCTTTTAATGCTTCAGTTTTTAAAGCTAAATTATCATCTATAACCGCGCTAAGGTACAAATTTTTATAGTCGTTATATGCGCGAAAAATATCACTTTGTTCGCCGCTTTGCATATATTTTTCTGCTCTGTTTAAAACTTCACTGTTTGCGGATGCCTCAATAGAGATAAATAAAAATAGAGATAGTAAAAAAAGTTTAATCATAATTAAATTATTCGCCGTTAACCAATTTATCCATTAACTCTTTTACGGAAATAATTTTATCAAGCTTATAGCCGTTAGTGCCTGAAAAGAAAAGACCTGTCTCAACGTTGCCCTCGAATGCATCACTTAATCTGTCTGCAATACAAAAACCGACCTCTTTAGCCTCTTCTCCGCGGTTACAAGGTGCAACACAGTTAGATATACATTTTATAGCAGGACCTTCTCTTTTTTCTACCAGTTTAACTAGATTAGTTCTTATGCCTTGAGCCGGATATCCGACAGGCGATGCCATAAGCTGAATATCCTCTTTTTTAGCATCAAGCAGAACTTTTTTAAGATTTTCATGCGCATCGCACTCAAACGTTCCGATAAAACGAGTTCCCATTTGAACACCGCAAGCACCGAGAGAGATCATCTCTTCTATATCGTTTTTGTCCCATACGCCGCCCGCTGCAATAACAGGAATATCTCCCCATAGCGCAGCCTCTTCGACAACCGGTCTGACCAAGTTTTCCAACTGATTCTCAGGCATTGAACACTGCTCATAGGTAAAGCCCTGATGTCCGCCGCTTTTTGGACCCTCTAGGACTACCGCATCAGGAAGTCTGTTGTATCTTTTTTGCCATCTTTTACAGATAATTTTAAGTGCTTTGGCAGATGAGACAATCGGCACAAGAGCAACATCTGGGTAGCCCTCGGTAAACTCCGGCATATTTGTAGGAAGCCCTGCCCCTGTTATGATAATGTCAATTCCCGCTTCACATGCATCTGCAACAACACGTCCGTAATCGTTAATAGCATATAAAATATTTGCGGCAAGCGGCTTGTCACCGCATATTTTTCTAGCATTATTAATTATTGCAGTAAGTCCGTCTTTTGAATAAAATCCAAGAGCGTCAAGTGGTCTGCCTGCTACAAGTTTTGTAGCATACTTTTTATCTTCATAATAACCGGTTCCCACAGCGCTAATTACGCCAAGACCGCCCTCTTTTGAGACGTTTCCAGCCAGTTTATCCCAGCTTATGCCGACACCCATTCCACCCTGAACGATAGGCTTTTCTATAATATATTTACCGATTTTTAATGGTTTAAAGCTCATCAATTCACCTTTAACTTTGCAAATTTTCTTTTTCCGACTTGGAGTATATACTCACCGTTTGCTAATTGCAACTGTTCGTCATCGATTTTTTCTTGGTTTATTTTAACAGCACCTTGCTTAATATCTCTTCTTGCTTGCGAAGTCGAGGGCGTTAAATTGCAATCTACAAGAGCTTTTGCTATCCAAACATCCCCGTTGCAACTATACTCTTCAATCTCTGTTGGAATTTGATTGTTAGAGTGTACTTTGTTGAACTCATCCCTCGCACTTTGTGCCGCTTCAAAAGAGTGAAATCTAGCGGTAATCTCTAAAGCCAAATCCTCTTTAACTTTTTTTGGATGTAAAGCTCCATCAGCCACACCATTTTTTAATGCTTCAATTTCGCTCAGAGTTTTTGTACTCAAAAGCTCATAGTATCTCCACATCAACTCATCCGAGACGCTTAAAACTTTGCCAAACATGTCATTTGGCTCATCTGCTACGCCGATATAGTTGCCAAGAGATTTGCTCATCTTTTGTACGCCGTCAAGACCCTCTAAAATAGGCATCATTAAAACCGCCTGCTCTTTTCCTATCTCATATGCTCTTTGAAGATGGCGTCCCATCAGAAGATTGAACTTCTGGTCGGTTCCGCCTATCTCAATGTCACTTTTAAGATGAACGCTGTCATAGCCCTGAAGAAGCGGATATATAAACTCACTGATTGAGATAGATGTTCCGCTCTTGTATCTTTTGTCAAAATCATCGCGCTCTAACATTCTGGCAACATTAAATGTGGTCGTTAACGTAAGCATACCTGAAGCTCCAAGCGGATTTATCCACTCTGAGTTGAAGACAACCTCTGTCTTTAAAGGGTCCAGAATTTTAAAAACCTGCTCTTTATAACTCGCAGCATTCTCTTGGATTTGAAATGCACTCAATGTTTTTCTTGTAGCGCTCTTTCCGGTCGGGTCACCGATTTGAGCAGTAAAATCGCCTATTAGAAACTGGATGGTCGCACCATATTTTTGAAATATTGCAAGTTTTTGCAACAGCACCGTATGTCCTAAATGCAAATCAGGCGCAGTAGGGTCAAATCCTGCTTTTACGCTATATGTCTTACCCTCATCAAAGTACGCTTTTAACAGTTTTTCAATTCTCTCATTGTCTATTATTTCGGCACTGCCTCTTTGTATCTCTTTTAAAGCTTCTTGTAACATAATTCTATATTTTCCTATTTAATTTCTATCTATAAGCATCATCGGTACGGATAAGATGTATGACTTTTATTTTTTGTTCGATTTTAGCACGAAGTGAGTTAATATCCGCTTCTTTTGACTCAAATCCTATCTCACAATACCTGGTAGATTCGCTTCTGTTTTTTCCAAGCTCTATCTGATTTATATCTATTTTTAGTTTTGCCAAAAAATTTAAAAACTCTGCCAATGTGCCGACACCGCTGTGAAGTGAAACAATCATATTGTAATTATAGATACTTAACTTTTCCCATCTGACAAACACCATAGGCTCTTTTGCTTCTAATTTTTTTGAAGCGGTACTGCACATTTTATGATGTACGTGTGCTTTTCCCTTCTCTAAAAATGCCATAACCTCATCACCTGTTTTTGGATGGCAACAGTAGTCAAACACCACATCATTAACATTTGATGCGCTATATATCTCAAGCCCTCTAAAGCTATACTGTTTTAACTTAAATCTATGCTTGGAAAGGAATCCTTTAAAACGGCTGTTTTGGCTAATCTCAATTATGTACTTATAAATTACGTCACGAAATTGCTCTATATCGGTAGCTACGGCGGCTCTCTTGTCATGGTTGTTTTTCTCAAACCACTCCTCTACCCTTGAACTGTTTAAGTTCATAGCTGTTGCAACAATATTAACGCTTACTTTTGAGTCTATCTCTCTAACTCTGGCGTTACAGATATATTTCATATTTGTTTTTGCTTTTGATGTTTTAACGGCATCAATCCAGCTGCATCTAGTAATACTGTTCTCATCAACCTCTATTTTTACAATGTCGCCGTTATGAAGCTCATTTAAAAGTGATGTTTTTGTTTTATTGACAAGCGCCGACCTTGCATGGTTTCCGACATGAGTATGAACCGCGTATGCAAAATCAAGTACAACAGCGCCTCTGGGAAGTGTAAATGCCCCTCCCTTTGGTGAAAAAACAGATATATCCTCGCTGTAGAGGTCATTTTTTATCAAATCATAAAAATCTTCAACCGACTCATTCTGGTAACCGAGATTGTGCAGCCAATCTAATTTAATATTGTCATTTCCGCCGCTCTTATATTTCCAATGTGCCGCAACACCAAGCTCGGCTGTTTTGTGCATATCATATGTTCTGATTTGAACTTCAAAAATGGCAGTATCATAAAAAACTGTCGTGTGAATAGTTCTGTAACCATTATCTTTTGGCACTGCAATATAATCTTTAAATCTTGAAGAGAGCGGTTGAAAATTGAGGTGAATAAGCCCTAAAATATTGTAGCACTTGACAGGATCGCTTGTTAATATTCTTACCGCCAAAAGGTCCAAAACCTCTTCTATGCCTACACCTTTTCTCTGCATTTTCAAATATATTGAGTATTTGTGTTTTACACGGGAGAGTATCTCAAAATCATCCTCGCAAAAACCGTTTTGGACCAATATTTTGTTGATTGACTCTTTGAACTCATCAAGTTTCATCTCAATAGCATGATAGTTTGTATCGAAATAACTGTCTATTTGCTGCTTCTCTTCTTTAAAAAGGTATGAGAAGCTTAAATCTTCTAATAAGTTTTTCAAAAAAGAGATACCGAGTCTGTGTGCGATTGGCGCGTAAACAACAAGCGTCTCTTCGGCTATTCGCTCCTGCTTGTAGTCTGAGAGTGAATCAAGAGTTAGCATATTATGAAGTCTGTCGCAAAGTTTTACAACCAAAACCCTGACATCTTTTATGCTCGCTAAGAGCATTTTTCGAAATGAGAGTGCCGAGACGACTAGTTTTTCATTTGAGTTGGAGGGAATAAGCTCAGCATCTCTGATAGAGTCAATCTTTGTAAGACCCTCAACAAGATGTGCAACGTCGGCTCCAAAGAGCTCTTTTATCTCATTTATATTTACGAGTGTATCTTCTACTACATCGTGAAGGAGCGCCGCTACTGCCATTGATTCGTCATTTGTTATTGAGGATACGATGCTTGCAACTAAAATAGGGTGGATTACGTAGGGCTGTCCACTCTTTCTAAACTGTTTTTCATGAGCTATTTTAGAGTATTGTAACGCTTTATTTAAAGTTTCGCTTGGAGGGATTTGAGTAAAAAGATACTCTGTTGCCAAGTCAACACTGTCTATGTGTTTAACTCTTTGAATATCCACTTGACTCTGACCCAATTTATTACTTTTTTATATCAACAAAGCCTTTTATTATTATAAGGCCCTCAGCTATTTCCATAAGCGCTAAATCAGCTACTTTAATTTTTTTTGAAACATTAAGTTTGCTTGTTGCACCGTTTAAAAGCTCATCTGTTCTTTTTGCAACAGCTATCGCCAGCTGATAACGATCCATGTTCGGGTTATTGTCTAAAATTTTTGCTGTAAGTACTTCTACTTTCATTTTGTCTCCTTTAAGATTATCTAACTATTGAGCAGTTTTGCATATTACCGTTTGCTATAATATCCAAAAGATTGCCTTTTTTGAACATATCGCATATTAAAATAGGAAGTGAATTGTCCTTTGCCAAGGCAATTGACGTATCATCCATCACTTTAATATTATCGCTTAACGCTTGCTCATACGTCAATTCAGGTAGTTTTACGGCATCACTGAATTTGTTTGGGTCTCTATCATAAACACCGTCAACTTTTGTAGCTTTTATGATAACTTCTGCGCCTATTTCAACTGCTCTTAGCGTTGCTGCCGTGTCTGTTGTAAAAAATGGGTTTCCGGTTCCGGCTGCAAAAATAACAACTCTGCCTTTTTCTAAATGACGAACCGCTCGGCGATTTATATACGGCTCAGCTATCTGTTCCATCTTAATTGCTGTTTGCATACGAACCTGAAGTCCCGCATGTTCACAAGCTTCTTGCATTGCTATGCCGTTGATTACAGTTGCTAACATTCCCATGTAATCACCGGAAGTTCTTTTGATAATTCCATCTTGAGCCGCAGTTACCCCACGAATAATGTTTCCGCCGCCGATAACAATACCGACTTCAATACCGGCTTCCACCAAAGACTTGATTTCTTGGGAGATGTAGTTTAAAATTTTTGTGTCAATTCCATAACCTGCTTCACCTGCAAGAGCTTCGCCTGAAAACTTAACCAATACCCGTTTGTTAGCCATGCAATTCCTTTATTAAAATTACGCGAATTGTACTTAAAATTGGCTTTTGTTTTGCTTTGAAAAAAAGCAATATCTCATTTTTATACGCTTGACAAACGTTATATATTTTATTATACTTCGGTATCAATAGTTTAGGGATTTTAAATGCAAAACAGCGTTCAAGGTCGTTTTTGGATAAGCAAATCCGAACATAATTTTCTTGGCCAAGGTCGAATAGAGCTTCTGATTAACATCGGCAAGTTTGGTTCCATTACAAAGGCTGCCAAAGCTATGCAGATGAGCTATAAAGCGGCTTGGGATGCAATAGACACAATGAGCAATCTCTCAGAACATCCGCTTGTAACCAGCCTAAAAGGCGGCAAAGGCGGCGGCGGAACACATCTAACAGACTATGCCAAAGAGCTGATAGAGAGTTATGAAATTTTAAAAGAAGAGCATCAGCAATTTTTAAACAATCTATCAAAACGCATTAATGAAAAAAATGGTCACTTTACTCTTTTAAAAAGTTTAAATGTCCGCATAAGTGCAAGAAATCAGCTTAAAGCCAAGGTTGTAAAGATTCAAAAAGGTCTAATCGAGAGCGAAATATTTCTTGAACTTAGCGGTAAGGATGTAATAATGGCGATTATTACGAATGATTCACTCCATAGTCTTGAAATTGAAATTGGCAGCGAAGTATATGCTCTCTTTAAAGCAAATGCTCTAACAATAAGCAGTGATACCACGCTTAAAAAAAGCGACCTAAACAGTTTTATCGGAAAAGTCATCAGAATCAATCGTGACAGTTTTAACGCAGAGGTTGTAGTCGAGCTTAATGGCGAAAAAACCGTCTGCTCAACCATGCCGATAGATGCGTTTGATGATTTAAAACTGCAAATAGGTATGGAAGTTATTGCTTTTTGCAAACCGAAAAACATCATTTTAGGCAGATGGTAGTTTTAAAAAAGCATGCGTTATATAATTTAAAATATTACGAAATTAAAATTTGGAGGAAGTGTTAGAAAATAAAAACAAAGAGCCTTGCAGCGGCAACTGCAAGACAAATGCTTTGGAAGAAGCGATAAAAGTATAACAAAGAAAAATTACATTAAAGGAAAGATTATGAATAAAAACAGTAAATTAAGTATCGCTGCGGTTGTTGCACTGCTCGCAGTATCAGTTATGAATGCAGATGAAGCTCTGCCTAAACAATCATTGAAGGCAAATTATCAGGTTGCTTACAATAAGCAGCCTGCATCCGTTGATAATATCTCACAGATGTTTCAAGAGGGTATGTTTTATGGCAGACTTCGCTCAAATACATTTTTGTATGATTGGGAAAAAGAGACGGCGACGCAAGACTCTCATATCGTAAGCGCTATCGGCGGTTCGCTTGTTTACAAAAGCGCTACGCTAAAAGATTTTGATTTTACGACAGCTCTGTACTACTCAAAAGCCTTCTTTGACGAGGACAAAGACCCGGTAGATAAACTAAAGCCCGCTTACGACCTGCTTAGTCGCTATGACTATATAAACGGCGGCGGTAAATCTATGACTGTTTTGGGTCAAGCCTACATAAGCTACAAAGGTTTAACGAAAACAGAGATTCGTTTCGGTCGCCAACTAGTCGATACTTTTTATGTCTCTTCAAACGACACAAAAATGATACCAAACACTTTTGACGGTGTAGCATTACAAACAAAAGCAGCGCCTAGTACGGATATAAAAATCGCCTATTTAACAGAAGAGAAGCTTCGCGGGCATACCGACAATCACTCTGTTTTGGCATACGGAGATGCTAGCTCATCTTCAGAACTCAAGCCTACATGGGATCAAAACGATGACACAGCGATGCATCAAGGCTTAACATACACAAAATTAAAAGCTGTTGGGAAAGAGGATGAGCCTTTGATCGTCGGAGATGTGCACAACAAGTCAATCGAAAATCTTCAACTAGATGCTTCTTTTTATGCCGTTCCTGAGCTAATCTCTGAAGTGATGGCTGAAGCAAACTATAAGATAAATCTTGACGGCTTTTCACTCTCGCCGGGTGTAAGATACATAAAACAGTTTGATAACGGCGCGGGAGCTATCGGCGGGGCAGCTTATGATGCAACGCCAACCGGATACAAAGATCCAAACTCACTTGATAGCCAAATGATAGCCGCTCGTCTTGTCGGTAAATACAAAAACTATACTCTTAACCTAGGTTATTCGCAAGTTTTTGATGAAGCAGACCTTATCACTCCTTGGAGAGGATTTCCAACGGCAGGATACACTCGTTCTATGGCACGATACAACTGGGTAGCAAATACAAAAAGTTATCGTGCTAAATTAACTATAAACGGAAATAAAACAGGTGTTTATAAAGATGTGTACATGCAGCTCTCCGCTCTTCATACCGATGCAGATGAGGCAAAAGGCTATTATGACGAAAACTACTACTATGCCGGATTTGTTCAAAATATTCCTTCGTTTGTAGATCTGCAATGGCGTTTAAGACTAGGATACAACGATACAAAACAAGTTGATGCGGATTCGTTGGATGCTCGTCTTGAGCTAAACTATCTATTTTAAGGATTAAAGATGAAAAAAATAATATTAGGTTTAATGATTTTAAGTATGAGTTTGTTTGCAGAGAAGATCACAGTTTTTGCAGCTGCCGATTTACGGTTTGCTCTTGATGAAGTGAAAGCAAAATTTCTAAAAGAACATCCAAAAGATGAAGTAGAGACGATTTATGGCTCTTCCGGAAAAGGGATGCACCAGATAGAAAACGGTGCACCTTACGATATCTATTTTAGTGCAAATGAGGCATTTGTTGAAGATCTTTACAAAGGTGGCTTTGTTACGACAGAACCAAAACTCTATGCAAAAGGGAGAATCGTTATTTGGAGTAAAAATCCGAATTTTGATCCAAAAAAAGGGTTTGACAACATGAAAGAGCCTTGGGTAAAAAAAATCGCTATTGCTAACCCTTCCCATGCACCTTACGGAGAAAAAGCAAAACAAGCGATGCAGAGTATCGGTATCTATAAAGAGGTTGAGTCAAAATTGGTTTTAGGGGAAAATATCTCTCAAACAACACAATTTATACAAAGCGGTGCAGCCGATATCGGAGTAATCGCATATTCATTGGCACTTGCACCGACTATTGCAAAAAGTGAGCATCCTAATTTTCACCTCATAGATGGAAATCTTCATCAACCACTACTTCAAGGGTATGGAATTACAAAAGTTGGGGCAAACAAGCCACTAACGAAAGAGTTTTATAACTTTATGGATACAAAAGAGGCACAAACAATTATGCAATCATATGGTTTTGTGGTTAATTAAAGGGAGGCAAAGTAAATGAATAGAGTAGAAGGGATTATCAAGGAGATAAAAAGTGTAGATGAGATTACCCATATCTCCATAGAAGCTCTTCAAAGTACTTTTAGCGTACTTGTTTTAGATGGAGATGCGATCTATCAAAAAGATGACAAAGTGAATCTGCTCAACCATGCCGATAGATGCGTTTGATGATTTAAAACTGCAAATAGATATGGAAGTTATTGCTTTTTGCAAACCGAAAAACATCATTTTAGGTATTTGGTAGTCTTAAAAGAGAACTATTTATCTATCGTTATATATTTTATTTTATAACTAAACAACACTTTAAATTTAATATTGGGGAACTAT
This sequence comes from Sulfurimonas sp., assembly GCA_041654255.1. Classification (GTDB taxonomy): domain Bacteria; phylum Campylobacterota; class Campylobacteria; order Campylobacterales; family Sulfurimonadaceae; genus Sulfurimonas. The sequence goes on from JBAZDX010000003.1 coordinate 152,692, forward strand.
TTTGAAAAAACTATATATTTTACAACTATCGGCTCTTTTAGCAACATCTTATCTCAGTGCTGATTTTGACTATGAGGGACAAGTAAGGCTTCGCTATGAGAGTTTTGACAATATGAACGAGAAGTATTACGGAACAAATCCTAAAGTCGGAGAGGCTCATGACAGTTATCTTATGACAAGAGTTCAACTTGGGCTTGCATATAAGTTTAACGATAACTGGAGTGCAAAAGTCTCTATGCAAGATGCCAGAGTAATCGACTGGGGATTTAAGAGCAGTGACTGGTATAACAAAGAGTTTGGGCAGGTTAACAGCACTCAAACAGATAGTTTTGAACTAAGTAAAACATATCTTGAGTATAAAAACGCTAACATTACCGTTACTGCAGGAAGACAAAGTATCAGTTACGGAGATGCAAGAGTTTACGGTCCAGGAGAGTGGAAAAACTCCGGAAAATGGGTCTGGGATGCTATCAAAGTTTCTCTAAAAGATGGAGATAACTTTTTAGACTTTTTCTACGGCGCGACTATGCTTCACGACCCAGATGATTTTAGCCTAAACCATCGTCACGGATACCACGGTGCCGGAATGTACGGACACTATGTTTATAAAAAAGATGCCGCGTTTGAGCCGATTTTATCCTATAAAATAAACGATAAGAAAAATGAGGTTTATAACTCTCTTGAGAGCTACTACGCAGGAGGAAGGGTTTATGACACCGATTTGGAGAGCTTCTTTTATGATATGACATATATAAAATCTTTTGGCGATTATATACAACTCAACAATGAAAAAGTTTCCATAGACGGGGTCGGCTACCATGCCGAGGGCGGTTACAACTTTAAAGAGATAAACACAAGTCTTGGAGTTGGATATTCCTTTGCTAGCGGTGACAATCCAAACACAAAAGAGAATGAGACGTTTGACGCCGTATTTGGTGCGAGCGATAAGTACTACGGAAGATTAAACCTTATGCAGTGGAGCAATCTCAAAGATTATGAGCTTTTTACTGTTTTTACGCCGAATCCAAAAACAAATATCAAACTTGAGTATCATAAATTTTATGCCCACGAACAGAGCAACAAATGGCTTAGTTATACGATTGCTTCTATGCAAAACGACCACTACGGTGATGAGATAGATATCTTTGGAACTTATAAATACTCCAAGAGTATCGACCTGCTGCTTGGTATAGGCTACTTTATGAGCGGAAGCTACATAAAAGAGGCGGTAAGCAAAAACAGCTACATAACAGACGAGAATGCTTTAGGCTTTGTTGCGCAGTTTACGTATAACTTTTAAAAGAGCAGAAATTAAAGAGCTATTAACTCTGAAATTTCCGAAAAAACAACCGCTCTGCGCTGCTCTTTTGTATCTAAAATCCTCTCACACAGCAACGCTAAATTTTCATCTGCATTTGGCACAAACGAGCGGATATTTTGTAATTTCTCATTTTTAAGCGTATTTGTAAATCTATCATACGCCGAGTATGCCTCGCGTCCTGCGAGTTTATAGTAGAGTTTGCGTCCCAGCTCAAAAACCTCAAACTCTTCATTTTTTCCACTATTTATTTTCTCGCTAAAACCTATCTCGATGTCGATATTTTTCTCTCTTAAGTATGCTCCGAGTTTCATAACAAAGCCTATTGCCTGAGGTGTGTAGAGTTTTAAAACCCTCTCATTAAACTGCTCAAAACTTTCAAACGGATTTTTAACTCTTTTATATTCAAGCATTAAACTCTCTACAAAAAGATGTGCATGTCGCAGAGGAGCAGATTTTATGACTGTGTATCCCTCAAGCCCTTCGCTTGTAATTTTTCCGCCAAGTGAAATATTTACAGCTCCCTCCATTTCACCGTCTATTTTTACTTTGCACCCCTCAAAACCAATATCTCCGAGCCCATGAAGACCGCACCCTTTAACACACCCTGACCAGTACATCCTTACTCTTCCATCGGCTATCGGCACTTTTTTCTGTAGATACTCCGCCATATTTATCGCATCGCTTTTGTTCTCTATAACTCCAAAAGAGCAGTGCTGCGAGCCTGCACATGCGATAAGATGATTTTTATAAAGCGAATCTACACTTCTGTATTTTTTAAAGAGCGGCTCAGATAATAGCGAGTTTACCTCTTTTACACCGAAAATATAGAGGCTCTGCTCAATGTCAAAACGAATCTCGCCGCTTCCAAACTTCTCGCTCATGTCTGCTACATCTATCAAATCACTTCCGCTAAAAATTCCGGCAGGAACAACCATATGAACACCGAATGTTCCATCCCTCAGCTGCACTTTTCCATGGTCTGGATCATTAAAATCAAGCTTTGTCATAGTCTCGCCCGCAGTAGCAAAATCAACCCCTGCATTTTCTCTTATTGCGCTGCTTATCTCGCTCATCCCGACTGCTTCAATAAGAAAAGAGAGGCGGTTTTTGTTTCTGTTGTCTCTAAAACCAAATCTTCTAAAGATGTCAATGATAGAGTTATATGCTACCGGCACTTCATGAGGCAGCAGAAAAATATCCGCACCCTTTGCCACTTTGCCGACTTTTCCGCCAAGATACATGTTGTAACCATAAAGCCCATCTTTTTGCGCTAAAACAAAACAGCAGTCATGGCTAAAAGCGTTACATCTGTTTGAGATAGAACCTGTAATAGCCGTGTTAAATTTTCTAGGAAGTGCCGAAATCCACTCATGGTTATGTAAAAACCTACTCTCTAAAACTCTCAAAAGCTCATATGAGGGCAAAACATTATCAAACCCGTCACAATCTAGCGGATCGGTTACAATATTTCTAAAGTTGTCCACGCCTGTTTGGTAGGAGCTTATCCCCACCTCTCGCATGCGCTCAAAAATTGTCGGTATATCTTTGATGTCGATGTAGCGCAACTCTATCTGCGCACGGGTTGTGATGTCGATGTAGTCCTCTCCAAACTCTTGTGCGATTTCGCCCAAAACTCTGGCTTGAAGAGCGTTTAAGTAGCCGCCTGTAATGCGTACTCGAATCATAAATTTTTGTGGCGTTTGTGAGTCTTTGTCATAGATGCCAAAACATTTTAAGAAGTAGTTTTTGTCTTCATCTTGGATGGATGCGTAGCCCTCTTTTGCATAGTGTTCCAACATCGCAAACGCCTCTTTTGGAGTTTTAAGCGCTTTTGTCTCTTCAACTTTGTTCAGTTTTTTAGCTCTTGCATCGTATGCTTTTTGTAATGCTTCCATTGACACTCCAATCTCTCAAATATGTCAAAATTTTAGCAGTTACATGGGTAAAGATAGGCGATTTTATGATTATTTTTTAGGCAGTTTAGAAGCGATTTTTTAAACTGCTTTTCTTAAAGGGTTTTGCTGTGTTAGCTATGACAGTCTGTTTTTATTTTTTTGATTGCATCATAAAGAGGCGGTAAATCCTCTTTTACAGCTCTTGTCTATTATTCTAGCTTAATTTAACTTGCATTCAAAGATTTTGCATTAGTCCATAAAGTATTTGACAAAAGTTTAACAATTTACATAGCAAGTATAAGCTAAGATACAAGCAACAATAAAACAACGGAAAATGGTATGCAACAACTTTTCGGTCAAAAAGTACTTAACGATTTTATACAAAAGCAAGATGAAAAACTCATAGAAAAGAGATGGCAGAAGTACAAAAACTTTTTAGCTAAAAAAGAGAAAATCTCTTCATGGATAGAGACTGATTATCAAGACGGTTTTTTGGAAGATATCTTTGAAAACTGCCTCGGTTATATCTCTAAAACCCGCTCCGCTGACGAACACTACACGCTAGAACGTGAAAAAAAGAATGAGACAAACGGACAAAAAGCAGACGGTGCGCTTTTAGTTGATGACAAAGTAGTAGCAGTCATAGAGCTAAAAGACCAAAAAACCAAAGATTTGGACAAAAAATATAACCGTGAAGAGAGTGCGGTGCGACAAGCTTTTGGCTACCTGCAACACAACAACGATGCAAAATATGTCATAGTTTCCAACTTCAACGAACTAAGATTTTATTTTGACAAAGCCACGGCGTACGAGCAGTTTTTTCTTTTTGACCTTGACTATGAGGGCTTTAAAAAGCTTCACACAATTTTAAGTTATGAGAGCATCAGCAAAAATCTTCCACAAACCATAAAAGAAAAATCACTCAACTTTGAGCAAGATATCTCAAATCAACTCTACAAAGATTACACGATTTTTAGAACAAAACTTTTTGAAAATATTTTAAAAAACAATTTTGGAAGTGGGGTTTTAACCCCGCCATTAAGCGGGACTGAAGTCCCACCTCCGTTAGATAAACTCTCCCTTTTAAACGCAACGCAAAAACTCATCGACCGCATTGTTTTTATACTCTTTGGCGAAGACACCGACCTTTTACCAAAAAACACCATCGGCACAATTATCCAAAAACAAAAAGAGGTGAAAAAGCTTGTCAAAACTTTCACACTTTATGATTCGTACAAAGTTTATTTTGAAGCCATAAATGCAGGGGATGAAGACCTAGACATCACCATGTATAACGGCGGACTTTTTGCAGAAGATGAGTTGCTTAACAAACTTGTCATTGATGATGAAGTGCTTGATGCACGGGCAAAAATCCTCTCTGCCTACAACTTTGGAAGCGACATCTCCGTAAACATTTTAGGACATATTTTTGAGAATTCCATCAGCGAACTAGAAGAGATAAGTGCACAGCTTTTGAACAACGACTTTGACAAAAAGCAATCTAAACGAAAAAAAGACGGTGTGTTTTACACTCCTGCTTACATCACCGAGTACATCGTGCAAAACACTTTGGGCAAGTTATGTGAAGACAAAAGAGAGTCTCTATCCATAGGAAGTGAGACTTTAGTCTCGCCCAAAAACCCTAAAAACCCGACCAAAGCAGAGCAACAAATCAAAGATAATTTGCTCCTCTACAAAGAGTGGCTCTTAAATCTAAAAATCCTAGACCCTGCATGTGGAAGCGGAGCGTTTCTCAACCAAGCCTTAGAATATTTGCTCAAAGAGCATAAAAAACTCCAAAACGACCTAGCCCTTATGGGCGATTTGTTTGCCTCTTACGAAGTAGAAAAAGAGGTGCTAGAACACAACCTTTACGGTGTGGACATAAACGAGGGCGCAGTTGAGATAGCAAGACTAAGCTTGTGGCTACGCACAGCAAAAAAAGGCAGACCTCTTACAAAACTAGCAAATAAGATAAAAGTAGGAAACTCCCTCATAGACGATAAAACGGTAGTACCAAACGCCTTTGATTGGCATGCAGAGTTCCCTGAGGTTTTTGCGCAGGGTGGGTTTGATGTTGTGATTGGAAATCCGCCGTATGTATTTGCAAGAGAAAATATGAATCAATATGAAAAAGATTACTATATCAAAAAATATCAATCAGCAAATTATCAAATAAACACATATCTTTTATTTATGGAACAAGCCATTAAATTACTGTCACAAAATGGCTTTTATGGTTTAATTGTTCCAAATGCTTGGTTAATGGTATATTCAGGTCAAGGACTGAGAAAGTATATTTTAGATAACACTCAAGTGAATAAAATTATAAATTTATCAGGTTACTCTTTTGAAAATGTGAGTGTTGAAACGATTATTTTAATTGCAAATAAATCAACTATTATTGCAGATGATATTTCTGTATTGCTCAGTAAAGGTACTGAATTTGTACTTTCTCACACAAAAAAGCAAAATGATTTTTTAAATAATGAAGGTTTTGAATTTAGAGTTTTTTCAGATGATGAAAGTTCACAATTAATTGAGAAATTACAAAAAAATTCCGTGATTCTTGATTCAATTGTACAAATTAAAGCTGGATTAAAAGCTTATGAAAAAGGAAAAGGTAATCCACAGCAAAATGCTGATGATGTGAAGAATCGTATATATGATTATGATTATAAGTTCGATGATGAAACTTTTAAATATCTTGATGGCAAAGATGTTGGAAGATACTTCATTTCTTGGAATGGACTTTATTTAAGATATGGGGAACATTTAGCAGCACCTCGAACTTTTAATCTATTTGATGGCAAAAAAATTATCATACGAGAGATTACCGGAAAATATCCAAATAGTATTATTGCAACATATTCAGAAGAAATATTTTTGTTTAATATGAGCAATATCTGCATCATTGAAAAAGAAAACAAAAGCATAGCTTTAAAATATATTGTTCTAATTTTGAATAGCTCTTTAATGTCTTATTATTTTATGAAAAATACCGCAAAGTCAGTTAGACAAATGTTTCCAAAAGTTATTTTGAATGATTTGAGACAATTTCCTTTTAAAGAAATTTTAGAAAGCGAACAAGAGCCATTCATCCAAAAAGCAGACAAAATGCTGGAGTTAAACAAAAACCTCCAAGAGACAAAACAAAACTTTTTAAACGAACTAAAACTCGAAAAACTCACAAAAAAACTCCAAAACTTTGAAGAGCTGACATTTGAGGAGTTTGTAGCAGAGTACACAAAAGCCCTCAAACTAAAATTTGTCGACAAACTAGCAGAGCGCAACTTCAAACAAGAGTGGCAAGCCATCTTTGAAAACGACAAAGCCCTTACATGTAAACTAAAAACAGAGATAACCAAAACCGACAAAGAGATAGATAAAATGGTGTATGAGCTTTATGGGCTGAGTGAAGATGAGATTAAGATTGTGGAGGGGAATAAATGAACATACAAAAATATGAAAACAGCACCATAGAGTACAAAAGCCTTAAAAAAGTAATAGGTAAAACTGCAGATTTAAAAGATTTAGCTAAAACCTGCGTATGTTTGGCAAATGCTCAGGGTGGTTATTTGTTTTTAGGAATTGAAGATAAAGAAAAACTACCTCCAAAAGAGCAGAAAATAAATCAAGATGAGATGAATACGGTAATCAAAACATTGCGAAGTTTGACTGATAGCGTAGGGCTTGTAAATCCAGAAATCAAGACGCATGAAAACGGTGGAGAATACTTTATAATCCAAATTTATCCATCTATGAAAACCATCGCAACAACAAGTGAAGGAAGAGTATTTGTAAGAGTCGGAGATGAGTGTACGCCCGTAAAAGGTGAAGAACTTACAAGGTTGGCTCATGAAAAAGGTGCTTTTCAGTGGGAGCTTGTAGCTACAAAAACACATATTTCACAACTCGAACTTGAAAATATAGAAAATTTCATTAGTGAAATTAGAGGCTCTGACAGAGTAAGTGACTTTATAAAAAATCAAACTGATTTAGATATTTTGGAATATTATAGACTAACTGAAAATGATTTTTTGACAAATCTTGGCATTTTATGGCTTGGAAATTTTAAACAACGCTCAAAGTTAAACTACCCAATAACTGTGCAATATATAGTTTATGATGAAGATGAAAAAAAGATTAGAAAAGTTGACTGGAGTTTAAATCAATACAATCCAAAAGAACTTTTATTGGAGATAGAAAAAGAGGCTGTGGAGTTAAACTATAGTTTTGAGTTGCCTGATGGAATGTTTAGAAAACAGATACGACACTATGCAAAAGATGTAGTTAGGGAATTGCTTGTAAATGCGTTTGTACATAAATCTTACACAATATCGGGAGACATATTTATATTGGTTTATAAGGATAGACTGGAGATAAAAAATCCAGGAGGACTGCCGCTTGGAATCACTAAAGACAATATACTTCATCAAGTGCATAGAAGAAATCCTCACTTAATTGACACTTTCAAAGCTTTAAAGTTGATGGAAAATGAAGGCAGCGGATATGACCTTATCTATGAAAAACTAAGTCTTGACGGCAAAAGGTACCCAAAAATCGAAAGTGATATAAACTATGTTCAAGTAACCATTTATTCCTCAATAATTGATAATGAAATTTTACAAATTTTAGATTATCTGGCAAAACATTATGAGATAAATCAAAAAGAAATCATTGCCCTTGGTGCTATCGTTAGATACAAAAAAATTTCAGGTTATGAGTTGGCAAAAATTTTACAATTAAATGGCGATGATAGATTGAGAAATTGGGTTGATAATCTTGTAAATAAAAATATACTTTTAACAGAGGGAAAAACAAAAGGTTTGATGTATATGGTGAACAGCAAGATATTATCTTCTGCAGAACATGATTTAAAACCGAGTTTGAAAACCATGGAAGAGCCTCATTTACGAGCTTTGATTATAGAAGATTTAAAATTGCACCCTAGAAGTAAAATATCTGAAATACATAAAAGAGTTGAGGATTTAGATATAAGTTATCTTAGAAAAATTGTTTATAAAATGTATAACGATAGTGAAATAGACCGAGATGGAGAAAAAAGAAATATGGTTTATTTTTTGGTAAATAAAAAATAAAATTTATAAAAAATAGAAAACAAAATAGTAGAAAGTCCTATTTTTAGGGGTGTATTTTGTTTTTTGATTGCTAAAATAAAAAATAAAATACACCTTTATTGTCTTGTTTTGATACAAAAATGAAGATTTTGAGGAACTCAAAAATATCATCAAAAAATTGCAAAACAGTTAAGAGATAGATAAAAAATACAAATAATTTCCCCACGCTCCTGTGGAGAATGAGTGCCAAACACTCTTATCGATTCAAAATTTTTCTCTCCAACCCTACTCATGCCTCAACGCCTCGATAGGGTTTAGTCGTGCAGCTTTTCTGGCGGGAAAATAGCCAAATAGTACGCCGACCATCGTTGAGAACAAAAACGCAACGATGACGATAAAAGTGTTAAATATAAGCGGCAAATCGAAAAAGAACGATATGCCCACTCCCGCACCGACACCGATAATGATGCCCAAAACACCGCCAAGGGAGGAGAGAACTATCGCTTCGACTAAAAACTGGAGTAAAACTTCTCTCTCAAGCGCACCGATGGCGAGCCTTATGCCTATCTCACGAGTTCGCTCTGTGACTGAGACTAGCATAATATTCATGATGCCTATGCCGCCTACAAGCAGACTAATCGCTGCAACGGCTCCAAGCAGAAGTGTCAACATCTGCGTTGTGGAGGAGAGGGTTTGCACCATTTCACGCATATCGTGGAGATTAAAATCATTCTCTTCTCCCGCCCTTACCTTGCGGCGCTCCTGCATAAGAGAGATGACGGCTTCTTTGACACTCTCTATCTGTGATGAGGAGTTTACCGAGATGATTACCCTTGCAATCTCTTTGTTTCCGCTGATGCGTCTTTGGAACATACGGATGGGCGTGACGATGATGGCATCTTGATCCATCCCAAACATTGCCGCACCTTTTGCTTCAAGCAAACCGACAACCTCGCATGAAAAACTCTCAAGGCGGATGGACTCTCCAACGGGATTTAGCGCACCAAAAAGCTCTTTGCGTATGGTCTCGCCGATGACACACACCGCTTTTCCATTTTGAAGCTCTATGGGCGAAAACTCTCTTCCAGAGGCAAAAACCCAATCTTTGACAACAAAATAGTCGTTGTCGCTTCCATCCACTGTTGTTGCGTAGTTTTTGTTTCCATAAACAGCTTGCATTTGGCTTGAGCCCACAGGTGCAACGCCACGTGTGTTTGCAAGCTCTTTTTTGAGGGCTTCAATATCGCTGTGCGTAAATCTTCTTGCCGTGGAGTCTGTTGCCGGCGGACCTTGCTGTTTTTGTCCTGGAACAAGGATCAGCATATTTGTCCCAAGTTTTGAGATACTTTGTGTGATGTAAGCCGTCGTAGCGTCGCCAAGCATAACCATAGCGATAACAGAGGCTATGCCTATGACGATGCCAAGCGTTGTAAGTGCGGAGCGCAAAGCACTTCTGCGAATCTCACGAAGGGCTAGTAAAAAAGCGTTCCAAATCATAAACTATCCTCTTCGCTTTTCTCTATGCTTCCGTCTCTGAAAAACACTCTTCTTGAAGCGTACTTTGCCATATCCATCTCATGCGTTACCATCAAAACGGTAATCCCTTTTTCTTGGTTAAAAGAGCGTAAAAGCTCCATAATCTCGATGCTTTTTGCAGTATCTAAGTTGCCCGTTGGTTCATCTGCGAGTAAAATAAGCGGATTTGTCACGATGGCTCTGGCGATGGCAACTCTTTGCTGCTGTCCGCCTGAGAGTTCGGCGGGTGTGTGGTGTGCGACATGTTCTAGCCCCACACTTTTGAGTGCCTCCATCGCCATCTCTCTTCTTTCATGCATGCCATAACCACGGTAAAGAAGCGGAAGCTCGACATTTTCAATAGCGGTTGTTTTTCCTAGCAGGTTGAACCCCTGAAAAATAAATCCGATGTAGTTTCTGCGCAAAAGCGCACGCTGGTCTTGCGAGAGCAAACCGACATTGACCCCCTCAAAAAGGTACTCCCCACTACTGAGCGTATCCAAACAGCCGATGATGTTCATGGTGGTTGACTTTCCCGAACCGCTTGGACCCATGACTGCCAAAAACTCTCCATGCTCTACTTGAAGATTTACGCTTTGCATGGCAAATGTTTTTGCTTCCGCCTCTCCGTATGATTTTGTGGCATTTTGAAGCTCTATGACATACTTTTGCTCTCTCATCGCTCTTTGATTCCCACCAAAACTGCATCTCTCTCGCTTAGTTCCGCACTATCTACAACACTAAAACTTCCGTCGCTTTTTCCGACTTTTAGTGCAACTTTAATCGGTTTGTTCTCTCTCAAAATCCACACATGTTCGCCCGTGGCATCTCTTTTTTGCATCGGCGGAGTAAAGCGGAGTGCCGCATTTGGGACGACAAGCGCATCTTTTATGACATCGGTGACGATATGCGCAAAAACGGTCATCCCAGGGCGAAGCAGCAGCTCTGAATTTTGCACATTTACAACGGCGTCGTAGGTGACAACACCGTTGACTATCTGCGAGTTTAGGCGCAACTGTGTTACAACTCCTTTAAAGGTCTTTTGAGGATACGCATCGACGCTAAACTCCACGCTTTGAGCCTCTTTTACATCGGCGATATCGGCTTCATCGACACTCACTATCACTTTCATCTTTGTCAAATCTTCCGCCAAACTAAAGAGAACGGGAACAGTCA
>JBAZDX010000004.1:0-114212 GCA_041654255.1 Sulfurimonas sp.
ATTGGGTATAAATAGAATAGACGGTTGTTGTTATTTTAGTTATTTCTAAGTAAACTTATTAATGACCAATCTAACTATTTCTAGTTATTAAAGTCTATTTACTTGCTTAGTTTTCAATGATCTCAAAACTTACTTCAGTCTCTAAACTTAAGAAACTTCTTGCATCTGTTTTCCGGTTCGCTATCGCTTACCTAGAAACTTCGCTTCGCTTGTTTTGTGGAGGGGAATTATAGGCAAACAACGCTTATTTATTTCTTAATTACTGGGGGAGTTTTGAAAGTTTTCACAAACTGTTAAGTAATTGAACTTTTTTGATTTTTTTTGTTATTATATAGATACATACTACTGCAGTGTTGCTATTTATTAACTCTTTATATATAAAATTCCTAGATATACAAATATGTAACTTATTTTGTATTACATATATATAAGGAAGAAATATGGGACTTTATAATCGTGACTACGCAAGAGAAAATGCATCTGCTTTTGGCACTTATGCTAAGAGTGACGCACAAATTGTATCTTTTGTAAAAGAAACGTACAAGCTTTTTGCTGCTTCAATGATGGCTGGTGCTGTTGGCGCCTATGTTGGCGTGCCTATGGCTGGAACAATTGCAGCTAATTTTTTCCCTCTGCTTATTTTAGAGATTGGACTTTTAATTGGACTGCACTTTGTAAAACATAAACCAGGTATTAACCTAATGGTAATGTTTGGCTTTGTTTTTATGACAGGCTTAATGCTTGCACCTCTACTTTCACGTACATTAGGAATGAGTGGCGGCGGAACAATTGTCGGAAATGCTTTTGCAATGACCTCTTTAATATTCGGTGCTATGAGTTTCTATGCAATTAAAACAACTAAAGATTTTTCAGGATATGGCAAGCCGCTAATGATTGCTATGATTGTTATCTTTGTTTTCTCTATAATTAATATTTTCATGGGAAGCCCTTTAATGGCAGTTGTTATCTCTGGAGCTGTTGTTATACTTTTTAGTATTATGGTTACATATGACACTCAAAATATTATTAGAGGCGCATATGAAACACCTATTGACGGTGCAATTGCACTTTATCTGGACTTTTTAAATATTTTCACTGCTCTTTTACAACTCTTTGGTATATTTGGAAAAGATGAATAATCAACTCTCACCCGAACTTTATCGGGTGATTGACGCAAACCTAAACCGCCTCAAAGAAGGTATTAGGGTTGTTGAAGATATTATGAGATATCGAGACAACAACAAAGAACTCTCCCACAGGCTAAAACTGCTAAGACACAAAGCAAATATCAAAGATACTTTAGAGCTTTTAAAACATCGTGACAGTGTTAATGATGTACTTCGAGAGTCAATTAAAAGTGAAATGAATCGTAGTGATGTATCTGCAATTATTATTGCCAATTTTAAAAGAGCGGAAGAGTCTGCAAGAGTATTGGAAGAGTTATATAAACTTTATAGTGCCGAATATAGCGAAAATTTCAAGTATATCAGGTATGAACTCTATGCGCTTGAAAAGGATGTTTTATCCTAATTGTTAAAATCTCTTTCGTTAAGAAACGAATCAAAATCCATAGTTTTATATGATTTTGTACTAACATACTCAATAACTGCCGAGAATTTATCTTTATCCCTGTATCCTTCTAAGTGATATTTAACTTCGTTATCCGTCCCAATAAATATGGTTGTCGGATAAAGATAAATATTAAAACTTCTTGCAAAGTTATGGATAGAGCCTTTGAAATTTTTATATACAACGCTATCGCTATTATTGATATTCATATCTATATAAATAAAATCTTTGCCTATCTGTTTTTTGATTTCTAAATCTTCAATGGAATTTTTTATCATCTTCTTACACGAACCGCAGCGAGTCATATGAAAGAATATCAATAGCTGCTTGTTTTGTTTCTTTGCTTCACTGCTAATATGGTTTATATCAATTATTTCGGCATAACTAATAAGATGTAAACTAATAAGTAAGATTAATATTTTTATTGGATTCATTTTAGGAGATTTTTTAATAAAGTGGTTATGATTTGGCACAAAATGCCAAATCAAATGTCATATTGCGTCTATTACAGACCCATATCGTATTCTTGAAATGCTCTAGAGACGTTAATTCCGTGAAGTGCCTCATACAAGCCTTTATCTTTAAACTCCACAAGAGGTACCGCTTCAACAATTCCTGTACTGTCAATACCGTCTTCCATAGCTTTTTGCACTCTCTCTTTTGTTAGAGTAAAGTATTGCACAGACTCATCCGTTGCAGTTTTATCTATTATAAATCCATGACCAGGAACAAGCGTAGTCCAATCTTTTGAATTAATTCTCTCTAATGCTGCAAGTTGACCCTCGACAGAACCATCTCTGTTTGATGTAATTCTCCCGTTCATAACTAAGTCACCGGCAAGGATAATTTTATTATCCGGCATATATAGAAAATAGTCCTCTACAGAGTGCCCATTACCAACCGGTACATATTCAAAATTTACACCAGAAATAGTAAACTTAATTACCTCTTTATGCCACTCATCAACAGGAATAATCTTTGTTCCTCTGATAGCATTTTCTGATAAAGTTACAAACATTCTTGTTTTATCACCAGCTTTATAATTTTTATTCACAGACTCAGGTCCTACAATTTTTGCGCCAAAAGTTTCTTTATAATAGTTATTACCTAACCAATGATCATCGTGCTCATGGCTTAAAATAATAGTTTTAACAGGTAGTTTGCCTGCAATCTTGCTCACAGCTTTGTATGCCTGTTTAGCAAATACATATGACGGACCTGTGTCCCATAGTACATAACTGTCATCTGTTTTAATAAAACAGCTGTTTGACATGTTTCCGCCGTTTTCTTTTGTAGGCATCTCAAGCGCACCAAAGAAACACCATACATTTTTGCCAACCTGCTTTGGTTTTAATTTATAATCAAAATCAGCCGTTTTTGCCGAAGCTGCAACTTTAGACTTGCTATGAGTCTCTGAAGAATGTGCAACCGTCATTGGAAGCATCGCAATTACTGCTACCATTAATGGATTAATCATTTTTTTAAACATAAGATTTCCTTTTTTAAGTTTATTCTCGGAAGAATATAGCTTGTATGTACTTTTACAAACCAGTTATATTCTTTAAAAGAATTTTATATAAAAAATAGTGTCCCCAAAAAATGGGGAAAACACTATTTGATTACTGCTTTATCAGTTTCAGTTTTACCTTTGTTATTGATTGTGTCAATAACAATTTCGTCACCCGCTTTAGCACCTTTAAAGTTGAACATAAAGTAAGGGTCCTTAGACAGGAATGGTCCTGTTGAAGCTTCCCATACAACTTTACCATTTACTTTAGCAGTAACGTGAGTAATATAATCTACTTCAACTTTTTTCAATTCAGACTCTTCTTTACCAACCATCGGGCTAGTAAGTAAAAGCTTAACTTCCGTAGCATCTTTTTGTAATTTTGCTTTAATTTTCATAATAATCCTTTTTTTTATTTATTTTTATTTATACAGACAATTTGCGGGGGTTAAATCAACCTCCACAACCACCGATAGAAACTTCTACTTTTTGTACACCTGAGTATAACTTGCCATCTTTACCTTTTGCAACAACAGTTACGTTAGCAGTTTTTCTCATTTTTATTTTAGTTTGAAGATCTGCAACACCATTCTCTGGCATTTCAAATACTACAACAGCACTTCTTGGATTTGCATCTTGGAAAAGTGCAATAGTTACAAGTTCTAACTTAGACTTGATACCGATTGGCACTGCGCCACCGTTTTCAGCTAATTTAGGAGCCTTAATCTCGATTTGACCGTCAATCATTGCAGCTGAACCAAATAGTGCTTCGATTGCCTCTTTGCTTGTAGGAGCCTCCCAAGCTTTTGGAGCAGTTGCTACAAAATCGGTAGCACTTAAGCTAGCAGGTAAAACAGATGCAGCAGCAGCTACAGCACCTAAACTTAAAAATTTTCTTCTTTTCATTTTATTTCCTTTATATTAGTGTTTAGTAAATCCAGTAAGTCTTACTTACTAGATTCTACCATAAATTTAACAATATCTTTAACTTGACTGTCACTTAAATCCATAGCACCACCCTTTGGAGGCATGCCGCCAAGACCGTTAATCGCGTTGTGATTTACCTTATCGATACCTTTTGCAACCACATCAGCCCATACACCTTTATCTCCAACAGCCGGTGCACCCATTGCATCAGTTTTATGACAAACTGCACATGACTTCTCATACAATTTTTGAGCCTCTGAAACAGCTCCGCCTTTAGACGGGTCTACTTTTGGAAGATCTCTAACTGTTGAATAAGCAGGTACAACTGCTGTAATCTCGTTACCAATTTTTAAAACTTTCTCTTTACCACAGTTAGTCATACAACGAGTTCCCACTGCACCAAAGTTCTTTGGATTTTTAAAGAAAGCTCTTACGTTTTCAATACCTTTTGGTCCATCAACGTTTGGATAGAAACCATTACGGTTAGGCATAACGATTTTTTTGAAATTATCTTGATTAAGCTCTTCAATGTCTTTTCCATCAATTTTAATCTCTTCTTGAGCCAATAAATACGCAGTAATTGCATACATTTGGTCTGGAGAGTAACTTTTTGGATGTGCATATGGCATTGCATCACGAATGTACCAAATTAATGTACTGGCTTGCGGCCAATATGAACCTATTGTTCTATTTGGAGCATCTTTACCCGGACATGTTCTTTGGTTTGTAAGTGACGCCATTGAACCGCCGGTTAATGTCGGATATCCTTTACCGCCTGCACCAAACTCACCGTGACAAACAGCACAATCTTTATCATAAAGTTCTTCACCCTGATCAACGGTACCGCTACCGACAGGCAAACCAGTACCGTCAGGCATAATATCCGTATTCCAAGCTTTTAGTTCATTTGCAGTTGGAGTTCTACCAAAGTTAACACCTTTAGTTGATTGCTCGTTTATACGATATGCAGTATATGAACCTTTGTCTCTTTTATACGTTACACCACCATCAATCGCATCTTTTTTAGCACTGTAAATACCTTTTGGTGCCGGCACCACCTTACCCTCTGCAGCAAACATAGTTGTTACCAAAAATGCACTTGCAGCTATAGCAATTAGTTTATTGTTTAATTTTATCATAATCTACTCCCCCTCTACTTTGGACAGTTGTCTGTTCTAACTTGAACATTGTGAACTGAACCATCTTGTCTAACTTCCCAAGTACAAATTGAGTTTCTATGATAAACACCTTCTACACCGATGATTGCCTTTTCCTGTGTTACTGACGGCTGAACAAATCCAGCATCATCCATCGCACGAGATTGAATTAATAGCGGCTTGCCTTCATATTTGTACATGTACGAGAATCTTGTCCATGACTTAGGAAGAATCAGACCTTTTAATTTTGCTTCAACATAGTTGTCTCCACCATCAAAAGATATATCTACTCCAGTAATAGTTCCATGACCGCTCCATGCAATACCCTCAACCTCTACCAAGTCACCTTTTTTAAGGTCTGACCACGGTTTTTCAGGACAAGGATTTGTAATAATCGAGTTAACTTCTAATGGATAGAAGTGTTGAATCGCTTTACCGTCTTTAGTAAGAACAGTATATTTAGAAGTCTCTTCTTTACAATACCATGGCTCTGCACCGAATTCTAAACGTTTCAACCACTTAACACATAAGTTAGCTTCCCAGCCCGGTAACATTAAACGAACAGGATAACCCTGCTCCGGTCTAATTGCTTCACCGTTTTGAGCCCAAACTATCATTGCATCATCTAGTACTTTTTCAACAGGAATCGTTCTGCTCATCTCTGAACCATCAGATCCCTCTGCCAACATCCATTTTGCAGTCGGCTTTAGACCGATTTCATCAAGGATAGTTTTTAGACGAACACCTGTCCACTCAGCATTACTCATCATACCTTTTACGAATTGTAAAGAGTTAAACTGAGGACCTTTCCACTCAGCAGCACCGTTTGCAGGGCACTCCATAAATAGAATTCTGCTCTCCGCAGGATATTTTTTTAACTGCTCAAGAGTCAAAACGATTGGTTTCTCAACAAGACCGTGAATCATAAGTCTATATTTATTAGGATCTACGTGAGCAACACCGTTGTGCGTTCTTGTAAAGTGTAATCCGTTTGGAGTGATTATACCTTCTAGCTCATGCAACGGAGTCATTGAAACCGCAGCATGCATATCCCCTGCAGAAGAAAGAAGACTTGAAGTTCTTCTTACAACATTATGCTCATATGCAGATGGTATACCATATGGATATTTATTAAGCTCATCACCGAGAGTTGTTCCCCACTCTGTATGGTGAATTATGTTCTCATCGTCAGCCAACAACTTAGCCGGTGCTAAAATATTAGCAGCTGCAATTGCACTCACTGAATAAACAGCAGTTTTTTTAAAGAAATCTCTTCTACTTGACTGCTCTATATTTGTAGTAGTTTCTAAATTGTTTTCAGAAATTTTACTCATTTATTATCTACCTCCTTCTCTTTGATGTTGTAGATTTCATAGTACGCATAGCATACACAGTACAAACTTATATGCATAATACAAAATGCAAGACGGAGATTATATATGAAATTAAATTAAATTGTCAAGCAATAATATCAAAAATGTAATAATTTTCTCACATTTTTATAATAATGCACACTTATGTTCTTTATTTGTAAATTTATTATTGTACATGTAGCGACTATTTTTGATGTAACAAAAAATATGCTAATATTTCACACAAAAATAAAATAAGGCACCTTTATGTCAAGCAAGATGGTCGGACAGGTTTTAAAACTTTTTATCTCCAAATCCGGAGCATCAGAGAGAGTTGAGAGAAGTGCTGTTGTTTTAGATAAACTTGGCGTAGTTGAAGATAAGTTTTATGGCAAAAATATCCAAAGATCAGTTCTGATTGCTTCAATGGACAGCTACAACTTGATTAAAAATTACAATCTTGAGATGCCATTTGGCTACCTTGGCGAAAACATACTGCTTGACTACAACCCTTACACCCTCGAAGTCGGCACGAAACTAAAAATCGGCAATGCTGTTTTAGAGATAACTCAACACTGCACAATCTGCAACCATCTCGCCGTTATAGATGTAAAATTACCGACGCTGCTTAAAGATGACAGAGGAATCTTTGCTAAAGTTATAAATGACGGGGAGATAAAAAACGGTGACGATGTTTATATAGTAGAACTATAGATAAAAGCTACCTCAAACTCCAGATAGTTTAAAGGGTACTCATTTAAGAGCTTTTTGCTCTCTTTGTAGTTTAATATTTTTCTCGACCCGCTCACGCCGCTTCTCTTTATATATCTAAACATATCTCTTGTTGATTCAAACTCAAGTTTATAGTTTAGTACTTCAAACTCCGCATTGAAATATTTCTTTTGAAGCTCATTGACCTCATCTGCGCTTTTCAATATAGAGTTTATTGATGCCGTTTGATTTATGGTTTTAAAAGTGTTTGATGTGAAAATGGCCAAAGCGACAGGAGCGTCTAGCTCTTTAATCTTTCTAAATACTCTGTCTAAATCGTCCGCCCATTGCAGAGCCGATGCCGAAAAAATAAAATCATATATATATGTAAGCATATTTTCAAATAGTTTATCATCATTAAAGTCTCCAAAGATAGTCTCTATCTTTGGAGATTTTGGATGCAACTCCAGCATACCAAGTGCAAAATCAACACCGTAAAAGTGCTCATACTCCCAATTTATCGCCCTGCAAAGGGCACCGCTTCCACACCCGATGTCTAAAATATTTTTCGGTTTTTGCTTTACATGCTCAAGAAGTTTTTCTATAACCATATTTTGTATAATATTGTAACTCTCATACTCCATAGCGCGCTTAGAAAACTCAGAACTGACTCTCATCTTCTGTTTGAAACCAAGGAGAGTATAAAAATGAAAAGCACGCACAGAACTATTGTCGCACCCGATGGAAGCGAAAAATAGAAGGAGAGTGTCATTCCTGCAACTACGCTAAGAAGTGCAAAAACAAGAGAGATTATGACGGTTTTTAAAAATCCGACTCTAAACTGCAAAGCAGAAACGGTCGGGATAATCATTAAAGCACCTATCAGCAGGCTTCCGACTACTCTGATTGAGAGAGCGATAATAACAGCTACGACGCTCACAAGCAGAAAATTTAAAAGATTTACTTTAATACCGCTGGTTTTTGCCACCTCTTCATCATAGGCGATAAAATAGAACTCTTTTGAAAATAGCAGTAACGCACCCAAAGAGATGCTCCCAAAAATTGCGATGGTAACGACATCCTCACTGCTTACTGAGAGTATCGAACCAAAAAGATATGAAAAAAGTGAGTTGTTAAAAGCCCCGCCGAGAGAGACGATAATCACGGCAACAGCAAGAGAACCTGAGAGTAAAATGGCAAGAACCGCATCGCTGTAAAGCGTAAAGGCGCTTCTTAGATACTCAATAAGCCAAGCAGAGATTAGTGCAAACACAACAGCCATCCAAAGAGGATTAAATCCCGCTACAAGACCAACCGCAACACCTACTAAAGCTGAATGGGCAAGTGTTTCGCTTATCATCGAGTAGCGTCTTAAAACTACAAAAGTTCCGCTGACAGAGGCCAATATGGCAATTATTATGCCCGCTACAAAAGCTCTCTGCATAAAGTCGTATTCAAATATTTCAAACATATCAGTGCTCGTGCTTATGAACATGCAGAAGGTGAGCGTCAATGCCGTAAAGCTCGCTCATCTCTTCACAGCTTAGAGCCTGTTTCGGGTTGTTGCAGATTACGGCTTTTTGATTTATTGTAAAGAGCCTTGCTATGTCGTCCGCGATTACGCCTATGTCATGTGTTATAAAAACGATGGTAATACCCTCTTGTTTGTTCAGCTCTCTCAGCAGAGTATAGAATTTTTTTTGCGATACCGCGTCCACACCCGTGTTAGGCTCATCCAAAATCAAAATCTCAGGTTTTGAAGCAAGAGCGCGGGCAATCATAGCTCTTTGTCTCTGCCCGCCCGAGAGTGTCCCTATCATCTTATCTTTTAAATCGACTATATCCATCTTGAGCATTGCATCATTTACAAGCTGCTTATCCAACTCGCTAAAAGCCCCAAACATACTTCTTTGTGATGTTCTGCCCATCTTTACGATGTCTAAAACTGTAGCAGGAAATGAGGCATCTACATGTGAAGCACGCTGAGGGACATAGCCTATTTTATGCCACTCTTTAAAACTTGAGAGCTTTTTTCCGTATATTTTTACCTCACCGCTTGTGGGCTTTTCAAGTCCCAAAAGCATACGGATAAGAGTTGTTTTTCCCCCTCCGTTTGGACCGATGATAGCAATGTACTCGGAGCGAAAAATCTCCAAAGAGATATTTGATAAAATAGTCTGCCCTTTGACAACAAAGCTCAGATTTTTAATATCAAAAATAGGGACGCGAAATTTCATCGGCACTTCAAAGCTTTAGATATTTTTTCTAAATTTTTTCTCATAATATCTTCATAACTAAGTTTCTGTTTTGCCTCATCAGCAGTGATGTTGCCCAGCGGCTGAAGCACGTCAACTCCAACTTTTACCTCTTTTGCTATACTTTTTATAGCCTTATCGCTTGCAAAACTCTCAAAAAAAACAACCAGCGTCTTATGCTCTCTTACATGTTCAATCAATTTTATCATACTGTTTGCGCTCGGTTCGGCTTCAGGAGAGAGTCCGCTGAGAGATTCGACATGAAAACCGTATCTGTTTGCAAGGTAAGAGAATGCATTGTGGTTTACTATAATAGTATCAAGCTTACATGTTGATAATTTCTCTCTGTAGCTTTTGTCAAGATTTTTCAACATATTTATGTAGTTATCTCTATTTTTCAGATACAAATCTCTGTTTTTTGGAAATATAGCAATCAGCTCTTTGGCAATATACTCCGCTGCCATTATCATGTTTTGGGGGTCTTGCCAATAGTGTGGGTCAACAGCTCCGTGGCAATGGTTAGCATTTTTACTGTCGCACCGATGCTCATCTTTGCCCAACTCCCTTAGTTTTACATGCAGGCTTATGTTGATGGCTCTCTTTTTAAACTCAAATCCATCTATCCACGGCTCCAAACCGGCACCGTTATAAAGAACCAAATCACTTTTTGATATCTTTATCATATCTTTTGGCGTAGGCTCGTAGCTGTGGACATCTACTCCAAACGGAAGAATCATAAAAGTTTCTGCCGTATCGGATGCGATATTTTTTGCTATGTCATAGAGTGAAAATGTGCTTGCGGCAATAGTCGGTTTTTGGCTTGGCTCTTTTGCATTTAATGGAATAAAAGATAAAAAAACCAAAAGCAAGAGAGCAAAATTTTTATTTTTAAAATTCATAAATACCCCAAAAAGTTTTTGAAATTATAGCTTATTTTGCAACAATTAGTTTTTTTGGGTATAATTCGCCACTTTTAAGACTTAGGATATATATAATGACAACTAGTTTTCTGCTTATTGTTCAAATAATTTTGGTAGTAATGCTTGTAATAGCGGTACTTCTACAAAAAAGCTCAAGTATTGGTCTTGGCGCGTACAGCGGCTCAAATGAGTCTGTTTTTGGAGCAAAAGGACCTGGGAGTTTTTTAGCAAAAACAACTTTTATTATAGGGTTTTTGTTTGTTGTAAACACGATAACTTTGGGTTACATGTACTCATCGGCTTCAGCTGAGTCTGTTGTTGACAATATGGTTGAATCGACTCATGTTGTGGCTCCCTCCGCTGCCCTTCCTGCTGAGCCAGTTACACCTGCAATGCCGCTACCTACTGAAAATAACTCTACTATTATCGAGAGTAATTCTACAACACAAAAATAGTTGCATCTTTTGCAACTATAACCATCTGGCTTCTTTTTTTTTAAATATTTCTCGCTACAATTACGCAATTATTTTTCATATTACAAAGGAACACCATGATAAACGAACTATTCAACGAGTGTGAAACAAAAATGAGAGCAAGTGTTAACCACATGCTAAGAGATTTTAAAACACTTAGAACAGGAAAGGTGACGACATCTGTTTTGGATAATGTTAAAATCGACTATTATGGAACGATGACTGCACTTGATCAGGTTGGTTCTATAATAGCAGCAGATGCAACGACAATTGTTGTCAATCCTTGGGAAAAAAATCTCCTAAACTTAATCGAGAGCGCGATCTCTAAAGCAAATGTAGGTGCAAATCCAAATAACGACGGCAATCAAATCAAACTGTTTTTTCCTGCAATGACAGTTGAGCAGAGACAAGAGTCTGTTAAGCAGATGAAGGTTATGGGAGAACATGCGAAAGTCGCTATAAGAAACGACAGAAAAAACGCAAACGATAAAGCTAAAAAGTTTGAAAAAGATAAAGAGATAACGGTGGATGAGTCGAAATCTGCACAAGACAATATCCAAAAAATAACTGACAAGTTTATTGCGGAAGTAGATGGTATCATTAAAGCAAAAGAAGCAGAAATACTAAAGGTATAACATGGATGTCAAAAAAATATATATGGATTCAAATGCTCTTTTAGAGGGGCATTTTAAACTTAGCAGCGGGAATCACTCACAGTTTTATCTGCAGTCTGCAAAAGTTTTAGAAGATCCAAAAACAGCAAAACTCTTGGCTGATGCGCTTGCAAAGCAGATTAAAGAGAGCGGTCTGCAAGTTGACACCGTGTGTGCACCTGCTCTTGGAGGCTTGATTGCAGGATTTGCTCTGGCAACCGCTCTTGATGTTCGCTCGATTTTTGCCGAGAGAGTTAACGGCGAGATGAGCATCCGCCGTGGATTTGAGGTAAAAAAAGGCGAAAAAGTCTTGATGTGTGAAGATATTATTACAACAGGCGGTTCCGCTATGGAAGCAGCAGCCGTTGTAAAGAGTCTTGGAGGAGAGATAGTCGGTATTGCCGCTTTGGCAAACCGCGGTTTTTGCAAACGCCAAAACAGCACTGTTGAGACAAAACCAAACTGTAAACTTCCTCAAGACATCCCGTTTTTTGCTCTTGAAGACTTTACTTTTGAGATGTATGCACCCGATGAGTGTCCGCTCTGCAAAAATGGCAGCGAAGCCATTAAACCAGGCTCTAGAGGAAACTAAGCCACACTTTTAAAGGTATCGTTTGTGAAACTGATTAGACTATTTTTTGCCATTGCGCTTAGCATTTTAAACCTAAGTGCGGCAACCATAACAGACGATGATGAAAAACTAAAAAAGATGATTGGCAGAATGCTTATTGTCGGATTTCCTGATGAAGCAATTGACGAAAATAGCCCCATTGCAAGGCATATAAAAAGCTATGAACTCGGCGGAGTAATTCTCTTTGACCGCTTCTACAACGACAGAAATAGAACAAAAAATATAAGCTCGCCCCAGCAGCTGCAACTCTTAACTTCAAAACTAAAATCCCTCTCAAACAAACCTCTTCTAATATCAGTTGACCAAGAGGGCGGCAAAGTCGCAAGACTCAAACCTGCATACGGATTTGAAGCTACACCGTCCGCAGAAGCTGTATCGGAAAATGATGAGTATATGACTAGACATATCTATAATGCTCTGGCAAAAACACTAAAAGAGAGCGGAATAAACTGCGACTTTGCACCCGTCGTTGATTTGGCAATAAACCAAGAAAACAGAGTAATAGTCGGACTTAACCGCTCTTATGGAAGTGACTCCAAAGAGGTTGTAAAGTATGCAAAAATCTTTATGGATTCACTCAAAAATGAGAAAATTATCAGCGTATTGAAACATTTTCCAGGGCACGGTTCATCGCTGGGCGACTCCCATGAGGGTTTTGTCGACATCAGCAAAACTTGGAGCAGCGTTGAACTGGAGCCATACAAAGAACTTATAAAATCAGGCGATGTTTCTATGATAATGACGGCGCATGTCTTTAACTCAAAACTTGATGATATTTATCCTGCAACCCTCTCATACAAGGTAAATACGGAGCTATTGCGTGGGAAATTGGGCTATGATGGGGTAGTTGTCAGTGATGATTTGCAGATGGGGGCGATTTTGAAGCACTACTCACTAAAAGAGATTGTAACTCTGTCGATAAACTCCGGAGTTGACATGCTGCTTTTTGGAAATCAGCTCTCAACTCAGGATATTGATGAGCTTGTAGAGGTTATTTTGGCTCAGGTTAAAAACGGCGCCATACCTCTTGAGAGAATTTTAGAGTCAAACAAAAGAGTAGAGCTGTTGCATAAAAAAAATGAGTTGCAATGATACAGAGCAGTTTTTCAACTCTTGACTGGCTTGTTTTTGGTGTCTATTTCTTAGTTATAACGGTTACTTCCGTGATACTAAGCCGTACAAAGATAGAGTCGTCACGCGACTTTTTCATCTCAAAAAACCATATGTCGACATTTGCAGTTGCTATTTCTGTGATTGCCACTTCACAATCCGCGGCTACATTTTTAGGCGCTCCGGAGTACTCCTACAATCACGATTTTACTTTCATCGGCTTCTATCTCTCGGCTGTAATCGGGGCTTTTTTTGTAGCTTTCGTACTTGTTCCTAAATTTTATGCAATGAAGGCAGTTACCGTTTATGAACTTTTGGAGTTGAGATATGGCGAGAGTGCAAAAAAGCAGGCAGGAGTTATGTTTTTACTTGGACGCGTCTTGGCAAGCGGCGCGAGGCTCTACATCGGCGCACTTGCAATCTCCATGATTCTATTTAACGACATCCTATTTTTACATGTAAGCATCTCGATTTTTGTTTTGATGGCAGGTTCGGTTGCCTACTCCTACTTTGGCGGTATCCGCTCAATAATTTTAAGCGATATAATTCAAGCGGTTACCTATGTAACTGCGGCATTAGCAGTACTTCTCTTTCTCTGCTACTCGCTTGAAAATGTAGAGATTATAAAAACACTCCAAGAGCACAACAAACTAGTTTTTATAGACACCTCTCTCAGCGGGGATTTCAATGTCTTTGGGCTACTTAGCGGATGGCTTTTGTTGAATATTGCAGCATATGGGCTTGATCAGGATTTAACCCAGAGAGTTCTGGCTTGCAAAAATAAAAACGAGGCGGCAAAATCGCTCTTCATCTCAACCATTCTTACCGTTCCAATTGTTATGATTTTTCTGACTATCGGCGCACTTCTTTATGTTTTTTATCTCCAAAGCAGTGTTGTGCAAAATTTTCAGGGCGAGAAAATTACCATATTTATGTACTACATCCTAAATGAGATGCCGGAGGGTTTGCGAGGTTTGGTTACAGTCGGAGCAGTTGCAACGGCTCTCTCAAGCACAACCTCTGTTTTAGGAGCTATGGCATCTGTCGGGGTTGAAGATTTATATAGACCGTGGAAGATAAAAAGAGGCATAACCGATGAGAAACACTTTATAAAAGCATCAAGAGCAGCGGTACTTTTTTTCGCATTTGCACTCTCTGTTATGGCGGTTGTCAGCTACTTCTGGCAGCGTTACAGCGACCTCTCTTTGATAAGTTTTGCACTCGGTGTTATGGCATTTGCATATACTGGGCTTTTGGGTGTTTACTTCGCGGCAATCTTTACCTCTCGCGGAAATCAAACTACTGTTCTTTGGGCTCTTATTGGCGGTTTTGTCACTGTTTTGGCACTTCAGCCATATACTTTTGGTTTTAGCATAGGTTTCTCTTGGCAGATGGTCATCGGAACCGTTGTATCCTTTTTAATTATGCTTCTTGGGACGAAAAAATGAGTGAATTTTATATCGGCATAATGTCCGGAACGAGCCTTGACGGGGTAGATATAGCATATTGCAAGATTAAAGATGAGAGCCTTGAGCTCATCCACTCTGCTTCGTACCCTTTTGATAAAAAGTTGAAAACTGAGATTTTAAACGCCATAAACGGCTTAACAACTCTAAAAGAGATAGGCGAACTCGATACTCGCTTAGGCGAAATGTATGCAGATGCCATAGATAGTTTTATAACAGAAAAAATGATAAACAAAAACGAGATTGCCGCTATCGGTTTGCATGGTCAAACACTTTGGCACGAACCAAATAGCAAGCACCCTTTTTCGATGCAGCTGGGCAACGCAAATGTTATAACAGCACAAACAGGCGTTAGCGTTGTTAGTGATTTCAGACGAAAGGATATAGCCCTTGGAGGTCAGGGCGCTCCCTTTGCTCCCGCCTTTCATCAATTTTTATTCTCAAAACTGGGAAACAGTGTCGCGGTGCTAAATATCGGCGGAATGGCAAACCTGAGCATTCTCGGCGACACAGTTATGGGCTATGACACAGGATGCGGAAATGTTCTTATGGATTATTGGATTTCACATAAGAACGGCGTTGCTTACGACAAGGACGGAGAGTGGGCTAAATCCGGAGTACTCAACGAGTGGCTTTTAAAACAGATGCTGCTTGAGCCCTACTTCTTAAAAAAAGCTCCAAAGAGCACAGGCAGGGAGCTTTTCAATGGAAAATGGCTTAAAAAACAGCTTGAAAATTTTGATAAAAAAAATGGAAACAGTGTCTATTTAAAAAGCAGAGATATTCAGGCAACGCTTTTGGAACTAACGGTAAAAAGCATTGCGAACGAGGTTAAAAAGAGCATGGCGGAACTGCTGATTGTCTGCGGTGGTGGCGGTAGAAACGTCTATCTTATGAAGCGGCTTAAAGAGGAGCTGAGCGGTGTAGAGATTGTTTTAAGTGATGAGCACGGGGTTAGCAGTGAATTTATGGAAGCCATGGCTTTTGCATGGCTTGCGCATGAGAGAATGCACAAAAAATGTGTTAAAATTTCGTCCGTTACAGGGGCTTCAAAAGATTCTATTTTAGGTGCTATTTATGAATAAAATAAACGAGTGGTTAAAAACAACACTTTTTAAAAATTATACAATTGAGACTGCTTTGGCAGATGCCAGCTTTAGAAAATATTACAGACTCCGAAACGGCGATAAAACGGCTCTTTTAATGGACTCTTCGCTTGAGAAGAACTCTCTTAACTCATTTATTGATGTAACAACAAGGCTCAAGGACGCCGACGTATGCGCTCCTAAAATTTTTGAGCAAAATATAGAAGAGGGCTATCTGATTTTGGAAGATTTTGGAACCACCCACTATTTGGATATTTTAAATCAAAACAACTTCAGAGCATTCTATACAAAGGCTATGAACACAATCCTAAAGATGCAAAAAGCAGATATAAAAGAGCTGCCGCTTTATGACAAAAAGTTTCTACATGTAGAGATGGATTTGATGCAAGAGTGGTACCTGGAAAAATTTCTGCACGTTGAACTAAACAGCTCCCAAAAAAAGCTTATCGCAACCACTTTAAATGCTATATCGGATGTTGTACTGGAGCAGCCTCAGGATGTTTTTGTGCATCGTGATTTTCACTCAAGAAATATTTTGTTAAAAGAGGACAAAAAAATCGGCATAATCGATTATCAGGACGCTATGAACGGTGCAATTACATACGATTTAGTCTCTTTGCTCAAAGATTGCTATGTTGCATATGAACGAAAAGAGATAAAAAAACTGGCTCTAGAATTTCGTGACAAAAAAGGGCTGAAAGTTAGTGATGAAACATTTTTAAAATGGTTTGACTTTATGGGGATGCAAAGACACATTAAAGTGCTTGGGGTATTCTCGCGCCTCCATATCCGCGATAAAAAAAACGGCTACTTAAAAGATATGCCGCTAACACTGAAGTACGTCATCGATACGGCAGAGAGATACAATGAAACCAAAGAGTTTGCAAATCTCTTAAAAAACCTAAAATGAAAGCAATGATTTTAGCAGCCGGTCGCGGCGAGAGGATGCGTCCGCTTACTGACAAGACACCAAAACCGCTGCTAAAAGTTAACTCCAAAGCGCTTATAGTCTGGCACATTGAAAAACTTGCCTCTCTAGGTTTCAGTAAAATAATTATAAATATTGCCCATCTGGGCTACAAAATACCAGAAGCCCTAGGCGACGGCTCAAAGTGGGGAGTAACCATAATCTACTCAGATGAGCGGGAGTGCGGCGCTCTGGAGAGTGCAGGAGGGATTATAAAAGCGCTTCCTCTTATAAAAGACGAGGTGTTTCTAGTCATAAACAGCGATATTTGGTGTGACTATGAGTTTGAGAGCAACTTTGATTTGGGCAATGATTTAGCCCACCTCATTTTAGTTCCAAATCCACAGCATAATCCAAATGGAGATTTTGCACTCCATAAAGAGAGAGTAATTAACGATGCAAAGCAAAAATTTACCTTCTCCGGCATAGGTTACTACTCCGCAAAACTCTTTGAGGGGCTGGAGTGCAAAAAAACTCCTCTCGCACCGCTTCTTCGCGAGGCAATCCAAAACAATCGTATAAGCGGCTCTCTCTACGAGGGCAAGTGGCATGATATAGGCACACCGCAGAGACTGGCCGAAGTTCAAAACTAAGAGATTACAAAAGCTCTAGCTGTGCTTTAGTATTACCGTCTCAAGCTCATGCAGATTGTTTATATTATTTTGGCGCAAATCTACATGTTTATAGCTAAGCGTTATATTGCTCTCTTTAAATATCTCTTGCTGCATCAAATCATCCAGCACAATATCCGTATGGCTTTTTCCGATTATTACAAAATCGTCGCCGTGAATTCTAAAGATAAAAGATAACGGAAATTTCTCTATAAGCTCTTTGGCAAATTTTTTCAAAAACAGGTCGCCATTTGCCCAGCCATACTTCTCATTATATGTGCTGAAGTTGTGCATATATATCGTATTTACACAGATAAACTCTTTTTTTATAACATTTTGATTCAGTAAATTGTTTAAATATTTTGAGTTATACGCATCCGTTATCTGATCCCTGTAAAAGTATGCAAAACGCTCTTTTTCAAGCTCTGTTACCGGAAGCTGATTTATATTGCCCACAAGCTTGACATTCCTTAACACTTTTATGGCACTCTCCACAACTTCGGGATGAAACTGCTTTGAAGATTGCTCTCTAAGCTCTTGCATCGCCTCATGAATATTTTTGCCCACTTTGTAGATGCGGTTTGTAGTCATGGCATCAAAAGCGTCGGCAACCATCATGATTTGAGACAGAAGCGGTATCTCATCGCCGCCAAGACCTCTTGGATACCCTTTTGCATCATATCGCTCATGATGACATAGCACGATATCTGCTATCTCTTTATACATAGGAATTGTGTTTAATATGGTGTAGCTGACCTCTACATGTCTTTTTATTAGCTTATACTCAAGCTCACTCAGCTTATCGGGCTTTAGCAAAATATTATCAGGGGTAGAGATTTTTCCGATGTCATGGAGTATTCCGGCTCTATAAATAAGCTCGCACTCATCAGATGAGCAGTCCATCTCCAGAGCTATCATTTTTGAGTAAGTTGCTACTCTTTGTGAATGTCCGCCCGTATATGCGTCACGGTCCTCCACGATGGCAACAAAAGATTCAAGAGTTTTTTCAAAGTTTTGAGCTCTCTCTTCCTCTTTTTGCTGGAGCTGCGCTTTGAGATATACATGCTCCGTAATCTCTTGCTTGATGCCGATGTAGTTTGTGATTTTACCGTAGCTGTTTTTGACAGGCGCAATAATCGCCGACTCCCAGTACTGTTCACCGTCCTTTTTTATATTTCTAAAAGTACCGTTCCAAACCTCACCACTCGAAATATCCTCCCACAGCTCTTTATAATCTTCATCAGGATGAAAATCACTCTTTAGAATTTTTGGGTTCTTCCCGATAGCATCTTCAAGAGAATAGCCAGTTATTTCGCTAAAGAATGGGTTTACATACTCCATATTTCCGTCAATATCCGTTATAACTATTGAAACCGGACTGCTGTCCAATATATGTTGCAGTTTTAAAATCTCTTGGATGCTTTCTTGCTGCTTGGTAATGTCTATATATATGGTTCCGATTTGAATATTTTGTTCTTTATCTTTAATGGTAAAAGCAAGAGCCTTGAAAATATGGCTGGTGTTGTTTTTTAAATCTTCTGCTTCAATAATCATTTTTGCATGACCATCCCGCTTTGCTTCTTTTAGCAGCTGAGTGGCTTTATCAGCCGTTTCCATAGGAAGCAGATCAGAAAGAAAAGAGCCTGCCACACTCTCTTTTGTAAAAAATGAGTTTGCGATATTATTCATATACACGATACGATCTTCATTATCATGGATGCCGATAACCGCCGGAATCTCTTCCATAAACTGTTCAAACAGATCGTTTCTTTCTCCGCCCACTTTTAACCAACTCTTCTTATTTATTTTTGTATAAACTGTCCGCACCCTTTTGTTTCGGTGCCCTTAAATGTTTTATAATCTTTATTGCCGTCTAAAAATGACTGAAACCTAGCGCACTCTTTGCTGTTAATACATACTTTGTTGTCACATGCTTTATCTACCATTTGTCGTCCTATTTCAATTTGTAATATTTTTTTGTGATTATAGCAAAATAGGTATCCTAAATGCTACCACTATAAAAAATTAATATAATTTGAAAAATATTTTGTTATTATAGTAACTTCAAAGGAGAAACGGATGATTAAATTATTATTTATACTACTCTCAAGCAGCATACTTTTTGCAAAATTTGATAGTTGTGAGTTTGAAAACAAAAATTACACGGACGTCTGCAACAAAGTCGTAAAGGATGGTGTCTCTTATGAGTATGCAAACAGCTTTTTGCTCTCCTACTTTAAGACGCAGAAGTTTGATGAAGTAAGTTTTAAATACCTTCAGCCGGAGCATATTGCCACCCATAAAAAAAATGAGAAGAAAGCAAACAACACTCTTCTTGGTTATGTGCCTGAAATGGTTGAACACCTAAGAGAGTATAGTGAAGTTTACGACTATGCCGAGCAAAAGTATGGTGTAAATCGTGAGATAGTAGCCGCTATTTTGCTAAAAGAGACAAAACTTGGAAAAATCCAACCCAAACATGATGCATTTATTGTTTTTAACACTCTTGTAACCAGAATAGAGCCTAGCACGAAGAGAGAAGAGTGGCTTTTAAATATGGGCAAAAACAATATGGCCTCAATAATCACCCACTGCTACAAACAGGGTGTAACACCGGATGAGTGCAATCTTCCAAGCTCTTATGCGGGAGCAGTCGGGATACCGCAGTTTATGCCAAGCAGTTTTGTATATGCCCAAGGGTATAAAACAGAGGTTGCCGATTTGAGCAAAATGGAAGATGCCATCACCTCCGCTAGCAATTTTTTAAATAAAAAAGCTGATTTTAAAGAGCTGATAGACTGGGGTAAAATACCCGATATTGCAGATATTGAATCAAAATGGTATGAGTTTGAGTTTGAAAACGAAGACGCCTCTTTTGTTCATGAGCAAAACATAAAATCGGGAAAAGCTTATGAGTGTTTTACATGTAAAAACAGCGAGCTTGACTATTTGAGAGAGTACACAAAAAGAATCATGCGCTACAACAACTCATCAAACTATGCCGTCGGTGTAATGCGCCTAGCTTATGAGGCAAAAAAGGGGCTTACAAACCCGCCTTTAGAGAGACAAGCTTCAATGCCTTAGTATATAACGACCCTTAAAATGTGAGATTTTTTTGGTTTTATAACTTTAAAATCGTCAAATGCATTGGCGGATTCTATGCATAACATTTGCTCATATGCATTTGGAGCCATTGCGCTCATTCTCTTTGTTTTTTCAATCCATGGGTTCCAGACAACTACCGAAGAAGAGCCCTCATTTTTTATATAAATTGTTCTATTTTTATCGCTCAAAACTATCTCGCCATCAACCTTTTGGTAAATCCTGTCAACCTCTTGATTAAATGTTATATCGCCTTTTTGCACCTCATTTTTCCAAGTAAGCGCATCTAGATACGGCTTATTGTCCAAACCTTTGATAAGTGCATGTGAAATGTGTGAAACTTTGAAATAGGTGTGAAGAGCTTGCGTCAAGACAAAACTCTCACAATCAAGATTTGTAGTTTTTAGCTCCATAACCAGTTTATCCGAAATGGTAATCTTTAACTCCAAAATAAACTTATAGTGCCACATTTTAAGCGTTTCATCACTATGTGTCAGCTTTAGAGTTACCGACGATGTTTTTTCATCAACCTCATCGCTGCCCACAAACTCCCATAAAGCTGTTCTTGCAAAGCCGTGTTGAGGCAGAGTTTTATCCTCATTAAACCCAAACCACGGCCAGCAGACCGGAACGCCGCCTCGGATAGCTTTGCCAGCCTCAAAATCACTCACTTCGCTCAGCCAGAGAATCGGCTCCTCACCGACTCTTTCATAGTGAAACAGATGTGCACCCTGAAGTGCTATTTTTGCCTCAGCGGAGCTGTTATTAATCTCAATGCAGGCAAAACCGTTAGCCAGTTTCTTATGAACAATCATTTACCTCTCCAAGATGAGATTTTATGCCCTTTTAGCGCATAAAAAAGGACAAAAGCGTAACAAACTATGCCTAGGAGGTAGGTTGATTGCATATCGCTGCTTATTTGAGAAATTTTTCCAAAAATCAGCGGAAGCACTGCCCCGCCTGCAATTGCCATTATCAGAAGTGCGCTTCCCTTCGCCGTATGTCTTCCCAATCCATCCAGTGCCAACGGCCAGATGGTAGGCCAGACAAGGGCGTTTGCAAAACCTAAAAGCGCTACAAATGTTACGGTATTTGGAAGAGTTCTTACCCCGCTCCACCCCCATAAAATCTCAGAGATGCCGTGGCTTTGCGACGAGAACACAACTCCAAACAAAAACAGAGCTCCAAAAAGAGCAGAGCCGACAAGCGCACGCTCTTGTGAGAGATATTTAGGTATAAACAAAACACCGACAAGGTAACCCAGAACCATAAAAATCATAGTAAAAGAGGTGAGCGAGGTATAGTTTTCAACGCCCAAATGTTGCCCGTAAAGCCCGATAGTATCTCCAGCTATTACCTCTATCCCGACATAAAAGAAGAGTGCCGCCGCGCCCAAAACTACACGAGGAAACTCAAATATACTCTTTTTCTCCTCAGATGAGTTCTCCTTAAGAAACTCAAGCTCAGGAAGCGAAGAAAATTTTACAAGCGCAATCAAGCCGCTTAAAACAACCGCCATAACAATATACGGGGTTATCAGTTTTGAAGCAAGAGCCTCTTTTGACTCTGTTGTCAGATTTTCCAATGAGCCGATGTCTGAGAGTATAAAAGCAGTAAAAAGAAGAGGAGCAATAACACCCGCACTTTTGTTAATAAGCCCCATAATGCTTATACGCATGGCCGCACTCTCTATTGGTCCGATGCAGACTATGTAGGGATTTGAAGCGGTTTGCAAAACCGTAAGTCCAGTTCCAAGCGTAAAGAGCGCGATTAGAAAGAACACAAAACTCGCACTTTGCGCCGCGGGAATAAAAAGAAGAGCCCCTGCTGCCATAACGCCAAGACCCAGAGCCATACCGTTTTTATACCCTGTTTTCTCAAGCACATAAGCCATCGGCAGCGCCATAACGGTATAGGCGATATAGAAGGCAAAAGTTACAAAAAGAGCTTCAAACTCGTTAAGGTCGCAGATAAGTTTTAAAAAAGGAATGAGTGAACCGTTTAGCCATGTGACAAATCCAAATATAAAAAAGAGAACTCCTATGATTGCCATAGGCACAATAGTAGATTTACTTTGCACTTTTTAAACCTTTGAGATATTTTGCGACCGCATCTTCATCGTTTGTATGAGGCAGAACAATATTTGCCAATTTTTTCACACCCTCTTGCGCATTTGCCACTGCAACGGAGATTCCCGCCAGTTCAAACATACCGATGTCATTGAAGTTGTCTCCAAAAACGGTAAGTTTTTTTAAATCAAAACCTACATATTCGCTTACACTCCTGATGCCGTGTGACTTGTCCGCATCTCTGTGAAGAAGAGTCAAGAAGTAACAACCGACATAAGCTTCTGGCGCAAGAATATATTTAAGAGTATCCCCAAAAATTGCTTGTAAATGCGATGAGAGCGCTCGAAGTTGCGTCTCTTCCCCAAAATAGACAATCTTGAAGTTATCACTCATCGCCTGAAGATTTCTATGTTCCTGAAGATTATCATCTTTGCTGTACTTTGTTAAAACCTTTTTTTGATGCTCGTTTAAAATATCAGAGTATAAAAATGCCTCGTTTAGATTTTTATCCGCCAGTGCCAAAACAAACGGATAGATGCCAAACTTTGCACCCTCGTCTATGATTGTGTCTGCAATCTCTTTGTTTATAAACTTTGTTTCAACTATCTTCTTATCCATCGTGGCAATAAGTGCGCCATCAAGAAGAATCATCGGGGCATTTACATCTATATTTTGCAAAAACTGTGCCGTTTTTTTGTATGTTCTGGCAGTTGCGATGCTCATGATGGAGTCTGATGCTTGGGCATTCCAAATCTCTCTTGTAAAATCGCTCACCGAGAGATCGGTTCTTAAAAATGTATGGTCGAGGTCTGTAATGTATATATTTTTCATCACCTCTTTCCTCCGATTTGGCATGTTAAAACCTTCTCCACCAAGATACGCCCTATCTCCATCTTATCATCTACTATCGATGTAATTGGCAAGTCTTCTAAATTCGCTTTATCCTCAAGTGTAGCTACTTTGACGACAAGGTTTATATTTTTTGTATGTTTTAGCACTGCCTCACAGACAGCCCTTTTTTTCTCAAGATTATCAAGCGTTACAATCACCGCCGCAGAACTCTCTGCATGAAGTGCCTCAAGCAAAGAGAGTTTTGACATATCCCCAAGATACGCCTCTTTACCATCATTTAACGCCTCTTGAACATGTTTTGGGTTATTGTCTATAATAATATAATGTGCATCGATAAGATCAAGATTTTTTACAACAAACTTACCCGTTATACTATACCCACACACTATAACATGGTTTTTTATGGAAGTAAATGCAGAAGTATCTAAACCCAAATATTGATAATTGCTGATATAACTTACAAAACGATTGATTTTTGATATAAAAAACGGTGTTATTATCATAGAAAAGATGACTACTAAAATAAACATGGACTCTGTCTCTTTATCAAGAAGTCCGCCCATACTTGCAACGGCAAAAATAACAAATGAAAATTCTCCGACTTGGGAGAGGGCAAGAGCCGTCTTAAGCGAGCGGGTATGCGACGAAGTTATACGCATTATTAGATATGTTATAGCGGTTTTTGAAATAAAAATAAGAATAAAAGTTATAACTATCAAGCCGATATGATTCATAAAAAAAGCAAGATCTATCTTCATACCCACAACGATAAAAAATGTGCCAAGCAGTATGTCTTTAAACGGCGCTATATCGGATTCAACTTTATGATGATATTTTGTCTCCGCGATAATCATCCCTGCAACAAATGCTCCAAGAGAATAGGTAAACCCCATAAACGAAGCTACGAGTGCTGCACTTATAACTATAAAAAGTACCGAACTCATAAAAAGCTCATCTACCTCGCTTCTGGCAGAAAAATGTAAAAGCCATGTCATAACCCTTTTTCCGACAACAAACAAAAGCGCTATAACCAAAACGGCACTTATAAATGTATCCATCAATACCATAGATATGGATTGTGTGCCTTTGCTTGTTAAAAATCCTAAAAAGATTAAAATAGGTATAACAGCGATATCTTGAAATATCAAAATTCCCATAGCTCTCTGCCCATAAGGGTTATTAATCTCTTTTGAGTTTTTTAAATAACTAAGCACGACGGCGGTCGATGAGAGTGCAATAGCAAGTGCAACTACAATAGCAGAAACAGCCGGAAGTCTAAAATAATAATAAGATACTGTAAAAATAAAAATAGCGGTAAGACTTACTTGTAAAAAACCGTTAAAAAAAATCTCCGTCTTCATACTGTTCATTTTTGACAAAGAGACTTCAAGACCTATAGTAAACATTAAAAAAACGACTCCAAAGTCTCCGATATGCCCAAGCATAGTAGAGTTGCCGTACTCTCGCAAATCAAAAGCATATACTATGATAGTACCCGTTAATATATACCCTATTATCTGTGATATACCGAAATGCTTAAAAGCAATATTTAAAATAGTCGATATGCCGAGCGCGGCTACTATATATAAAAGTGCAAAATCCATTAAAATCTTTCAAATATTTTATTTCTGGTTTTTTAAAAACCCCTAAGAGGCATAATTATAGCAAAAGAACCTTTTGGCTCAACATTTTTTAAAGCGCCTATGTACTTAATTTTAAGAGACTCTATATTATAATCGCGTTAATGTTTAACATTTTGGAGCTTTTTTATGACTAAATATATCTTTGTAACCGGTGGTGTTTTAAGTTCTCTTGGAAAAGGGATAACAGCGGCTAGTATCGGTACTTTGCTGAAACACTCCGGCATACAAGTCGGTATGCTGAAAATAGATCCATACATAAATGTTGACCCAGGAACCATGAGCCCCTTAGAGCATGGTGAAGTTTTTGTTACAAAAGACGGTGCAGAGACGGACCTTGACATAGGAAACTATGAGAGATTTTTAGATACATCTTATCTTAAATCAAGCAACTTCACTACCGGTCAGATATACTCTGCAGTTATCGAGAGAGAGCGTGCAGGCGGATATCTAGGACAAACCATTCAGGTTATCCCGCACATTGTAGGAGAGATTGTAAAGCGTATAAAAGAGGCAGGAGAGGGTCATGATATTCTCATAGTTGAGCTTGGCGGAACAGTCGGAGATATCGAAGGTCTTCCGTTTATGGAAGCAATCCGCCAGATGAAACATGATGATGAGGTTGAGGGAACATTTTTTGTTCACGTTACGCTTATTCCGTTCATAAAAGCTGCGGGTGAGCTAAAGTCTAAACCTACTCAGCACTCGGTTCAAGAGCTTCGCCGCATCGGTATAACTCCTCAGATGATAATTGCAAGAAGTGAAAATGCGCTCCCAAAAACTTTCAAGAAAAAACTGGCGATGAGCTGTGACGTATCGGCAGACAGTGTTATAGAAGCACTTGATGCTGCAACAATTTATGATATTCCTATTACATTTTTAAGACAAAACATTCTAAAGCCCATCTCAAAAGAGTTAGGCTTAGGCGAGCTTAATCCAAATATGGAAAAATGGGACTCTTTGGTTAAAAAAATAGTTCAACCGAAAAATCGTATTGTCCTTGGTTTTGTCGGAAAATATCTCGAACTGAAAGAGGCTTACAAATCTTTAACAGAATCCCTAATCCACGCGGGCGCACATCTTGACACACGCGTTGATATTCACTGGGTTGACAGTGAAATGATAGAGGAGAGGGGAGCAGAAGCACTTCTTAGCGACTGTGACTCTGTTTTGGTTGCAGGCGGTTTTGGAAATCGCGGTGTAGAGGGCAAAATAGAAGCCATTAGATACGCTCGTGAAAACAAAATCCCATATCTTGGCATCTGCCTTGGTATGCAGCTGACTCTTGTAGAGTATGCTAGAAATGTGCTTGGTTTTAAAGGCGCAAACTCCGTAGAATTTGATGAGAACACACCTTACCCGATGATTTACCTGATTGATAATTTTCTTGACCAAAGCGGAAATACTCAGCTTCGAACACACAAATCTCCTATGGGCGGAACGCTTAGACTCGGAGAGTACCCATGCGACACGAAAGAGGGTTCTATTCTACGCAAAGCTTACGGCGGAGCAAAAACTATTTTTGAGAGACACCGCCACAGATATGAGGCAAACCCTACTTATCGCAAGGCGCTCGAAGATGCAGGCATGATAGTTACCGGTGAGTCAAACGGACTAATCGAGGCCGTTGAGATTAAAGGTCATCCATGGTTCTTGGGCGTTCAGTTCCACCCAGAGTTTACATCAAGACTTCAAACTCCAAACCCTTCAATACTGGCGTTTGTTGAAGCTACTCTAAACATATCAAACAAAGAGTAGTCAACCATTAAAGATGAAAATTTTTCTAAAGAAACTTTGTTTTGATGATGTGCCAATTCTGGATAAAGCTTCTCTTTATGAACTGCTTATTCAAAGGTTTGAAGGCGAAGAAAAAAAACTCTCCCAAATACCAAGTCCTGAACTCCTCCATGACGCTCCAAAAGCTGCAAAAAAAATAGCAGATGCGATAAAAAACGGCAAAAAGATAACAGTTGTCGGCGATTATGATGTTGACGGTATCAGCTCAACTGCCATAATGGTTGATTTTTTTAGACAAATTCCCTACCCGTTGGAAGCAATAATACCTAACCGTTTCACAGACGGCTACGGAGTCAGCCCAAATGTTTTAAAAAGAGTGGAAGCGGATTTAGTCATAACCGTAGACAACGGCATAACGGCCATTGAAGCGGCAGAGATTTGCAAAGCAAGAGGCATTGAGCTAATCATTACAGACCATCATACACCACTAGATACTCTTCCTCACGCTTATGCAATTGTCAATCCAAAACTCCCTGCATGTAGCTATCCGTTTGAGGAGATCTGCGGCGCACAGGTTGCATGGCTACTTCTTGGACTTCTGAAAAAAGAGTTAAATCTCTCCATCGATATGAAACAGTTCTTAGACATATTATGCATAGCGATTATTGCGGATATTATGCCTCTTACGGATATGAATAGAACTCTGGTAAAAGAGGGTTTAAAAGTTTTAATGAGCTCACAAAGACCATCTTCTCTCATAATAAAAGATTATCTAAACAAAAAAGCCATAACTTCTGAAGATATAGCTTTTCAAATTGCACCTCGCATAAACTCTGCCGGAAGACTAGAAGATGCGAGCATAGCACTGGAGTTTTTAACAGCCGAGTCAATAAACGAAGCTTATGGGCAGTTTGAAAAACTAAACTCTCTTAATGAGCAAAGACGCGAATGGGAAGCTGAGACTACAAATGAGGCAATCAAACTAGTAAATAGCGATGATGTTCTTATTGTAGTAGCAAAAGAGGGTTGGCATGAGGGAGTTGTGGGCATAGTTGCTGCAAGGCTGGTTGAACACTTCTCAAAGCCTGCAATTGTTCTAAGCATAAAAGACGGTGTTGCAAAAGGGAGTGCCAGAAGTATCGGCAACGTAAATATCCACAGCCTTATCAAAGAAAACAGCCGGTTTCTGACAAAGTTTGGCGGTCATAAAATGGCGGCAGGGCTTGGGCTTGAAGAGAAAAATATAGAAGCATTCAGAGATGCCATAAACAAAAGTGCCAAAACCATCAACCCTGACGATTTTAAGTCGCTTGACAAAGTAGTCGGAATACTTCCAAGCAGCGAGATAGACCTTGAACTCTTAGATCTGCTTGAGAGTTTTGAACCTTACGGCGAGGCAAACTCCCGCCCGCTTTTTTTAATAAAAGATGCCCAGATATTAGAGACAAAAACTTTTGGAAAAGATAACTCTCACTCTAAAGTTACACTCAAACAGTTTGCACATGAAAAAAAAAGTATAGAACTCATACAATTTAAAAAAGTTCTTGATATTCCTAGCGAAAAAAAATTGACATGTAGTTATAGAGTTCTTAAAAATGAGTTCAATTCCAGAGTATCAGTCCAACTTATTATAAATAAAACATATAATTATTAAACAAAAAAATTTCTGTAAATTGATACATAAACACCTGAAATAGCATTAAACTTTTAAAAAATATTAATATTTAAAACTATCTTAAGCCTCAAAGATGTAAAATTGATAACTTTATCACAAAAAAAAGGAAAGTCATGAGAAAGAACAAGATTTTAGAAGAGATTTTAAAAGAAGTTGACAAGCATCCAGAAATTATGTCTCGCCGTGAAGCTTTAAAATACTTAACAATGTCTCCATTGGCAGCGTCTGTAATAGCAAGTGCTTCTGTCGGTACTTCGACTGCAGTTGCATCTTCTGATGTAAAAGGCAAAATCGTTATCATCGGTGGTGGCTTAGCTGGTATGAGCACGGCAGCTCGCCTTAATAATACTATTTCAAATGCAGATATTACTGTAATTGAGCCGGACCCTATGTCTGTTTCTTACCAGCCTGGTCAGACTCTAGTTGCCGGTGGTGTTTGGAAATTATCTGACATCCAGTACAAAAGAGATGATTTTGTTCCAAGAGGTGTTAAGCTAATCAAAGGCAGTGTTACTTCGGTTGATCCTGACAACAATAAAGTTGTTGTTGATGGCAAAGAAGAGGTAACTTATGATCAACTAATAGTTGCTGCCGGTGCAAACCTTAACTACAAAGCTATTAAAGGTATTGAGGGCGAGATAACATCAGTTGGAGCAGATAACGCTGCTACTAAGCAAACTGTCACTAAAAATGGTCTTCACTCTCTTTATTTCCAAGATGGTGCAAAAGCAACATGGGAAGGAATTCAAGAGTTAGTTGCTAAAGCTAAAGCTCATACAGGTGCAGAAAAATTGCAAGCAATTTTCACTCATCCAAACACGCCTATTAAATGTGGTGGCGCTCCTATGAAAATCATATATTTGACTCATGCTCGTCTTGTTGAGGCTGGTGTTCGTGATAAAGTAGAACTTACTTTCAATACTGACGGTGGAGTACTATTTGGAATTCCTGAATACAATGATGCAGTTGTTAAACAATTTGAAGCAAGAGGCTTTAAATGGAACTTTAAACACAATCTTACAGAAGTAGATGTAGCAACTAAAACAGCAACATTTGACAAATGGAAAATGGAGAAACAAGAAGCTGAAGATGAGATGGGTGAAAAAATTACCAAAGAAGTAAAAGTGGGAGAGCCTGTTCAATTTAAATATGACTTTATGCACATCGCTCCTCCGATGAAAGCACCGGATGCTGTCGGTACTTCAAAGCTTGGTTCTGCAGCCGGTGGATGGATTACTGTTAACAAAGAGACTCTACAAAGCAGTTTCTACCCAAATGTTTGGGCAGTTGGTGATAATGCAGGTGTTCCAATGGGTAAAACCGGCGGTTCAGCTCGTAAGCAGTACAAAATAGTTGTTGATAACATGATTTCTGTTATGGGCGGCAAAGAGCCAACAGCTAAATATGACGGATACACTGTTTGTCCACTTATTACAGGTATAGGTACTGTTATGATGGCAGAGTTTAACTGGACTAAAAAACCAACCCCTTCTTTTCCGTTAGACCCAACTAAAGAGAGATGGATAATGTGGTTGTTAAAAGTTTATCTTCTTAAACCGATGACAATGTACGGTATGCTTTCAGGCAGAGCGTAACAAATTTTCTTCCCTTCCCTCTTCGTGAGGGAAACTACACATCACTTCTTGCAATTTTAAAATAAAAAAAGTATAATAAATTTTGTGATAATTTTATCAAAAAAATAATTTAGGAGAAATCAATGAAAAAAATCGCTCTAATTCTTGCGATGATTGTTACATTTTCTTTATCATTACATGCATTTACTTTAGGAAAACTAGGTGAATTCAAATTTGAAAAAGTACATTCAAACGTATGGATAATGCATGGACCTCCAATGAACCCAAGTGTTGAAAACGAAGGTTTTATGAACAACCCCTCATTTGTAGAGGGTAAAAACGGTACTATCGTAATTGACCCGGGCGGGAACTATAACGTTGGTAAAAAAATTGTTGCTGAGTATAAAAAAGCTACAAATAAACCTGTACTTGCTATTTTAAATACTCATAAACATGGAGACCACTGGTTTGCAGGTAAAGCATTTCAGGAGGCATTTCCAAATGCACAAAGTTATGCGCACCCAAATATGATAGAGGCTTCAAAAAATGGTGAAGCTAGAGTTTGGTACAACATATTAGAAGGTCTCTCTAAGAACCTAAAAGGTACTGATGGACCATTCGCTTTTCCTACTAAAATTTTAAAGGATGGGGATGTTCTTAAAATTGATGGACAAACTTTTAAAGTTTTTCATCCTGAACGTGCACACACAGACACAGATATCTTAATAGAACATGTTGAGTCTAATGTTCTTTGGTTAGGTGACAACCTAATGGATTGTCGTCTTGGTGGTATGGATGAGAGTTCTAGTGTTTTTGGAAATATTGAGCTTCTTGAAGATATATTAGCTCAAAGAAAAGGTTATAAAAAATATGATCTTTATGTTCCTGGGCATGGTCCATCTGGTGAAATGCATAAAACTATCGACCCATTCTTGAACTATTTCAAGGTTGTTCTAAAATGGGCAAAAAAAGGGTATGCTGATGGCAAAGAGAGCTATGAAATTAAACCTGAAGTGGCTGCTGAGTTAAAAGATTATCACGATTGGGACGAGTTTGATCGCCAAATGGGTAAACATCTAATGAAAGCTTACTCTGAAGTAGAAGCAAAAGATTTCTAATATTTTGAGCCATTTAAGATGGCTCAAACTCCGCGCAACATCACAACTTTCAGTTCAAATACTACATTTTTTATCTATAATATTTAATGCTTAAAATATATGAATGCCAAATAGCCAAATCAGATATTACGGGATTAAAAGTCTTAAACGGCTCGTTAGTCGCCTACAATACCAAGTTTCACGGAATCAAAATATTTGATTTTGATGAGTGTGAGGTTAAAAAGAGCATCGCCAGCATGTACCTCAATTCAGATGTTGGCATCTGCGCTTTTAGCCCAAACTCAGAGCTATTTGCTTTTGTAAACAATAAAACCATCTATATTCTTGACATAGAGACTAAAGAGATAACTCACACGATTGAGATAAACGACGAAGAGATAGAGATTATAAGCTTTGATCCATCCTCAGCTTACATTATTGCCGGAAGCAAAAACGGCAGAGTTCTGCAATATAAAACAAACCAGTCATCCCTGCTCTCACGACTCTGCTCTTTCCCCTACAACAGAGAAGATATAGACTCAAAAAACAATGACAACAAAAATTTTGTAAGCTCATTTGCTTTTTATAAAAACAGATTTGCGTGCAGCGGTTATGGCGGTGCAATCTTTATAATTGATTTGCAAACGCAGGCAAACAAAAATGTTATTACTTACAATAAAAATCGCATTGATGTTATGCTGTTTTTGGATGAAAACACGCTTGTTTGCGGAAAAAATGATGGGGTTATTTATATAATTTCCATAAATGATAGCCACAGTTATAAAAGCATACAAACTCCTATTTTAGGAATTAAACAGATACTTATAATGTCAAATCCAAACTATATTATGGTTGTTGGCAGATCAAATATAGTCACGATAGTAGATGTGAAAAATTATAAAATTACACACAGCAAATATATAGAGCTCGCTGCCAATATAAATATGGTTGATATTGTCAAAGGCGACTCTTTGGCAGTTGCGCTGGTAAATAATAAAATTTTACATGTAGAACTCCCCGGAATTTCAAAATTAAGGTCACTGATTGCCCATAACTCCCTAGAAGCAGCATTTGAGCTGATAGCCAAAGAGCCCATGCTGCAAGGCTCAAATGAGCATAAAATGCTTGAAGAGAGGTTTGAGAAGAGCTATGATGAGGCTACAAAAGCCCTTATTAACCAAAACATAGCTCACGCCCTCCAGATTTTAGATATATACAAAGATGTAAAATCAAAACAGCTTAAGATAAAAGAACTTTTTGATGCTTTTAAAAATTATCTTAGATTTCAAGCTCTCTTTTTGGAGAAAAAATATGCCATAGCCTATGCAATGTGCTCCAAATATGAGCCTCTCAAGAAGACGGTGCAGTACAAAAAAATGGAACAGGTTTTTAGACTTGCCTTCTCAAACGCACAAAGACACATATTGCAAAACAATATTGCCGGAGCAAGAGCACTCTTAGTGGAGTACAACACTGTAATCTCAAAA
The DNA here is from genome assembly GCA_041654255.1 of Sulfurimonas sp. Lineage (GTDB taxonomy): Bacteria > Campylobacterota > Campylobacteria > Campylobacterales > Sulfurimonadaceae > Sulfurimonas. The sequence goes on from JBAZDX010000004.1 coordinate 32,649, forward strand.
AAACCGCTTATAAAACTGCTGCTTACCCAAAATAGAGAGTTTGTAGAGCTGTTAAAAGCGATTCAAAAGAGAGATTTTAAAACTATCAATAAGCTTATAAGCACAAATGAACTCTTCAAACAGATTCCAAACTACATCGCTCTGAACAACCAGATAGAAGAGACTTTGCAAGAGATAGAGGCAAATATAAAGAGCGGTGAGATAGAGAGTGCAAAAAAACTCCTTCTAAGTGTTAATGAGGTTCCGGACGTTTCACAAAGGGTAGAGCAGCTACAAACAAAATGCAAATATGTCCTATCACTGCAAAAAGCCTATGAAGAGAGTGATTTTAAGGGCTGTTATGAGATTTTAGATATGCATAAATACCTAAGAACGGTGGAGCTTGGTGTGCTTTTAGAAAACCACTGGTCAAAGCTTATGCAAAAGTGTGAAGAGTACGCACTAGATGGAAACATAAGAGATATTAAAAAAACGCTCGGTGAGCTTATCGGTCTATATAGTCGTCGCAACAAAATTGGGGATCTCTTGAGAGTTAGTTTTCATGTAAGGATTAACACTCTGCTAAATAAAAAAGATTTTAAAGGTGCGGAGGCAATCATCTACACCTACATAGATATTTTTGGCATAGACAGCGAGATTGCCCAGATTATGAAAAAATTTGAAAAAATTTCAGCACACAAACTAGCAATCACAGAGGCTCAAACTCAAAGACCAAGAAGAGACAGCTGGAGAGATTTTGATATTATTATGAAGAGCTCATAAGGTTTAAAAGACTATTTACGGTCTCATCAAATTCGCTTTTATACATTGAATTTTGAATTAAAAAATTCTCCATATCCTTTTTCTTATTTATCGCTTCATCCAACTCAGGGTCACTCCCTTTTAAATAAGCACCGATACGGATAAGAACCTCATTCTCTTTTAGAAGCGTATAGAGCCTTCTAAACTTCAGTACAGCCTTTAGATGCTCAGGCGAGATTATATCGTTCATAACCCTTGAAGCGGAGTTTAAAATGTGAACGGGAGGATATATACCGAAGTCCGTAAGTTCGCGGGAGAGTACGATATGCCCATCCAAGATAGAGCGCGACTGGTCGGCAATAGGGTCGCTCATATCATCACCCTCGACTAGGATTGTAAAAAAGGCTGTTATGGAGCCTTTCCCCTCCTCTTTTCCGGCACGTTCCATTAACTGCGGAAGAAGCGTCAAAGAAGATGGCGGATAACCTTTTGAGGTTGGCGGTTCACCAAGGGCAAGCCCTATCTCTCTTTGAGCCATTGCAAATCTTGTAACCGAGTCCATAATAAACAAAACATCAAGACCCTGATCTTTAAAATGCTCTGCCACGCTCATTGCCGCAAATGCGCCATATTTTCTCATCAAAGGAGAGTCATCGGAGGTTGCCACGACTATAACTGTGTTCTCTAAATTCCCGCCGAGATTTTTCTCTATAAATTCAGGAACCTCTCTGCCGCGCTCGCCGATAAGTGCAACTACTTTTATAGGAGCATTTGCCCCTCTTACAATCATCCCCATCAGGGTTGATTTTCCGACACCGCTTCCTGCAAAAATTCCTAGCTTTTGACCTTTTCCGCAAGTTAAAAGCCCGTCAATACTCTTTACCCCGACACTAAACACCTCATTTATCATACCGCGCTTCATGGCAGCAATAGGAGCTTTTATTATAGGAGAGAACTTTGAATTATTTACACTCCCTTTTCCATCAATCGGTCTCATAAATGGGTCAACTACACGTCCCAAAAGGGATGAGCCTACCGGAATATTCAAACCCGTCTGATCCAAAAATACCCTGTCACCGGAACAAAACCCCTCAACAAAACTAAACGGCGTAATGAAAAAAGTGCTCCCGTCAATCTCGGTAACCATTCCTATGGTCTCTTGATTTGTGTCATTTGAGACAATTTTTACAATGTCGCTAATGCTTACTTTTAATCCGCGGGCAGTGATAACGGTTGCATTTATTTTAACGACTTCGCCAAATGCAACCGAATATTTTTTATCTGAGATTTTCTCCCTAAGTGATTTTAGAGGCACAGCAGGCGTCCTTTGTCTTGCATAACTCTAATAACGTGAGCCAGTAGGAGAGTTTATTAGAGAGAAAAACTCACTTCTTGTCTTCTCATCTTTTTTAAACAACCCCCTAAGAGCCGAAGATGTCGTAGTTGAGTTGATTTTTTCCACCCCTCTCATCTCCATGCACATGTGTCTCGCCTGAATAACCACTGCAACCCCTTTTGGCTGAATCGTATCCATAATCGCATCGGCGATCTGCTCTGTAAGCTGCTCTTGAATCTGCATACGGCGTGCAAAAACATTTACAACCCGTGGAATCTTTGAGAGACCCACCACTTTGCCATCTGGTATGTAAGCAACATGTACACGCCCTATAATCGGCAAAAGATGATGCTCACAAGTAGAGTAAAACTCTATGTCTTTTAAAAGAACCATCTCATCGTTTGAGCTTGTAAAAAGAGCCGATTTTAGTATCTCTCTGGGGTCTTCCTTATACCCGCCGAAGATAAACTCATAAGCCTTTTTAACTCTCTGCGGAGTTTTTAAAAGTCCCTCTCTGGTAGGATTTTCCCCGACATGAAGCATCATACACTTTACTGCATCTTCAAATTCTGTATCTTGTTTATCTGACAATGTTATACCTTTGAAAGTTTTAATAGCGATAGGGTATCAAGAAATAGCTGAGAAAATGATGTGATTTGGTTTATATTTATATTTGCTGTGGTTTGTATGAAGAAGTATGGTTTTTCTCTCACCCCAGTACAAAAAAGTCTAGGGCAAAAGAAACAGTTTTACATCACAAAAATATGTGGAACAATTAATGGATATTTTTTCATTTTTCTATAGATATGTTTTCTTACAGCTTGACGAAGGTCATTTTCCAATGCTCTTGCATTTTCAAGCATTCCTTCTTTTATGTTGGCAAGGAAATGCTCAAGTACTTCTTCTATCTCTTTAGCAAAATACTTGTCCTGCTTGTCGGCAACCAGACCAAATGAGGTTACAACAGGCTTAGAGAGCATTGTAGAGTGCTGTCCGTCTATCTGAGCAACAATCATTACAATACCGTCGGATGCAAGTTTTTGACGGTCTATTACGATGTCATCATCTATCTTATGGTTGTTTTGGTTGTCAATATATGTTTTACCGGTTCTTACCGTTTTCACTTTTCTCATATATTTTGGAGCTATCTCTACCGTGTCTCCGTCATTCATGATATAAATATTACGTTCAGGAACACCGCAAACCATTGCCGTCTCTTTATGTCTCATAACATGGTTATACTCACCGTGGATAGGCAAGAAGAACTTAGGATTAACAAGACGAAGCATAAGTTTTTGCTCCTCTATCGAAGCGTGACCGGATACATGCAGTTCTTTGTCTAAAGCTATTTTTGCTCCGGCACGCTGAAGATGATTTAACATCCCAGAAATTGAGCCTTCATTTCCCGGAATAGGGCGAGATGAAAGAACGATTAAATCATTTGGTTTTATCTTTACATGTCTATGTTCACCGATTGACATTCTAAATAGCGCAGAACTTGATTCGCCTTGTGAGCCTGTTGTAACTATAAGAATATCTTTATCATTCATTGAAGCAATCTGCTCAGGCTCAACAAATATATTTTTTGGCAATTTAATATAATCATACTGCATAGCCACTTCGATGTTTCTCTCCATTGAACGACCGATTACACAAACTTTACGTCCGTACTTTACGCCGTACTGGATAGCTTGAAAAACACGGTGAATGTTTGAGCTAAAAGTAGAGAGGATTACTCTTCCCTCAGCTTTTGCAAATACTCTATCAAGAGCCGGTGCAACACTAAGTTCAGATGGTGTAGGAGCTGTATTATAAGAGTTTGTAGAGTCGCTTAAGAGACAAAGAACACCTTTGTCACCATAATAAGCAAGTCTATGCAAATCTGCCGTATAACCATCTACCGGCGTATGGTCAATTTTAAAGTCACCTGTATGAATAATCGTTCCTGCAGGTGTAGTGATTGCCAATGACGATGAATCTACGATAGAGTGAGTCATGTGCATCCACTCTATTTCAAAATCTTCACCGATTTTGTAGATTTTTCTCTTTTCAATCGGGTGCAGATGCTGTTTAAACTCTTTTATATGATGCTCATCAAATTTGCTTCCTATCATAGCAAGCGGAAGCGGAGAACCGTATATCGGAAACTGCATCTCTTTGTAAAGGTATGGCATAGCACCGATGTGGTCCTCGTGAGCGTGCGTTATAATTATGGCTTTAATTTTATCTTTGATTTCACGAATATATGTAAAGTCAGGTACTAAAATATCAACACCGTGCATATCCTCATCTGGAAAACTCATACCGACATCGACAAGTATAGCTTCATTTTGAGTTTCAAAAACTGTGATATTTCCGCCGATTTCACCAAGTCCGCCAAGCGGGGTAATGCGGATTTTCTCTTTTGAGTTTAAATCTAGTTTATAGTGCGGATTAAGTCTCTGTCTGTGAGCTTCTTGATTTAGTTCAACAAATGCTCTTAAGTTTTCATCTACTGGTGTGCTTTGACGGCGACGTCCTCTTGATGCACTCTTGTTTTTGTTGCTGTTAGCTGGATTGCTGCTTGCGGGACCGCTATTGCTGCCTGCCGGTTTGTTGCCATTTTGATTATTTGGCTTACTGTTATTGTTGTTGGGTCTTTTGTTGTTGTAATTATTTGGTTTACGATTTTCTTGAGAAATATTACTATTAATTTCCTGATTCTCTTGTTCCATCCAAACTCCTTGTTAGTTTATAGAGTTGGTGATAGTCATCAGTGCAGACTTGATGAGGACGAATCGTTTGTGCGAGACCAAGCTTAAGAAAAGCTTCTTGAAGTATAGTTTTTTGATAAGTCACAGATAGATTTTTCATAAGGGTTTTTCGAGGTTGCGTAAATGCAACTCTAAGCATATCCTCAAAATCCTTATCACTTCTATCACTGTTTTTTTGTATCAAAAAAACTGCAGAGTCTATTTTTGGCTGTGGTTCAAATGCTGTTGGCGGAACCCTCACAACTATGTGTGCGTTACCCACGCTCTGGGTTATAATACCCAAAGACCCAAACACTTTATCACCTTCATGCGCGCAAAATTTCTCTGCTACTTCAAGCTGTACCATTACAAGTATATTTTTGCATTTTGGATCTGCGAGGGCTTTTAGAATTATATTAGTCGCTATATAGTATGGCAAATTCGCCACCAAATCATACGACTCATCTATAAGTTCACTCTTCCAAACATTAAGAACATCCCCGTAATGAATGCGGAGCTGTTTGGTTGCGATCTCTTTTTCAAATTTATTTTGTAACAGTTTACACAAATCGGTATCGACCTCAAAAGCTTCTACACTTTTGACATCTACTAAAAATTTAGTTAAATCACCTAAGCCAGGTCCAATCTCTACGATTTTATTATCGTTGTTGGGCATCGCTTCGACGATTTTTTGTAAAACACTCTTATCTTTTAAGAAATTTTGTCCGAACTTCTTTTTTGCTACAATTTTTTCCATAGGCAGGCATTATATAATAAATTTACTTATTTTTGTATATTTTGGCGTAAAAATTGCATTTATTATAAATATAGCAATTTGACATGTAATAAATGTTTCATGTGAAACATTTATGATGTGTTTAGCAAAAAGTAAATATAAGGCACAAAGTGTATAATTTCACTATATTATAAAAGGTGCTGTTTTTGAACTATTTTGCAAAAAGAATCATTCCATGTCTTGATGTTAAAGATGGACGCGTTGTTAAAGGTGTTAACTTTGTTGGACTTAGAGATGCCGGCGATCCGGTTGAAGTAGCAAGAAGATACAATGAAGAGGGCGCAGACGAGATTACTTTTTTAGATATAACTGCATCAAGCGACAACCGAGACACCATAGTTGATATAGTAGCACAAGTAGCACGCGAAATATTTATACCTCTAACTGTCGGCGGAGGCATCAGAAAGCTTGATGACATATACAAACTGCTAAATGTCGGATGTGACAAAGTAAGCGTAAACTCAGCAGCGATAAAAAGACCAGAGCTAATAGATGAGGGTGCAAAAAGATTCGGCTCACAGTGTATTGTTACCGCAATTGATGTTAAAAAGACAGGTAACAGATACAATGTTTATCTAAACGGCGGCAGAGAGGATACCGGAATAGACGCATTAGAGTGGGCGAAAGAGGTTGTAAGCCGCGGAAGTGGGGAGATACTTCTTACATCAATGGATGCGGACGGAACTAAAGCCGGCTTTGACCTAAGCATTACAGAGCAAATAAGCCGCGCCGTAAATGTTCCAGTAATTGCAAGTGGCGGTGCCGGAACAATGGAACACATAAAAGAAGCATTTGAGCACGGTGCCGATGCGGCTCTTGCAGCAAGTATCTTTCACTACAAAGAGATTAATATAATGGATTTAAAACACTATCTTCATGAACATAATATACCCGTAAGACTATAAAGATGGCTGTATGATAATTTGTGCCGGAAATAACGAAACTTTTGATTTTGCTCAACCAATGGGAGTAGGGCTAATCGAGATAGCAATGAACTTAACAAGAGCCTGCCTTTTTGACAAACCTGAATTTTTGTTGTTTGTCGGAAGTGCAGGAAGCTATGGCGAACACAAAATATTTGACATTATAGAGTCAAAAACAGCATCAAATATTGAGCTCGGATTTTTAAACAACGATGCTTATACCCCACTGGACAATGTAATTTCAACTAACATAGATAAAACAAAAATTGATGTTATAGTCAACTCATCCAACTATATCTCTACGAACGAAGAGCTAACAAAAAAGTTTTTAAAACTCGGCATAGCAATAGAAAATATGGAATTTTTCTCAGTTTTAAGGGTTGCTCAGGAGTTTGATATACCGGCTGGCGGTGTTTTTTGTATAACAAACTATACTAACAAAAACGCTCATGAGGATTTTTTAAAAAATCACGAAGAGGCAAAAAGAGTTTTAACTCTGCATGTAAAAAAAAGAATCAAGGAATTAACAAAAAAATGAAACAATCACTACTTGATTTTACACTTAAAGAGTTGCAGGAAAATATAAAACCGTCATTTAGAGCTAAACAGATTTATGGCTGGCTTTATCACAACTATGTGCAAAACTTTGATGAGATGAAAAATATACCAAATGCATTAAAAGATGAACTGGCAGAAAAATTTATTGTAGATCCGCTTAAGATAATAAAAAAAGAACTCTCAACAGATGGAACCATCAAGTACCTCTTTGAACTTCAAGACGGCAAAACAATAGAGAGCGTTTGGCTAAAAATGAAAGAAGAGATTACAGACGAAAATGGTAATGTGACTCAGGAAGCAAAATATACAATATGTGTTTCTACTCAGGTAGGCTGCAAAGTTGGGTGTGCATTTTGTCTAACAGCAAAAGGCGGATTTACAAGAGATTTGAGCGCAGGCGAGATAGTTGCGCAGGTAGTCAGTCTAAAGAGAGATAATGAGCATAAACACAACAGAATGATAAATATCGTCTATATGGGAATGGGCGAGCCATTGGATAATCTTGCGAACTTGGCAAAAGCTATAGAAATCTTCAAAGAAGAAGATGGTTTATGTATCTCAGGCAAAAGACAAACAGTATCTACAAGCGGGCTCAGTAACAAGATTGACAGACTTGGAGAGATGGATTTGGGCGTTCATATAGCAATTTCGCTTCATGCGGTCGATGATGAGCTTCGCACTGAGCTTATCCCTATGAATAAAGCCCACAACATCTCATCGATAATAGAAGCAGTTAAACGATTTCCGATTGACACCAGAAAAAGAGTTATGTTTGAGTATCTTGTTATAAAAAACAAAAATGACGATATAGGCTCTGCTAAAAAGCTTGTAAAACTTCTCTCAGGCATAAAAGCGAAAGTAAATCTAATATATTTCAATCCGTATCCTGAAACTGTGTACCAGAGACCAAATAAAGCAGATATGATAGCTTTTCAAGAGTATCTGATAAATCATGGTCTTTTATGTACTATACGCGACTCAAAAGGGATAGATATCAGTGCAGCGTGCGGACAGCTAAAAGAACAAGGTGAATTTAGCAAAGCTAAAGAGAGGGACCACCTGGGTGGAAAAACTGAGAGTGAATTGATATGAGCTATGTAGAAGTATTCCAAATTATATTTTTGGTAGTTGTTTTTGCGGCAGGTTTGATTGGTTTTATAAAAGCTGCGACATCAGATAAAAAAAACGAAGAGTAACCAACAAAACGACCAACACACCAGGGAGGTCGTTTATGAATATAATAATACCCTACTTTTCTTATATAAAAATTATTAATAAAAATTTACATAATACTCTTAAAGAAAGTTTTACCATATAAAAAAATAGCTTTTTTTCTTAATATGTGTACTATTCACACATTGCTCTAAAGTGTGAACAATATAAAGAAAAGAATAAAAAGAATTCAAAAATTTATCTTTAATTTAAGAACAAATTTATATAAAAGTATGCTGAATTCTAAAACAGCAAACAAGCTTCAAAGTACCTATTTTACGTCTATTTGAGACTTTTATTATGAGCTGTTATAATTATAATCAGAATGTCTCCAAAAGCTACGCAAAGTTATTCACATATAATGCCTAAACTTTTAAATAAATATATAAATTGCTAGATTATGCCCATTATGGTTTCATATTTTCAAAACAAATTTTTTCAAAGTCTACACTGCTTTTAATGTTATAGTTTTTACCGTATAACTCAAACTCCAACTCATTAGCATGCAAAAGCAATCTTCTTGCACCGCTTATCGTAACTCTAGTATCTCTATCGAGTTCTCTGTCTAGATACTTTACGATATTCTCTTCATCCTGCCCATAAACAGGATCACCAACTATCGGATGTTTCACATGAAACATATGTACTCTGATTTGATGTTGTCTTCCGGTAAATGGAGAGCACTCAACCATTGTCATATTTAACTCCGGATAATATTTTAACGGCTTGACATATGTTAAAGACTCTTTGCCGCTTTTATCTACTTTAACAACCATTCTTATAAGTGCGCTCTTTTCATCATCATATCGAAGCAGCGGAGCATCAATGCGGAGTTCATCTTTTAACTCCCCATGAACCAATGCCAAATACTTCTTCTTCATATCACGTTCTTGAAACATCATCTTTATATCAACTTCGCTCCTTTTATCTTTTGCACACAGTACAAGCCCGCTTGTCTCTTGGTCTATTCTATGGGCGATGTTTGCATCCATACCAAACTGAAACTTCAACTCATCTATAAGAGAGTACTCTGTATGTCTGTTCTGAGGATGAATAAGCATACCGCTCGGTTTGTCAAAAACCACAAACTTCTCATCTACTACATGCGGTACCAAACCTTTTGAAATCGGTTCAAAATATATAAGTTCAACCTCTCCCTCTAAATAATCTGATGGCTTTGTAATCGGAATGCCCTTTACAAGAACTCTTCCTACGGCTATATATCTTTGAATATCTCTTTGAGAGTATCCCAATTCTCGCTTTAGAAAAAGAAAAGCTCTCTCTCTTTCTTGTGCAAACATTTTTTTAGTTACAAATGGCAAAATTTAATCCTTCTATTAGCGTATTTTTTGTAAAATTACTAACTTTACTTTACACAAATTTTACAATAATCAGGTTGAATAAATGATAGAAAGATACTCAAGAGTTGAAATGAGCTCTAAATGGACAATGCAGGCAAAATATCAAGCTTGGCTTGATGTAGAGAAGGCAGTTGTCAAAGCTTGGAACAGACTAGGTCTGATTCCTGATGAAGATGCAAAAAAAATTATCGATAACGCTGGATTTAATATCGAGAGAATAGATGAGATAGAAGCAGTTACCCGCCACGACCTTATAGCATTTACCACAAGCGTATCTGAGACACTTGGGGAAGAGAGCAGATGGTTCCACTACGGCATGACAAGCTCTGACACCGTTGATACTGCGGTAGCACTTCAAATGAAAAGCTCTTTGGAATTAATCATAGAAGATGTCAAAATGATTATGGAGACAATCAAAAAGAGAGCATACGAACACAAGATGACTCTTATGGTTGGACGTAGCCACGGCATACACGGCGAGCCAATAACATTCGGGCTTGTGCTAGCAGTTTGGTATGATGAGATGGCAAGACATTTAGAAAATTTAGAGCAGACACTTGAAGTTATAAGTGTAGGGCAGGTTAGCGGAGCAATGGGCAACTTTGCACATGCTCCATTAGAGCTTGAAGAGTACACATGTGAAGAGTTGGGGCTTAAACCTGCGCCAGCTTCAAATCAAGTAATCCAGCGAGACAGATATGCAAGACTTGCTACTGCGTTAGCTCTTATGGCAAGTTCAATAGAGAAGTTTGCAGTTCAAGTTCGCCACTGGCAAAGAACAGAGGTATATGAGTGCGAAGAGTATTTTGCAAAGGGTCAAAAAGGCTCATCTGCAATGCCTCATAAACGCAATCCTATACTAACGGAAAACATAACAGGGCTTGCTCGTATGATTAGAGCTTACGCTATTCCTGCTATGGAAAATGTAGCGCTTTGGCATGAGAGAGATATTAGCCACTCTTCAACAGAGAGATTTTGGCTTCCCGATTCGTTTATAACAAGCGACTTTATGCTGCACCGTATGAACAATGTTATAGCAAACCTAACAGTCTATCCGCAAAATATGATGAAAAATCTAAACCTGACAGGCGGACTTGTATTTTCACAAAGAGTTCTGCTTGAGCTTCCGCTGAAAGGTGTCAGCCGTGAAGATGCTTACCGCATAGTCCAAAGAAACGCGATGAAGGTTTGGGAAGAGATACAGCAGGGAAAACCTACAACAAATGAGAAGGGTGAGAGCCTATATCTAAACCATCTCTTAGCGGATGATGAGTTAAGAGCGAGTTTGAGCGAAGAGGCAATTCGTGAATGCTTTAACTTTGACTACTACACTAAAAATGTGGACAAAATTTTTGCAAGAGTTTTTACGAAAAAATGACAAAATTCTGCTAATATTTCTTTAGCATAAAATGATAAAGTACAAAAACATTAAAAGTACAAACGACACCACTTTTCTATGACTTAGGACATTAAATGATAACAATTATAAAAAGAAACGGCAGAACAGAAACTCTTGACATTACCAAAATACAAAAATACACATCAGCAGCTGTTGAAGGCTTAGACAATGTTTCTCAAAGCGAACTTGAAGTCGATGCACAGATTCACTTCCGTGACGGAATTACATCAAAAGAGATACAGCAGACGCTTATTAAAACAGCGGTTGACAAGATAGACATAGACGCTCCTAACTGGACATTTGTCGCATCTAGACTTTTTTTGTTTAACCTATATCACGAAGTAAACGGATTTACAGGTTACTCTTCGCTCAAAAACTACTTTGAAAAAGGCGAGAAAGAGGGAAGACTGCTTCTTGGTCTAAAAGAGATGTACAACCTTGATGAGTTGGAAAAACAGATCAAACCTGAACGCGACATGCAGTTTAACTATCTGGGCGTTAAAACACTTTATGACAGATATCTTATAAAAGACAGAAACTCTAATCCCATAGAGTTGCCGCAACATATGTTTATGGCTATTGCAATGTTTTTAGCCCAAAGAGAAGAGAAAAAAGAGGAGTGGGCAGTCAAGTTTTATAACATGATCTCTACTTTTGAAGTTATGTTAGCTACTCCGACTCTAAGCAATGCAAGAACAACAAGACACCAATTAAGCTCATGCTACATCGGTTCAACTCCAGATAACATAGAGGGAATATTTGACTCTTATGCTGAGATGGCGATGCTTTCAAAATTCGGCGGAGGAATTGGCTGGGATTGGACAAATGTACGTTCAATGGGTTCTTACATTGACGGGCATAAAAACGCGGCAGGCGGAACGGTGCCGTTTTTAAAAATCACAAACGACATTGCTGTTGCAGTTGACCAGCTCGGTACTAGAAAAGGCGCTATTGCTGTTTACTTGGAGCCTTGGCACATTGATATAAACGACTTTTTGGATTTGAAGAAAAACTCGGGCGAAGAGCGCCGCCGCGCACACGACCTTTTCCCTGCACTTTGGCTTAACGACCTCTTTATGCAGAGAGTTGAAGAAGACGGTATTTGGACGCTTTTTGACCCTTATGATTGCAAAGAGTTGTCAACACTTTACGGCGAAGAGTTTAACAAAAGATATAAAGAGCTTGAAGAGAATGAAAGCATCGTGAAAGAGAGACTAAAAGCTAAAAACCTCTGGAAAAAGATACTCACGTCTTACTTTGAGACAGGAAGTCCGTTCCTATGCTTTAAAGACAATGCAAACAGAGCTAACCCAAATAACCACGCAGGTGTTATCAGAAGCTCAAACCTTTGTACGGAGATTTTTCAAAACACAAATCCTAACCACTATAAAATAAAGTTTATTTTCGAAAATGGAGAGAGCACAAGCCATGAAGAAGATGAGATAATAAGAGTTGACAGCGGGCTTGAGAAACCTGCCAAGAAGGTTACAGCGCTTGACTCAATCGGCGGCAGAGAGATTTATGTGGTTGAGAAAGAGAAGATAAACGGCGATACCGCTGTTTGTAATCTAGCTTCTGTAAACCTCTCCCGCATCAACACGAAAGAGGATATTGACAGAATTGTTCCTATCGCTATTCGCGCTCTGGATAATGTTATTGACTTAAACTTTTATCCGATTGAGAAGGTAAAACGCACTAACATGAAAACAAGAGCAATCGGTCTTGGTGTTATGGGTGAAGCTCAAATGCTGGCGCAGCAAGGAATATCGTGGGGAAGTCAAGAACATTTTGATAAGATAGACGAGATTATGGAGGCTGTTAGCTATAACGCAATCTCTGCATCTAGCGACATTGCACTTGAAAAAGGTGTCTATCCTGAGTTTGAGGGTTCTAAGTGGAGCAAAGGTATTATGCCGATGGACCATACTACGGCTGATGTTAAAAAACTTGTTGACCGCGGCGGACTTTTTGCTTCATCTTACGAGTGGGAAGAGCTCCGTACAAAAGTGAAAAAACAGGGTATGCGAAACGGTTATCTGATGGCGATTGCGCCTACAAGTTCTATCTCCATTCTCACCGGAACAACTCAGGCTATTGAGCCGGTATTTAAAAGAAAGTGGTATGAAGAGAATCTTTCGGGACTTATTCCGGTTGTTGTTCCTGAGCTCTCACCAGAGACTTGGGCTTACTACACTCCTGCTTATGATCTGAACCAAACACTGCTAATCAAAGCGGCGGCAATCCGTCAAAAATGGTTAGATCAGGGTCAAAGTTTAAATATCTTTATTACTCTTGATAAAGCAAGCGGAAAGTATCTGAATGAGATCTACATGTTGGCATGGAAACTAGGTCTTAAATCTACATACTACCTTCGTTCACAATCTCCTGAGATGTCAAAAGATGTTGAAGATAGAAGTATGGAGTGCGTAGGTTGTCAATAGGATGAGACCCTTATCAAAAAATGATTTAGATAAGTTTTTAAAGAGATTTAATAACTTTATTGATGCGGAGTTTAGATCAATTGAGATTTTAACTCCTACCACCATTAAAATCACTCTAGCAACACAAGACAGTGCCAGAGGATTTGACTGGATAACGGTAGAGTTAGAATTCAACGGCGTTTACGACGCCAGACTACTTGAAGGCTCAAAACTTCCATATATAGATATGAGCGATGGAATAACATTAATATACGCCGATAACTGTTTTGGATTTGGGGTTGGTGACTACGACAACTTTTCAGCCATAACAAACTCTACATGTTACATAAAATCAACTTCGCTCAAATACAAAGAAGATTCATTTTGATTAATGTTACACACTAAAGCTACGAAAAACTTCTGTTTTTCGAGAATCATAAAAATACTTCATTAACTTTTTAGTTATAACATTTTAAACAAAAAGGAGCTTAGATGAAAAAACTTTTCTTTCTGTCTTTAATAACACTAACATTTGTTTATGCAAAAAGCAGCGTAGAGTTCAAGTACGCGCCGCATAATATGGAGCGGGAGTACCCAACAAACCAAAACCGTATACTCTCTTACAATAATATTTTAGAAAATGTAAGAACAAGCATTGTAAATATATCTATAAAAAAAGAGGTGAGCGGCACTCAACTAAATGCAAATCCTTTTTTGAATGACCCGTTTTTTAGAGAGTTTTTCAAAGGATATGGAGATATTCCGCAGGAGAGAATTCAGCAAGCGTTAGGTTCAGGTGTTATAGTTTCACAGGATGGCTACATTGTTACTAACAACCATGTTATAGACGATGCAAACAAAATCATAGTTAATCTTGCCGGAGACAAAAAAGAGTATGAAGCCAAACTTATCGGCAAAGATGAGAAGAGTGATTTGGCTGTCATTAAAATAGAGGCAAAAAACCTAAATGCCATAACATTTTACGACTCCGACAAAGTAAAAGTCGGAGATGTAGTTTTTGCACTCGGCAATCCGTTTGGAGTAGGTGAAACCATCACTCAGGGAATCGTATCGGCAACGGGCAGAAGCGGTGTAGGAATCGTAGAGTATGAAGATTTTATACAAACTGACGCTTCCATAAATCCCGGAAATTCAGGCGGAGCGCTTATAAATTCTGCAGGACACTTAATAGGGATTAACTCGGCGATTATCTCAAAATCGGGCGGAAATGTCGGCATAGGTTTTGCAATCCCCTCAAATATGGTTACAACCGTAGCAACAAGCCTAATTGAGAGCGGCAAATATACCCGTGCGTATCTGGGAGTAAATATCTCAGACATCAGCGATGATATGAGTAAGTTTTATAATAATAGCTATGGAGCTCTTATAACAAGCGTGGAAGATAACTCACCGGCTGCAAAAGCGGGGTTTAAAAGAGGAGATCTGATTATTGAAGTCAACGGCAAAAAGATAGGAAGTGCGAGCGAACTCAAAAATACGATAGGCTCATACGCTCCGGCTAAAGTGGTGACTATAAAATTTCTAAGAGACAAAAAGGTCAATACGAAAAGTGTAACGCTCACAACGCTTGATAGTAAAACAGTAAGCGGTGAGCTTGAGTACAAAGGCTTAAAATTAACTCAAATCAACGCTACGCATAAACAACAGCTCAACATTACCATCAACGGTGTGTTAGTCGTCAATGTAGATGAAAAAAGCGAAGCTTACAGTGCCGGTGTTAGAAAAAATGACATAATAGTGCAGGTAGAAGAGAATGAAATCTCTACTCTGGATGACTTTAAAAAAGCAACTGCAACAAAAGAGAAGAAGAGAGTTTTTATCTATAGAAAAGGCTATATACTAGCCATTGTACTTTAAGGAGGTTCTATGAGAGTCGTATGTCCACATTGCAAAAGCGTCAATAATGTTCCGCAAAGAGATAGTTACACAAAAGCTAACTGCGGAAAGTGCAAAGGCTCGCTTCTTGAAACAAAACCTATCGAGTTAACAACTGTTAACTTTGACGAAGTCGTCGTAAATAGCGATATTCCCGTGGTGGTTGATTTCTGGGCGCCGTGGTGCGGACCTTGCAGAATGATGGCTCCAAATTTTGAAAAAAGTGCTAAAAACTTTCCGCTAAAAGCGCTCTATGCAAAAGTAAACACCGAAAATGAACAAAATCTAGGAGCTAAGTTTGCCATAAGAAGTATTCCTACAATTGTAGTTTTTAAAAATGCCAAAGAGGTACATAGAGTCTCAGGCGCTTTGGATGAAGCAAGTTTAAACAAACTGATTGCACAGTTTATATAGTATAATTATTTATTATAAAAAAAGGGTTATATTATGGGCAGAGATACAGTAACACTAACAAACAATCGTGACGGTAAAAGTTATGAATTTCCTATACTTGATGCGACGGTAGGTCCATCGGTAATTGATATTTCAACTCTTTACAAAGAGACTAAAATGTTTACCTATGACGAGGGCTATACCTCCACCGCATCTTGCAAATCAGATATAACATATATAGACGGTGAAGAGGGGAAACTTATGTACAGAGGGTATGATATAGCATACCTTGCGAACAAAAAAAGTTTTTTAGACACGGCATATCTTCTTTTAAATGGTGAACTGCCGACTAAAGAAGAGCTTGATAATTTTACTCTGGAAATGAAAAAACGCTCATTCGTGCATGAGGGAGTAAAAAAGCTCTTTGACTCTTTTCCCGACGGCGCACATCCGATGGCGATTCTCTCGGCGGGCGTTTCAGCACTCTCTACATTTTACTACAAACACTTAGATATAAAAAACAAAGAAGAGTACACGGAGATGGCAAACAGAATTGTTGCCAAAATTCCTACACTTGCAGCTTTTTCATACAGATACTCCAACGGCTTGCCTATCATATATCCGGATATGAATAAAGGATTTACGGAAAATTTTCTCTACATGTTAAGAGCTTATCCTCACAGCTATGTTGAGTTAAAACCGATAGAGATAAAGGCGCTTGATACAATTTTTACTCTTCATGCCGACCATGAACAAAATGCGTCAACTACTGCTGTTAGAAATCTAGCCTCTACAAATGCCCATCCATATGCGGCAATAAGTGCAGGTATAGGCGCTCTTTGGGGAAGAAGTCATGGTGGAGCAAATGAGAGTGTCATTCGTCAGTTGGAGATGATAGGAACACTGGATAGGGTAGATGAGTTTATAGAAAAAGCAAAAGATAAAAATGACCCGTTTAAACTGATGGGTTTCGGGCATCGCGTATATAAAAATTTCGACCCTCGCGCAACAATACTAAAAAATATTCGTAATGAACTTATGGAAGAGCTTGGTATCAGAAGCGAACTTGTTGAAGTTGCAAATGAAATAGAAAAAATCGCTCTAAGCGATGAGTACTTTATAAGCCGCAGTTTGTACCCAAATATTGACTTCTACTCAGGACTTATTCTTCAGGCACTAAAAATTCCAAAAGAGATGTTTGCCGTAATATTTGTTATAGGCAGAACACCGGGCTGGATAGCACAGTGGAGCGAGTTAAATCAGCAAAAAACTATAAAGATAGCTCGCCCTCGCCAGCTTTACACTGGCTCAAAAGAGAGGACTCCAGAGTATTGATACTCTGGTTAAAACTACTCTATATACGAACAGCAGTAATCTGTAACTGTTTTGATTTTAAGGTCAAACGATGAGTTCGCGGGTACGCTGAATGTCTCCGGTGTATGAAGCGTTTTCCACTCTTCGTTTGGAAGTTTTATATCCAACTCTCCGCTCATTATCTCCATAATCTCGGTAGCATCCGTTCCAAAACTGTAATCACCCGGCATCATAATACCAAGAGTTTTTTTTGAACCGTCTGCAAACTCGACAGTTCTACTTGTAACTTTTCCATCATAGTAGATATTTGCTTTTTTTACTACTGTAACATTTTCAAATTTTGACATATATTTTTTTCCTTAATTTTTTCAAAATTATATCTTATTCCCAGTCTAACAATCTCTGCTGACCCTCTAACCCTCTAATGTGAGTAACATCTTGAGAAACTTCTATAACACCTTTGTAGTTGCCCTCGTCATCTCTGATGGCAAAGTAGCGGATATGAATAAACTTGCCTTTAAAAGTTATCCAAAACTCAGCCTCATCTCTGCGACCTGCTTTAAACTCTCGTAAAATCATCAAAACTTGGTCAACGCTCTTTGGAGGATGGCAAAACTTTACCTCGCGACCGATAATCCCAGCACTTCTTGGAAATACTCTATCATCCCCGCGGTTATAAAAGATAACAATGTCATTCTCATCAACATAGGTAATGTCAACCGGCATAAACTTCAAAAGCCAGTTAATCTGCTCAGGCAACATATAGCCCTCGTCAAGCTTGATTCTGTTATCAAGTGAAAAAGGGAGTTTTCTTTTCTGTTTATCTTGAGACGGATGGATATATTCGCCCTCAACATGTGGAGGATAGGCTGCAGGCGGCGTGTCAAACATCCAGCCTATCTCCTCATCGCCTGAGCGCATCTCTTTCCAGTCCTCTTCATCAAGCATATTCATCGCATTTGGAAGAAGTCTTCCCTCTTCAACCTGCATAATGTGTTCTAGATTTCCAAAAACTCTCTGTAGCTGCTGCATCAAAGCGGGCATATTTTTCTCTTCAACCAAAGCTCTTGCGGTTTTTATCTCTGCTCTTATATCATCATGAAAAGCCCACATATTTTGCGACGGCGATGTCCAGCCATATTTTTCCAAATATGGAAACAGTTGATTCTCTTTTCTTGCAAAATGTTTTTCAACAAGACATAATCTTTTAAATTTCTCTTCAAACTCTTCAAAATTTTCTACTATATTTATACTGTTTATACTTGCGATTAAGCCTTGCATAAGCATATTTTCTTCCAGATAAACCCTAACCGGATGTCCCTCTGGCAAAGAAGCAAATGAGTACATATTTAAAATCCTTTATTTTTTAAAAATTA
Source organism: Sulfurimonas sp. (assembly GCA_041654255.1). Taxonomy (GTDB): domain Bacteria; phylum Campylobacterota; class Campylobacteria; order Campylobacterales; family Sulfurimonadaceae; genus Sulfurimonas. The sequence goes on from JBAZDX010000004.1 coordinate 51,106, forward strand.
TACTGTTTTAAAAATTTTACTCTTTGATATAAAACAAGAGTAAAATCTCTTGTTAAATTATTTTTTGGTTTCAAATTCTATACTGCCACCAATAATTTAGACAACAAATTTGAGAGGTTATATTCCTAAATGGTAAAATATACAGAGAATTTGGAGTTATTGGACGAAAAGGCGTATAGGTTTAAAACCTAACTAGCCCTGAACTACTGATTTTATTTCATTTACAAGATAAGCTAATATGGTCTCTTTATACGAAGTGCGATTAAGATATAGGGGATGATATGTGCGAATAGCTTTTCCTTTAAAATCTTCAAAACCTTCAAAGTGATTTAGCCCTAACTGACAACATTTCCATTCATCAATATTTTGCTCTTTTAATGCATCAATAGGTTGATAAAGAAGTTTATAATCACCATCCCTAACTACCAATGGATCAAAAAACAATTTATCATAAACATGCCCCGTAAAGAAGATAATGATTTTTGGCTGAATAATTTTAATCTCTTTTGCCAATAATCCATCATGAAATGACTGAATTATTTTTAATTCGTCTGGCTTGGCTTTTGAAACATTTCTTTTATCAGAATTGTCTCCAAGATCAAACTTATAAAGATTATTCCAAACTGGTAGATTTTGAGAATTCTTCATCAATTTATGAATATATTGAAAAAACAAATTATTCATGGCAGGATATTCATCCTCCATAAATTGCTTGTAAATATCCATTTGGGCTACAACGCCGCGTTCTATGAAATTTTCCCATGTCCCATAAAAGCCATTTGTCTCCTGCCCTACAAACATGATGTCAGTGCTCATATTTTTACATTCAGGATGCACCAGCAAGGGTGAGGAAATAACTTCATTTAAAACAATGTCTTGAATTTTCTTTTGGTACAAATCATGCAATAATTGATGTTTAGATGCCATCTACTTCTCACAAATCCAAATTAATATCACTTGACGCAAATGAAGAACCAATCTTTTTACATGCGCTATTTAGCATTGCTCTACACTCATCTCTTTTTTGTTTGGAAGTAAATTCTAGTTGCTTAGAACCAAACTCACCCGAAATATTAAGCAACCACTTAACATGTTCCTTGGTTTCACTTCTTCCTTGCGAATTTTTACTTTTAGTAGTCCATCTTTTCGTCTCATTTGTAAGGGCATTAATCTCAGAAATTTGGTATTCTATTCTCTTTGCAAGATCAAACAGCGGTCTTAATGTTAATATATCTTGAATAGAATTTTCAACATCGCTCGCTGGAAAACTAAAGATATTGTTCTCAATATCAGCCACGATTCCATCTGAGTATGAGTTCCATACGCCAAATATAAACTTTGCTGCGATTATATTTGCAATAATAACAGCGCCATATAGAATTCCATTGCTATCAGTTCCAAATAGGTTATTTAAGCCAAACCCCGCTATCAGTCCTACGACTGAAACCCCTAAAAAAACCTGTCCTGTCTTCTGAAGCGCTAGCCATATATCTTTGACTTCCATTTTAGAGTGCTCTATTTTTTATAGCAATAACTCTAATGATAGTCTCAACATCATCAGAATCCATCTTGAAACCATTGATAAATGCTTTTAACAATAGTTTTTCACTATCTCCCAAAACTCCATCAGCCATAGCAGTATCCAAAAGATTAGCAATGACCGTAATACGTTGCTGTTCATTTAGAGAGTTTGCAATCAATTCAATTAAATCCATTATCTCAGTATCATCACGCAACTTATCAAGTTCTTCAAAACTCTCAGCTTCATCCGAATTATTTAAAATTCTTTCCAAGATAGCGAGTTCATCGTCATCAATATCTCCGTCAATCTCTATCATTTCCATCATTGCCAATACAAGTGCGCCCTGAGGAGACACTGTCTTTTTTGATTTTGAAAAAAATCCCATTCTTAACACCCTCTAAATTTTATTTAATTTCACTATTTTTAGCAAAATTCGACAAAGTATATATATATATATATATTAGCTTAAGCTTAAAACCAAATATAATAGGAAATAATAAAAATTTAGATTTGAGAGTGTTGATTAGGAATTATTGCAGTTTCAGTCTGACTCTTTGCGAGTGGGTTATCGCAACGGCGATAGCATCTGTTATATCAAGCGGTTTTATCTCTTTTTTTATGTTTAAAAGCATCTTTGCCATATAAGCTACCTGTTCTTTCGTCGCTTTGCCGTTTCCGGTCAGCGCTTTTTTTACCTGAAGCGCGGTATATTCGTTAAACTGCCCGAACTGCTGAAGAAGCATAAGCATAATCGCTCCGCGGAATTGGGCAAGTTTTATTGTTGTTTTTGGATTATGCGCATAAAAAATATCCTCAATTGCAACTTCATCTATTTTATGGGTTTTAAATATGCTCTCAAAAGCCTCAACCATCTGCGGTATTTGAAATTGCAGCTCTTCGGCTTTTATATTTATAAGTCCGGCTTCAATAAGTGCGATTTTCCCCTTCTCTAAAGAGATAAGAGCATAGCCCATTTTTCTAGTTCCTGGGTCAATTCCTAAAATTGTCATTATTCTCTTTCACATGTTATATTTGTACTATTCACATAATTTTAACTTCATTTATGGGAATTATAGCTATTATTCACATAAATATATAAACACCTATAAAAGGCTTTTTGTGAACATCGGTCAAAAAATTTTGCTTCTGCTAAAAGAAGAGATACCTGAAATAGAATACAATAGATATATCAAACATTTGGTCTATGACACTAAAAAATCCACCGAAGATAACGCCATTTTTTATGCCACAAACTCTTTAGTCCTAAATTGGATAAAAAATAAGTATTGTGCAAAAATAAAACATCTGTTTGATATACAAAACTCAACAAAAGTTAATGTCAGCATTCTACTAAAAAATCAGACCGATACAAAAAAAATCCAGCAAAAACCGGAACAAAAAGTGCAACATTCACTCTTAAATCCGTCTCATACTTTTGCAAATTTTATGGTTGGCGGTTCAAACCAGTTTGCATATGCGGCGGTTAAAAGCGTCAGTGAAAAAGCCGGGGAGCTCTATAATCCTCTCTTTATCCACGGCGGTGTCGGTCTTGGTAAAACACACCTTATGCAAGCTGCCGGAAATGTTTTTCAAAACCAAGGCAAAATCGTTATTTACACTACGGTTGAGCAGTTTTTAAATGATTTTATACGTCATGTTAGAAATAAAACTATGGAGAGATTCCAAGAGAAGTATCGAAAATGTGATGTTCTTCTAATAGATGATATCCAGTTTTTAAGCAACAAAGAGGGTATTCAGGAAGAGTTTTTCCACACTTTTGAAGCACTTAAAGGTGTTGGAAAACAGATTATTTTAACAGCAGATAAACACCCAAAAAAGATAGCGGGACTTGAAAAAAGACTCCAAAGCCGTTTTGAACATGGGCTTGTGGCGGATATTCAACCGCCTGAGCTTGAAACCAAGATAGCTATTATTGAAAATAAGTGCAAGATAAACAAAGTCGTTCTTACAAAAGATATTATCTACTATATAGCAACCGTTATAGAGAGCAATGTCCGTGAAATAGAGGGTATTTTATCGAAGCTTCATGCCTATTCACAACTTATGCATGTCGATATTGATTTACAATTTACAAAAAATGTTTTAAAAGACCAGCTGCAAGAAAATCGTGCAAATCTTACCCTAGATATAATTACGCAAAGTGTAGCAAAAGACTTAAATATAAAACCGAGTGAGCTTCGCTCAAAAGGCAGAAGTAAAAATCTTGTCTATGCAAGAAGAATTGCTATATATCTCTGCCGTGAACTTACACAAAATACTATGCCTCAACTAGCCCAATATTTCGGGATGCAAGACCATACGGCAATAAGTCATACCCTAAAAAAAATAAATGAATTAATGCAAAATGATGAGGACTTTAAAGTTAAAATTGAAGAATTAACAAATAAAATTACATCATCTTCATAAAAAATAAAAAAAAAGATATAATTGCTTAAGTGAATAAGTGTGAAGAGAGTTGTGTTGGTTCATCACATCTGTATAACTCTTAATATAGGGTTTAAATGGTGATATTCACATTATCACTGCCTCCTACTACTAATACTATAATTTTATATAATAAATAGGAATTAAAATGAAGATAACAGTACAAAAATCTATCATTGAAAATATTTTGGTTCATACTCAACCATTCTTAGAAAAAAAAGACACTTCACAAATTACATCTCATGTTTTTATTGATGCTTCAAACTCTAAGTTAACAATAAAAGCTACCGATTATGAAATAGGATTAATTGTTTCTACTGAAAAAATAAACATTATTGAAAATGGCAATGTTACTGCTAACGGTAAAAAATTATTGGATATTGTCAGAATTTTAAAAGATGGTGATATTAATCTTGAGGTTAAAAGTGATACGTTATATATATCTCAATCACACTCTAAATTTAAATTGCCAACTTTTTCATATAATGAATTTCCTGCATTTCCAACATATGAAGGAAAACCTCGTATTTTAATTGACTCTCACTCCCTTATAGATTCTCTTAAAAAAATAACTCCCTCAATTGATATTAATAATCCTAAGTTTGAACTAAATGGTGCATTAATTGATATAAAAGATAACAGTATTAATTTTGCTTCAACAGATACAAGAAGATTGGCAGTAGTCAACATAATCAATGAAAGCAGCACGCAGTTGTCTATTATCGTTCCAAAAAAAGCAATTATTGAGATTCAAAAACTATTTTTTGATAATATTGAGTTATATTATGATGAAAACAGCTTGATTATCCACTCAGAGCAGTATACTTTTTTCACAAAACTTATAAATGGAAAATTTCCTGAATATTCAAGAATTATTCCTAAAGAGATATCAAAAACACTTACTCTCCCAAAAGCTATAATGATAGAATCAATTAAACAGATAACAACTATTTCTACCGACGTAAAAATAACTTTTTTAAACGATACTATCACTTTTGAATCATTGAGTGATGACAACATTGAAGCTAAAACAGAGATTACATTTCCGACAAGCTTTTCATCTCCATTTATAATTGCAATTAACAGCAGATATCTTTTGGACTTTTTAAATACGATAAACAGTTCAGAGTTCAATATTGGTTTAAATGAGAGTAATTTACCTTTTGTTTTAAGTGAGAGCAATTTTAAAACAGTAGTAATGCCTATCGTTATTTAATCAAAAACTATAATATTCCTTTTAACTGCTGAATGTTAAAAGGAGTCTCTCTCCTCTTTGGAATGTCCAATTATCCACACATAAAACTTCCTTTTAGAATAAATTAGATAAAATAACCCTAATTATGTCAAAAGTTATAATGGAGTATTAAATGGAAAACTACGGTGCTAGTAATATTAAAGTCCTTAAGGGATTAGAAGCAGTTCGTAAACGACCCGGTATGTATATAGGTGATACAGGTCATAGAGGTTTGCATCATTTAGTTTATGAAGTTATAGATAACTCTATTGATGAAGCGATGGCAGGACATTGTGATACCATAAATGTAACTCTTACAAAAAATGGTACATGTAGAGTATCTGATAATGGTCGCGGTATTCCTACGGATATGCATGAGGGTGAAGGAATAAGCGCTGCAACAGTTGTTCTAACAGTTCTTCATGCCGGTGGTAAGTTTGATAAAGATACATATAAAGTTTCCGGCGGTCTTCACGGTGTTGGTGTATCTGTTGTAAATGCTCTATCATCTGACTTAAAAATGACTATTAACAGAAATGGCGAGATTTTTGAACAAGATTTTAAAAAAGGAATTCCACAAGAGCCTTTAAAAATAATAGGTACTACTAAAAAAACAGGAACAACAATAGAATTTTCTCCAGATCCAACTATATTTACAGATACAATTACTTTTGAATATGAATATTTAGCTCGTAGATTTAAAGAGTTAGCTTATTTGAATCCATTTATAACTATAAAATTTTCTGATGAGAGGACAAATGTAAAAGAGGAGTACCACTTTGAAGGCGGTATTGCTCAATACGTGGCTGATTTAAATAAAAAACAAGAAGTTGCAAAAGTTTTTGAATTTAACTCAAAAATAGAAGATATAGAGTTTGATATAGCACTTATGTATAATGATACATATGATGAAAAAGTTTACTCTTTTGTAAATAACATCCGTACTCCAAACGGTGGAACACACGAAGCTGGTTTTAGAGCAGGTTTGACACGTGTTATTGCAAACTATAACGCTCAAAACGGCGCTGCAAAAGAGAAAGATACAAAAATAAGCGGTGAAGATACAAGTGAAGGTCTTATCGCTATTGTTTCTATTCGTGTTCCAGAACCGCAATTTGAGGGACAGACAAAAGGTAAACTTGGAAATACTTACGTAAGGCCGTTGGTTCAAAAATCTACATATGAACTTTTAAGTAAATATTTTGAAGAGAATCCTATAGAGGCAAAAGCTATTGTTGCCAAATCTTTAATGGCTGCGCGCGGCCGTGAAGCTGCAAAAAAAGCAAGAGAACTGACACGAAGAAAAGACTCTATGAGTGTTGGAACACTTCCTGGAAAACTTGCGGATTGTCAAAGCAAAGATGCAAGTATCTGTGAACTTTATCTGGTGGAGGGCGACTCTGCGGGCGGTTCTGCAAAAATGGGTAGAGATAGAGTATTTCAAGCAATTTTACCACTTAAAGGCAAGATTTTAAATGTTGAAAAAGCGAGACTTGACAAGATTTTAAAATCTGAAGAGATTACAAATATGATAACCGCTATGGGCTGTGGAATTGGTGAAGAGTATAATGAAGAGAAGCTCCGCTATCATAAAATCATTATTATGACCGATGCCGACGTTGACGGAAGCCATATACAAACTCTTTTACTTACATTTTTCTTCCGCCATTTTAGAAGTGTTGTAGATAACGGCTATCTGTATTTGGCACAGCCGCCGCTTTACCGTTATAAAAAAGGTAAAAAAGAGATTTACTTTAAAGATGATCGTGCTATGAATGATTATCTGATAGAAAACGGAATTGAATCATTAAACATTGAGACTATTGGACATAATGACTTAATCTCATATTTTAAAATGGTTGACCATTACAGAGGCTCGCTTGAGGCTCTAGAGAGAAGATATGCGTTAGTTGTTCTGATTCGCCACTTTATAGAAAATCCGGACTTAATAGGTCTTGATATAAAAGCAATGTATAAAGAAGTTGAAGAGTTTTTAACACAAACCGGAAATAATATCTTAACAAAAAGTATTAACGACGATTCAATTCATATTTTTGTTCAAACAAAAGACGGAATGGAAGAGCTGCTTATAAATGATGATCTATTTGCGGCTCCTCACTTTTGTGAGGCTAGTTTTGTATATAGAAAGATAAATGAGTGGAATTTAGACCTTAAAGATGATGTAATTAAAGTGTTAAGTGAAGTTATTGATTATGCTAAAAAAGGTGCGTATATCCAGCGTTATAAAGGTCTTGGAGAGATGAATCCAGATCAACTTTGGGAGACAACAATGACCCCTGAAAATAGAGTTTTACTGCAAGTAACTATAGAAGATGCAGAACTTGCAAGTGATACTTTTACGCTATTTATGGGTGATGAAGTTGAGCCTCGCCGTAACTACATAGAAACGCATGCTAAAGATGTTAAACATTTAGATGTTTAATAGTTAAAAGCAACAAAATTCAGATGTTACTTCCACAAACAAAAGAGAGAGAATACCGTTTTAGGCTAGCGCTTAGAATGGTGCTTCCTGTTTTTGCTCTCGTTGTCGCTCTAATTCTTCATACTTTCATTACAAGCCAAAATGCCGTAAGTACCTCTTTTTATATTGAATCTATTTTAATTTTAGTATTTAGTATCTATTTTATTTTCTACCTTATATATAAAGGTTTTGATACGAAAATAACGGATAATACCTCAAAAGCTTTTACTAGAGAGTACATGTATGAATTCTTAAAAAAAGAGTTAAAAAACTCTAAAGAGTACACACTTTTGCTTATTAGCATAGATAATTTACATGAAATAAACAGTCGTTACGGTATAAAAAATGGAGATAAGGTACTTTTAGGTGTAAGTAGATGGATTGGTGAATATTTTAAATCTAAAGATATAAATAATTTTCCACTTGGACATGTTAAAGGTGGCGATTTTGTGATGGGACTTAAAGGAAGCAAGCGTAATTATAAAACAATTTTAGAATTAATGCTCCTTAAGAGTGAAGAATTTAAAATAGATGATATTGAAATAAAAATATCGGGAGCCATTAACGATACTGCTCTTTCAAGTGATGTAAATTATCTTATAGAAAATCTTTTTGAACTCCAAGACAGAAATAAAAACTCTAAACTTATTGAAAATATAGATAATGAGATAAATCCAAGTGAGCTTGAATCTTATGTAATCAATGCAATACAAAAAAAAGATTTTATAATTATGACTCAGGATGTTTTTGGAAAAGATTCAGTTGTGATAAAAGAGTGTTTTGTAAAGTTAAAAACACAAAACGGCAAACTATTACATCAAAAATCATATATGAAAGTTTTAGATAAACTTAGGCTTATGGTTGATTATGATCTGATGGTTTTAGATGGTTATATAAGTAAATGTATAAATTCAAATGAAGAGACGTTCGCCATAGCTATTTCACCGACTTCTATAAGAAATCCACTTTTTTTAAATAGAGTAAGAGAACTTTTTAGTAGAAATCCAGATGCTAAAAATAGAGTTATATTTTTGCTTAGTGAAAACGAATACTATTCTAAAATTGATAAATATAATGCGATATTGCAATCCCTAAGAGATATAGGAGTAATAATAGCTATTGATAGACTGGGTTCAATTCATACAAGCTTTTTATACTTGAGAGACTTGGATATCGATATAGTAAGGTTTGATAGTTTTTATACTAAAGATAAAAATGAGAGTAGATATGAGAGCATAATCAATGGTTTTAATATTATGGCACATCAAAAAAGTGTAAAAACATGGATAAAAATGATTGAAAATGAAGATATGAAAAAGTTGTCAAAAGAGTTGGAAATTGATTATCTTCAAGGAAAATATCTAGCACCGCTAGTAAAAAATTATGAAAGTTAAGGATTAGTATGAAATATGGCGAAAAAATTGTTAATGAGTTTGATGTAGAAAAAGATTTGGAAATTTGGCCAAACGAGCATAAGAGAAACTATCTTATAAAGATGACTCTTCCGGAGTTCTCATGTCTGTGTCCAAGAAGCGGCTATCCAGACTTTGCAACAATTCACTTGGAATATACGCCGGATGAGTGGGTAGTTGAACTAAAAGCCATAAAACTATATATAAACTCATTTAGAGACAGACACATTTCACATGAAAACAGTGCAAATGAGATTTACACTGTTTTGGAGAAAAAATTAAAGCCAAAATATATGAAAATTGTGGCTGACTACAACCCTAGAGGAAACGTGCACACCGTTATAGAGATTGACAGTTTAAAGCTCTAGTTATTACACACAGAATGAGCTAGCCCATTCTTGTGGCAGGGACAAATGTCCCTTGCAACCCCCTAAAGCTACACAAAGCGAGCTTTGTGAGATATATACTCTCTTAACCAGAGCAGAGCTTCATCATAATTTTTGAAGTCACCATGTATTTGGGCTTCATAAGCCTTGTCTAAAATTTCTGAAAACTTAGGCGATGGCTTAAGTCCAAATTTAAGTAACTCTTTCCCGCCCAAAAGAGCAGGAAGCTTCTTTTTTAATATATTTAGCTCTTTTGCCCTTTTATAAATCTCTTCGCCCACGTTATAAACTTTTAAGCTGTTTTTGGCAAAATAGATTGAACTGCTTAAAATTAAAAGCTCCTCTATATTTACTTTTGTAGCGAGCTTATAGAGCAAATAGTCATTTATATTATCTGCATCCATATTTTTTATCTCACAATATGCTTTGGTTAATTTAACTACTCTATCAAGCAACTCTTTCTCATCACTGAGCTTAGTTATAAAATCTTCTGTATCTTTTTGCTCAAAGTTATAACAGAGCCCTGCTAACATTAAAACCATGTCTGTTTGATTGTTGACTGTTAGCTGCTTTGCTATCTCATCTGCAACATCCAGATTATCTGTATAAAAAACTGTGTCAAACTCTTTTAGAAGTTTAAATCCTATTGATGGTTTTTGCGACTTTAAAAGAAGTTTTTTTATCTCCTCAAACACCCTCTCTTTTGGCAATTCATCCAACATATTTTTAAAAACCATTTCTCTGCATGTTAAAAATAAATCTTGTTCAATCTCAAGGTTAAATCTGGCGCAAAACTGAGCAGCTCGTAAAACTCTTAGCGGATCTTGGATAAAGCTTTCAAGGTCTACCGCTCTTAATATTTTATCTCTTAAATCATCTGCCCCCTTAAATGGGTCCAGTAATTTTTTTTCTTCTACATCGTAGCCGATAGCATTTATTGTGAAATCTCTTCTAGATGCGGCAGTTTTGAAGTCAAGATTTGAGTATAGTTTAATATCAAAGCCGCGATGCCCAGAGTCAACTTTGTTATCTCTTCTTGGGAGTGAAAAATCTAAATCATAGCCACAAAATTTTAATTTACATACTCCAAAGCTTTTTCCGACAACATTAACATTTCCAAACTCTTTTAAAATATCTTCCAGATGAGTAAAAGATGTTACGCCGTAAAGCTCAATATCTATATCTTTTGATTCAATGCCAAGCAGAGAGTCTCTAACAAACCCGCCAACTATAATAGCTTTAATACCAAAATCTCTAAGCTTCTGAAATATAATGTTTAATTCATCAGGGTAGCTAATCATACAAATCCAAAAAATCTAATTTTGTGTTTTGAATATATTATATCACTACTTTTACGCATATATAATATTTATTTGGGTATAATCGCGAAAATTTTTACCCTTAGTTTCATTAAAGAAGCTAAACAAGGAAACCCTTTGCAAAAGATCAGAAATATTGCAGTAATTGCCCACGTTGACCATGGAAAAACTACACTCGTTGATGGATTACTAGAACAATCAGGAACATACGGTGCTCATGAGCAACACGAAGAAAGAGCAATGGATAGCAATGATTTGGAAAAAGAGCGTGGTATCACGATTCTTTCTAAAAATACAGCTATTCGTTATAAAGACTATAAAATCAACATTATAGATACTCCGGGTCACGCTGATTTCGGTGGCGAAGTTGAACGCGTTCTTAAAATGGTTGATGGTGTTTTAGTTCTTGTTGACGCTTATGAAGGTGTTATGCCTCAAACTAAGTTTGTTGTTAAGAAGATGTTGGCACTTGGTAAAAAACCGATTGTTGTTATCAACAAAATTGACAAGCCGTCAGCAGAGCCTGATCGTGTTGTTGATGAGATGTTTGACCTATTTGCTGCAATGGATGCGACAGAAGATCAGCAAGATTTTCCGGTTATTTATGCAGCCGCGCGTGACGGTATAGCTAAACTTGATATGAGTGAAGAAGGCGGTGACTTTCAGTGTATCTTTGAAACTATCCTAAAGCATATCCCAGAGCCTGAGGGTGATAGAGAAAACCCGACACAAGCTCAAGTATTTACACTTGACTATGATAACTATGTTGGTAAAATAGGTATTTCACGTATTTTTAATGGTGTTATTAAAAAAGGTGACAATATTATGCTTGCAAAAGCTGATGGTGAGTTGGTAAAAGGAAAAATTACTAAACTTATCGGCTTCCATGGTCTTAACCGTATGGAGATCCAAGAGGCAGAAGCTGGGGATATCGTGGCATTCGCGGGTTTAGAGACAGTTGATGTCGGCGATACTATATGTGATCCTAAAAATCCTATACCGCTTGACCCAATGCACATTGAAGAGCCGACGCTTACAGTTATATTTTCTGTAAACGACTCTCCGCTTGCAGGACAAGAGGGTAAACACGTAACTTCAAATAAATTAAAAGACCGTTTAGAGTTTGAGATGACGACCAATGTTGCAATGAAACTTGAGGTTGTTGGAGAGGGTAAATTTAAAGTTTCAGGACGTGGTGAGCTTCAGATTACAATTCTTGCTGAAAATATGCGTCGTGAAAATTTTGAATTTGGCGTATCTCGCCCAGAAGTTATCGTTAGAGAGATTGAAGGCGTTAAATGTGAGCCGTTTGAGCACCTCGTTATCGACGTTCCTGAAGAGTTAAGCGGTTCAGTAATTGAACGTCTTGGTAAAAGAAAAGCTGAAATGAAATCTATGATTCCAATGGGACAAGGTTTCCAAAGAATTGAGTTTGAGATTCCGGCTCGTGCACTTATTGGTTTTAGAGGGCAATTCTTGACTGATACTAAAGGTGAGGGTATTATGAACCACTCATTCTTGGAGTTCCGTCCATATAGCGGCACTGTTGAATCAAGAAGCTATGGTGCACTTGTAAGTATGGAAAATGGTGAAACATTAGCTTATTCGCTATTTAACATCCAAGATCGCGGTGTTCTTTTTATAGGGCCACAGACTAAAGTTTACGAAGGTATGATTGTTGGTGAACACTCTCGCTCAAATGACCTCGTAGTAAACGCAATCAAAGGAAAAGCTCAATCAAATGTTCGCTCAAGCGGCGCTGATGAAGCGATTAAACTTATTCCGCCTCGCGATATGTCTCTTGAGAGAGCATTGGAGTGGATTGAAGATGATGAACTTCTAGAGATTACACCAAAAAGTATTCGTATTCGTAAGAAATATTTAACAGAGAGTGAAAGAAAAAGATACACTCGTAAATAGTATCACAGATATCTCCGCATACGCCGTATTTACGGCGTATGCAAAACCTCCCTTTATATAATAAATTTCAATTATTTTTTAACTATGTTATACTTCTGCATAAACGGCAAAAAGGATAAAAAATGGATGGATTATTGTACCCAATCTCTTTATTGGTAGTTGCTTTGATGGCTGTTGCTTTTTACAGAGGTAACAGTATTAAGTTGATGCTGTTTGCATTAGCCATTGGCGTGTATATTATCTACTCGCACGAGACCGGTCATACGGCGACAGAATATAAAAATGAAATGGTCGATTCTATAAATGAATCAGCAACTGAATTTGCAAAAGACCGCAAGATCGAGGGGTATGATGAGTCTAAAAAAGTAGCAAAATAATTAATTTTGCTACTTAAATCTTTTTGTATATCCGTGACAATATGGTTTACTTCCCTTTTTGTCATAGTAGTTTTGATGGCTTTCATCTGCCGGATAAAACTCAACTTTTTTCAATATTTTAGTAGCAACCCTGTATCCGTTAGCTTCAAGTTCCGCAATCAGTTTTTTTATCGTTTCTCTCTCTTTGTCACTGTTTACAAAAGCCGCAGAGAGGTATTGCTCCCCGATATCAGGACCTTGCCCATTTATCTGCGTCGGATCGTGAATCTCAAAAAATGTTCTGGCTATCTTTTCGTAGGAAATTTTGCCGGCATCGTAAACAACTTCAACAGCTTCTAAATGCCCTGTATTTGAGCGGACAACCTCATAATAGCTGGGATTTTTAACATGTCCACCCATAAAACCGGAGATAACCTCTTTTACGCCGTCCAATTTTTCTAAATAGTACTCAACTCCCCAGAAACAGCCGCCGGCAAAGTAAGCATATGAGAGCTTTTCATCCTTAACATCAGGTTTTTTTGTAAGATTTAGCGAGATTGAATTTACACAGTGTCTTGTATCTTTTGGCGTAAAACCTTCGCCTTCAAAAACATGTCCCAAATGTCCGCCGCAGTTAGCGCACACTATCTCAACTCTTCTGCCGTCGCTATCCGGAACTCTTTTTACGGCTCCCTCTATTGCATCATCAAAGCTTGGCCATCCGCAGTGTGAATCAAACTTGTCGCTAGAGTTATAAAGCGGTGCGTCGCAAACTTTACATCTGTAAATTCCTCTTGATTTCTCGTTTGTGTATTTACCGACAAAAGGACGTTCTGTCCCCTTGTTTACAATAACATGTTTCTCTTCATCACTAAGTTTTTCTATATTTTTTGTCCATTGTTTTAATTCAAATGCATTCATAGTTGTTATTATAAGTATGAAAATAATTATGTATTTCATACCCTCCTCCAAAGTGTTGATTTTGCTAATTATATGTTATATAGTTTCATTAAGATATGGTTATTTTATTTGAAAAAAATTTATAAAGTTAGTTTTATCGAAACAAAATATTCATAAAGATATAATCCTATACTAAAATTTTAGGAGAAGAGATGAACAGAAAAAAAATATATAATCCTGAATCAAACGAAAGTGTAAACGATAGAAGAATATTTGGCGGAAATCCTACCGGTATATTTGAACTAAACGACATTAAATACCAATGGGCATACAATCTTTGGGAGATGATGCTTAACAACACTTGGTTTCCAAAAGAGGTTGATATGACTCGTGATGTGAGTGATTATAAACAGATTACTCAGATGGAAAAAGATGCTTATGATAAAGCGCTTTCACAACTTATTTTTATGGATTCGCTTCAAACAAATAACATTATGGACAACATAAATCCTTATGTAACATCTCCGGAAATCAACCTGATACTAGTTCGCCAAGCCTATGAAGAAGCTCTTCACTCTCAAAGCTACGCTGTAATGGTTGATAGCATCTCCGCAAATTCTAAAGAGATATATGACCTTTGGCGCAGAGATATGATGTTAAAGAGCAAAAATGATGCAATTGCCGGAGTTTATGAAGAGCTTTCAAAAAACCCTACTGAGCACAATTTTGTAAAAGCTTGTTTTGCAAATCAAATTTTAGAAGGCATCTACTTTTATAGCGGTTTCGCGTATATCTATACGCTTGCAAGAAGCGGAAAAATGTTAGGCTCTGCACAGATGATTAGATTTATACAAAGAGATGAAGTTACACACTTGGTTTTGTTTCAAAATCTTATAAACTCTCTTAGAAAAGAGAGACCTGACCTATTTACAGAGCAGTTAAAGAGCGAGGTTATTGCGATGTTTAAAGAAGCTGTAAAACTTGAATCTGACTGGGGAAAATATATAACCGGCGGGCAGATACTTGGTCTTACTGATGCTATTTTAGAACAATACATCCAATACTTAGCAGACGATAGACTCTCTTCGGTAGGATTTGCCAAGCTCTACAATGTAACAAATCCTATAAAATGGGTTGATGATTTTTCAAAATTTAATGATCAAAAAACCAACTTCTTTGAGGGGACTGTAGCTAATTACTCAAAGGGAAGCCTCAGTTTTGCTGATGATTTTTAGAGATAGGTAATAAAGATATTACTTTTCACTTATCTCATCTTTTAGTGCTTTAAAGAGAACCTTGTGTGTATAACGGCTAAAGAGGTACTCTTTAGCATTAAACAGAGTTTCAAACATAATCTTCCATAAGGTGGAAAAGTTTTCATCACTGCGGACACCGCATAGTTGTTTTTGTATTTGATACTCAAGCTCGGAGAGTGATTTAGCGTGATGAACATAGCTCTTTAACAGAGCATAATCCAGACCTACCTCTATAATATCTTCAACCAATCTAATAATGGAAGCCTCTTTTTCTGTAAAATCATCACTGTTTAGAGGCATTAAAATACCATCACTAAGCAGTTGCTCCAAAAGCTCAACATCAATATCATAGTGCTCAACAAATTCCTCTTTTGTATAGTGTTGCGCTCCTGTTGGTATGGCGCTTAATGTTTGCATCAGAGGCGCTAACATCGAAAATGAGCTGGAGAGAGATTGATTTTTGTGCGCCAATGCCGTTTTTATCTGCTCGTTTGAGCTACCCATCTCTTGTTTCATATATTTTATATATTTTATCAGTTCTACATGCTCATTATTATATCTGTGAACGTTTGATTTTAGTTTTTTTGCTTCAGGTAGTAAACCCTCTCTTATATAGTACAAAATAGTAGATTTTGGTACATGAGCTTGTGCGACTAGGTCTGAAATTTTGTATTCCATTAATTAACCTTATTAATATAGATATAAGAATTATAGCTTATAATTCTAAACGTTAAGTACTACTTAACGTTTTTATTAAAGATAAGGATTAATTATGCCTAAACAGATACCTTGGTGGATTGGCGGTATTGCCATGACTTTATTGTTTTACTTTACTTTTTCAGTTTGGGGTGCTAACCGTCTAATCGGAGCTTCCACTGGCATGAGTTACATAGCAAACTTACTTTTTGATCTTAACGTCAGTGATTATAAATATGCCGCAATAATAGAAAAAGGTGGCGCTTGGGAAGCGGTTATGTTAATTGGAGTATTTTTTGGCGGGCTTTTTATGTCACTCTTTGTTACAAAAACATTTCATATAAGTTATATACCTACGCTATGGAAAGAGCGTAAAAACAAATCTATAAAATCTCGTATGTTTTGGAGTTTTATTGCAGGATTTCTCTTAGTGTTTGGAGCACGTTTGGCTGGTGGATGTAATGCTGGACATATTTTATCAGGTGGTTCTCAGACGTCTGTTAGTGGTGTAATATTCGCCATTGTTGCTTTGGGTACAGGTATGATAACAGGCAGATTTTTTTATAAGAAAAAAGGGTGCAGAGTATGATAGATAAAATTTCAAATATGTTCACTATTGTAGCAAATGGGGGTCATGGTTCTATATGGCTTGTTCTTTTTATAGGATTTTGCTTTGGCGCTATTATTCTTTATTCACGCCTAGATAAGTTTGAAAAAATGGCTGGTTTTATGATTTTTGAAGATACTTTAGTACCAAGAATGGCTATGACAACAGTTGCTTTATCTAGTATAGGTTTTTATTTCCTAGTTGAGGGAGGATATGCGACTTTTGATATTAAGCCAACTATTTTGGGCGGTTTGATTATCGGAGGTATTTTGTTTGGCATAGGCTTAGTGATTTTGGGGAAATGTCCATCAGCATTTTTTGTTTCGGTCTCTGAGGGGCGAGTAGATGCTTTAGTAGGTGTAATTGGCGGTATGTTTGGTGGAGCTGTTTTCACTCTTGCTTATCCCTTTATTGAGAAAATCATTGGACCAAATTTGGGTAAGATTAGATTGTCTGATATTTTTGGAGGGTATGACTTAGCAATAGTTATTGTTTTAAGTATATCTCTTTTGAGTGCTGCTTATTTTATACCAACATTAGATTATAAAGATCCGGCAGATGAAAAGAAAAGCCATTAATGTTTGTATAAGAATTGTAGTCTATAATTATAAACGTTAAGCCATACTTAACGTTTATAAAATTTTAAAGAATGCAGAGGAAAATGAAGAAATGGCACATATAAAATTACCGGAATTTGAAGAGATGACTCCTGCTATTCAGGAAAAAGCGCGTCCGATTTTGGAAAAAACAGGAAAACTGGGCGAAATATTTAAGCTTTTGGCACTTGATGAGAAAATATATTTTGCAACAGACGGTATGATTCAAAAGTATCTGCTTGATGAAACAACACTCTCTTATGATGTCAAAGAATCAATAGCTCTTCTTATATCGATAGAAAACGGATGCAAAATGTGTGTTGATGTGCATAAAAGTATTGCTAAAATGTTAGGGCTTTCAGAAGAGCGCATAGAACAGGTTTTAAAAGGTGTTGATATGATTAACACAACAGACGAAGAAAAAGCACTTTTAAAATTTTGTATCAGAGCTTCAAAAAAAGATAACTACAAAGTTTTAAAAGAAGAGATAGATGCTCTTAAAAATATGGGTTACAGTGATGTTCAAATAGTTGAAGCGGTTGCGATAACCGGTTATTTTAACTATATCAACACGCTCTCAAATGTTTTTGCATTAGGCGAATAAAATATATATGAAATATATAATTTTATTGCTATTAGGCTTATATGGCATAGCAGAAGCAAAAGAGTACAAAGCCGTGTTTGACTGTAGTTCGAAGAATACCGGTTATGTGGCAAGTCGCATGTTTTTGATTGAAAGAACAATGGATATGATAGAGAAAAATGGAGACAGTGTAAAGTTTGCTTTGACAATTCACGGTGGCTGTGCCCCTATTGTTTCAAAAAACTTTGATGAACTTGTAGGCGATGAAGATTTGTCAAATGTGAAAAAAGCACAAGAGCAGATGACAAGACTCTCAAACAAAAAAGGCGTTGAAATAATTGTCTGCGCTATGAGCTTAAATGCAAATACCATCCCCAAAGAAGATGTGCTCCCATTTATTACCATATCCCAAAACAGTTTTATAGAGACCATAGGTTATCAAAATGACGGCTATGCTTTAATGACTTTTAAATAAGGGAAACGATGATAAAAGAAATAGTAACATATCCAACTACGCCAAGTCTTGAATTTGGCGCGAATGTTAGATTTTTTAATGATGAATTATTTGACATCATTCAAGACTTAAAAGATACTATCAAGGCCAATAGTTTAGATGCTTTGGCGGCGTTTCAAATAGGCTCGCCGCTCTCTGTGGTGGTAGTTAAAAAAGATGGTGAATATTTGGAGCTTATAAATCCGAGAGTTCTAAAAAGAGAAGGCAGTGTCACGCCCATAGAGACAACAGCTTATTTTCCGGGGATGAGTGCCAAAACAAAAAGGTATGAAAAAATCACACTTATGTATGAAGACAGAGATGCAAAACAGCAGTTTTTAGATGCTGATGGAGAGCTGTCAATCACTATTCAGAGAAAACTTGACTATGTTTTTGGCTCAAACTTCAGGGTAAGACTTGATGCGGATGAAAAAAAACTTTTTGATTCAAAGTTAGAGTTTGGCACTGACTCAATTACACAAAATGACTGCCCAACAGTATTTAAAAGAGATGTGATACTAAAAGCGTTTAAATATCTTTTTGTTTTTGGGATTATTGGGTTGGTGATTAGTTTTTTTATTGGTGATGAGAGTTTAAAGAGCTTGATAACTGCAGAAAATTATATTATGATTTTAATGACTTTTCTTATTGTTACATACTTCTTTTATGCGCAATATGAGGGTAAGCAGTATAAGCATTGTACCTCTTGCCAGATTGGAAACATAATTGGAACCAGCATAATTTTATTATTGAAATTATCGGCATTATTTTTGGCAAATTTATTTATACTTTAGAGTTAACAGGCTGTATAAAATAAAGATATAATAAGAAACTAAATTCTTAGTGGAGAATATTATTATAGAAAATTTATCAAGCCATAGTGAGTATAAGCTCTGCTCGCTTCTTTTTGATACTGCAAAAGAGTATGACGCTAACCTGCAAACGCTTTTAGAACTAATAAATAAAACATCTAAGAGATCTCTTATTGTCGCTCCTGAAGTCTGTTTAACAGGCTTTGATTATGAAAATTATGAAAAAGCAGTCGAATTTTCACATGTAGCAAGCGAGGCACTCAAAAAAGCTTCAAAAGATAAAATAATTATAGTGACAATGCTTGAGAGAAGAGACGATAAAGTTTTTAATTTCGCCAAGATATTTCATAATGGCAAAATTGTTTATGAGAGAGCAAAAGCAAAGCTTTTTCGTTTTGGCAATGAACATAAATATATGTCAGAGGGAAGCGACGAAGATATTAAGATTGTTGAAGTTGATGGCATAAAGATAGGCATTTTAATCTGTTTTGAGCTGCGGTTTAAAGAGTTTTGGCAGAAGCTAGAGGGTTGCGATGTTATCGCCGTTCCCTCATGGTGGGGAGTTTTGCGAACAGAGCATTTTAGAGTGTTGACGCAGAGTCTTGCAATCATAAATCAGTGTTATGTAGTAGCAAGCGACTCGCAAAATGAGGAGTGTACAAAAATGAGCGGGATTACAAGACCTCACGGAGAAGATGAGCGAAATGCAGATAGAGCTTGTCTGGAAGTAGCTTACGATAAAAAAGAGATTATAACAATGAGAAGATATATGGATGTGGGCATTGGATAGAATTACTGCAACAAAAACAGCAAAATTGGCTGATGAGTGTCACAAAAAATTCTCTCTGAGCGATAGCGTTAAAAATGCAATTGCTAAAACAAACAGAGAGGAGTTTGTTCCATCCGGTTTTAAACATAATGCCTACAAATTAGATGCTCTGCCTATGGGCTCGTCACAGTGGATAAGTTCTCCTCTGACGGTCGCAAAAATGACCGAATATCTTGTGCCTAAAGGCGCAGATAGAGTTTTAGAGATAGGGTGCGGAAGCGGTTATCAAGCTGCTGTTTTATCGCATCTCTTTCGCGGAGTTTTTACAATCGAGAGAATTGAGCCGTTAATACTTGAGGCAAAAATTCGATTTAGAAAACTCGGCATAAACAATATCCACACAAAGCTTGATGATGGGCAAAACGGCTGGGCGCAGTATGCCCCATTTGACAGGATACTATTCTCTGCCACCGCAAAACAGATTCCCGCAAAACTTTTTGACCAACTTTGTGAGGGTGGAATTTTAGTAGCACCGATGCAAGTTGGCGCACAGCAGATAATTACCCGTTTTAAAAAAGTGGGGAACTCTTTGCAAAAAGAGGAGTTGGAAGAGTGCGATTTTGTTCCTATTTTAAACGGGATTCAGAAATAGATTATGAAACAGCTCCTACTCCTCTCTTTTTTGACACTCTCTCTTCATGCCTCTTTAACTTTTGTTGAAGCTCGTGATTTTTATGAAGCAGGCGAATATAAAAAAGCATTTATGGCATTTTGGGAGCTGGCTGAAAAAGATCCGGACGCTGCCTATATGTTAGCAAAGATGTATGAGTATGGAGAAGGGTGTGAAGCAAACGAAAAAGAGGCTTTGAAGTGGTACAAAGTATCTTCTAGAACTTATTATGAACAAGAGAGACATAGCCCACTAAGAGAAGTGCGAAAACAGCAAAGGGAGATATATAACTCATTAGAAAAGCCTGAAGACAAAGAGACTCAAACTACTTTAAGGCAATATGCGCAATCTCTTTATAATTTTAAAGCACATAATCCAAACTATGTTTTGCCTCTAAGCCATCGTTATGATGGTGATTACGTAAATGCAAATGGGCATGAGATGAAAAAAACAGAAACAGAGTTTCAGGTGAGTGTAAAATTTGATTTTGCTGCAAATCTTTTTCGCTTTGGAGAAATATACTCTATCGCTTATACACAGAAATCTTTTTGGCAAGCATATACAGACTCCGCTTTTTTTAGAGAGTCAAATTATAATCCTGAATTTTTTGTAACCATTCCAACATCAGAAATAGGTGATGGCAGATTTATAAAAGCGGTGCGTTTTGGCGTAGGACATGAATCCAATGGCAGAGGAGGAGAGGCTGAGCGCTCTTGGAATTATTTAGATAGCAGCCTCTTTTTCCAGTATAAATCAATCCTTGCAGAGCTAAAGCTTTGGACAAGATTGCCTGATGCATATGATTATAACCCAGAGTTAATCGATGTTATGGGGCATGGGTATCTTAAATTTACATTGCCGTATAAAAAGCACCTTTTAGATATAAAACTAAGAAGTAACTTTAGTGATAAGGGGGCTTTGGAGTCAAATTACAGCTACCCGATTTCCAGCAGAGACGATCTTTTTTTCTATCTTAAATTTTTCAATGGATATGGTGAGTCTCTCATAGACTATGACAACCATGTTAAAAAAATCGGCGTTGGATTTAGCATATCAAGATAGAGGCTACAATAAGCTTTTTATTGTAAAATACTATTAGTTTAATCTAGGACATAAATCAATGGAAACAGTTTTTGGAGTAGAGTACTCAAAACCTGAAGTAATCTTAATGCAAGATACGGGTATAGGTGTGGCTGAAACAGCAGCTAGGACCTGTTACGATTCATTTCCCAATAGTGAAAATGAGGCTATTAAATATATTGAAAACAGTATGCCTGATGATTCTACATGTCAAAAAATAAATGAGATAGAGAGTTCAAATCTTTTAAACGATTTGGCTTGGACCCATTTTCATCACTCAATTTTAGAACATGCAAATCTGAGTTTTCTGATTCGTGGGACTAGCAGAGGCGTGCTTCAAGAGCATGCCAGACATCGCATTCAGGCTATAAGTGTGAGAAGCACGCGTTATACGATGAGTTCGGTTATAAATGCTTTCATTGCATCAGAGACAAATCAAGACAGAGAGTTTTTTATAAAAAAGGTTTTAGGTTTTGATATGTTCGTGACCTCCGATGAGCAGTACAACAGAATAGAAATCGGTGCGATGTACGACAAATTGAGATACCAGTCAAAAAAAGTGGAAGATTTCAACGAAATAGCAGTGCCAAAGAGCTCTTTGGCACTTTTGGATGAGTTTAAGGGCAACGCGGAGGCTCTGTTTGAAGCGCTTGAGAGTGGAAAAAAGAAGCGCAACGTAGGCGATGCTTTTAAGCACATCATAACTGATAATGTAAAAGTTGATATGGTGGTTACATTTAATCTTAGAAGCCTTAAAAACTATTTTACACTTAGAGACAGCGGCGCGGCATATTTTCAGATAAGATGGCTGGCTCAGGAGATGATGAGAAAGACACCGTCAAAATATTTAGATTTAATAATCAAAAAAGGGTAGTAGATGTGGAAATATATTTTAATAAGCAGTTTTTTATTTAGCGGCTGTTCACAGTTTGAGTTTAATTTTTCAATGTGCGATAATATTGGGCCAAACAGTGATCCCCAAATGATAGAAAAGTGCAGAAACTACAATGAAGAGGAAGCGCAAAAAGCGTTTGATAAAACAAAAAAAGATTCTACAACAATCCCTGAAGATGTTATAGAGTTTAAAAAACAGTAGAGGAAAAAAAGAATGAATGTGGAAAAAGAGTTAATAGCTAGAAGTGGTGGTAAATGTGAGCTTTGCGGAAGCAGTGATGGGCTTAGTGTTTTAGAGGTTGCTCCATCAGATGGAAGCGCAGAGCAGTCTATTTATGTTTGTGCTACATGTAAAGAGCAGATAGAGAACCCTGATAAAATGGATGAGGCACACTTTAATTGCCTAAATGAGAGCATGTGGAGCGAAATCCCGGCTGTAGTGGTTATGTCATACAGATTGCTAAAAACACTAGGTAGAGAAGATTTAGTCGATATGATTTACATGGAAGATGATGTTAAAGCTTGGGCTGATTCTAATGTAAACAGCGCCTCAAGCAGCGTTGTTAGAGACTCCAATGGTGTTGTCCTAAGTGCGGGTGACAGTGTCGTTATCATTAAGGATTTAGAGGTTAAGGGTGCAGGCTTCACAGCAAAAAGAGGCACTATGGTTAAGAACATCACAATTCCACAAGATGTAGAGGGCCATATAGAGGGGCGCGTTAACGGAACTAAAATCTACCTAAAAACAGAGTTTTTGAAAAAAGCGTAGAGCGTTTTTTAGATAATTTATACATTAGATATCTTGCCAAAGGCAAGCTTTAGTGCCACAGCGGTTAGCGTAGCCAAATGGACGTGTTCGTTTGGCGTGATAAATTGAGTTCTGTAAGAACTCTGTTAAAGGTAAACATGAACCCATTAAAATCAATAGTCCTAAACATATCAATTCCGCTTTTGATATCGTTGGCGTTTGCATTAATGGCATACCATGAAGCTAAAATCCCAAAAGCGGTTTTTAATCTTATTCCATACCTTTTTTATGCCATAAGCACACTTATTTTATGGGTTTCATGGCATTTTAACCGAAATAGATTTATATTTTTGATCATCCCGCTTTTATTGATACATGTCGGATTTGAGTATTTGAGTGCGAAAAAAGCTACAGACCTGTTTCTCTATGCTTCTATGCTCTATCCGCTGCATCTTCTTCTCTTCTTATCTCTAAGGGAGAGGGGACTCTTCTCTATCTGGGGTATTTTAAAGATAGTTTTTTTTCTCTTAGAGATAGGAGTTGTCTCATATTTTATTATTTATCCAGAGAGTAATCTAATCGCTCTTTTAAAGATGAAACTTTTTACAATATCGTTCTATCCGCTACAAGATTTATCTGTGGCCATTGCAATTTTTGTACTCTTTGTCATTGGTATTTTAGTAATGTATAATAAATATCTGCTCTACAATAGCTCTTTTTTTATAATTGTAGTGACTTTTTATATGGGGTTCTATTTTCTAAAAACTCCATATGCCAATGAGCTCTCACAGCTGGCGATAGGTATAATCATCTTTATTCTGCTTATAAGAGAGTCTTACCGCTTGGCTTTTTACGATGAGCTGACATCTTTACCGGGAAGAAGGGCATTGGTCGAGGATATGGCAAAATTGGGGATGAAATACTCGCTTGCTATGATAGATATAGACCACTTTAAGAAGTTTAACGACACATACGGGCATGACACCGGCGATGAAGTTTTAAAAATGGTTGCTTCTAAGTTGGCTGGTATCGGCGGCGGCGGAAAGGCTTACAGATACGGCGGAGAGGAGTTTGTACTTCTTTTTCCTTCAAAAGATGCTGATGAGTCTTACACGCATACCGATATTTTAAGAAACACAATCGCAAAGAGCCCATTTAGTGTTAGAAACAAGAAGAGTTCCAAAACAATATATATAAATATCTCATCTGGAGTCGTGCAAAGAAACTCTAAAGACAGAGACCCGTTTGCAGTTATGAAAAGAGCTGACAATGCCCTTTACAAGGCAAAAAAAGCCGGAAGAAACCAAGTAGTAAAAGCATAAAAGAGATGAGGTATAAGATGGAAGCACACGATAGATTTTACAAAATAGACAAAGATTTTAGAAATCCATATGCCAGAGACAGGGACAGAATTATCCACTCAGGAAGTTTTAGAAAACTTGAGTATAAAACACAGGTATTTTTAAATCAGGAGGGCGATTTTTTTCGCACACGCCTTACCCACTCCATAGAGGTTTCTCAGATAGCACGCTCGATTACTTCGCATTTGGGGCTAAGTGAATCTCTTGCCGAAGCGATTGCTCTTGCGCATGATTTAGGACATACGCCATTTGGTCATATAGGCGGGGATACGCTTGATGAGTGTCTAAAGCATGACGGCTTTTTAAATGGCTTTGACCATAACTTTCAAAGCTTCAGAGTAGTGTCATCTTTAGAGAAAAGGTATAACGGATTTGAAGGTTTAAATCTCACATTTGCAACATTAGAGGGGATACTTAAGCACTCTTATCCATATAAAAAAAGTTTTTTACCCACAATTATAGATGAACAGTTCAATCTTGAGACCCATCCGAGTATAGAAGCGATGGTAGTTGACCGCGCTGATGAGATAGCATATATAACCCACGACATAGATGATGGCGTAAATTCCGGATTGATAAGTTTTGACGATTTAAGAGAGAGTGAGTTAATAAAAGAGATTTTAGAGAAGGTAAAAAGCGAAGGGATCCCACAGCAGAAGGATGAGATGTTTAGATATCGTTTTGTCTCACATCTTATTAACCATCTTGTTTACTCCTTGATAGAGTATTCAAAAGATAAGATTGATAACAGTAAGATCTGTACTGCCACACTTCACAGCAAGAGTGAATTGCCAATTGGTTTTGAGCCAAAGCTGGAATCTGATATAAAAAAACTCAAAAAGCTGCTTTTTACAAAGCTTTATCAACATAAGGATATTATGACCAAGATGTTTGCAGGCAAACAGGCGATTAGAGGGCTTTATAGTGGATTGAGCGAGGAGCCCAAAATGCTTCCAAAATTTTATTTTAAACAACTGGATATTAAAAACAGACATAGGGTAATAGCTGATTATATAGCTTCGATGAGTGACAGACACGCTTTGTCGTTTTATAATGAAATGTATGGAAGAGTATAATCAAAAAAATTAGAGAGCGTATCTCATCCAAGCAAAGATTTAAAAACACAAAGCACAACAGAGATATTTTACAGATATAACATTTATTACGGCATACAATTAACTATCGTCAAAATCTGATGAAAATTGGGCACTATTGCCAAACGCAGGAGTTAGAATATTTTTTAAAAATTGGAATTTTTTTGTAAATAGAGGAGAAACATAGCCCGAAGGCTTATGTTTTTATAGGCGTGATTCGTAACGTCTCATCATATAAAGACGTTTAAGCATTTTCTTACGAGATGCAATTAAGAACTTCTTACGTTTTTCAGTTTTCGTTTCATGGAAACGACGAGCACGAGCTTCTGTAACGATTAAGTTACGATCAGTCTGCTTTTTGAAACGACGATAAGATGCATCAAAATTGTCATCACTACGTAGTACTATACCAGGCATATCACATCACCCACTTTCTTTAAAATTTGAACTCGAATTGTAGCACAAATATCTTCATCTAACATTTTATTAGATAAATTTGTAAAATTGTTCCTAAAATTGATACAAATCAAGGAGTATTTTTTCTAAATCAGATAAAATTACTCCGATTTAAAAATTTAGAGCGTAATGCGTTCTTACCAAAGGAAACAAGATGAAAAAAATCATTTTAGCAGTTGTACTAATGTTGGGTGTCCTCCAAGCAGATAGTATTGTACATTACGATACCAAAGAAGCAAATACTCAGATTGACAAACCGAATCATCCGAGTACAGATATTTACTAATATCTAAAAATTTTATTTCTCCTTCTAAAATAGGTCTTACTGGGACCTGTTTTAGTAATCTACATGTAGCTTTTCCAAACTCTCTTTAACTAACATTTTTGTATAATTTCCTTATGATTACACAAGATTCCATAGAAGCCCTAAAGGCACGCCTTGATATTGTTGATGTTGTAGGTTCGTATCTTGAACTCAGAAAAGCCGGTGCAAACTACAAAGCGCCTTGTCCTTTTCATGATGAAAAAAGTGCTTCTTTTGTCGTAAGCCCATCTAAGCAGATATACCACTGTTTTGGCTGCGGTGCAGGCGGAGACAGTATCAAGTTTACTATGGAGTATGAAAAATTAAACTATCCGGAAGCTTTAGAAAAACTCGCTTCATCATATAACTTCTCTCTTGCCTATAGTGAGGGCAAAAACAGTAAACCTCGTTCCGGATTTATGGAAAAAATAAATGAGTGGTACCGGTATCTACTTACAAAAAATCCGCAAGCACTCTCTTATCTAAAGGAGCGCGGCATTTACGAAAGCAGTGTTGAGAAGTTTGGCATAGGGTATGCGCCTGATTCTACTTCTACGAAAAACTATATAAAATCCCAGCTTTTTAATATGAATGAAGCCGTAGAGATGGGAGTTATAGGAAGTGAGGGCGGAAGAAGTTTTGCTAGGTTTATAGAGCGTATAACATTTCCGATTCACTCTGCAAACGCCAGCATTATTGGTTTTGGCGGTCGAACTATAACAGGACATCAGGCAAAATATATAAACTCTCCCGAGACACCGTTCTTTAACAAGTCAAGGGTTCTCTATGCCTATCATCATGCAAAACAGAGTGTTCATAAAACAAAGGAGATAGTTATAACAGAGGGTTATCTTGATGTTGTTATGCTTCATCAAGCTGGTTTTACAAACGCCGTTGCAACGCTTGGAACCGCCCTTACTCCCGAACATCTGCCGCTTTTGCGAAAAGGGGAACCAAAAGTTATAATGGCTTATGACGGGGATAAAGCAGGGCGCTCTGCTGCGCTCAAGGCATCAAAACTTTTAAGTGCCGGCGGATTTAGCGGAGGTGTTGTTATCTTCTCTGACGGAATGGATCCGGCAGATATGGTAAAAAACGGCGCGGTTGAAGAGCTTTCAAATATGTTCAGGAAGCCTCAGCCTTTTATAGAGTTTGTTTTGGACGAGATTTTATCGCTATACAATCTCTCTGACCCAAAAGCAAGAGAGGTATGTATGCAGGATGCAATAGGCTACCTTAAAACGCTCTCTCCTATGCTTCAGGAGGAGTATAAATCATATCTGGCTTCACGTTTAGGACTGAGTCCATCGTTTGTTAGACTGACTAACCAAACTAACACTAACCATAACAAACCGCTAATAGATAGCAGCCGTCATAAAGATATGTGGGAACTTAGTCTTATTAAAACAGTTTTAGAACATCCTGAGTTTATAGACCAGATACTTGATGTACTAGATCCATCGCTTTTACAGTTTCACTCACCAGAGTTTGCACTAGCGCTTAGAGGAGAGTTTTCTCATCCGCATCTTATGGCAATATCCGTTGATGAGCAGATAAAACCGCTCAAAAACGATGAGGCGCTAAAGGCTGAACTTATTGCATTTTTGATAAAACATTATGAGCGGGAGTATAAAAAGGTAAATCTGCAAACAGAAATTTCTTTTGAAGAAAAAGCTTTTTACATTCGCAAATTTAGGGGAAAGATTTCGCAGTTAAAAAGAGGCGAACTCGTAGCTTTTAAGAGCTAGGCTTAGAGTCCTCTTTAGGTTTACGAGCTTTTATAGGTATTATTCTTCCGACGTTTTTGGGTGCTTCTGTCGTCTCTTTTTTGGTGCCGTCATGACGGTGATTTCTCTCTCCGCTTTTACCTGAAAATTTTGCTTTGCCGTTCTCGTCTTTACCTAGAAATTTATTCGGCTTTTTGTCTTGCTTTGGCTTTTCAAAAGGCTTGCGTTCAGAACTCTCGCCATCTCTTTTAGGTTTGTCATACTTAGGCTTTTCGAATGGTTTTTTATCGTACTTTGGTTTCTCAAAAGGCTTACGCTCAGAGCTTTTACCGTCTCGCTTAGGTTTTTCAAAAGGCTTTTTATCGTATTTTGGTTTATCATCAGCGTTGGCATTAAACGCATACTCTCTTTTTGGGGCAGGCTTTGGAGCTATTTTCATTTTTTCTTGCTCTTCATACTCAAAACCAACGACAATCTCCTGTTTAATAACCCTTCTTAAAAGAGTTTCTATCGGGTAGAGGTGCTTCTGTTCGCTGATATCTAGCAAAACAATAGCGCTGTCAGTCGCTTTAGCAAGTCTTGACATGTAGATAGCCGCATTTGATGGTAAATCATAACTAATTAGGAGTTCACATTCCAATTCCGTTGCTTTTGCCAACTCTTCATCATTTAAGATAGTAACATTATTAGCCGCTATAGCCTCTTTTATAAGTTCAATATTATTTGTTACAGCTACAACTGTTTTTAAGGTGCTGTTTTGAGCTATCAATTGAGCAAGCAGTGAAAGTTTTTTATCATTAGGACATGGATGAACACGGTGTTTATTGTGTTTTATGGAAATTTGATTGCTCGGCATTGGGAGTCCTAAGAGAGTATTTGTATATTTAGCCAATATTATATCTCACATTAGCATAAATTATGCTATTATGTATGAATACTACAAGCAGGATTATAATGTCATTTACAACACTAGGTTTATCAGCTCCTATATTAAAAGCTATCCAAGATCAGGACTATACTGAGCCTACACCAATTCAAAAACAAGCAATACCGGTGATACTTAACAGAAAAGATATTTTAGCAGGTGCCCAAACGGGAACAGGCAAAACAGCAGGTTTTACTCTGCCGCTTCTTCAGCTTTTAAGTACGACAAAACCGACAAAACCAAAACAGAGCGTAAGAGCACTGATTTTGACACCAACAAGAGAATTGGCTGCCCAAGTCGGAGAGAGCGTAGAAGTTTACGGGAAATATCTTTCATTCAAATCTGCAATAATTTTTGGCGGAGTTAAAATAAATCCACAGCTTACACAACTCCGCAAAGGGGTTGATATTGTTATTGCAACACCTGGGCGACTTCTGGACCATATCTCGCAAAAAAGCATAGATTTAAAAGATGTCGAGTTTCTCATCCTTGATGAAGCTGACAGAATGCTTGATATGGGTTTTATAAACGATATCAAAAAGATATTGGCAATTCTTCCAAAGCAGAAACAGACACTGCTTTTTTCAGCTACATACTCAGATGAGATTAAAAAACTCTCAGACAAGCTGCTAAACTCTCCGATTTTAATAGAAGTTGCACGCCCAAACAGAGCTTCAGAGAGTGTAAAACAGACAGTCTATCCGGTTGATCAGGTTCGCAAGCGCGAGCTTTTGGTGCACTTGATAAACGAGGGCAAATGGCAGCAGGTATTGGTTTTTACCAGAACAAAACATGGAGCAAATCGTCTTACTGGGCAGCTTGAAAAAGATGGAATAACCGCCGTTGCCATACATGGGAACAAGAGCCAAAATGCGAGAACAAAAGCTCTTGCAGACTTTAAAGGGGGTGAAGTAAGAGTGTTGGTCGCAACAGATATTGCAGCCAGAGGAATAGACATAGACCAGCTCCCGCATGTGATAAACTATGAACTTCCAAACGTACCTGAGGATTATGTTCACAGAATTGGGCGAACAGGGCGCGCAGGCAGCGAGGGTGAGGCAATATCACTGGTTTGTATAGATGAACATGAGTATCTAGCAAACATAGAGAAGCTGATAAAAAATGATATTCCAAAAGTATGGCTTAAAGATTTTAAACCGGACCCGAGCATAAAAGCGGAGCCTATAAATCAGGGTGGAAATAGAGGTCAAAAAGGTCAAAGACCTTCTAGCAAATCAGGCGGCGGTAAAGCTGGAAATGCTAAATCGTCTCAAGGCTCATCAAGAGGTTCTTCTGGTGGAAGAAGAAATAAGTAGTGTATAATTCTACAAAAGATGAAAAATTATCAATTTTACAAGGAAGAAGATGAAAGCAATCGCGCTATTTAGCGGTGGATTAGACTCAACTTTAGCAATGAAGCTTATAATAGACCAAGGCATAGATGTCTTGGCAGTAAATATTAATACAGGTTTTGGAAGCACTAAAGACAGACTTGAGCATATGCAAAGTATGTGCGCTCAAGTTGGTGCAGAGCTAAAAATCATAGATATAGAGAGCGAATTTTTACAAGATGTGCTTTTTGACCCAAAGCATGGTTATGGCAAAAATTTTAACCCGTGCATAGATTGTCATGCAAAGATGTTTGCAGTGGCAAAAAGGGTTATGGAGGCAGAGGGTGCATCATTTTTGGTAAGCGGCGAGGTTTTGGGACAGCGCCCTATGAGCCAAAACAAAGATGCCATGCAGATGGTTCTAAACGAGAGCAACTGTGACGGATTGCTTCTTCGTCCGCTCTCCGCAAAGGCATTAGAGCCTACAATCGCAGAGATAAATGGCTGGGTAAACAGAGACAAACTTGAAGAGATTGTAGGAAGAAGCCGCGAGAGGCAGTTGGAACTCGTCAAAGAGATAGGTTTGGAAAATTTTGAGAGTCCTGGTGGCGGTTGCCTTTTAACGGATGAGAATTTTGCAAAGAAGATGTTCGATTTTATCAAGCATGACAAGTTTGAAGTAAAAGATATCCCTGTGATGAAGTATGGGCGTCATTTACGCCTAAAAGACGGTGCAAAGCTCGTTGTTGGAAGAAACCAAGAGGAGAATAAACACCTCCAAGATATAAAGAATGAGAAGTACTACCATGTAAAAGCAGTAGGTATTCCCGGTCCGCACTCGCTTCTTAGCAAAAGTGCAACAGACTCCGACAAAGAGCTTGCGGCAAAAATAATTCTCACATATTGCAAGAGCGAGAAGGGTGCAAGTTATACTTTGACCTATGACAAAGAGGAGCTCCAAGCTACCGCTTTTGCTTCGAGAGATGAGATAAAACCATACACGGTAATGCAGTAATTTATATTTTTATTTTTTTTGGATATACTTTTTGCAACTTTAAAACTCGGGGTAAATCATGGCCGGCATACACTTTGGATTTGACAATTTTAGACAGCTTTTGGATTTGACAATAGGTTTGGCAGAGAGGCTTGATGAGAATCGTGCCGAGAGTTTTACCTTGCTATATTGTAATTTTTCTGCGTTTAATCAGTCGGTCATAGACAGCTCGCTGGAGCAGATTCTTAGAAACTCTGATGCGATTGTAAATAGTAACTCTGACTATTTTTTTGTGCTTCCGCATACAGATAAGTATGGTGCGCAAATTGTAAAGAATATGTTTGTAGAGTTTTTTGCCAAGGATTTAAACTCATTTATGGTGAGTTATCCAATTGACGGGGAGAGGTCTGAGGTGCTAATCTCTGAGCTAAGAGATATCGTAAGCGCTACATATAAAAATGATTTGAGATGCCTAGATAGTTTTAATCTCTACTAATTTATGTTACGCATCAAAGAGAACTCGTCCTCTTTGGTGGCAGGGACAAAAGTCCCTACAACCCCCTAAAGCTACAAAAAAACAGGTTTTTCGAGAGAAGTGTGTAAGCTACTTGTTAAACCCATACTCTTTAGAGTTTTTATAAAACTCTATTGCATCTGATATCTTCTGCTCTTTATACACTCTCTTATCACACACCAACCTGCATGTAACTTTGACGTTTTTAGATGCCTGCTCGCTCGCTTCGCTCTTCTTTTTCTCATAAGCAGACATATCTACATTTTTTTTCAATGTCTCAAAGGGGCTTTGCGCCCATAACAATAGCGGTAAAAACAGAAGTAGCGATTTCATAGATAAAATTATAGCTCAATTGGAATAGTAAGTGCTACTACTCCTAAAATCTTTGAAAAAGGAGAGGCTATGGTTTTGCTAGATATGAAAAATAGTAAGGGTCCATCTTCGTCTTCACCGCTTAATCTGTCAACTTTTAATGAAAAGCCTCTTGTTTCGTTTGCTGATCTTTTAAAGGGCGCTGGCAACACAAAAGATGCAAAAACAGTCCAAAATGGCTCTTTAGTTCTCGCGCTAAATGAACAGACAACTGTAAAAACAGAAAAAACTTCTTCAAAAATGCAGATACTTGCCTCTCTTGTACAAAATGAAGAGAAAAAAGCTCCTAAAAACAGTGAAGAGTTTTTAGAGTTGAATCCCAAAGTAGCAACAGCACTGAGCAAAGAGGAGATAAAAGAGCTTGTGTATGAAGCAAAAAACTATCTCAAATCAAAAATTCAAGAGAGTGACGGTTACAAAAAAGCAGAAATAAAAGAGCTTCCAACAACATTAAAAGGGCTTGTTGAGGTCGCTAAAAAGTTTGATGTTGACATAAGCAAGATAACCTTTGAAGAGGTGTGCACAAGTGCAAAAAATATCTCACAAATGCTTGTGTCAGATGATATAGAAACAAAAATACTAAAAGAGACAGTGCAAGAGAAAAAAGAGCTTAAATCTGAGATGCCAAAAGAGACAGTGCAAGAGAAAAAAGAGCTTAAATCTGAGATGCCAAAAGAGATAGGTTCTGAGAAGCAAAAGAGTGTAACCACGCAGAATGAAGCTACTTCTCAAACAGAACTACGAAGTGATGAAAAATCAAGAGAGATGCCAAAAGAGCTCAAAGAAACCCCTCTCTTTAAAGCACAAGCAGCGTTGCCACATACCTCAACAGAGCAGATTGTGCAGGCTAAGGCTGGCAATGTAACACAAAAAACAGAGCAAAAAGCATCAAAAGAGAGAGCAGATGAGACGCTCTCTCTTCTGCTTCGCGGCGAAAAACCATCTGGTGAAAATGCATCGCTTACAGCAGATTTTTCTGTTGCTACTGCAAAAGTAGTTGCTCCAAGCGCGCTTAATGATACTAAAAATTTAGAACAGCTTTTGCAAGGAGACTCCTTTGCATCACAGCAAAGTGAAAATCAGTCTGCAAAACTAGAGTCCATTACAACGCACAAAGCCGATAGCCTTGAAGTCAAACTGAATGAAGCAAAGCAGATGATCAGGTATCTCTCAACAGATGTAAAGAGCGCGATAGAGGATTATAGATCCCCTTTTACGAGAGTTAAAGTGCAGCTAAATCCTCAAAACTTGGGTGAAGTTGATTTGACCATAGTTCAAAGAGGCAAGAACTTGCACGTAAATATTAGTTCAAACAATACAGCCATAAACGCTCTATCAGCAAACGCAAATGAGCTCAGAGTGCAGTTGAGCAATAATGGAATAAATAATGCTACATTGAACTTTAGTAACAGTTCACAAGGCGGCGATGCGAGTGCAGGCGGGCAACAACAGCAGCAACAGCAAAACGGACAAAAAGCGCATCAAGAGTATAACTACTATGAAAATGAAGAGACGCACGAAGAGATATTAAGCTCTTTGGAGATTATCGTTCCACGGTATATATAGACAAAATCTGCCTCGAATGAGGCAAGCTTAAAATTTATGAAATAAAATTAAGGAGTTAATTATGGCAATCACATCAACAGGTCTTGATGCAGCAATATATTCAGATTATGTTGCTCCAACAACAGCAGAGGACAAAACTAGTTTAGATAAAGATGATTTTATGACGCTTCTTTTAGTCGAGCTTCAAAATCAAGATCCGACAGAGCCGATGGATAGCGAAAAGATTTTGACGCAAACATCAGAACTTGCTACTTTAGAAGCTACAGACAATACAAATAAAGCACTGGAAAATTTGGCAGTATCACTTGGTACTTCACAGCAGTTTAGTACAATATCTGCTATTGGAAAAACAGCCGATACGGGAAGCAACGCAATTGTTTTTGAAGAGGGAAGCGAGACTGTTTTTGAGATTTACTTTCCGGATGATATAGAACAGGGAAGTGTTGATATACTTGATGTAAACGGCAATAAATTAAAGACATTGGATGTCGGCACAAACCCCAAAGGCGTTTATCAGTTTACATGGGATGGAACCGATGTAAACGGCAATACAGTAGAGAGCGGTGTATATTACGCAACTGCTTCATATACAAATCCAAATGGCGATGATTTGACAACTAGAGTTGGGGCATACCCGATAGAGTCTGTTAAATTTGAAGGCAGTGAGACATACTTCAAAGTAGGCTCTAGTTATGTATCTCTCTCAGATATAGTAGAGATATACTAAGAGATAAGGAATCTAGGATGATTCAGGGATTTTATACAGGAATAAGCGGTATTCAAACATATCAATATGGTATTGATGTTGTTGCAGATAACCTCTCCAATGTCTCCACAAATGGCTTTCGTGGTTATGTGGCGGAGTTTAGCTCTCTTTTTGAGGATGATATTAACACTACAAATTTATCATCCAAAGATAGCACAATAGGCACTGGTTCAAAACTGGGTGCAGTTGCTATGGATGAATCCGCGGGTGTTCTTGCTCTAACCGAGAGAAGCACTGATTTGGCTATTTTAGGGGATGGTTGGTTTGGTGTCCAAGGAGAGGGCGAACCTATCTACACGCGAGATGGCAGTTTCGTTTTTGATGTCAACAGAGACCTTGTGACAAATGATGGTTACTATGTTTTAGGAACCATGGGTAGTAACATTACAGATGGCGTCTTGACTGAGTCATTGGATGAAGTTCCGCTTGGCGATGTGAATACACAGCAAAAACTTCGTTTTCCTCAAGAACTTACCTATCCCATCACTCCAACAACTGAGGTTGATTTTTTTGGTAATATTGGGGTTGAAGATGAGATAAGGGTTATCAGTGCAGAAGCGATAGATGCGGAGGGAAATAAAAATACCATACGTTTGGAATTGAGTAAATCAGACCCACAAGTTGAACCAGGAAGCCAGTGGGATATCAAAGCAACAGCACAAAGCAGTGATTTAGAAACAGTTTATGATTCTCAAACAGGGGAGACAACATATACTCCTTTAGAGATTTACGATACACAATCCGGTTCCCTCTCCTTTGATGCCACAGGCGCTCTTATTTCAAGTAGTCTCCCAGTGCTAAACAATAACGGCACAGCTGTTTCACTGAATCTTGGAAGTGCGTATAGCGGTATTATCTCCTCAGATGGGAGTTTTACCGCTTCAAGCAGCTCTAACGGTAAAGAGGGCGGAGACCTTTTGGGGTACGATATCAACCAAAATGGTCAGGTTATTGCAACATTCTCTAACGGTGAGCAGAGCAGCATAGGAAGCGTGGCTGTTTTTCATTTTGCAAATGACCAAGGGCTTGACCGTTTAAGCGGCACAAGATTTACGGAGTCGTCAAATAGTGGCAAACCTATCTTTTATCAAGATGAAAATGGTAAAAATATTTTAGGCTCTGCTCTTGCCAATTATCGCATAGAGGGTTCTAATGTTTCCATGGAGGCAGGTTTAACGGAGCTTATTATTTTACAAAGATCATATGATGCCAATTCCAAATCAATAACAACGGCAGACGAGATGCTTAAAAAAGCTCTTGAGATGTAGTGAGCAGTAAAAACTGGAACACTAAATGCTAACTACTCTTACTTCTAATCAAAAGGATTACAGATGTTAAAATCACTCTATTCAGGTGTGTCAGGACTTCAAGCGCACCAGATCGCAATGGACGTTGAGTCAAATAACATAGCAAATGTCAATACAACGGGTTTTAAATACTCTCGTGCAAACTTTTCAGACCTTTTAGCGCAAACAAAGGCTATTGCAACAGCTCCACAAGGCGAACTTGGCGGTAAAAACCCTGTACAAGTCGGACTTGGCTCTACGGTAAGCTCGACCACGCGTATCTTTTCGCAAGGTTCTGTGCAAAACTCTGATAAAAATACGGACGTTGCTATTCAAGGTGACGGTTTTTTTATCGTCTCTCCGGATGGCGGCAATACCTATAAATACACACGTGCAGGGGACTTCAAGTTTGATGCAGGCGGAAACTTCGTCGATAACAACGGTTTTATCGTGCAAGGGTGGCTTAGAGATCCCGTAACCGGTTTTGTTGACTCTACAGCACCAATCACAAACATAAATATTCCCCCAGGACTTACAACTCCTGCACAACCTACGCAAAATGTGGTTATTAAAGCTAACCTAGACTCAGGACCATTGGTAGATACTTTTTCGCCTGCATATACTGTTCCATCCGGGATACCAAATAGTGTTACTAATGTAGGAGAGGGAGATGCATTTGATGCTAACGGCAATGATATAGCGTCGGATGATATGGGGATTATGTTTAACGATAGCGGAGAGGCGTTTAACTTGCAGACAGGGCAAGGGATATGGGTCTCTTTTACCCCTTCTACGGTAACTTCTAATGCTGTTTCTGGTGGAAATGCGGATCTTGATATTACTTTGACTTTGGATGATGGAACGACCCAACAGATTACAGCTGATGGAATCGCAGGAAATACCGCGGATCAAAATGGAGCGCTCTATGTCTCAGCTATCAATGCTTATGCATCAACAACGGGTATAACTGCAAACTATAATACGACAACAGATGAAATTGTCTTAACGAATCCAAACAACAATCAATTGACATCGCATAATATTCGATTAGCTGTAAATGTAGGCGACACGAGTGGCGCTTTTGTGACTGCGGATACTGAAACTGCATACCGCTATACTTATGATTCAACCGGAGGCGGGGTGCCCGCCATAGGTAATGATAAAACATTTAGAACAATTGCAGAACTTCGCTATGCAATGGAACAAGAAGCACAAGATGTAAGTGCCGGCAGTGCCATAGTTATAGATGAGCAGGGAAAATTTAAGATTACAAATCTTGGCGTAGGAAATGACCTTACAGTAGCAATTACCGGAATGGATGCGGATAGTGTGGCAGGTGGCGGTATTACTGAAAATGAACTTTTTACTAGAAGTATGGAAGCACTTAACTCAACTATTCCTACAGGAAGTCCGGGTATCGCACTTTCACAAGCTTTCAATGCTGCAACGCACTCGGCAAGTATAGATATCTTTGACTCATTGGGTTCTAAACATACTCTTAGAACAGAGTTTAGAAAAGTTGCAGTTGATGCTTACACGGGTTCTACATGGACGATGCTTGTCTCTGTTCCTGAACCGGCAGAGATTGATACGGTTGTACCTCTCAATGAAAAAGAGGGCTTTATACGCTTTAATAGCGATGGTTCTTTAGCAACATATAGTCCGCCAAACATCTCGTTTACAGGAAATAACGGCTCTTCTCCAAATCAGCAGGTTTCTCTTGAGCTTGGAACTGCCAACAGTTTTGACGGTATGACAAGCTTTGATGCAGCTTCGACAACATCGGGTATCTCCCAAGACGGTTTTACGGGAGGGGATTTGGTCGGTATCAGAATTGACCAAAGCGGTACTTTAGTAGGTTCGTTTAGTAACGGTCGTTCTTTTGGTTTGGCGCAAATCGGAATGGCGAAGTTTACAAATAACGAGGGTCTCTCAACAGAGGGCGGAAATGTATATACGCAAACCGCCAACTCCGGAGACCCTATCATCGGAACAGCAGCGACGGCTGGGCGCGGGTTTATGCAGGCTTCAGCACTTGAGGCATCAAACGTTGACCTTTCGCTCTCGCTTACACAGCTTATCATTATCCAAAGAGGGTATCAGGCAAACGGTAAGACTATTACCACATCCGATACACTTCTTGAGACGCTTATCGGATTAAAACGATAATTTTCAACTCCGCTTTGCTATAATTCCTTCATACCAATGAAGGAATTATCATGCAATTCTCCGCTCCATTAAAATCAAACTCTAAAAAAATTATGTTGTTAGGTTCAGGCGAGCTTGGCAAAGAGGTAGCTATTGAAGCTCAAAGGCTTGGTCTTGAAGTTATAGCTGTTGACAGATACCAAAATGCTCCGGCACATCATGTCGCACACAGAAGCTATGTTGTAAATATGCAGGATAAGAATGCTCTTTTAGAGATTATTTACCGTGAAAAACCTGACTACATACTTCCAGAGATAGAGGCTATAAGCATTGATGCTCTTTTTGCGGCAGAAGACAAGGGTTATAACGTTATACCAAACGCAAGCGCTGTTAGCAAAACTATGAACAGAAAAAATATTCGTACTTTTGCAGCAGAGGTTTTGGGAGTTAAAACAGGCAAATATGAGTTTGTTACTACGCAAGAGGGACTCAAAGAAGCGGCAGGGCGCATGGGATTTCCTTGTGTTATAAAACCTGTTATGAGCTCTTCGGGTCATGGTCAAAGCGTAGCAAAGAGCGCAGATGATATTTCCGCTTCTTGGGAGACGGCAAAAGAGGCACGTGGCGATGCAAGCGAGCTGATAGTTGAAGCTTTTATAGATTTTGACTATGAGATAACGATGCTCACCGCTAGAAACGGCAAAGAGACGGTCTTTTGTGAGCCGATAGGGCATGAGCAAAGAGACGGAGACTATGTCTTCTCATGGCAGCCGATGCAGATGAGCGAAGTCGCGAAAAAAAGTGCGCAAGAGATGGCTAAAAAAATCACAGACGGTCTTGGAGGCCGCGGTCTTTTTGGTGTTGAGATGTTTGTCAAGGGCGATGAGGTTTACTTTTCGGAAGTCTCTCCTCGTCCGCACGATACCGGTATGGTAACGCTTATAACACAGTCTCAAAGTGAATTTGCTCTTCACTTGCGCGCCGTCCTTGGTCTTCCGTTAGGATTTACATTTTATGGAGAGGGTGCGAGTGCCGCATTTAAATCCGAAGTTCACAATTATGCTCCTGTTTTAAGTGTGGATGATGCTCTCTTTAGCGATACGTCGTATGTGCGTATTTTTGGCAAGCCTGAGGCACATAAAGGGAGACGTCTGGCAGTTGCTCTTGTATTTGACAAAGCAGAAAAAGCGCTTGAGAGAGCAAGAGAGCTGATTACAAAAATTAAGGACAGTTAAGTTGAAAATCGTTATTCTTGACGCCCTGACTTTTGGCGAAACTCTTCTTAGCGGATTTTATAAACTAGGCGACGTTGATATTTTTCAAACAACTCTGCCCGAGCAGACGCAGGAGAGGATAGCACATAGCACTGTTATAGTAACTAACAAAGTTGTTATAACCGAGGCTCACATCTCAAACACTCCTACTCTCAAACTTATCTGCGTTGCGGCGACGGGAATGAACAATATTGATTTGGAAGCTGCAAAAAAGAGTGGTGTCGAGGTAAAAAATGTCTCAGGTTATTCGACCGACTCTGTTATACAACATACGTTCTCAATGCTCTTTTACCTTGTAGGACACTCCAGATATTATGACGAGTATGTAAAAAACGGCTCATACTCAAATAGTCAGATATTTACAGATATTTCACATCCATTTTCTGAGATAAAAGATAAAAGATGGGGAGTAATAGGTTTGGGAACAATCGGGCGAGGTGTTGCAAATATTGCAACAGCATTCGGAGCTGAGCTCTGTTACTACTCAACTAGCGGTAAAAACTCTACTAAAGATTATCTACACTTAGAACTTGACGAACTTCTAAAAACATCCCATATTATCTCCATCCATGCCCCGTTAAATGAGAAAACTCTTAACCTTTTGGGCTATGAACAGTTGTTAATGTGCCAAGAGGGAGCAGTTGTGCTAAATCTCGGACGCGGCGGAATTATAAATGAAGATGCTGTTGCGCGCATAGTTGATGAGAAGAATATCTACTTTGGTTTAGATGTACTAAAAAAAGAGCCGATGGAACAAAACCATCCGCTATTAAATGTAAAAAATAGAGATAACCTTTACATAACTCCACACATCGCATGGACAAGCGTTGAGGCAAGAGAGAGACTGATAGAGGGCGTTGTAGAAAATATCAAATCATTTATAAAGCATCCACCATCACGGAGCTAACACTTTTTTTATCTGCTTTTTTGGCGGCTACAATTTTTCCTTTTAGTTCGGAGATTGCATTCCTTGCGGCCCTCTCAAACGACATGTCAAAATCAGATGCACTCATATATGCTTCTAGCGGAAATATAGTTGCCATAATATTGAACTATTTTTTAGGTTATCTTCTTTATGAAAAAACAAAAACAAAACTTCTCTCATCAAAGAGCGGGGCAAGGGCATATGAGTATGGGCATAAATACGGTTACTATGCACTCTTGCTCTCATGGCTGCCGATTATCGGCGATCCGCTGACACTTGTTGCCGGAGTTGTTAGGCTTAGATTTGTTTGGTTTGTTTTAATAGCAGGCAGTTTGAGGATTGCAAGATACTACTTTTTGACTCTTGTGGTATAATTTAGTACATTTAAGCCATTGGTTGTGTTATGAGATTTATACTTATTCTTTTATTCCTTTTTGCTTCTCTTTATGCCACAGATAAACCTTTAGAGAAAGTGTCATTGCAGCTTCAGTGGCTAGACCAATTTCAATTTGCCGGATATTACATAGCAAAAGAGAAGGGTTTTTATAGAGATGCCGGCTTTGACGTAGAGATAAAAAAAATCAGCTACGAAACGGATGTAGTGAGTGATGTGGCAAGCGGTAAAGCTACCTACGGCATAGGTCGTTCAAGTTTATTATGGTACTACTCCAATGGAAAAGAGATCTCTTTGCTGAGCGCGATATCCCAAGTTTCACCTCTTACAATGATTTCGCTAAAATCTTCAAATATAAATGAAATAAAAGATTTTATAGGCAAAACAGTAATGACAACAGAGGATGTGGTTGAGACAGCATCTGTTTATGCAATGATAAGATCTGCCAAGGTAGATGAAAATAGTATTAAATACAAAAAACATACTTTTGACATTGAAGAATTGATTGATGGAAGAGTAGACTTATATGCCGGTTATGTTTCAAATGAGCTATTTGCTTTGGAAAAAAGAAAAATAGCGTACAAAATATTTTCTCCAAAAGATAGAGGTTTTGATTTTTACGATGATATACTTTTTACCTCTCAAGAAGAGGTGCGTAAAAATCCAAAAAAAGTAGATAGTTTTAAAAAAGCATCCATAAAGGGGTGGGAGTACGCTTTTGAAAATATAGAAGAAGCGGTTGATATAATTTATAAAAAATACAATCCGACAAACAAAACAAAAGAGCATCTTCAGTTTGAAGCAAATGAGCTAAAAAAACTAGCCTATGTGAACGGAGTGCCTCTTGGTACCATCAAAAAAGATAAAATGGAGAGAATTTTAGATATCTATAGAGTTATGGGGCTTGTTGATGGCAGTGTTGATTTGGAGAGGCTGATATTTAGCGCAAAAGCTGAGTCGCTGAGCGAGGAAGAAGAGGAGTATTTAAAGCAAAAAGAAGAGATTCGTGTCTGTGTTCTCTCATCTATGCTGCCTCTTAGCGATATAGAGCACGGCAAGTTTATCGGAATAGGCGCGGATATTTTAAGTTTGATGAAAGATAGCATAAAAATCCCATATAAATTTGTAGAGGCAAAGAGTTTTGAAGAGCATATGCAAAACGCCATAGATAAAAAGTGTGATATTTTACCAATAGCGATAGAGTCATCAAAAGAAGAAAATTTGAAATTTACTACGCCGTACCATTATGAACCGTTAGTTATAGTTACGAAGAAATCAGAAAATTATATAGCAGATTTTGACACTGTTTTAGATGAAGAGTTTGCTATTGTTAAAGGAAGCCCTTTTATAGAAAGTTTGAAGAATAAATACCCAAATATAAAGTTAAACTATGTAGATTCGCTAAAAGATGGTTTTAGAGATATTGAAGAAGGAAAGTATTATGGATATATAGATAACCTAGTAAGTGTGGCCTATGCTTTTAAAAATACACAAAATGGGCATCTTAAAATCTCTGAGAGATTTGATGACAGGGTGGGTTTTAGTTTTGGAGTTAGAAGTGACGATGAAATCCTGTTTAATATTTTTGAAAAGCTCTCTAAAAATATAAGACATCCAGCGATACATGACTTTTTTAATGAATGGGTCTCAGTAAATTACACCAAGAGCGTAAGGTTTGAGTATTTAAAAGAGGTGTTTTTTTTAGTATTGCTGATAGTTTTCATATTTTTTTACAGACAGCACATATTAAAGAAAAAAAATGGTGAATTAGAGGTGCTAAAAGATAAACTGCTTGAGTTAAACCAAACATTAGAATCAAAGATTATCGATGCAGTATGCGAGATGCAAAAAAAAGATACTTATCTGCTTCATAAGTCCCGTCTTGCTCAAATGGGTGAAATGGTAAGTATGATAGCACACCAGTGGAAGCAGCCCTTAAATGCAATATCAACACTTCAAATAGCAATGATAATGGCAATAGAGCTTGAAGAGTATAATTTGAGTGATAAA
Source organism: Sulfurimonas sp. (assembly GCA_041654255.1). Lineage (GTDB taxonomy): Bacteria > Campylobacterota > Campylobacteria > Campylobacterales > Sulfurimonadaceae > Sulfurimonas. Next base: position 93,733 of record JBAZDX010000004.1, read on the forward strand.
AAAGAGAGAGAAGCGTTTTTAAATTTTTTAAATGATAAATTGAAAAAAATTGGGTTATATACTCAAAACTTAAGCCATATTGTCTCAGATTTTAGTGATTTTTACAGACCAAACAAATATCAAGAAGATACTACTTTAAACAATCCGGTATTGCAAGGATATTGGCTGTTGGAAGATACTCTCTCATCAGAAGATATAGATTTGCGTTTGGAGCTTGGTTCCACAAACAGAGTTATGCTCTTTAAAAATGAGTTTGTCCAAGTTGTTTTAAATATTATCAATAATGCAAAAGAGCAGTTTAAGGAAAAAAATATCAATGGTGCGCAGATTTTAATAAAAAGTTATGACAGAGACGATGTGGCAGTCATGGAGATAAGCGATAATGCGCTCGGTATAGACGAGAGTATAATAGATAAAATTTTTGACCCATATTTCTCTACAAAATTTGATAAAAACGGTACGGGACTGGGTCTTCACATGTCAAGAAATATTATAGAGCAGCACTACAGAGGCAGAATATATGCCCAAAATATCGAAAATGGTGCGAAATTTGTGATAGAAGTAGGCATACATAAGGAAGAGAATGAAAAATAGAGTAATAGTCGTAGGCGGCGGTGGAGCAGGACTTGTAGCGGCCCTCAAAGCGCATGAAAGCGGTGCAGAAGTAGTTGTGATAACCAAAGAGTATCCGACAAGAAGTCAGACATGTATGGCGCAAGGCGGTATCAATGCGGCTCTCTCCAATGTTGGTGAGGACAGTGTTGAGTTACATGTAGAGAACACTCTTAAATCCGCTCGCGGGTTGGCAAACGAGGACGCAGTAAAATTTTTGTGTCAGAGTGCTCCTGAAGCCGTTTTGTGGCTTGATAGCATCGGCGTGCCCTTTAGCAGAACAAAAGAGAATAAAATCGCGCAGAGAAAACTTGGCGGCGCATATGCAGCTAGAGCTTGTTACGCACAGGATTATACAGGTCTTAAAATCCTTCATACGCTTTATGACAGATGTTTGGCAGAGGGAATTGAGATTTTAAATGAGAGATATCTTCTGGAATTTATAACATGTAGTGACAAACAAAAGCCATATGTTAGCGGTGTTAGCGTTTTAAATAAGAGAAGCGGCGAAGTTGAAATTCACGAGGCGCAAAGCGTTATAGTAGCTACTGGAGGGTACAGCAGAGTTTTTCACAAACACTCAACAAACTCGGTTGCTTCAAGCGGTGACGGGATTGCCGCCGCTGTTCGCGCCGGTGCAAGAGCTAGCGATATGGAGTTTATACAGTTTCATCCGACCGCACTTAAAAACTCATCTATTTTAATCTCCGAGAGTGCGAGAGGTGCCGGAGGGTATCTGCTAAACTCAAAGGGCAAGAGATTTACAAATGAACTTGCACCGCGCGATGAGGTCGCAAGGGCAATAAACGATGAGATAGCCAATGGCGGCGATGTATTTTTGGATATCAGGCATTTGGGTGCAGAGTTTATAGAAAACGAACTGCCTCAAGAGGCAAAACTTGCAAAGCTGTATGAAAAAATTGACCCTGTACATGATTTGATACCAATCAAGCCATCGGCTCACTACACGATGGGCGGGATAGAGGTTGATGAAAACTCATCTACATACGTAGATGGGCTTTTTGCAGCCGGAGAGTGCGCAAACCATAGGGTTCACGGGGCAAACAGACTTGGAGGAAACTCGCTCCTTGAGCTAGTTGTTTTTGGTAAACAAGCCGGAGAGAGTGCCGCAAAGTATGCTATGAGCTTTGATAAAACTATAGAGATGAGCAAATATGAAAATATTTTCCAAGAACGTATTGCCGAGATAAAGGGATATACAAACGAGATAAATTTCTATGAAATGCAGAGAGATTTGGGCGAGCTCTTCTATCGATATGTAGGAATAAAAAGAGAGAAAAATTTGCTCCATAGTGTTTTGGACAAAGTGAGGGAGATGAAAACTTTGTTGCCAAAAATGGGTGTCGGCGATAAAGCAAAAGAGTATAACACAAACCTGATAGAGTTTTTGGAGTTTAAAAGTATGCTTGAAATCAGTGAACTTATTCTTATTTCTGCTATTGGCAGAGATGAGAGCAGAGGGGCGCACTTTAGGACAGATGCACCCGAGATGAATAAAAAGTTTGAAGCTCACACAATAATTAGCGCAGATGGGGTGCTCAGCTATGAAAATTAATATCAGAAGAGAGAGTATTGTAGAGTACGATATTGACGCAGAGGGCTCCACGCTTTTAGAGCTTTTAAACAGAATAAAAACAGAGCTTGATCCGTCACTTTCATACAGCAGCGGATGCAGAAGTAGTGTGTGCGGAAGCTGTGCGGTTAGGGTAAATGGCAGAGAGGTTTTGGCGTGCTCTTATCATGCAAAAGATGGAGACTTGATAGAGCCGCTTAAAAACAGCGAAGTGATCCGTGATTTAGTTGTAAATATGGACAGGGCTTACGGTTTTAATGCAAAAGCAAAAGCTTGGCAGAGCTCAATAACAGAGAATATGTTGCTCTCTCATGAAGATGAGAAGAGAAATGAGCTTCAGAGTGACTGCATCCTTTGTGGTTCATGTTATAGCGCTTGTCCTGTTTATAGCGTGAATAGCGAATTTTTAGGACCATTTTCGCTAACAAGGGTTTGGCGATATGTTAGCGACAAAAGAGAACAAAGTCCAAAAGAGAAGATAGATGTTATTCAAACAAGCGGTGTTTGGGACTGCACGCTCTGCAACGAGTGTACTTTGGTTTGTCCGCAGGATATCTCAAGCAAAGCAGATATAGAAAAGTTAAGAGCAAGAAGCGCAATGTTTGGTTATGTGGACCCAAGTTTTGCCAACTTTGGCGGCGGTTTTAGCTTTTAAGTTGTTTTAGATTTTGTTTGTTATATAATCAAAAACTGTTAGTTTTAAAAAATTATGGAGTGTTAGTAATGGCAAAAGAGTACTCATTTGATATAAGTGCAAAGATAGATATGCAGAGTTTTAAAAATGCGGTAAATTCTGTGGATAAAGAGGTTGCAAACCGTTATGATTTTAAGGGCACGACCTACGAAGTTGACTTTAAAGAGAAAGACAAACTGCTTGTGTTAGTTGCTTCAAGCGATAACAAACTAGAAGCACTAAAAGATGTTGTTATAACAAAACTTCTAAAACAAAATCTCTCTTCTAAGGTTCTTGAGGAGGTAAAAGTTGAAAATGCAAGCGGCAACACAAGAAAAGCGACATACAAAGTGGTGGACTATATAGAGTCAAAAGAAGCTAAAAAAATCGCAGCCGAGATAAAAAACCTAAAACTCAAAGTTACGGCCCAGATAGAGGGAGATTCTATCAGAGTCAAAGGAGCAAAACTGGATGATTTGCAAAAAGTTATTGCAACAATTCGCGCTATGGAGTGGGAAGCACCGCTTGTTTTTGAAAATATGAGATAGGAGAGGCTACATGTCAAAGTTAACAATTTCTGATGCGGCTGACAAGCTCGGCGTATCCAAAGAGGCTATCCATAACCGTATAAGAAGAGGCTCTTTGCACAGTGTAGTAGAAAACGGAGTAAAACTTGTTGTTCTTAGTAAAGACGAGAGCGCTCAAGCACCAATTAAAAAAATAAATAGCAAAACAACAGCTCATAATTCTGATGATAGATACTACAAATTTTTAGAAGAGCAAAACGTAAAACTTCAGCATAAAGTAGAGACTCTTGAGGGCGAGACGAGAAGCCTCAGAGACCAGAAAGAGCAGATGCTCATAGAAGAGAGAATAAAGATTGAAAACATATACAAAGAGAAAGACGAACAGCTCAAAAACATAATAAACGCCATCTCCTCAAAATTTATGTTAAATGCTCCGCAAGAGGCTTCTATGGGTATGGAGGATGAGCTGTTTGAGGCAGAAATCCAAGTCAGAGAACCAAAAGAGAGCATTGAAAACCGCAGGTTGATATCTCTAAACAAGTACCTAAAGAGCAAAGAATTCTCAAAGAAAAAAATCTCCAAGATAAAAGAGAAGTTCGAAGAGAGTTCAAAAGAAGACCCTAGAATTATTACAATAGGCAAAAAATACTATATAGATTTGCAGAAGTATGATTATAGTGATTTTTCGCTATAGGCTTCTGCTAAGTTTACTTAAGGGTTTTTGAGATAGAATTCCGTCTTTGAACATGGACAGATGGGAGAGTGGTTTAATCTACTACCTTGGAAAGGTAGCGTAGGGAAACTTACCGGGGGTTCGAATCCCCCTCTGTCCACCACGTTAACTAATCCAATCTATCCAATAAAATTTATAACTATATAGATATATCTTTACATATAGTAAGATATAATATGCCAAAAAGCAGTAGTTGATGGAAGCAGAATTAATTATTAAATCTATTATGGGATTGATAGCGCTCTTAGCGCTATTAATTTTTTTACTATTTTTAGAACCCGGCAAAGAAAAAAAAGCCAAAAATAAGCCATCCGAAATTAAAGCATCTATTGAAGAAGACAAGAGCAAGCCAAAAAGTGAGCTGCCAAGTAAAGAGCCGGATTTAAACTCTTTAGCGGATATTATTAAAAATAAAAAATCAGATGTTCCAAAGCTTGCATATGCGCTGGATTCAATTATAAAATATCATGGAAAGGTCCATAAAAAACTTGGGATCAGGGCTCATCCTGATTTTGATATCTATGTGGACATCCTTTTTACACTATGCAGACATCCCAATGCAAACAAGGATTTGATAATCAACTTCGACAGGGAGCTTGGGAAGCTAAATCCAGAGTATAAACAGGAGATAAACGAAGCGATAACTAAAGGACTAAATTCCAGAGGAATTTAGATTTTGCACTACTTTTGTGCGTTGTTAAACTTCCAATATCTCGGTTACCTGACCCTGAATTACATGTATACCTTTGTTTTTTAGTTTTTCTAATGTTTCCAAATCTGCGACACCGACGGCGATGAGAGAGATGCCTACAGTATCTGTTATAAGTCTTAGGGCAGATAGAGACTGATCGCTTTGTGTTAAAAAGTAGCTGCTCTCGCCCTTTATATAGACCGGTCTAAGCTCTTGCAGATATTGATAGTCATCACTCTCGCCGATAAATTCAAATATACCGATGCTTATATTGTATTTTCTAAATAACTCTATATACTCTCTGATTAGCTTTGAATCTTGGCGAACAAGTTTATCCGGCAGTTCAATAATTACTTTAAACGGCAGCAGCGCTGCATTTGCGCGAAGAAGCTCGCTTATATTATGGTAAGTCTCTTGATTTTCTAAATATTCATGCGGAAGCCTAAGAGCATATGTTGAAACGCTAAGAACCATGCTTGAGTTTCTAAAGAGCATATCAACAATTTTTTTATAGATGCTGTTGCTTAGACCTGATTGGATGGCAGGAGCCATAAACTGAGCATAGCTGTAAGAGCTGTTTTTATCAAGGGTTAGGTTTATGCTAAGAACATTATGGGAGAGTTTTTTAGTTTTTGTATCAATAACGCTCCATGATACAAAACTAAATCTATCTTTCTCAATTGCTTTGTTGATGAGTAGTTTCCAAGCCTCTTTGCCCATAACCTCTACTGCATCCTCTGCTTTTTCCAGATGTATATTTTCATGGTTAAATTTCGCCTGCGCAAGCGCATTGTCTGACCTTGAGAGTAGTTTTGCTATGTTGTCGCTATGTCTGTAACCATATAGCCCGATAGAGACAAATGTCTCTTTTGAATCAAGTTCTGCCAAAGCAATAATCTCTTTACAGGAGTGCTGTATTTTTTTTGCCAGTTCTATTGCCTGCTCGTTCGAGTAGTTAGGCAGAAGAAGCGAAAATTCCGTACCGTTAATTCTGGCAACTATTGAGTCTTTAATACTCTTTGTATTTTCCCTAAATACATCTGCAATTTTTAAAAAAAGTTTATTTACATTCTGTCTTCCAAGCTTTTCATTGGCTTCAATTATTCCGCTAAGAGAGATTAACATATTTACCCCGCCCTCATAATATGCATCGGCTTTTAGATAAGCCGGAAGTCTGTCTATAAGGTATTTGCGGTTTCTTAGTTGTGTATCTTGGTCTATATACTCCAGCTCTTTGTGTGCTTTTAGCTCCTCATTTCCTTTGTCAAACATAGCTTTTACTTTTGAAACCATATTATTCATTCCAAGAACTACATCCGCCAACTCTTTTGTGTACGGAACCTTATCTTGAGTGATAAATTCGTTTCTTGTAATGGCAGCAGCTTGTTTCTGCACCTCTTTTAGCGGTTTTAAAATAGCATGCAGCAGTAGATTGAGAACAACAAGACTGACAAGCGCAATAATTGTAAAAGAGATAAGCAAATCAATCAAAATAGCGTAAAGCTGCTTATAGGCGTAGGTTGCATCACTCTGTACGCTTAATATCCCGACTTGACTCCAACCTGCTGAAACATTTGCGTGTGCAATCGGCGCTTTTAGGTCTATTAACGACATAAACCATTTCGGAACAGCAGTTATGTCACTTTCTGTTACTCTGTCGTAAAGATTCTTTTTTTCAACATCAACAAGTGCAATATGGTGGTAGTTTCCGCTGTCAAAGTTTGCATTTATCATGGTTGACATCATAGACAAGTCGCCATTTGCGCTTCCAAGTGAAAGGCTAAGTGAAGTAGCCGTGTTTTTTGCATCTTCATATAGTCTGTCTTGAACGCCCTTGTTTGCACTCTGAAAGTTTAGTATCAGTACCGTTGCCAATATGATGAGTAAAAATAGCGATAACATTAAAGCTATCTGTTTAAAGAGTGTCATATTTTTTTCCTTTGCATGTTGAGTTTTAGCTCATCCCATTTTTTGTGAGATTTTTCATTGTTTTTATCTGCTTCATCGAGCATATCACCGTTAAAGTTATAGATTGGCGTTAAATCTTTTCTTTGCGATGCCGGAAATATTTTACGATTGTTGTTATCCAAAATAAGCGGTTCACTTTTTGGCGTCTCAAAGTAGGTTAAAACCATATGCGGTTCTTTAAAATTTGTAGAGCGGACGTATGTAAAAAATAGTTTTTTGTAGTCAACTCCAAGATGCTTGAGAGCAAAATATTTGCTTATAACATAATCTTCGCAGTCGCCCTTGTCGTGACCCAGAAATTCCCACGGAGTAGCCCAGTAATCACTTTTTCCATACACTTTTATATCAGGGCTGTATCTAACTTCATTAAAAAAATTATTTACCGCTTCTAGTTTTTCCAAGTCGCCTTTGGTTTTTACGGAGTCTAGTGTTTCTTGAAGAAAGAAAAATCTTTTTTTTGCAAACACATCGTACTTATCTGTTATCTCATTTAACAGCGCTTTATCTACGTACGGCTCGTCTGCAAATGCTGTATTTATAAAAAATAGTGATAATAATATAAGTATTTTTAACTTAAACATGGAGTGATTATATCAAAAAATTTCTGATATTACTGCTGTCTTTTATTAAAACCTGATGTTCCATGTTTGTTATTGGTTAAGAAGCCCTCGGCATACTGTTTTAAGTACACAGGAGCTGCTCGCCCTTTTAATTTCATCATATCAGAGAGCAATTTTTTCGCTATCGCCTCTTCGGATATGTTTTTAACCTCGCAAAGATATCTAAAGAGCAACTCGCCAAGTCTTTGGAGCGAAATTTGCCATGTAGAGTCGGTTTGGGTGTACATCCAGATACCAAAATCGTAAAAGTTTTCAAAGACGCTCCCGTCCTGCCAGATAAGTTTTACACTCTCTTTGAAGTTACCGCTGTTGTAGGTTAAGTCCCAAAATCTTGAGAATCTTTTCATAACTCCTATCTCATGAAAGGAGAGTTGCGAAGTTTGCAAAACATCATAAGGCGGAATGTCGCTGTACACCATGCCGTGCTCTATGTCGTGGCGGTTTATATAGGTGCCTGAGAGTTTTTTTAGTATCCCTATCTGTATCTCACAGCTGCTTAGACGCACTAGTTCGTCAAGATTTGCTCCGAAGCTCTCCAGAGACTCTCCCGGAAGACCCACTATCAAGTCAAGGTGCATGTGCGCTTTTGTCTCATTTTCTAAAAATTTTATATTCTCTTTAATTTTGTCAAGTTTTAGCGGTCTTGAGATATTGTTTGCGATTTGCGGGTTAAGTGTTTGTATGCCGATTTCAAGCTGTAGCGCACCCTCTGGAAAGAGGGCTATCTTGCTTTTTAACGATTCCGGAAAATGGTCCGGCACAACTTCAAAGTGGGCGAAATAGGGAGAGGGTTTTTTTAAAAAGAAGTCAAGCAATACTTTTGCGGTTTTTATGTTGAGGTTAAAAGTTCTGTCAATAAATTTGAAGTTTCTTGCACCTCGCTGCCAAAGAAGTTCAAACTCCTCCAAAAGCGTATCAAGGTCAAAGGAGCGCACCTTCTCATCCATAGAAGAGAGGCAAAACTCGCACTCAAATGGGCATCCCCGCGAAGCTTCAACGTATATGTAGCGGTTTTTTATATCATCATCCGTGTAATATCTGTACGGAAGAGCTACGTTTTTAAGAGAGGGCATGCTCATTTTAATAATTCGCTCTTTTGGCGTATTACCGTCTATGATTTTTTTGCACAGCTCGTAAAGGGCCAAATCTCCCTCGCCTTGAATTATAAAATCTGCGCTATCCAAATTAACCCGAAAAGGCTCATGGGAGACCTCTGGACCGCCTAGAATAATCTTTGTGTTGGGGGAGACTTTTTTTATTATATGTATAAGTTCGTAAACCTCGGAAACATTCCATATATAGACGCCAATACCTATGATTTGCGGCTCGTTAATAAGCAGTTTTTGCGCGATGGTTTGCGGGGCATCGTTTATGCTAAACTCTAAAATCTCGGCGCTCTCTTGCAGTTCATGCAGATTTGCATAGAGATATCTAAGTGCAATAGAGGTGTGAGTAAATCTTGAGTTTAATGTAGTCAGGATGATTTTTTTCATAAGGGAAGTTTAGCATAATTATCCAAGCCAAAAAGGGGGAATGACCGGATAATCAAAATAATTTATAGGTAATATTATCTCTACTATGAAAGGGGTTGAACATAATCGAGATGCAGTATTGTACTTAATTATAAGTTAATAATAAGTAAATACTTTAAAATTCATCAACCATAATATCAAGTTGTTTAAAGAGCTCGTTTGAGGCATTTTCCATCTCTTCAAAGTTCTTATGTATGAGTTTTGGATTGTCGCCTTTTAAGACAGAGTTATTTTTGATAAATTCATGATTTTTAAGTACCGAATCATGAACAAGGGCATGTGCACTATCCATCTCTTTAAAACTCTTCATATGTCCAAATTTCTCAGCCCCTGCACCTAAATACCATTTGCCCATACGACAACTTTTATGATCTACAAACTCTTTGTCTGCTTGAGAGTTAAGCACTGCAGAGTAAGCGCTTGATTTAAAGATGATATGGTCAACTTTAACAAGTGTTGTAAAGAGACGGTTATTGATGGCTGCTGCAACTTCGGATGATTTTTCTGCAAAAGAGTTAAGTTCAGAGAATGTCTGCTGAAAATCATGAATGACATCGCTTGATTTGTGAGCGATGTCAGAGATACTATCTGAGCTTGTACGCATTTCACTTGCTTCTTGCTGGAGTGATTTGATATTGATTTCTATCTCGTGGGTTGCTTTTTGGGTGCGCTCTGCAAGCTTGCGCACTTCATCGGCAACAACAGCAAATCCGCGTCCATACTCTCCCGCACGTGCTGCTTCGATAGCAGCGTTGAGAGCAAGAAGGTTAGTCTGGTCTGCAATATCTTTGATAAGATTTACAACATTGGAGATTTCACGTGAGCGTTCTTCAAGATGGATAATAATTTCATGTGAATCAGAGATAGACTCTAGGAGTGTTGAGAGTTTTTGGTTTATCTCATAAACACTATTAAGACTTTCAGAGGATAGGGCTGCTGTTTTTTGTGAAAAATGTGAAATTTCTTCTGAACCGGTTTGTGAAAGCACAATATCTTTTTGAATAACTGCAAGACCGCCGCTTACACCGCCGCCAAGTTGTGCGAGCTCATCAGAGAGTTCGCTTTTGATGCGTGTCTCATATCCCATAGCGATAGAAGAGATAGCAAGTTTTAGTTTTTCTGAAGTTGTACGAAATATGCCATGAAGTCCATGTGGATTTGTGCTTCTGTATGTTTTGCCACTTGCCGCACTCTCTATAGATGTTTGAACATCACGCATAAATGCCTCAAATTGGTCAAGTGCATCGTTTATGCTCCATGCAAATGCCGCTTCTTTGGAGTTGTCATTTGGTATGCCTGTTATGCGTCCGCTTAGCTTTCCATTGGCTGCATCTTTGAGAACATTTATAGCTTCGTTATAAAGTTCCGCGTGTCTTTTTTTGTTTTTATTTATCTTGAAGAGAGATAATAAGCTCATCGTATGTGACCCCTTTTTCTTGTAAAATATCTGTTAAAACCTTAAATGAAGCATCGACCCCGCTACTTTTTTCAACTGAAACCATTTTCTTATAAAGTGGAATGATAACTTCAAGTGCTTTTGGATTTGGTCTGCGTCTTACTGAGTAGTAGTCGACAATATTGCCTCTATCATCGAGGGTCGCGGTAATATTTGCATAAACCCAATAATCATTTCCATTTTTACCTTTGTTAATTACATAGGCAAAAACTTCCTGTTTTTTCGGTATTGTCTCCCATAGATATCTAAAAACGGCTTTTGGCATATCGGGATGCCTTATAATACTGTGTGGTTTGCCTAAAAGTTCATCTTCGCTGTATTCTGCCATATCCATAAAAATTTGATTGCAGTATGTTATACGACCTTTTAAATCAGTTTTAGATACTATAAAATCTTCATCTCTCATCTGTTTTAACATGTAAACCTCTTTCTTAAATGTTATTTTAAGTTTAGATAATTGTACCATATATTTTCTGTTCTATTAGGTTATAATCCCGTATGTCAATATTATTAGCAATTTTTTATTTTTTTTACTTCTCAATCATCGGCGTTTATATAATATTTCTGCCAAAAGTTTTATCTATGGCAGGGTATGCGGCCAGTGATATAGGCATTATATTTGCGGCGGCTCCATTAGTACGCTTTTTAGTACCTTTTGCATTTATAAAAGGGCTTAAAATCAATGTACGCAGTTTCAATATCTCTCTTTTGATAATGTGTTTAAGCGCCCTCTCTTTTTACTTTTCACTTGATAACTTTTATAAACTCCTTTTTTCAAATATCAGCTTGGGCGTAGGACTTAGCATCGTGCTTCCGTATGTTGAATTGATTTCTTTGAAGTATCTTGGAAAAGAGAGATACGGAAAAATAAGGCTATTTGGCTCGGTCGGTTTTATTTTAGTGGCTTTGGTTTTAGTAAAATTTTTAAGCTCGGCAGATATTGCACTTATGTATCTTCTTGTTTTAACCATCATTACGTCGGCGATTGGGTTTGTAATAGCAAAAAAAGCAGATGCGTTTATGGATAAGAGTGAAGATTCGACAAATGACATAAATATTTTAAAAGATTGGCGATTGTGGGTCGGGCTTACTCTTATGCAGGTCAGTTTTGGTCCTTTTTATAACTTTTTTACCATCTATACTACCGACCATGGAGTTAGTTTAGATATCGCAATTTACCTTTGGAGTTTTGGTGTTATTGTTGAGATTTTTATGCTCTACTTTCAAGGCTCACTCCTTCGCAGAAATTTGCTTCTGATACTTCAGGCTACTACCTTTATAACGGCATTTCGCTGGTTTTTGCTCTTTTTATTTCCAGACAATATAACTATTTTGTTTTTCTCACAGGCTCTTCATGCTCTTAGCTTCGCACTCTTTCACTCGGCTGCCATCAGCTATCTCTTCTATCTATACAAGCATAAATCTTTAGCACAGCAGTTTTTTTCAGGGATAACTTATGGGTTTGGTGCATTTTTAGGAGCTTTGATTGCGGGGTATGTGTATGAGCTCTACCCAAGTTACTTGTTTTTAGGTGCGACATTTATCGCACTTATTGCAACTTGGTTTTTATATATTTGGGGGAAAAGTTTAAAAAAGATTAATAATCAGCAATTAGATTAAATGAAAAAGTTGTATCTGTTGAATGTTTTCCAACGAGAGCCGGTTTGTTTGTGTAGTCAACCTGATATGACACGCCTGCTGAAAATATATCTGATAATTTTGTAGAAAAAGCTGTTTTTGAATAGAAAAAATAGTTTTCAATATCAGAAAATTCTGATCTATAACTTAGCGTTTGATGAAATTTTAGATTTTCCAACACCTGCATATTGTAAACACCTTTTAGTCTGTATGCCGAGTATGTTCTATCAAGCCCGCCAAAAATCCTATCTTTAGCGTATAAAAGATTTCCATCAACCGTTAAATCACGAAGGTCAGTTTTTATTGTAATATATTTAGCACCGGGACCGGTATAAAACTGGTAATCAAAGCCGGAAAATTTATCATCTTTATACCCGAGCAGGTAGTTAAGCGATAATCTCTCTGACAATTTATAGTCATAAACAAGCTCACCTAAAAATCTATTTCTGTTCACTGTGCCATTGTCAGTTCCATACTGCATAAGCATCAATATTTCAAGTGAGTGAAGACCCCAGCTATTGGTTATTTTTGCATCGGCATTAAACGATTCCGTATTGCTGTTTCCTGAGTTTGAAATATATCCGACTTCAGCACGGGCATTAAACAGATAGTCGTCAACCGGCAAATTTCCTTCAAGTTGTTTTAAATTTTCATTTAATTTCTTGATTTTTGTTTTTATATCTTTTATCTCATCTTTAATTTCCACTTCAGATGCCGCTATGCAATAGGTGGCAACAAGCAGTGCTAGTGCTATTTTCTTCATTTTAATCCTTTTTCGTGTGTATATCTATTTGTGGAAATGGAATGGTTATTCCTTTTTCGTCAAATGCAAGTTTTATTTTTTCTAACATGTCAAAATGCACATCCCAGTAATCATCATTGTTTACCCATACGCGAAGTATGAAATTTACACTGCTTTGGGCGAGTTCGCCAACGGCAACAAGCGGTGCTGGGTCTTGTAAAATTTTGGTGTCTTCCTTTATGATTTGGTTAAGAACCTCTTTTACAAATCTCAAATCATCACCGTAGCTTACCCCGATGATGTGCTCTACGCGGCGTGTCGGTTTGTTTGAGTAGTTTGTTATATTGGAACTTATAACCGAAGAGTTAGGAATCATTACCGTTTTGTTGTCCGCAGTAGCCATTATTGTTGAGAAAAGGTTTATATCCTCTACTTTACCAGAAGCTCCAGCTGCATCTATAAAATCCCCGACCTTAAACGGTCTAAAGATGATGATAAGAACCGCTGCGCCGATGTTAGATAGCGAATCTTTAAGTGCCAAACCGACAGCCAAAGATGCCGCACCAAACACTGCCAAAAATGAGTTAGTATTGACGCCAAGCGCATTTAGTGAAGCCAAAACAATAACTATCAGAAGTGCGAAATAGATAACATTTTCTAAAAATTCAACCAGTGTTAAATCTAATTCGGCTTTTAGCATTAGTTTTTTGACAAGAGAAGTAAATTTTTTCACTCCCCACTTGCCGATAAAAAATATAGCTAAGGCTGCAACAATTTTTAAACCATATTCGCCGGCATAAACAATAACTAAGTCACTGTATTTTGATATATCCATCTGCATCTGTAATCCTTAAGATTTTTCGGATTATAGCAAAATTGCAATTAATAGGGTTTGCTTATTTATATATTTTATCTATCTCTTTTATAATCAAATGATATTTTTCTACATGTGTGGAGTCTATTTTGCTGACTAAATCTTTATATTTCAGGTAGTTGCTCCAAACTTTATTTGCCTGCTCTGTTTTGCCTTTTTTGCGGAGTTCAAAGCTGACAGAAGCGTTGATAAACCCTTTAAGAAGTTTTACTTCATCACTCTCTTCAAATCTTCTCTCATACCAGAGAACTTCCAAATCTTCATGCGCATCGTAAAAGTTTTCGCTAAGGAGATTTTTGATGAAGCTATCTAACTGCTTTTCATGCTTAGTCATCTAAAATGCTCATATTTATCCGCCAATAGCCTCTGCCGCCTTTTAGTGATATGCAGTGATGGTTTGGAAACCTTTTTTTATACTCATCAAGCCTGTTTAGCGTTGCTTTTCCGCTATCGCAGTAAAATACAAAGATGCTCCCCTCAGGCTCTTTTTGCAGTTCATAAGGGTTGTAAACTACTGTATCGGTACCATCAATCGGCGAGAGGATAGTGTCAATAAGCACTACTTTTATGCCCTCTGCTTCAAGCTTTTTTTTGTTTTGCAAAAACTCTTTCTGTGTCCACTCGTTTGGAAATGTCATCTTTTAACCTGTTTAATCTTTTAAAAATTTCTAGACAAATTATATGACATAATGCATTTATTAAAGAGTAAAACTAAGTTTCTGTTATAATTCTGATATGAAATTGACTATTGTAAATAAACTTGCTGTTGTTTGGCTTCTGTTAGCAACATTTATGGGTGTGCTTCATCACCATAATGATTTAAAAATACATGCAGATTGTTCTATCTGTACAATCCAGTCCAATTTGGCAGATGCAGATGTTCCAATACTATTTACTCTTGCCGAAATACAAAATTTCTTTATTCAAATTTACAGCCCGCAGGAAAGCATCTGCGACTTCAGCGTAAATTCTACATATCTATCCCGCGCACCTCCAAAACTCTCCTAAAACAAATCAGACAAAAAACATTACAAATATAAAAATTTTAGGAGAATTTTAATGATAAAAAATGCCCTGATTTTATCGATTATAGCTTCGGCAACACTTTTTGCCAGTGACGAAATCGATGAACTTAAAAAACAGATTGCGCAGTTGCAAAAAAGTATAGAAACGATTGAACAGAAACAGCAAGAGGCGGCTCAAAAAGAGCTAAACGAGAAAGTTGCAAGTGCGAGCAATAAAACTTCAAGTTTTAGCCAGAGTGCATTTTTGCCTGACATGTCGTTTATTTTAGATGCTTCGGCAGTCAGCAGAAATATAAAAAACAGTGAGTATAAAACTTATAATATACTGGGATTTACAGAAACACCGGCTGTCGGATCGGAAACCGAAATCCCTTTTAACAAAGATAGAGGGTTTAACTTTAACTATGCGGAGGTTGCGCTTCACTCCGTTATAGATCCATACTTTGATGCGGATGTTATTTTTCATATTCAGCCGGACGCATTGGAAGTTGAAGAGGCTTTTGTCACTACGAGAGAACTGCCTTATGGACTTCGTGTTAAAGCCGGCAAGTTTAGGAGTGCTTTTGGGCGGATAAATGCTATCCATCAGCATGCATGGAATTTTACATCTCAGCCACTGGTTTATGAGGCGCTAATCGGTGGCGAGGGCATAAACTCGGCAGGTATTCAGATGCAGTGGATCGCTCCGACAGACACATACATTATGGTCGGAGGCGAAGCTATGCAAAGACTTACTCCCGAGAGTCCAAACGAAGGGAATAACCTCTATATAGGGTATGTAAAAAGCAGTATTGACATTGGTGATACTTCAATTTTAGGCGGTGTAAGTTTGGCGCACAGCAAATATTTTGAGGATGAAGTTGCAGAAATAGTCAACGATTCGGATATTTACGGTGTTGAATTAACGATTAAAAGTATATTGGACAGCTACAGCTCCATAACCCTGCAGAGCGAACTGCTCTCAAGAACAGAGCAGACAGTTTCAGGCAATGTTACTCAGGCTGGTTTGTACAGTGAGTTGGTATATAAAATTAACAATAACTATTCGACAGGTATCCGTTATGATTTATTGTATAAAAACTTATATAACCAGCCTGATGATTTGGATAGATATACTGCAATGGTAGAGTATAAGCCGTTTGAGTTTTCAAAAATCCGTTTGCAGTTTACACATGATAAGTCAAAAGAGTTTAACGGCGAGAGAAAAGATATAGATGAGGTACTTTTAGGTATTACGATTGAAGCAGGCGCACATGGCGCACATGCATTTTAGGAGAGTTTGAGATGAGAAAAATATTAATTTTTACTGTTTTGTTGTCGGCTTCACTTTTTGCCAAAGTCAATGTGGCTGTAACATATGACTATTTGGGTGAAATAGTAAAAGAAGTCGGAGCTGAGAATGTAAAAGTTGTCGTTTTGGCTTCACCAAAAATGGACCCGCACTTTATTGTACCTAAGCCTTCACTCCTTCCAAAGATTCATAACGCGGATATGCTTGTTTTTAATGGGGCAGGACTTGAAATAGGGTGGCTTCCTCCCCTTTTAAAAAGTGCAAACAATTCACATGTAATTTCTGGGGCTGCCGGTTTTGTTGATGCAAGCGGAGCGGTAAATTTGCTGGATAAACCCTCAAGTGTCTCCCGTGCTTACGGTGATGTCCATCCGGAAGGAAATCCGCACTTCAGCTCTGACCCGCATAACATTATACCTATTGCAAAATTGATAGCAAAAAAACTTCAAGAGATAGATGCACAAAACAGCGAAAAATATCAAACAAATCTTGCTAATTTCTTGTCTAAATGGAATGCTTATTTGAAACAGTTTGATCTAAATATGAAAGAGTGCAAAACAAAAAAAGTGGTGCAGTACCATGAACTTTTCAGATACATTTTAAATAGATATGAAATAGATTCAGTTGGAACAGTTGAGCCGTTGCCAGGCGTCTCTGCCAGCTCCAAACACACAATAGAGCTAATAGAGAGTATGAAACAAAATGGCGTAAAAATAATTTTACAAGATGTTTATCATGAGCAAAAAACGGCACAGTTTATAGCATCGAAAAGTAATGCAAATGTTGAAGTGATTCCTCATGATGTGGGCAGTGTAGAGGGTGCTGACTCTTTGGAGAGTTTATACAACACTATAAAAGAGAGATTATGTCACTAGTAGAAATTTTATGGCCGGCTTTTGTGCTTGCCATAATGCTTGTATTTGTTCATGCGATATTTGGGTTAGAGATTATCAAAAGAGGTGTGATTTTTACAGACCTTGCCATCGGTCAAATCGCAGCGATTGGGATGGCAATAAGTGTGGCATTTTTTGGCGGAGAGTATCAAACACTCTTTACTCTGTTTTTTGCCCTTGGAGCCGCTGTTGTAATTGCCTATGCATCAAAGAGAGTTCAAAAAATTGAGGCTTTCATAGGGCTTTTGTATGCCCTTGGAATCTCATCTATGATGTTAATACTTGCAAAAAGCAGTGAGGGTATGGAGCTTTTTAACAAATTGAGTGCGGCGGATATTTTGTTTACGTTGCCGCATGATCTTATGAGTTCATTTGCAGTTTATGCTCTAATCGCAGCTGTGATGTTTTTTGTCTATCCGAGAACATCCGGATTTGTCAGGGAGCTGGTTTTTTTCGTATCACTCGGTCTTACCGTGACTTCATCTGTTCAGCTGGCCGGCGTGTTGGTTGTTTTTGCTCTGTTGGTTGCTCCGGCCTATGCCGCAAGTTCGCAAAATTTTGCAAAACCGCTTATTTTTGCGTGGGTTTTTGGGACTGTTGCTATTGTTGTGGCACTCTTTGTTTCTTATCTGTTTGATTTGCCGACAGGATACACAATGATTTTCAGTGTTGTTCTTGCCTCTCTATTTTTTGAATTTATATCTGGTTTAAAAACAGAACAGTTAGAGTAAAAAAATTAGCTTTATTACTTTTGGCTACAATTTTACATGTCAAAAAAATTTTTGAAGGTAATTTTATGTTTCATACTAAAAGCGTAGAGGATACCCTGCGGGATTTGGATAGCAGTGCCGAGGGACTTAGCAGCAAAGAGGCATCTTTGCGCATAGAGAAATACGGCAAAAATGTTTTGGCTGAGGCGAAGAAGCGTACCCTGCTAAATATATTTGTTGAGCAGTTTAAAAGCCCTGTTATCTATGTTTTGCTTATTGCTGCCGTTATTTCACTAATCATTAAAGAGTACGGTGATGCCGGATTTATAATGGTGGCACTTCTTTTAAATGCTGTGGTAGGAACGTATCAGGAGTACATTGCAGGCGAGAGAGCTGATGCTCTAAAGAGAGTAATAAAGACTTTTGCTAATGTTTTAAGAGATGGCAATCGGGTTGAGATACCAAGCGAAGATGTGACGGTAGGGGATATTGTTTTTTTTGAATCAGGTGTTAAAGTTCCATCAGATATACGCCTTATTGAGACAAACGAGCTTCAGGTAAATGAGTCGCTTCTTACAGGAGAATCACTTGAGGTTGGTAAAAATTCTGCTTATATATCAGCAAATGCAGATGAGCCTATCGGAGAGAGACAAAATATGCTCTACGGCGGTTCTTTGGTTACAAAAGGGAGGGCAATCGGTGTTGTAACTGTCGTAGCCGCTCAGACGGAGGTCGGTAAAATCGCCTCTCTCCTTGCTTTGAAAAAGGTCTCAAAACCGCCATTAATGCTCCGGATGGAGGAATTTTCAATAAATATCTCCAAAATAATAGGCGGGGTTGCACTAATCATTATTATGCTCGGAATTTATCAAGAGATGCCACTCAAAGATATATTTTTTCTGACAGTTGTACTTGCCATATCTGCCATTCCAGAGGGGCTTCCCGTAGCTATTACGGTAGCGCTCAGCATGGCTAGTGCCGCAATGAGCAGACGAAATGTCATAGTCCGAAGACTTTCAGCCATTGAGGGGTTAGGCTCATGCACGCTTATAGCAAGCGATAAAACGGGGACTATGACTCAAAATCGTTTAAGCGTTGAGTATTTTGTAACGCCTGAAAAAACATACAATTCAAATGAGTATATAAATAAACATCTGCTCCTTGGCGCAAGGCTGTGCAATGAATCGACCTCTCACATAGAGGATGGCGAGTTGATTTTTATAGGTGATCAGGTAGATATCGCGCTTGCCAAATATGCTCTGGCTTTGGATGAGGAGCTTTTCAAAAAGCATGACAAACGAAGAGCAATCAACTCCCTGCCGTATGAGCCTATCAACAAGTATTCTGCTGCGAGTTATGAGATTGACTCTCAAAAGATACATTTTATAAAAGGCTCTCCAGAGATAATACTCCATATGTGCTCGCTGGACGAGGATAACGCCGGAGCTGTTTTAAAGCAGGTAGATGAGTGGGCAGCCAAAGGGTTTAGAAATATTGCTTTGGCATATAAAGTTAGTGATGAGGAGGGCATCGCAAAAGATGGGTACACATATATCGGATTTGCTGCCATCACCGACCCGCTCCGCGATGGAGTAAAAGAGGCTGCAAGAAGAGCCCAAGTGGCTGGAATCAGAGTTGTGATGGTAACCGGAGATCATCCAAATACAGCATTTTTTATTGCAAAAGAGTTGGGTATAGCAGCAAGCAGGGATGAGATAATTGACGGGGTGGAGATTTCCAGTTGGATGCAAAGAGGAGCGAAAAAGGAGGAGATTGCCCAAAAAAGAGTTTTTGCTAGAGTTTCCCCAGAGCAAAAACAGCTTATTGTAAAAACATTTCAAGATCTCGGTCATTTTGTGGCAGTTACTGGAGACGGGGTAAATGATGCGCCCGCGCTTAAGTTTGCCAACATCGGCATAGCTATGGGAAAGAGCGGCACAGACGTTGCGCGTGAATCAAGTGATTTGATTTTGACGGATGACTCTTTTAGCTCTATTATCAACGGTGTAGAAGAGGGGCGGGTAGCGTATGACAATATACGCAAAGTTATTCATCTTCTGATATCCACAGGGTTGGCGGAGATAACTCTTGTTCTGCTCTCAATGCTCTTTTTTCTTCCAATCCCTCTTCTGCCTGTACAGCTTTTATGGTTAAATCTGGTTTCTAACGGCTTTCAAGATATGGCACTTGCTGCCGAAAAAGCCGAACCGGAAGTATTGAAGCGTAAACCGCGCGACCCGAAAGAACCTGTATTTAATAAAATTATGATGAGCAGAGTGGTTGTCGGAGGTCTTTACATGGGCATATCGGCATTCGCTCTTTTTTATACCTTGCTTGAGTTTGGTTACCAAGAGGATGCGGCAAGAAACCTTACGCTGCTTCTGATGGTGTTGTTTGAAAATGTACATGTATTTAATTCGCGCAGTGAAAACAGTTCTATTTTTAAAATTAACCACGCTAAAAACCTGTTTTTATGGATATCGGTGTTAGCTTCGCAAGGGCTACATATTGTATCGATGTACAACCCATTTATGCAGTCTCTGCTAAGCATTGAGCCGGTAAGCTTGGAGATGTGGAGTACACTTCTTCTAATCGCCCTTATGCTCAGCGTTGTTATGGAGGCAGAGAAGTTTTTTAGAAAAAAATTATATTGAAGAACTAAAACATATTGGGGTATTATGCCATTTATGGCATAATACATTCAAAGGATAAGTTATGACAAGAATAGAGTTGATAAATAAGATAAAACATAGAAAAAAAGAGCTTAATATCACTATAATACCCCAAGAAAAATAAACAGTTTTTTAAAATTTTTAATTCCCAAATAGTTAAAATAATGAGACAGATGAAAAGGGTGGATGATGAGCAGAAAAATAACACATTACAGCGCAGAGTTTAAAA
>JBAZDX010000005.1:0-111919 GCA_041654255.1 Sulfurimonas sp.
GTTGATCATTTCTTAACAATCCTCACTTTTACAAATCTTACAATCAAAACTTATAACATAATCATAAAAAACTAACATCTAATTACAAATAATACAAATTTAGCATTAGCTATTACTATATTTTAATCTATTATAGAGTTTTCTATCTGCCACTTATGTTTTATAATATCCATATTTACTTTTTTAAGTCTATCTAAAAAGTACTCTCTTGTAACCTCTTTTGCGCCCAAACTTTTCAGATGTTCTGTTGGTACCTGACAGTCTATAAAATCATATCCCCAAAATTTGAGATGTTTAACAAGCACGGCATATGCTGATTTTGAGGCATCATTTACCAGAGAAAACATAGATTCTCCGCAAAAAACTCTTCCTACAACAACTCCGTAAAGTCCACCGACAAGTTTTCCATTCTGATAGCTCTCAATGCTGTGTGCAATACCCATGTCGTGAAGTACGCTGTAAGCTTCTATTATCTCATCTTGTATCCAAGTACCGTTTTGATTTTCTCTCTTTACGCTGCTGCACTGCTTCATGACCTCTATAAAGTTGCTATCAAATTTATATTGAAATTTTTTCATGCTTTTTTTAAGTGAGCGACTTAACTTAAAATCATCTAGCTCCATTATAAGTCTTGGGTTCGTTGACCACCATATAATGGGATCATTTTTTGCATACCATGGAAATATGCCATTTTGATAGGCGCGAATAAGTCTGGATGGATTTAAGTCGCCTCCCCATGCAACGATGCCGTCTTCGTTTGCATCGTTAGGATTTGGAAAGGTCAACTCATGCTTTTTTAGCTGCGGTATATTCAAGTAAGTTCTTTAAAATTTAAAATCAGCTTTCTATTAAATGATACATTTACACTGCCGCCGTTTTTTAGCTTGCCAAATAGTATCTCATCGCTTAATTTGTTTGTTATGTTATCGGCAATATATCTCTTGATAGGTCTTGCTCCCATCTCTATAGAGTAAGAGTTGTCTGCTATATATTCTATAGCTTTAGGAGATATTGCAACGGTTATTTTTTTCTTCTTAAGGTCGCTGTTTAGCTCATATATAAACTTATTTACGATTCCTTTGACTACATCTATATTTAGCTGATTAAACTCTACCACAGCGCTTAGTCTATTTCTAAATTCAGGTGTAAAAAAGAGTTTTAGCTCCTCATTTTTTGAGAGCGAGCTGTCTTTGTTAAAGCCCATAACATTTCTAGCTGTAGCGCCGATGTTGGATGTCATAATAAGTATGACATTTTGGAAGTTTGCTTTATAGCCGTTATTGTCGGTGAGAGTTGCATTGTCCATTATCTGAAGTAAAATATTTACCAAATCAGGATGTGCTTTTTCTATTTCATCAAGCAGCAAAACAGTGTAAGGGTGTCTTTTTATCGCCTCTGTAAGTAGTCCGCCCTGCTCATACCCGACATAGCCTGGAGGTGCTCCGACAAGCCTGCTTATAGCATGTTTTTCCATATATTCGCTCATATCAAATCTCTCAAAATTAATGCCGAGTATTTGGCTAAGAGAGAGTGCAAGTTCGGTTTTACCAACGCCCGTAGGTCCTGAGAATAGAAAAGAGGCGATAGGCTTGTTTGGCGGAGTAAGACCTGCTTTTGATATTTTTATGGCTTTTGCCACTTCTGTAACCGCTTTATCTTGTCCGATTACTTTTTTTCGCAAGTTCTCTTCCAAGTTTATTAAAGAGAGTGTCTCATCCTGCGTTACTTTTGAACCAGATATACCGACAATTTTTGAGATGGTATTTTCAATATCGTGTGAGTTGACTACTCTTTTTTTCTTGTTTTTCAGATGAAAAGACGCGGCGGTTTCGTCTATTAGGTCAATTGCCTTGTCGGGCAAAAATTTATCTGTTATATATCTTTTTGACAAATCAATTGCTGTTTTTAGCGCTTTATCTGTAAAAGTAACATTATGGTGCTCTTCATATTTGCTCTTTAGCCCTTTTAAAATCTTATATGTTGTCTTAATTGAGGGTTCATTGATATCAACTTTTGAAAATCTTCTGCTCAGCGCCTTGTCTTTTTCAAATCCGTTTCTATACTCTGCAAATGTTGTGGCACCCATGCATTTTAGCTCTCCAGAGGCTAATGCAGGTTTTAGCTGGTTTGCTGCATCCATGGTTCCGCTTGTTGAACCTGCGCCTATTAGGGTATGAATCTCATCGATAAAAAGAATAGCGTTTGGAATAGATTTAAGCTCGTCCATAATGCCTTTTAACCGTTTCTCAAAATCGCCTCTATATTTTGTGCCAGCAAGCATTGCCCCCAAATCCAGTGCATAAAGCTCACTGTTTTGGATAATCTCCGGAACTTCGCGTGCCGCTATCTTTAGTGCCAGCCCCTCTGCAATAGCGGTTTTTCCGACTCCCGCCTCGCCGACTAAAATAGGGTTGTTTTTCTTTCTGCGGCACAAAATCTGCGTAACTCTCTCTATCTCGTCATCACGCCCTATAACAGGGTCAATTTTCCCATCTTTTGCTTTTTTAAGCAGATTTATGGAGTATTTTTGAAGATATGATTCACTCTCTTTTGGAGCCTCAGCTTCATCGCTGTGCGAAATAATCTCCAAAATATCAAGTCTTGATATATGATACTCATTTAATAACATGTAGGCAAAAGAGTTCACTTCGTCATAGATAGCAACAAGCAGGTCGCCTATGTCTGCGCTGTGCTGCTGAGAGCTTTGGATATGCTTTATCATCCTGTCAATCAGGCGTGAGAGCGCAACGCTCTCAAAAGGTTCATCGCTCACGTTTTGTGGGAGTGTGCTTGTGTTTGAATATATGTAATCTTTTATAAGCTCTTTCATTTTATGGACATCTCCGCCGCACGCAAATATAATTTTTGCACCCTCCGGAGAGTTTAAGAGCTGATAAAATACATGCTCAATCGTTATATATTCGTGTTTTAGCTCTTTGGCGTAGATGATTGACTTTTGGAAAACCTCGTTTAATGAATGGCTTATCATTACTCTTCCTCCATTTCGGCTCTTAGCGGAAAGCCGCTGTCTCTGGCACGTTTGTGTACCTGCATAACTTTCGTCTCCGCAATTTCATGGGTGTAAACTCCGCACACGCCTTTGTCTTTTTTATGAACCTCAAGCATTATGGCTTCTGCCTCTTGGTAGCTCTTGTGAAAAATAGTCATAAGCACATCTATGACAAACTCCATGGAAGTATAGTCGTCATTTAAAATCAGCACTTTATATTTTTTGGGATATTTGAGCGATATCTCGTTGATAGTTTCTAAATCTGTATTTGTTGCCATAATTTTCCTATGATAATTACTTTTAATAGTTAAAAAATTATAGCCAAAATGAGATAATTGTAGCAAAATAAAAAATGAGTTAAATCTCTTTAAGTCTTCTCTAGCTCCAATTATTTATTCATGAAAACAAGATTTACGATAAATATTTACTAGAATAAATCTATTTTTTATCAAAAAAGGAAGCAATTTTAGATTACCTATCTTGCCATTTAAAAATATCTAGGATTTTGATTGTTTCATTTTTTCTTTTAGATCATTTTTAAATTTTATAGCGGCTAATTTTTTGTCTTTTGTTATGTTTTTTAAAATAGCAAGAAACGGCTCGGCAAAAGTGCTCTCAATTTGAATTTTCAATCTACATCGCTTCTATTTTTTTATCAATTTCCAACCAAAATGTATCTGCATCGATAAAATTTGCAGTTTGCTCAGCTTTTAGTACCCTTTTTTGAACTTCATCTATTGATGAAATTATAAAACTTTCTTCTGCTTTGTCTTCAATGAGGCTAAGTTCACTGCTTGAAAATTGGTTGATAAAAGACAACACTTGTAGAGTATACAGTATCGGTTACTTTTAGCTTAAGCGTATGCATTACTTACCTTTGATTTTTGGTTAATTATAGCAAAAATTTTACAATCTATTTTAAAAACTATTTTCGATTCTGATACAATTGCTTATAAAATAGCAATAAGATGAGATAACTATGACAAAACGAATTTTCGTAACCGCTACAAATACAAACATCGGTAAGACTTATACAACTAAATTATTATTAAAAGAGTTTGCTTCGCGTGGCTTTAGAGTCGGTGTTATCAAGCCCATAGAAACAGGTGTTATGGGTGGATATGCAGAAGATGGAGAGGAGCTTTTAGAGCTTATAAAAGAGCTTAATCCAAAGCTGTGGCACCTAGAAGCCGAAGATGTCGTCCCATTTATGTACGAGATGGTTGCAGCTCCGTATGTGGCATCTAACAACACTCCGTTTGATTTAAAAACAGTGCTCACAAAGATTGAAGAGCTTGAGGCTTTTTGCGATATTGTCATCATTGAGGGGGCTGGCGGGCTTTATGTACCGATAGACGAAAATACAATGATGATAGATTTGATACAAAAACTTGATGTTGTCGCTCTTTTAGTTACCCACTGCTCGCTTGGCTGTATAAATGACACACTCCTAAGCAAGAGAGCTCTTGAAGATAAAAAGATAGCACATGCAGTAGCATTTAACTGCAAAGAGGGTGATGAGAGTTTTTCAGAAATATCAGAGCCCTATTTTCTAAAAACAGGCTTTAGGGTTTTAAAAGTAGGCGGCGATATTGAAAAAATATGTGATGTCTTGTATAATCTATAAATTATTTAAAAAAAGAGCAGTATGAAACATTTAATTCGAACGGATGACTTTACAACTTCAGAGATAGAAGCTATTTTAGAAGATGCGAAGCTCTTTAGTGCAAAAATAAAAAATAGCAGCGGGATTGATAAAATTCTAAAAGATAAAATAATTATTACACTTTTTTTTGAAAACTCCACAAGAACCAGAAGCTCTTTTGAGATAGCCGCTAAGAGGCTTGGTGCGGAGATTGTCCATCTTGATGTGGCAAACAGCTCTACCAAAAAAGGTGAAACTCTGGTTGACACTGCGATGAATTTGGATGCTATGAACCCGCATGCAATAATTGTGCGACATCAAAACTCCGGTGTGCCGAAAATTCTATCAAACCATACAAAGGCTTCCATCATAAATGCCGGAGACGGCGCTCATGCCCACCCAACGCAAGCTCTGCTTGATTTATATACGCTAAAAGAGCATTTTGGGGATGTAAAAGGAAAAAAAATAGCAATAGTCGGGGATATAAAAAACTCAAGGGTCGCAAACTCAAACATTGAGCTTCTCGGCAGATTCGGCATGGAGGTTATTTTAGTAGCACCCCCGCAATTTTTGCCAAAAACCAAGCTAAGAACAACTCACTATATAAATGAAATAATTGATGAAGTAGATGTTATTATGAGTTTAAGAACCCAAACAGAGAGACACTCTTCTCAAACTTACGCCTCACTCAAAGATTATGCAAGTGATTTTTGCATAACTACTGAGCTTATCGGAGATAGAGATATAATTTTGCTTCACCCTGGACCTGTTCACAGAAACATAGATATCTGCGATGCACTTTTGGCAGATAAAAGATGCAAAGTCTTAGAACAGGTCTCAAACGGTGTCGCGGTTAGAATGGCCGTGCTTAAAAAATTGATTAATGACATTTAATGATTTAAACTCTCTTGGCAAAAAAAAAGAGCCGTTTCTCTTCATAATAGATTTCAAAGCCAAAAACATAATGGCATATACATTATGCGAGCTTGAAGCAAACGATATTGAATTTTGCATAGATGAAGATTATCCCCTCAAAGCCCATGAAGATTTTTTGGAGAAAAAGACGCTTCCCTTTGGCGAATATAAAAAGAAGTTTGACTTTGTTATAGAGAGGATAAAAGCAGGTGAAACCTATCTTTTAAATCTCACGCAGCCGACGTTTATAAAAACGCCGCTCTCGTTAAAAGAGATTTTTGAGTGCGCAAATGCCCACTACAAACTGAGATACAAAGATGAGTTTGTATGTTTCTCTCCTGAAAAATTTATCCAGATAAAAAACTCCAAAATCTCTACATTCCCGATGAAAGGAACAATCGATGCATCAATCCCAAATGCAAAAGAGATTATCTTAAATAACAAAAAAGAGATGGCTGAGCATGTTATGGTGGTTGATTTATTAAGAAACGACCTCTCAATCGTTGCTAAAGAGGTAAAAGTAGAAGAGTTTAGATATATCACGGAGATTGAAGCCGGCGAGAAAAAACTTCTACATGTAAGTTCTCATATCAGCGGAGAAATTGGAGAGGATTGGCACTATAAAATAGGAGATATTTTAAACTCGCTTCTTCCGGCAGGAAGCATAAGTGGTGCTCCAAAAAAAAGCACATTAGATATAATTAGTCAGGTTGAAGGGTATGAGCGCGGATTTTTCAGCGGTGTATTTGGCGTGTATGACGGCAGAACACTCGATAGCGCGGTTATGATAAGATTTGTACAAAAAACAGAAGATGGATATATCTATAAAAGCGGCGGCGGCATAACGCTTGATAGCGATGCTAAGAGTGAATACAGCGAACTGTTGGATAAAGTTTATCTACCATAAAAAAAGGTTATGAAATGATGCTAAAACTTGATGGTTTTTTTACAAGCGGCTGGACGTTTGATGAGGGGGAGCAGGACTTAAAAAACAGATACCAGATGGTAAATGTCGGTATTTTGCTCTCGGCAAGTGGGCTTATATACGGGATTATCGGAAATCATATAAGAGATGTGCATGGTTTTATACCACTAGAGCTTACACTTTTATGTATGAATTTTATAATGTTTTGCGCTCTGAGAAAATATCGCCACTTTTTTGAGTTTTTTGCTATAACCATGACTCTTCAGTATACGTTTTTGTTTCTATTCCTTATCTATGCGGGAGAGCCAACTGATCTGAAACATCTATGGATATTTACATATCCTATTATTCTTCTCTATTTTCAAAAGACAGTGCACGCGGTATATTGGCTTGCTTTTATACTTTTGATGCTTATAATCGCGCCGCTGCAAAGTTTTATCGATATAAAATATTCTATGTATCAGGTAACCTATATCTCGTTTGTTCTTGTTATTATAAGTATCATTATCTACTTTTATCAAAAAAAGATAGACGAGGCAAGGTGTTTTATTTTAGAGAAGCAGAATATGCTGCGAAATTTTAATCAAGAGCTTGAGAAGCAGGTAAAAGACAAAACTACCGAGCTTATAAAACTCAATGAATCGCTGGAACTAAAAGTTAAACAAAAACTTGAGGAGTTAAGAAGCAAAGATCAGATTTTAGAAGCGCAGTCCAAACAGGCGGTAATGGGTGAGATGATAAGCATGATAGCGCATCAGTGGAGACAACCTCTCTCTACAATTACTCTGCAAATCGCAAATCTTCAGTTTAAGCAACTCCTCGGTAAAGATAGAAATAGCGAAGATATAGACAATGCGCTTAGCAACATTAGCGATACGATAGTCTATCTTTCCGACACAATTGATGATTTTCAGGCTTATTTTCATCCAAACAAAGAGATACTAAAAATTGAGATACATGATTTATTGCAAAGAGCGGTAAATTTTGCAATATCGAGAATACAAGACAGAGGTATAAAGATATCAATAAATAAGATTTCTGAAATTAATGTCAGTACATATATAAATGAGCTTGTTCAAGTGGTTTTAAATATACTAAACAACGCAATAGACGCTCATAATGATCTAAAAACTAAAGATCCGCTTATTTCGTTAAATGTCAAAATAGCCGGAGATATGGTTTTGATATATATAGAAGATAATGCAGGCGGTATAAAGAGCGAAAATCTGCCTCATCTCTTTGAGCCATATTTCAGCACAAAAGGTAAAAACGGAACGGGGCTTGGGCTCTATATGAGCAAGATGATTATAGAGAAGCAGTTTGGCGGCGAGATCGATGCAGTAAATGCTAAGGGCGGAGCTACATTTATTATAAAAATCCCTAAAGATATCGGCTAAAAAAATAAAAACACTATTTTATAGAGAGTTTAAAAAAAAATGAGAATTTTTGAGATATAATTTATCAAAACAACGAAGGTTTATATATGTATTTAAAAGATTTGAAGTTCTCTTTGTGGGCAGATTTTATTGAAAGAAACTATTTAGATAATGAGTTTAGAGAGCTGATAGAGAGCGGGATAATAAACGGTGCAACTTCAAATCCGGCAATTTTTAAAAACGCGATACTAAGCTCAAGTGCATACAAAGAGCAGCTCTCGTCGCTTGCACACCTCTCTCCAAAAGAGAAATATGAGGCGGTTGCAATATATGATATACAAAAAGCGGCAGACATATTAAAGCCGCTCTATGATGCGGGTGATGACGGCTATGTCAGCATAGAGGTAGATCCATATCTTTGTGATGATGCCAAGGGGACCATCGAAGAGGGCAAGAGACTTTTTTCACAAATCAACCGTAAAAACGTTATGATAAAAGTTCCTGCAACAGATGCCGGATACATTGCAATGCGCGAGCTTGTAGAGTGTGGAATCCCTGTAAATGCCACTTTGATATTTAAAAAAGAGCAGGCTATCTCGTGCGCAGAGGCGTTTAGAGAAGGAGTGGCAAAAAACGGTTCAAAACTAGCTCAACAAGCGTCAGACCAAGCAAGCACTAAAGTGCGAGTCGGTGTAGATACGGTAATAAGCGTTTTTGTAAGCAGAGTCGACAGAGCTTTGGATGAAGAGCTCTCCAGAGGCGGTGTTGATGTAGCACTCAGCGGAATATATAACAGTGCAAACATATATGCTGAAGTTGAGAAGATAGGTGTTAAAGGATGCAGGACACTTTTCGCAAGTACGGGCGTAAAGGACGATTCGCTTCCGGCGCACTACTATATTGAGAAGCTTTTAGCGTATAACAGCGTAAACACGGCTCCTGTTGATACCATAAAGGCTTTTCATCTAAATGGAGTAAAAAGGAGCGCTTTGCCAATTCCAATTCAAACCATAGAAGGACATTTCGAAAAAATCAAGAGCTTAGGCATAGATTTTAATGCTGTTTTGGATAAGCAGATATCTGATGGATTAAAATCTTTTAAAGACGCATTTAAAGATATATTGGAGTCATTATGAGTGAAAATAGAAATGAAGTAGATATAAGTCAGTTAACGTTTGAGCAGATAAAAAAGATTAGAGGGTATCTTAAAAAACTCATTGAAAACGGCGGGAGTGACTTGCATGTCAAATCAAACGGCGTAATCAGAGCTAGAATTAACGGGACAATAGTTCCATTTTCCGGAAGTATATTTTCCTATGATGATGCAATGACTTTGGCAAAAGAGATTTTAAGAGGCAGATACGCTGAGCTGGTAGAGAATAAAGAGGTCGACTTGGTTTATCAGTTTGATGAGCGAAATCGTTTCCGTGTAAATATCTTTTTTCAAACAGACGGACCTTCTTTTGTATTTCGTGTTATTCCTATGACCATCCCGACCATTGATCAGATGAATTTCCCAGAAACCATAAGAACTTTTACAAAAGAGTCGCGCGGACTTATACTGGTTACCGGAACTACGGGTAGCGGTAAGTCAACTACTCTTGCGGCGATGATACATGAGATTAACACAACACAAAAAAAGCATATTATAACTATTGAAGACCCTATCGAGTTTGTACATAAAGATAAGGGATGCATAATAAACCAGCGCTCAGTCGGGCAAGATACGCTCTCTTTTGACAGAGCTCTAAGAGCGGCTCTTCGTGAAGACCCTGACATTATACTTGTAGGTGAGATGAGGGATAGAGAAACTATTGAACTTGCACTTCACGCGGCAGACACAGGGCACTTAGTTTTCTCAACCCTGCACACGATAGATGCTAAAGAGACAATAAATCGTATCATAGCAATATTTCCCAATGAGGAGCAAAATCGTGTTCGTTTATCACTTGCGGGAGTTTTAAAAGGGGTTGTCTCTCAAAGGCTGATTCCAACGGTAGATGACAAGCGAGTTGCGGCGATGGAGATTCTTGTGAAGACTCCTACAATCGAGAAGTTAATCTTGGAGAACCGAGATTATGAGATTAAAGAAGCGATAGAAAAAGGGCGCGAGCACTACAAGTCGCAAAGTTTTGACCAGCATATCTTAGATATTTACAACAGCGGAGTAATAACGAAAGAGAGAGCAAAAGATTATGCTACAAGTGCAGCTGACTTAGAGCTCAAGATGAGCGGGTTAAATACTTCTAAACCATCTGATCTTGCAAATAACGGTGAGAAAAAGGAAAAATATCAAAAAATTCTCGATGAGGATGTTTTTGATTTGAAATAATCTCTTTTAACTGCAATTAAAGCTTAAAGAGATATAATTCCAAACATTTTTTATTAAGGATTTAATATGTTAGAAGGCATTATTAGAGAGAGTATTGGCAAAAAAGGCACAAAAGCGCTTCGCCGCGATGGTTATCTAATTGCGAACATTTATGGAAAAGGGCTTGAAAATATTCACGCTGCGTTTAAAGACAATGAGTATATCCGTACTGTTCGTAACAAAGAGACTTTAGCATTTCCTGTTTCTGTTGGTGGAAAAGTGATGAACGTTGTAGTTCAATCATATGAAGCACATCCGTTAACAGCTAAACTTTTACATGTAGATTTAATGGTAGCACAACCAGGTGTTTTAACGCACTATCACGTTCCGGTTGTAACAGTTGGTGATGCAATAGGTCTTAAAAACAAAGGTCTTATACATATCTCAAAACCTCGTTTAAGAGTTAAAGCTACTATTGAAAATCTTCCAAGTAGCATTGTTGTTGATGTTGCTAAAATGGACGTTGGAGATTCAAAACTTCTTCGTGATATAGCGAAAATTGAAAACGTTACATTCACAGATGCTGATCGTGTATCTGTACTAAGTATAATTAAAGCTAAGTAATTATGTTAATAGTCGGTCTGGGAAATCCTGGTCCGAATTATGAGCACACTCGTCATAACATAGGTTTTATGGTTATTGACGAGCTGATTAGAAGACAAAATGCTCAAAAACTCTCCTCATCATCGTTTAACGGTGAACTTTACAAATTTTCAAACCATTTTTTATTAAAACCGCTTACATTTATGAATTTATCAGGCAACTCTGTATTAGCCGTTAAAAGTTTTTATAAAATTGATGATGTAGTTGTAATACATGATGATTTAGATTTGCCGTTCGGTACGCTTCGCTTTAAAAAAGGGGGCGGGGACGGCGGACATAACGGTCTTAAATCTACCGATGAGAAGATTTCAAAAGAGTATATCAGAGTTAGAATGGGCATTGGTAAACCTGAACACAGGGGTGAGGTGGCATCTTATGTGCTAAGCAATTTTAGCAAAGAAGAGCAGGAGCACCTCAAGACGTGGGTATCTTTTGCATGTGAAGCAGTTGAGTATTTGTTAGACAACTCACTAGAAGATACCAGCACTAAATATACAATTAAAAAATTTCAGCTAAAATAGCAGTGAATCTCTTTAATTGGACTTATAATATATGCTAGCTTTTAAATATATCTCTTTTCACTATATGAAATATTTTATGATTATTTTATTGGCTCTTGTCCTATTTTTGGTTGGATTTGACTATATGGGAAGCACGGAAAAGTTAGAGATTTCCGCAAACCTGCTGCTTATATATGTAGTATATAAAACATTTTATGCTGTTGATATGCTTCTTCCTCTTTCACTTGTATTTGCGATGATAAGTACAAAATTATTTTTAATTCGCTCAAACGCGCTGGTCTCTTTTTACTCTCTTGGTTATTCAAGAGTCGATATTCTTAAGCCTTTTGTTGTCGTCTCCACAACTATAATTCTTATTTTTATCTCTTTACATGCAATACCAAATTTTGCAAGAGCTGACGAGATGGCTAAAAATATCCGTAAAAATGCGCAATATCTCAGCCCTACAAGAGACCTCTTTTTCACATACAAAGACCAATTTATATATTTTTCAAAATTGTTGCCTCTGCAGGAGAGCGCTGAAAATATACGCGTATTTAGTTTTGCCAACAACTCATTAAAAGAGGTTTTGGTAGCAACAAAAGCATCATATAGAAATGATGCTTGGTATATAGACAAGGCTGATATTATTACGAAACCGGATGATATAAGTTTTGACTCTTTGGGAATGAAAGTAACAGAACAGAGAAATTTAGAGATTCTTCAGGGCTTTAGACCAAAGATGCTTGATCAGGTTTATGAGGGCAAAGTAAACTTTACTATCATAGACGCAATAGACGCATACATACTTTTAAAAGCACAAAACATCAATACCGCTATTGTAAAAAGCGCTCTTTACAAAATGTTTGTATATCCGTTTTTTGTGCCAAGCTTGATTGTTATTATATTCTTCTTTGTTCCTGTTAGTGCAAGATTCTTAAATATATCACTATTTAGTTTTGGAGCTATTATCTCATCGCTTGTAGTCTGGGCATTTCTTTTTGCACTGATAGAGCTATCAAGCCATAAAACGCTGCCAAGCGAAGTTGGCATAATCCTTCCTGTTTTTCTGCTCTTTTTAATTGCAGTGAGGCAATTTAGAAAGTATCGCCTCGCTGCCTAATAATCAAGCTATAACAAAAATATAAGTACTTTTTGGATAAAATGCCCTAAAAAATATTTGGGACTTTTATGATAAATTTTAAAAAACTGGCAGCTACATATAAAACTCCGCTCTATATATATGATTTAGACTATATGACAAAGCAGTATGAGGAGCTAAAAGAGGCTTTTAAGGGCAGAAAGTCAATTATGGCATTTGCAATAAAATCAAACTCAAATCTCAGTATTATCAAGCACTTTGCTACTTTGGGAA
The DNA here is from genome assembly GCA_041654255.1 of Sulfurimonas sp. Classification (GTDB taxonomy): domain Bacteria; phylum Campylobacterota; class Campylobacteria; order Campylobacterales; family Sulfurimonadaceae; genus Sulfurimonas. The sequence continues at coordinate 12,721 of JBAZDX010000005.1, forward strand.
GTGGTGCAGACTGTGTCTCAATCGGTGAAGTTCGCCGTGCTTTTTTAGCCGGAATCCCGAGCTATAAAATTATCTTTTCCGGCGTTGGAAAGAGTGACGACGAAATACGTGAAGCGATAGAAAAAGACATTTTGTATATTAATGTTGAGAGTGAAGCAGAGCTTGGACGAGTTGAGCTTATAGCAAAAGAGTTAAAGGCAAAATGCAGAATCAGCGTAAGAGTAAATCCAAACATTGACCCTCTTACTCATCCCTATATCTCAACAGGTTTGCATGATAATAAATTTGGAGTTGAGATAGAGGCTGCAAAGAGAATGTATATCCGTGCAAATAACTCCGAACATTTAGACCCTGTCGGGATTCATTTTCATATAGGTTCCCAGCTTACGGAGCTTAAGCCTATTTATGAATCTGCCGAGATTGTGGCTGATTTGGTCCGCTCCCTTCAAAGCATAAAAATTGAGCTGAAGTTTTTTGACATCGGCGGCGGACTTGGAGTTAAGTATAAAGATGAGGTTACGATAAAGCCTTATGATTATGCGCAGGCGATTTTAGGAACGCTTAAAGGTTTGGATTTAACTGTTATTTGCGAGCCTGGAAGATTTTTAACTGCAAACGGCGGATATTTCTTAACAAAAGTTTTATACGAGAAACAAAACGGTGCAAAAAGATTTGTTGTGGTTGACGGCGCGATGAATGACCTTCTTCGCCCTAGCTTGTATAAAGCGTATCACAAAATAGAAGCGATAACAGATAGTAAAACAGAGGAGAGCGAGGCGGATGTAGTTGGTCCAGTTTGCGAGAGCGGCGACTTCTTTGCAAAAAATTATCCGCTGCCGATTTTAGAGCATAATGATTTGCTTGTGATTCATAGTGCCGGAGCTTACGGCTTTGGTATGGGAAGCAACTACAACACAAGAGGAAGAAGCGCTGAAGTGGCAATTAAAGGTGATGAGGTAAAGCTTATTCGCAGACGTGAAGAGTTTGAAGACTTGATTGCCCTAGAGAAAGAATTTTTGGAAAACTGAGATGTATTTTATTGATGTTCAAGGTACTTTAATCAGCGATATAGACAAATCCCCAATCCGCGGGAGCATTGAGTTTATCGACATGTTAAATGAGAAGAAAATTCCATACATGATTATTACAAACAGCACAAAAAAAGCTTCGAGCGAGTTTTATAATTTTTTAAAATCAATCGGATTTAATTTTGAGTTTTCATCTTATCTTGACCCTCTGATGCTTTTGGAATCACGTGTAGAAAAAGAGGCTGTTGCGGCTTATGGGGCAGATGAGTTTTTGGATGTTTTGAAAAAAATGGGATATATTTTAAATTACAAAAATCCAAAGACTGTGCTTATCTCAATAAAAGAGAATTTTACCGCAGACGAGTATGCCGAGATTATAGATTTTCTTCTTGGCGGCGCTTCTTTGGTCGGTATGCATGAGACATCCATATATGCCAAAGGTGGCAAAAGATACCCTGGTGTCGGAGCGATTTTAAAGATGCTTGAGTTTGCTACATCTTGCAGTTATGATGTTGTTGGAAAACCGAGCATTTCATTCTATAAAGAGGCTCTGAGGATGCTGCAAAAACAAAATACCGATGCAAAATTTAGCGATGTAACTATTATCAGCGATGATGTAAAAGGTGATCTGGGCGGAGCAAAAGAGATGGGAATGAAGACGATTTTTGTGACAAGCGGAAAATATAAAAGTGCGGATGAGATAGTTCCATTTTTAAATCCAGAATTAAGACCTGACTGTATCTATGCTGATATGCAGGATATTTTGGAGCATAACAAGTTGGAGAGCAGATGAAAACTTTAGAAGAGTGCAGAGAAGCAATTGATGTTATTGATGATGAGTTGTTGGAGATTCTCAACAGAAGAATGAATATTGTCAAGCGAGTTGGCGAGATAAAAAAGAGCAGCGATAGCGCTATTTACAGACCTGAAAGAGAAAAAGCGATTATTCAAAGATTAACGCAAAACAGCATCGATGCTAACGGTCTTTTAAATACAAGTGCAATAGAGGCTATATTTTTAGAAATTTTTGCTGTCTCAAGAAACCTAGAACTTCCGGAGCGCATAGCATATCTTGGGCCTGAGGGCAGTTTTACGCATCAAGCCGCAGAGAGCAGATTTGGGGCGATGAGTGACTATCTGTCCATGAACTCAATCCCATCTGTTTTTAAAGAGCTTGAAGCAAAAAGAGCGAAATTCGGTGTTGTTCCTATTGAAAATTCAAGAGACGGTATAGTCGGCGAAACACTTGATCTATTGGCGAACAGCAGTGTAAAAATAGTAGCAGAGCTCTATATGCCTATTCACATGTCGTTTGTTACAAAAGCGAAAAAATTATCTCAAATTACTAAAATTTACTCAAGAGACAAAGGTTTTGGACAGTGCAGAGAGTTTCTTCAAGAGCATAATCTTATAAATGTTGAACAGATTCCCGTTGAGTCAACAGCAAAAGCTGCTATTTTGGCTGCCAAAGATCCAAATGCTGCTGCAATCTGCAGTCATATCGCAGCAAAGCTATATGGAATTCCGACAATGTTTGACCACATTGAGGATGATATAGGTTCTCAAACAAGATTCGTAATACTTAGCGACTTCAAAAATGCTAAGAGCGAGGATGATAAAACTTCTATATTGGTAAGATTGCAAGACTCCATCAAGGCGGGTTCGCTGGTTCACTTTTTGCAGGATTTTGACGAACAGGATATAAATCTTTCAAAAATAGAGTCTCGTCCATCCAAAGACAAAGGCGGGTTTGACTACTGGTTTTTTATAGACTTTTACGGACATGTAGATGATGAAAAATTCCAAAAAGTATTGCAAAAACATAAAGGAGAAGTAACTTGGCTAGGAAGTTATACAAGCAATGGCATAAACTACAAAGGACAAAACATTGAAATTCAATAAAAATTTAGAAAATATTAAAACATATGAAGTGGGAAAACCGATTGAGTTGGTGGTGAGAGAGTATGGAATTGAGCCAAAAGATATCGTAAAACTTGCTTCTAATGAAAACCCTTACGGAACATCACCGAAAGTTATAGAGGCGGTTAGTGCTATAGTGTCAAAGATGGCTCTTTATCCTGATGACTCTATGATAAAGCTCAAAAAGGCACTAAGCGCAAGGTTTGACGTTAAAGATGAAAACATAATTATCGGCTCCGGAAGTGATCAGGTTATAGAGTTTTTAATACATGCAAAAGCGTACACCGGCTCAAAAATTTTAATGAATAGCATAACATTTGCAATGTACGAGATATACGCTAAACATGTCGGTGCAGAGGTAATCAGAACATCCTCGCAAGAGCACAATTTAGATGAGTTTTATGAGCTCTACAAAAAAGAGAAGCCGGAAATTATATTTATATGCACACCAAACAATCCAACCGGAGATGCTCTTGATGCGGATAAAATATATGACTTTTTGGGCAAAATAGATAGTGATACTTTGGTTGTTATTGATGCCGCTTATCTTGAGTACGCAATCATTAAAGACGTAAAGAAAAAGATAGACGCAAAGGCGCTTATTGAGCAGTTTGAGAATGTTATCTATCTCGGAACATTTTCTAAAGCTTACGGGCTTGGCGGAATGAGGGTAGGATACGGCTTAGCAGACTCTAAAATAATAAAAGAGCTTTACAAGCTCAGACCTCCTTTTAACATTACCACTCTCTCTCTTGAGGCCGCAAGCGTAGCTCTTGGCGATGAGGAGTTTGTGAAAAAAAGTGTAACTCTAAATTTTGAACAGATGAAAAGGTATGAAGAGTTTGCAAAAGAGCAAAAAATAGATATAATAAACAGCTATACAAATTTTGTTACATTGTGTCTAAATTCAAGCCAAAATTCTACGAAAATCTCGAATCAGCTTTTGCAAAAAGGGATGATAGTCAGGGATTTGAGCAGTTATAATATGAACGCAATTAGGGTTACGATAGGTACCGATGAACAAAATAGTCGTTTTTTTGGCTTAGTAATACAATTCTTATAGTTTTAAAATGGGAAGTTGATGGATTTTAAAGTACTTTTTTCACAATTAGTTGTTCTATTTGCCAAGCTAACAAAGCAACAGAAGATTATTATTGGCTCTGCCGTTGTCGGTATAGTAGCATTTGTAATTTTTTTGGTAGTTTATACGGCAAAAAAAGATGAACTTAGCAAGTATGAAGTGCTTTTTGATTCTTTAACTTCAGAAGATGCTGCAAAAGTTATTGAGCAGTTGGAAAAAGACAATATCCCTTATGAAATACTAGACAAAAATGTTATAAAAGTTCCAAAAAATGTGGTTTACAAAGAGCGTATTGCCATCGCTTCGCTTGGGATTCCAAAAAACAGCGGAGTCGGTTTCGAGCTCTTTGACAATCAAGAGTTTGGCGCAACAAGTTTTGACCAAAATGTAAAATATCTTCGCGCACTAGAGGGAGAACTCTCCCGTACAATAGATGCGCTTGCACCGATTGAGCGTGCCAGTGTCAGTTTAGCTCTGCCTAAAGATTCACTTTTTGTTGAGAAGCAGACAGAGCCGACAGCATCTGTTATGCTTCAGTTGGTTGAGGGAAGCAGCCTCACTTCAAAACAAATCAGAGGTATTAAGAATCTAGTTGCCGCAGCGGTACCAAATCTTAAACCAACGAACGTTATGCTTATTGATAATGACGGTGAAACGTTGGGTGATGAAGATGAAATGGCTCAAATGAGCGAACTATCATCTGCTCAGCAAAACTTCAAAACAAAAGAAGAGAAGAAGAAACAGAGAAAGATTGTAGAGGTTGTTTCTCCTTTTGTCGGCGGAGAGCAAAAAGTTGTTGCTCAGGTTACGATAGAGTTTGATTTTTCCATCCAAAACTCAACTTCAGAGGTATTTGACCCGGAAAATGTTGTCAGAAGTGAGCAGGTTAGCGAAGAAAAAAGAGAGGGAGCAACTCCGCCTGACGTTGGCGGTGTCCCTGGAACTGTGAGCAACATAGGTCCGGTTGAGGGTCTTGCAAGCAATCAAACGAGTGAAAAATATGAAAAAAACACAGGAACAACTAATTATGAAGTGGGCAAAACCGTCTCAACTACAAAGAGCGAGTTTGCGCGCATAAAAAGAGTTACAGCGGCAGTTGTTGTGGACGGAAAATATAAGTCAAAAGCCGATGCAGATGGAAATCCTACAGATGAGTTGGAGTACGAAGCGCTCAGCGAGAGTGATTTGGAAGCTATTTCAGCGCTAGTTAGCCGTTCTATCGGCATTAGCGAGGAGCGAGGAGACCAGATAAGTGTCCAAAACCTCCAGTTTAAAGCACCTGATGCAGATGTGGCACAAAAGAGAGTTAACCAAGCTGTTATGTTTTCTCAAACATATTTGGCGCCATTCTCCGAGCTATTTAAATATATATTTGTGCTTCTGCTTCTTCTTGTCATTTATAAAAAAGTTATTTCTCCCTTCGCACAGAGAATGCTTGAGATTTCTAAAGAAGAAGATGACCTTAGCAAACCGCATTTGTCCATAGAAAATGATGAAGATGAAGATTTGGTTGAAAAAGTTCAAACAATGCGTCGTAAAGTTGAAGAACAGCTTGGCGTTGGAGAAGGGTTTAATGAAGATGAGCTTAAATATGATGTTCTTCTTGAGAAAATTAGAGCTATGGCTGAAGAGTCACCTGAGGCAGTCGCTTTAGTTCTTCAAGCTTTGCTATCAGAAGAATCTGAAACTACCAAGTAAAAAGTGAGAGGAAAAACAGATGAATTTAAGTCCAACGCAACAGGCCAAGTTTGATGAGATGAGCATGGGGCAGAAGATTGCGATTATGCTTATGCAAATAGGCGAAGATGCTACATCTGCAATATTCTCAAATATGAGTGTTGACGCGATTACTGAAGTTTCAAAACATATTGCTACAAACAAAAGTGTAGAGAAATCTGTTGCAACGGCAGTACTTGAAGAGTTTTATGCCATTTTCCAATCCGGACAGTTTATTACATCCGGCGGTCTAGAGTACGCGAGAGAGCTTCTTTATAGAACTTTAGGCCCTGAAGAGGCAAAAAAGATTTTAGAAAAACTCTCAAAAAGCATGCAGGAGACTCAGAATTTTGCATACCTCTCAAAAATAAAGCCTCAGCAGTTATCAGACTTTATTATTAATGAGCATCCTCAAACAATTGCGCTTATCTTAGCTCACATGGATGCAACCGAGGCGGCAGATACGCTTCAATACTTCCCTGATGACCTTAGAAGTGAAGTCTCGATGAGAATGGCAAAACTCGGCGACATCTCTCCATCTGTGATTAAAAGAGTCTCAGCAGTTTTAGAGTCTAAGCTTGAATCTCTTGCTTCATACAAAGTTGAAGTCGGCGGACCTCGCGCTGTTGCCGACATCTTTAATCGTCTTGGAGCAAAAGCGTCAAAAGAGACACTTGCTAAGATTGAAGAGAGAGATGAAGAGATGTCAAATCTAATCAAAGAGATGATGTTTACATTTGAAGATATTCAAAAACTGGATAAAAATGCAATTACCGAGATTCTAAAAGCTGTTGATAAACCTGACTTGATGCTGGGTCTCAAAAGTGCACCTGAAGATCTTAAGCAGAAATTCTTTAGCGCAATGAGTGAGAGAGCAAGAGAAGCATTTGAAGAAGAGATGCAGTTCTTGGGCGCTGTAAAAATGAAAGAGGTTGAAGGTGCTCAGAGAAGAATTGTTGAGGTAGTTAACGGTCTTGCTGAGACTGGACTAATCCAATTAGGAAGCTCATCGGAAGAGATGGTGGATTAATTTGGCAAGTATAATTACCAGCGACAGAATTAAAAGCCACAATGTTGATAAGTATAACTTTAAGGTGCTGGCATATGGTTCGGAACGGGATGATGAGTTTGTTGAATCTACATTTGCAGGGAAGCAGGCTGAAGATGAGGTACAACATCAGGTAAGGGATAGAGAAGTGGATTCAAGTGCCATGACACAAAGCTCTAAAGACTCTCTTATCGAATCTCTGCTCAATAAAACTGACGAGATGTCATCCAACTTTATTAAGCTTCAAATGAAGCTAGAGAGCATGAGTGAAGAGCATAAGAGAGAGATTCAAAAAATCAAAGAAGAGTCTTATGCAGCCGGACTAGAAGCAGGCAAAGAAAAAGCTCTTAAAGATGACGAAAAGAGCGTTTCAACAGTCGTAGCTCAATATAGTTTATCTATTGAAAAGCTTGAAAAAAATGCAAAAGAGTTTGAAAATGCGCTTGAGGGAATTAAAAAGGAGTTAATAAGCGCAGCCTTAGATATCTCAAAAGAGGTAATTAAGGTTGAGCTTAGTGAGAACTCAAGCAGAGTGGCGACAATATTGGCACATGAGCTGATTAAAGAGCTGCAAAGCGCCTCTAAAGTCACTCTAAAAGTCAATCCAAAAGATCACGGAGCAATTTCGCAGGCCGTTGGCTCTTTGGCGCATGTTGAAGTCATGTCAGACAGTGCGGTAAGCCTTGGCGGAGTTATAGCAATTAGCGATGCAGGCAACATAGATGCACAAATAGCAAAAAGATTTGAACGAGTTAAAAGGGCAGCCTTAAGTGAGTAAAATAGATATATGAATGTAAAATTAAGTAGAATAAAAGAGTTAGAAAATCTTTGCCAAGAGATTAGAGAAGAGATACTAAGAGTAGTTAGTAAAAACGGTGGACATCTAAGCTCAACCCTCGGTGCGACAGAGCTAATTGTAGCTATGCACGAGGTTTTTGACTCTAAAAAAGATCCTTTTATTTTTGACGTATCACACCAAGCATATGCGCATAAACTTTTGACAGGAAGATGGAAAGAGTTTGATACCCTAAGACAATTCAACGGCTTATGCGGATATACAAAGCCAAGCGAGAGCGAACACGACTATTTTGTAGCGGGGCACAGTTCTACGTCTATCTCTATTGGCGTTGGTGCCGCAAAAGCCATTGTGCTTAAAGGTGAGCAAAACTCAAGGGTTCCGGTAGTTATGATTGGCGATGGAGCCATGACGGCAGGTATGGTTTATGAGGCACTAAATGAGTTGGGTGAGAAAAAATATCCGATGGTAATCATACTTAACGATAATGAGATGAGCATATCAAAGCCAATCGGGGCGATAAGCAGAATTCTTAGTTCGGCAATGGCGTCGCCGTTTTATCAGACTTTTAAGAAACACACTGAAAATTTTGTGGATAATTTTGGAGAAGGCGCCCACTATATTGCAAAAAGAATGGAAGATTCGCTAAAGCTTATAACTCCGGGGATTATGTTTGAAGAGATGGGAATTAACTATATCGGACCGGTTGATGGACACAACTTAAGCCAGCTCATAGATATATTGGAAAAAGCAAAAGAGCTAAAAAGGCCTGTGATTATCCATGCACAAACCATTAAAGGCAAGGGTTACGAGATAGCCGAGGGCAAGGACGAGAAGTGGCACGGTGTCGGACCTTTTGATATAGAGAGCGGAGCAAGTGCGAAAAAAAGCACGCAAAAGAGTGCTACTCAGATATACACAGAGGCGTTGCTTCATCTTGCAAAAAATAACCCTAAAATTGTCGGTGCAACAGCGGCTATGCCAAGCGGAACAGGTTTAAGTGAACTTATAGAAGCTTATCCAAATAGATTTTGGGATGTGGCGATTGCAGAGCAACATGCAGTTACATCAATGGCAGCACTTGCAAAAGAGGGATTTAAGCCGTTTTGTACCATATATTCTACATTTTTGCAACGTGGGTATGACCAGATAATACACGATACCTGCCTTATGAACCTTCCTGTTGTTTTTGCGCTTGACCGTGCCGGAATAGTCGGAGAGGACGGAGAGACTCATCAAGGTGTTTTTGACATAAGTTTTTTAAGAGCTGTTCCAAATATGACGCTCTTTGCTCCAAGAGATGAGAAGAGTTTTCATCAAGCTATGGCATTTGCATCCGAGTACCAGTACCCTTGTTCGCTTAGATATCCAAGAGGCTCGTTTACCGAGACGGATTTGCCTGAATCTTTGCCTTTTGAGTTGGCAAAGTCTCAACTGCTTCGTTCATGCAAGAGCGATATTTTATTTATAGGTTACGGTAACGGCGTAGGACGCGCTTATGAGACGGCTAGCTTTTTGGATTTTGAAGTAGCCATTTTGGATTTACGATTTGTAAAACCGCTTGATGAGGAGATGCTTCGTGAAATGTCAAAAAAACATAAAAAGTGGTTTGTCTTTAGCGACAGCTCAAAAATGGGCGGAGTCGGAAGCGCTATTTTAGAGTTTTTATCCGGTGAAAAGATTCTTCATGTAGAGGTTGTAAGTTTTGAATACGAGGATAAATTTATAACTCACGGAAACACAAAACAGGTTGAGGAGTCATTAGGACTTTTGCCCAAACAGCTTGCACAAAAGGTTAGAGAGTTAATTTAATTGTTTATAACTCTGATATAATTATAATAGTTTAATGACCTTACGCACTTTTCATAAAAGTGTGTAAAATACCTTGTAATTCTCGAAAAACCTGTTTTTTCGTAGCTTTAGGGGGTTGTAGGGACATTTGTCCCTGCCACTAAAACGGACGCGTTCGTTTTAGTGCGTAACATCAGAATTTAATACAAGTGAGGCAGTTATGAAAAGAGTTGTTAGTGCGGTTTTGATTTGTCTTTTTACATCAGCAAATGCTTTTGATTTTGATATCGGAGTCTCAGGCGGAGGCAGAGGAGTTGATGGATTTTATTTCTCGATAGGTGATTATTATAATGTTCCGCAAACTGAGGTTGTTATAGTTGAGCGCACTATTCCAAGGGAAGATGTAAGCGTAGCCTATTTTTTAGCGCATAGAGCTCATAGAGACATAAGGTTTATTACAGATTTACGACTTAGCGGTAAGAGTTGGTGGGATATAAGTTTGCGTTTGGGGCTTGATCCGCGTACTATTTATGTGATTGATACCTATAATGACTACGGTCCTCCATACGGCAATGCTTACGGGTACCATAAAAAAAATCATCGATTAAGCGACAGAGAGATTTCAGAGTTGGTAAATGTCCGTTTTTTATCTGACTACCATAGAATAAGTCCTGATGAGGTTATAGAGCGCAGACAAAGAGGAAGCCACTACTATTACGACAGAGACGAGTATCGTGAGAGAAGACATAAAGTAGAAAAATATGACGAAAAAAGATATAAAAAAGAGATAGAACAAAACAGGGAAAATTATAACAAAATAGACGATAGATATAAAGAGAGAGAAAGAGAAGAGTACAGAGATAGAAGAGAAATTCGAAGTAAGGCAAATAAAAAAGAAGATAGTTATAAAAATGACAAAAGGGGAAACGGCAATAATGTCAGAGGAGGCAGAGATTGGTAATATCTCTGCGCTACTTTAGCATTAAAACTCCTGCAAATCTGCCTGTTTTCGCTTCGGCTCTGTAGGAGAAATATCTCTGCGTGTTGCAGCATGTGCAATCTTCGCAAAACTCGATATTTTCTCTTTTTATGCCGTAAGATAGTAGCTGTTTTTTCAAAATTGCGCCGACATCAAGGTAAAAGCTCTCGCCTCTTTTTTGCATAGCATACTCCAAACCTTTCTCTTTTGCCTCGTCGTAAATCTCACTTCCAACCTCGTAACAACAAACCCCGATACTTGCTCCCACGCTTACGTGTACATCTTTTGGTTCAGAATTAAATTCGGTTTTCATCTTCTCGACCACATTTTTTACTATGTTTTTAAATGCACCTTGCCGTCCTGCATGAGCCGCCGCAATAACCTTTTTTTCATCGTCGTAAAATAGAATGGGGGAGCAGTCGGCAACCATAACCATAAGCGGAGTGTTTGCTCTGTTTGTTATAAGCGCGTCGCATGTCGGAGGAGTTTCAAAATCCTCATCTGCAACTATATGTACAATGTCTGAGTGAATCTGTTTCATGTGCACGAGCGAGCTTTTTTCATAACCTAGCTCTTTTGCCAAGAGCGCGTGATTTTTTTCTACATGCGACTTTTCATCGCCTACATGAAACGCCAGATTTCCGCTCTCTTTTGTGGTAAAAGAGTGGATGAGGTTTGGAAATTGTGTCAATTTTTTACTATAATAGAATTTCATGGAAAAATTATATCCAAAAGGGGATGTTTTGAGTAAATTTAGTTTATACCCAGTCACTTTAGACGGGTCGGATACAGAGGCAAAAAGGGGAGAGATAAGGGCATATTTTCATAACACTTACGATATTTTTGAGAAGATCTTTGAAGTTTTAAAAGACGATGAGGTTTTTTACCAAAAATCTGAGCCTACGCGTCATCCTATGATATTTTATTTCGGACACACGGCAACTTTTTTTATAAACAAACTAATTCTTATGAAGATAATAAAAGAGCGTATAAATCCTGAGTTTGAGTCCATCTTTGCCGTTGGTGTGGATGAGATGGAGTGGGACGATACAAATGGTACGCACTACAAGTGGCCAAAAGTGGATGATGTCAGAGCGTATAGAATGAATGTGAGAAATTTTGTTGATAAGCTTATAACTTCGCTTCCTTTAACTCTGCCGATTACTCAAGATTCGCCTATGTGGATAATTTTGATGGGGATTGAGCATGAGCGTATCCACATTGAAACTTCGCTTGTTCTGCACCGCCAGATGCCTCTTAAAGATGTCAAAGAGGTAAGAGAGTTTAACATCTGTCCGCATAGCTCAGAGGCTCCAAAAAATGAGATGATTAACATAGAGGGAGGCGATGTGATTTTGGGAAAAGATAAGTCGCACAATCTCTACGGCTGGGATAATGAGTATGGAGAATTTAATCAACATGTAGAAAAATTCAAAGTCTCAAAATACCTTGTAAGCAACGCCGAATTTATGGAGTTTGTAAATGAGGACGGATATGAAAATGGCGAATTTTGGGATGATGAGGGGAAGAAGTTTTTAAAAATCAGCGGTGCAAAATATCCGACTTTTTGGGTTTTAGAAGATGAAAAATTTAGATACAGAACTCTCTCGTCAGTTATTGATATGCCGCTTGACTGGCCCGTGGATGTAAACGCACTTGAGGCGGAGGCATTTTGCCGTTACAAAAGCAAAAAAGACGGGCTCCTCTACTCTTTGCCGAGCGAGGCGGAGTATAGGCTGATATACGATTATGCAGGCTTGCGGGACATTCCTGACTTTCATGAGAGCAGGGCAAACCTGAACTTTTACCACTACTTTAGCTCGTGTCCCGTAAACGAGTTTGGATTCAACGGTATATACGATGTTGTGGGAAATGTCTGGCAGTGGAGCCGCACTCCGATATTCGGCTTTGAGGGATTTGAAATTCATCCGGCATATGATGACTTTTCAACCCCTACATTTGACAACAGACATGCGCTGATTTTAGGCTCATCTTGGGCAAGCAGCGGAAACCTGATAATGAAACACTCCCGCTACGCATTTCGCAGACACTTCCCTCAAAATGCGGGCTTTAGATATGTTATCTCAAATAGTGACGATAGAGTTGAAAATGATGTTTACGAGAGTGATGAGCTGGTTTCGCAGTATTGCGAATTTCAGTATGGCAATGAGAATTTTGGTGTAAAAAACTTCGCAGTTGAGTGCGCAAAAATAGCCTCTAAATTTGCAAAAAACCACACAAAAGCTCTTGATTTGGGATGTGCGACCGGAAGAGCTACGTTTGAGCTTGCCAAGAGTTTTGATGAGGTGGAGGGGATTGACTTCTCGGCTAGATTTATAGGCGTTGGCGTAAAACTCAAAAGTGACGGATACATAGGATTTGCTTCAAAAACCGAGGGTGATTTGGCAGATAAAAAAAAGGTGACCATAGGGGAGCTCGGTTACGAAAACATCAAAGATAAAGTCTCTTTCTGGCAGGGAGATGCTTGTAACCTAAAGCCAAATTTCAACTCTTACGATTTGGTAATGGCGACAAATCTCATAGACAGGCTCTACAACCCCAGACTATTTTTACAGAGTGTTGATGTGAGGCTAAACAGCGAGGGTGCTTTGATTTTAACCTCGCCATACACATGGCAGGAGAGCTCAACCAAAAAAGAGTTTTGGCTTGGCGGATACAGAGATGAGAGCGGCAAAGAGATAAAAACCATAGATATGCTAAAAGAGATTTTAGGCAAAAAGTTTGAGCTTGTACATATTCAGGATTTGGAGTTTGTCATCAAAGAGACGCACAGGAAGTTTCAGCACAGCATCGCAGAGGTCAGTGTTTGGAGGAAAAGAAATATTGCAAAATGACATATTTTTTCATCAAAATAGTTTTAAATGCTAAGATAGATAAAATTTTCAAGGCAGTAGCATGAATAATCTTGTAGCGATGGACAAAGAAAATATCTCAAACAAAATCTATACCATCAGAGGGCATACCGTGATGCTCGACAGGGATTTGGCAGAGCTTTATCAAGTAGAAACTAAAAACTTAAATAGAGCAGTAACCAGAAATATAAAGAGATTTCCTCAAAGTTTTCGTTTTCAGCTTACAGAAGAGGAGTATGAAAACTTGAGGTTCCAAATTGGCACCTCAAGTTCAAAAGATTCTTTAAGGTTCCAATTTGGCACCTTAGAAAAAGAAAAATCTTTAAGATCACAAATTGTGACCTTAGAAAATGGTCGTGGAAAACATAGAAAATATCTGCCTTATGTATTTACAGAGCAGGGCGTTTCATCTCTCTCGGCAGTTTTATCAAGTAAAGTTGCAGTGGAAATACACATAAAAATCATTAGAGCTTTTGTAGAGATGAGAAAAATCATAAGCTCAAATAGCCTGCTGTTTTTTAAAATGGAAGCTTTAGAAAAACGACAAATTTCATATGAAATAAAAACCGATACAAAGATAGAGTACGTTTTAAATGCTCACGACAGATTTATGATAATTGACAATAAAGATGTGTATCATATCGGAGCAAGTTTGAAAGATTTGGGTAATAAATGGTTTGCTTTTTCAAAATTTGAGATAAATGCTTTAGAGATTTTAGGGAGATTAAAACAGTGAATTACGACTTTTCAACTTCTGCAAGTAGAGAAAATATAACATTGCAAATTGACATATTTTTAAATTGTTTTATCAAAGAACAGTACTATGCAGAATTAAAAGATATAATTTTAAAAAAAGTAGGAGGGGTTAAAGTTGTCTAACATCATCAAAGCTTTTGCAAACATCATAAATAATTATCAAACAACCGTAAAGAGTGTAACTAACGGAAACAATAGAGCAAATAACATGGGTGAAGGTTTGGAGAGCCTTATAAAAGACGCTTTTGCGGGCACTGCAAATGAAACAAATGAACAAAATAGACTTGAAATTTTTTCAAGAATTTATTCTTATAGTGGGAACAAAAACAATCCACCAGATTTGATTTTAAGAAACAACGATGCTATAGAGATTAAAAAGCTAGAATCTCATAACACTGCAATAGCACTGAATAGTTCCTATCCAAAAGCAAAGCTTTTTTCAAACAGCACGATGATAACTACCGCTTGTAGAAATTGTGAAACTTGGACTCAAAAAGATATGCTCTATGCCATAGGCAATGTTCCTAAAAATACCAACCAGTTAAAATCTTTGTGGCTTGTTTACGGAGACTGTTTTTGTGCCGATAAAGAGATATATGAAAGGATAAAAGATACCATTTCTAACGGTATTGCCTCTATACCCGATGTAGAATTTACAGAGACTAATGAACTTGGAAAAGTGAAAAAAGTTGACCCACTGGGTGTTACGGATTTACGCATCCGTGGCATGTGGCATATAGAAAACCCTACTAAAATTTTCAACTATCTTTATAAATACGACGATACAAAATCTTTTCAGCTTATTTGTCTAATAAAAAGAGAAAAATATGAATCATTACCGTTTGAAGACAGAGAAGTAATAGAAAATTTTGAGAATGAAAATGTGAGTGTTGTGGATGTGAGAGTAAAAAATCCTAATAACCCTGTTCAGTTGATGGATGGGAAGTTGTTGGTGTTTAAAATATAAAAAAGGAAAAAAATGTCTAAAGTAAATATTGATGCAATTATTCCCAGAGAAGATTTTGAAGTTGAAGAAAATCAAAATCCTGGTAAAAAAAAGGAAACAATATCAATTGAAGATATTAAAGCAGATTCTTTTTTCTTTATAAATGTTAGAAAACCAGATTTTCAAAGAGAAACAAATGAATGGGATGAAAATAAAATTTCACAATTTATAAGAAGTTTTGTTGAAGGAGATTTAATACCAGCGATAATACTTTGGAGAAGCTCAGGTGGTTATTTATTCGTTATTGATGGTTCACATAGATTGAGCTCTCTTTCTGCTTGGGTTAATGATGACTATGGAGATGGAGAAATTTCAAAAATGTTTTATGATGGATTAATACCAGATGAGCAAATTGAAATTGCTGAGAAAACTAGAAAAATTGTTCATTCAACAATAGGTTCTTATAAAGACTATAAATTGGCTCTAGCACATCCAGATAAAGTAAAACCTGAAATAGTTAAAAATGCAAAGAATTTAGGAGCTTTAGCAATTCAGTTACAATGGGTTGAAGGAGATTCAACTAAAGCTGAAAATTCATTCTTTAAAATAAATCAACAAGCGGCCCCAATAGATAAAACTGAATTAACTTTATTAAAAACACGAAGATTTCCAAATAGTATTACTGCAAGAGCTATTATAAGGGGAGGTAAAGGACATAAATATTGGTCACAATTTGAATCGGAAGTTCAAAAGGAAATTCAAAAATTAGCTGGAGATATTAATAATGTTCTATTTAACCCAAAATTAAACACTCCTATAAGAACTTTAGATATTCCTATCGGTGGTAAACTTTATGCTGCTTCTACATTACCATTAATTTTAGATTTTGTAAATATTTCTAATGAAATAACTTCTAAAACTCAATTACAGGATGATACAGATGGATTAGAAACTATTAAATATTTAAAAAAGACTTTAAAAATTGCTAATCTAATTAATAGTAATCACCCTTCCTCTTTAGGCTTACATCCTGTAATATTTTTTTATTCAAAAGATGGAAGACATAAAACGGCACTTTTTTATAGCATTGTTCATTTTATAATGGATCTTGAAAAAAGAAAGAAGTTAAATGATTTTGTAAAAACTAGAGTAAGTATTGAAAATATAGTTTGGAACTATGATTATTTAATACAACAAATAAATAGAAAATATAGAAGTGCTCAAGCTAGTTATATTCAAATTTCAACTTTTCTTAGAAGATGTATGGAATTATTAATAGAGGGAAATACTGAAATTCAATCCATAAAAATTTTAATATCAAAGGAATATGATTATTTAACTATTGACAATCAAGAATTTGAAGAAACTTCTTCTTCTGATTTTAATACAAATCGAAAAAGTGCTATTTATATTAAAGATGCTATTGAAAGTGCGCCAAGATGTAAAATTTGTAATGGTTTAATACATAAAAATTCAATATCAATTGACCACAAAGAAAGAAAAGAAGATGGTGGATTAGGTCGTATTGATAATGGGCAAATAACACATCCTTACTGTAATACTGGGTATAAAAACTAACATGAATATAATCTCCCTCTTTAGCGGTGCAGGTGGCTTAGACTTAGGCTTTGAAAAAGCTGGTTTTAAAACTATCTGGGCAAATGAGTACGACAAAGAAATTTGGGAAACTTTTGAGAAAAACTTTCCTCATACAAAATTAGACAGAAGAAGCATAGTTCATATCCCATCAAGCGAGATTCCAGAAGCAATTGGGCTTATCGGTGGGCCTCCATGTCAGAGTTGGAGTGAGGCTGGAAAATCTCGTGGCATAGATGACCATAGAGGACAGTTATTTTTTGAATTTATACGAGTTTTACGAGATAAAAAACCGCTATTCTTTTTGGCTGAAAATGTATCAGGTATGTTGGCAGGGCGGCATGATGAGGCGTTGGAAAATATAAAAAATCACTTCATAGAGAGCGGTTACGACCTCTCATTTAAGCTTGTAAATGCACATGATTATAAAGTTCCACAAGATAGAAAAAGAGTTTTTTTCATCGGGTTTAGAAAAGATTTGAATATTAGATTTGAATTTCCACAAGAATTTAGTAAAAAAAGATTTTTGCAAGATGTTATTTTTGACCTAAAAGATAATGCTCTTGCTGCTAAAAATAAAACTTACACCAACGGGGATGAGTGTTTTATAGAAAATCATGAGTATATGACGGGTGATTTTTCATCTATGTATATGTCACGAAACAGAGTTAGAAACTGGGATGAGCCGTCATTTACGATTCAAGCAGGAGGCAGACACGCACCGCTTCATCCACAAGCTCCAAAGATGGAGTTTGTGGAGCAAAATAAGAGAATCTTTGTACCAAATAATGAGTATCTCTACAGAAGACTTAGCGTAAGAGAGTGTGCAAGAATACAAACTTTTCCAGATACGCATAAGTTTTACTATACTAACTTAACCGCAGGGTACAAAATGGTAGGCAATGCCGTTCCGCCAAATTTAGCATATTATTTGGCAAAAAAAATAGCACAATATATACAAGAGGTCTTAAAGGAGAAGAAGAGTGTAAATAAGACTTTTGTTTTAAAAGATGAGCATATAGAGAGTAAGCAGGCAGCGTGTCTATGAAATATACAAACAATTACGACTTCTCAACCCCCGCTCCCAGAGAAAACACAAATGCGGAGAAGTACGCTCTTCGGGAGAAGCTCTTCGGTACAAACGATGTTATGCCCGTCTGGGTGGCGGATATGGATATTGACACTCCGGATTTTGTGTTAGAAGCGGTAAAAAAGCGGCTTGAACATCCCGTCATAGGGTATGAGGAAGTGCCGCCAAGCATGTTTCTTGCCCAGATAGAGTGGATGAAAAACGAGCATGGAGTGGAGTTTACGCTTGAAGATATGCTCTATTCGCACTCGGTGGTTGCTAGTATGAACGCGGCCATTGAAGCATTTACCGAGAAGGGTGATAAAATTATCGTCCAAACTCCGGTATATCCGCCGTTTTTTCACAGCGTGATGGAGCATGAAAGAGAGCTTCTGAAAAATCCCCTCAAGCAGAGAGAGGATGGAAGCTATACTTTTGACATTGATGATTTAAAGTCAAAGATAGATGAGAGAACCAAGCTTCTGCTTCTCTGCTCTCCGCACAATCCAGTCGGGCGTGTTTGGAGAAGAGAGGAGCTGGAGGAGATTTTTAAGCTTTGTTTGAAGCATAAGATAGTTGTTTTTAGCGACGAGATTCACTCCGATTTGGTTTATGCGCCAAATGTACATGTTCCCTTTGCTTCTTTGAGCCAAGAGGCTAGAGATATAACGGTTACGGCTATCGGCGTAGGAAAAAGTTTCAATATGGCCGGCTTTGCCATAAGCAGTGTCGCCGTACCAAACAAAGAGCTGCACGAGAAGTTTTTAAAAGTGTATAACCGCATCCACTTCGCCAACGGAAGTTCTCTTTCGCATGTAGCGTTTGAGACGGCATACAAAGAGGGCAAAATATGGCTTGAAGAGCTAAAAATACATCTTGAAAAAAATTACTACATGTTAAAAGAGTTGTGCGAAAAATTTCCGCATCTTATTAAATTGACTCCGATTGAGGGAACCTATTTGGCTTGGCTTGATTGCAGACTCTTGGGGCTTCGAGATAAAGAGCTGAGAGATTTTTTTGTTCAGGAAGCGGGGCTTGGGCTTAGTGCGGGGATTAGTTTTGGCAGAGAGGGAAGCGGTTTTATGAGGTTGAATTTTGCGGTATCATCTGCTAAAATGCTGCAAGTGATAGAAAAATTGAAAAAAGCATTACAAGAACATAGGAACTGAAATTGACTAAGATAAATTGGGACGAGTTTAAATCTTTTAAACAATACAGCGATAAAAAAGATGATAATTTTGAGGTTTTGTTGGATTTTTTAAAAAGCCACTATATGATGACGTCGCCAAAAGAGATGTATGAGACGATGGTCAACGACGACACAGCACTTCTGATGCTAAACAAGAGAGAAATAAATAGCTTAGAAGATTTAGAAAAGCGTCTTTATAAGAACTTCAGTGCAAAATGATTTAGAAAAAATTTCTGCATTTTTGGCAAAACATCATGTTTTAACTCTTGCTACGAGTGATGGCTTGGAGCTTAGCGCGTGTAATCTTTTTTACGCATTTGACTCAGAAAAAACCTCGTTCGTCGTAGCAAGCAGCGACGAAACAACGCATATAAAAAACATCTTAAAAAATCCAAATATTGCGGGAACGGTTGTTTTGGAGACAAAAATAGTCGGCAAAATTGAGGGAGTTCAGTTTAGAGGCGATTTTTTGCCCTTAGATGATGAGGCTTTAAAAAAGCTCTATTTCAAGAGCTTTCCTTACGCTCTAGCTATGAATCCAAAGCTTTGGCAGATAAAAATAAACTACTTTAAACTAACCGACAACACTCTGGGGTTTGGCAAAAAAATCATTTGGACACAACCTTTTCTTTAAACATGGTGCAGTCGCTTCCGCTGCTTTGAAAGACGACTATAGATGGAATTTGCGGCGATTTAAATCCGTATGCTCTGCAACCGTGAGGTCTTGACGCCTCCCATGTAACAAAATAGTATTCACATTTTCTGCAATTAATTCTTTTCATATAAATCTCGGTTTTAAGTGTCGTATTTTAGCATATTTGGTACAATGCTCAAATCAAATAAAGTAATAAATTAAAGGAAAAATAGTGGATAAGATATTACTTATGCTACAACTTCAAGTCGAGCTGAATGAGGCGACAAATGGTGATAAGTGGACTAGCGGGATTACAAAAAACAACAAAGTTATCAACTGGAAGCGTTGCATCTATATGGAGTGCGCGGAGATGATTGACAGTTTTACTTGGAAGCACTGGAAGAACATAGATAAAGAGGCAGACTGGGCTAACTTGCAGATAGAAGTTGTCGATGTTTGGCACTTTATTATGAGTTTGGCGATAGAAAACTACACTCAAACAAGAAGAGGGCAGGTTGATGATTTGGCACAAAATATATCAGAGCTGGAGAGTTTTGCCAAGATAAACACAAAAAACAATCTATTTGCCGCGCAGGATGATGTTATAGAAAAAATTGAGTCTATTATGATAGATACGCTTTCACGTGGTGCTCTAAACTTAGAAAAGATGATAGCAGATTTTTTTGATTTGGTTCTTATGAGCGGACTTGACTTGGAGAGTCTATATAAACTCTATGTCGGAAAAAATATTTTAAACCAGTTTCGCCAAGACCACGGCTACAAAGACGGCTCTTACATCAAGGTTTGGGACGGCAAAGAGGATAACGTTGTTATGAAGAGAGTTTTGGATGAAAACAGCAGTGTATCTCCAAGCGAACTCTACAAAGAGCTTACGAAACTCTATCTAGTGCTAAACAAGAGATAGCAGTTGAGCAGTGTATTGGAGGTAGAGAATCTATCTTTTGGGTACAAAAAAGGTTCTCTGCTTTTTGAGAACCTCTCATTTTCCTTAAAAAAAGGCGAGATAAAAGCGATAGTAGGGGCAAGTGGGGCGGGAAAAAGCACCATTTTTGAGCTGATTTTAAGAAACCTAAAACCGATTTCCGGAACCATTAAAGGCTCATCATGCTCTGAGGTGTTTCAAGACCCTTACAGCTCGTTTCATCCAAGCTACACACTTCTAAATCAAATAAAAGATGTAGCAAAGCTTGATGAGTTAGAACTCTATCTAAAAAATATAAATCTTGATTACGAACTTCTTTTAAAACTTCCTCATGAACTCTCCGGCGGACAGCTTCAACGTGCTTCAATTCTTAGGGCAATGCTTATGAAACCTGACCTGCTTCTGCTTGACGAGCCGACCTCTGCGCTTGACAATGTTATTCAGCTAGAGGTTATGAGCATGCTTGTTAAACATCTTGATAGAATGGGAATGCTGCTTATCACGCACGATTTGGATTTGGCAAAGTGGTGCGCGGATGAGATTATTACACTTTAAGAAGAAACTTCACTATGTAAAAACCGCTTCCCGCCATAAAAATAGAGCCAAATGCATTAAGAGAGATATTCGCAAGAGCCAAAGCGATGTGTCCGCTATTTAGAAGCAAGAAGCTCTCGATAGCAAATGCAGAGTAGGTTGTAAGTCCACCCAAAATCCCGGTAGTTAAAAAAGATTTTACATGTAGTGAAAATATGGTCGTGTACATAAAATATGCTATCAAAATGCCCATTACAAAACTGCCGACAAGGTTTACTCCCAAAGTTCCAAATGGAATATCATGCGGCAGTCTATGAGATATAACGCCGTTGAGATAGGCTCTAAGCACGGCGCCTATGAAACCGCCGCTACCTATGGCTAGGATTGTTTGCCAGCTCATCATCATACACCTTTTGCATTTTTATTCGTAAATCGCTCAGCCAATTCTCATCGCTTTTATCTGCTATGAATGATTCCATGAAAATTACGGTAATTTTACCGGGTTTGTAGTAGAAATTCTTCATATTATAATATTTTGACGTCTGCATAAGCACTATCGGCTGAACGCAAAGTTTGTTTGCGTCTGCTACTATTTTTGCGCCGGATTTAAAAGGGAGCATCATGTCTTTTGTAGAGCGGGTTCCTTCCGGAAACATAGTTATAACTCTGTTTGTTATTAGAACATGCTTTGCATCTTTTAGAAGTTTTATAAGAGATGTTTTGCTCTCTCTCTCAACTGCAATATCTTGCGGCAGTTTAAGAGCCAAACCAAAAAAAGGTATGTCAAAAAGCTCTTTTTTTGCAACCCATGCAAGGTCTCTCTTTGTTATTGTCTCCATAATCGCTATATCTAAATCGCTTTGATGATTTAGCAGAAACATTTGCGCGTTCGGGTCTTCTTTTCCTTTAATTTCAACTCTGAAAAATATAGTAAGTCTAATTAGCCAAGCAGAAAATTTTCTGCAGTAAGGTCTGGGAAAAAGATAAAAAGTTAAAATCATAAAGGCTAGAGATGTAATAATTATTATGGTTGCAAAGAGCCAACTAATTTGAGCAAATATTTTCATCTTTTACCCAGCCTATTTTTTTATCTTTTAACTGTACTTTTACCCACCCTTTTATTTCAAACTCTTTTTGTAAGTTGTACTGGCTAGCAGTTGTCTCAAATATCGTTCCGTTTGCTACCGGAAGCAGATATACTCCAGCCCCTTCTTTTATACATACCTCTTTAGAGGGAGTTCCCGTATAGAGTACATATATAAGAGGAATAATAATAAAAGTGAGATAGATATATTTCTTTCTCCACAAAATGATTAAAAAAGCAATAATAGCTACGATTGAAGCGATACCCATTTTTAGCATTTCATGAGATTGGTCTTTTGGCTTAAGATCACTCTGCGTTGTTACGCTGTCATCGTTTACAACAATAGGTATAACTACTTGTATAAATCTATTTTTTACCAGGTTGAAGTATGAGAACTCTAAGGTTTCTACCCCTTTGTCTATTATCGCATAGTATGTAATTTTAGAGTTCAGGTAGGAGTCTGCAACAGATTCTACCCCCTGCTTAAACACGCCGTTTAATTTTAAAGCGGAGATATTAGAGTTTGTGGCAGCTGCTACAAATACGACTATGTTGTATGTGGCATCATAGCTTGTGGTTTTGTACTCAACTATCTCAAATGAGTCTGCTATTATTTTTGAAAAATCACTTTTAGGGTTAAGCGAGATAACGTTTAAATTGTCACCTACTAGGGTTGTGGTTTCATATCGTTTATTATTGTAATCAAGAAGAGTGGCTTTAAAATCCGGAAGTTTGATGCTCTCTGAAGTTGCTAAAAAGTAAAAAGTTTCATAGTAGTTATTTGATTCTATCTTTCTTGATGGAAAATCACTCAGCAGTTTTAAACCCTCCGAGTTTGTCAATTCATATGTGATATCCACAAAATCCTTTACGGTAGAGATGGCTTTTATGGTAACTTTAAAAATTTCACCTTTTAAGACCCTTTGCGGGATATTTTCGTAGCTTAAATATATTACTTTTTCAAGAGCATTACTTTTCTCTTCAGCACTGCTCTCATCATAAGGTATCACTTCTGCCACAGCGGCAGAGTTATTGATATCCTGTCCTGCATCACCTATATTTGCAAATATTGCACTATAAAGAAACAGCCATGTTAATAGTAATCTAATCACGCTTCTAAAAATCCTTGTAGCATTTTTATTCCATCGTCGCTTCCAAGAATTTTTTCCATCGCTCTCTCAGGGTGAGGCATAAGTCCAAAAACATTTTTTTCTTTGTTGCAAACACCTGCTATTGAATCAACACTGCCGTTAGGATTTTTTTCGTTGCCGCTTTCGTCACAATATTTTAAAAGGATTTGATTGTTGGCATAAAGCTCTTTTAAACCCTTCTCGTCTATGTAGTAGTTTCCGTCATGGTGAGCGATAGGAATATTTACAACATCGCCGTTGTGAAGTTTTTCTAAAAATATATTGTCATTGTTTACGACTTTTAGATTGTGATGTTTTGAAAGAAAGTGCAGACTCTCGTTTCTCTTAAGCGCACCGGGAAGAAGACCGGCCTCAGTTAAAACTTGAAAACCGTTGCATATGCCCAAAACCTTTCCGCCGTTGTTCGCATAGTTTATAACAGCTTTCATAACAGGACTGAATTTCGCGATAGCGCCGCTTCTTAGATAATCTCCGTAGCTAAAACCGCCCGCTACAACAAGCAGGTCAGTGTCGGACGGAACACTCTCTTGCTTATGCCATAATATTTCAGTTTCGGCACCTAATGATTTAAAAGCATTTTGTGTGTCATATTCGCAGTTGGTACCGGGGAACTGTAAGATTGTTACTTTCATTTTACCAGCTCAATCGTATAATCTTCGATTACCGTATTTGCAAGAAGCTCCTCACACATTTTTGTAACGTCAGCAATTGCTTTTTTCTCATCTTTTTCGTCAAGAGAAAATATTATCTGTTTTCCGACGCGAACATTACTTACATTACTAAAGTGTAAAGACTCAAGCGCATGATGCACCGCCTTGCCTTGAGAGTCTAAAACACCCGCTTTTAAAAATACGTTTACTATTGCTTTCATTATTACTTCCCTAAAATTAATTTTTTTATTACGGCTTCGGAAGTAATTCCGCTGCCTACGCTAACGCTAAGTTTGTACCACAAGGGTATAAGCAACTCAGCGTCAAGCTCATAGCACTAGTGCTATTTACCGAGTATTCGGTTTAAAACTTGCTCGTAAGCCACTGTCAAACCGCCTAAACCTTGGCGAAATCTGTCTTTATCCATCTTCTCGCCGCTTACCATGTCCCAAAAACGGCAGTTGTCGGGGCTAATCTCATCTATTAGGATAATATTTCCGCTGCTGTCTTTTCCAAATTCAAGTTTGAAGTCAACCAGATTGAGACCTTTGTCTGCAAAGTATGGTTTTAGTATATCATTTATCTGTCTTGCCATACGGCGAAGTTTGTCAAGTTCATCTTGAAAATCAACAAGTCCAAGGATAAGTGCATGTTGGTCATTCAGTTTCGGGTCGCCCAAAGCGTCATTTTTATAATCAAACTCAACAAGGGTAAACGGTAAAATTGTTCCGTCTTTTATGCCGAGATTTTTGCTTAGGCTTCCTGTTGCAATATTGCGTACAATCACTTCAATCAATATAACTTTGGTTCTTTTATGCAGCATGTTATTATCATCTAGCATCTTTACGAAATGCGTCTGGATGCCATTTGCTTCTAAAAGTTTAAAAAGCTCTGTTGAAATTTTGTTGTTAAGAGCACCTTTGCCTGCCTCGCTGGATTTTTTTGCTCCATTAAACGCAGTCAAGTCATCTTTAAACTCTGAGATAAGCAAGTTGTCATCATCGGTTGAGAAGAGCTTTTTTGCTTTTCCTTCGTAGAGCAGTTCTCTCTTTTCCATCTAGTTACACTCCTTTTGTGATAATTAATGCTTTTATGATATCGGTACCGACTTTGAGCTGAATGTCTTTGTTTATCATCTCATCCGATATGATATGTTTTGAGTCTTTTTTAGCCTCTTCCTCTGCTTCTTGAGCACCGTCAACTTTCTCTAGCTCTTCTGTTAAATGTTTCTTTAAATCAGCTTCTTTTAACGCGTACTCATTTTTATTTGTTTTGACCTCACCAGGAAAAACTTCAATATCAGGCTTTACACCGACCGCTTGGATAGTTCGCCCGCTTGGAAGGTAGTATCTTGCAATAGTTAGCTTAATCGCTTCCTCTTCAGTTATAGGGAGCACAACCTGAACGCTTCCTTTTCCGAATGTGTTTTGACCTACGATAATCGCTCTTTTATGATCTTGAAGCGAGCCGCTTACAATCTCACTCGCACTTGCACTTCCGCCGTTAACCAATACAACCAAAGGTACTCCGGTTATAGTATTTTCAGGTTTTGCCGTATAAATTTCATCATCAGCTTTGTTTCTGCCTTTTTGAGAAACGATATCGCCTTTGTCAACAAAGAGATCTACAAGTCCGACAGCTTGGTCAAGCAGTCCGCCAGGGTTATTTCTTAAATCAAGAACAATCCCTTTTGTAGTTGCTTTTCTTTGTTTGATGGCTTTTGCAACATCGGCTACAACTTTTTTGTCAAAGCTTGTCACGCGGATATATTGAATGTCATTTCCGATAGATTTTGCGTAAACAGACTCTATTGTGATTACTCCTCTTGTTATACTGATAGGAAGAGGTTTTGTCTCACCCTCTCTGACAATGGTCAACTCAATTTTTGTACCGACTTTGCCTCTCATAATTGAAACAGCCTCATCAATAGTCATGCTTAGAGTAGATTTTTCATCGATTTTGAGGATAATATCGCCCGCTTTTATGCCGGCTTTATCCGCTGGAGTGCCCTCAATAGGAGCGATTACGGTAAGAGCGCCGTCTTTTACTCCAACAGTGATTCCAAGACCGCCAAACTCGCCGTTTGTCTGAACTTTTAAATTTTTATAATCTTTTTGTGTTAAATAGTTTGAGTGAGCGTCTAAGTTGCTCATCATACCCTCAAGTGCTTTATCCATAAGCTCTTCAATTGTTACATTATCAACATTGTACTGCTCAACTATACTTATGACTTTTGTAAATTTTGCCAGAGCTTCAAGCCTTGATGCCTCTTTATTCTCTTTCTTCTCCGCCTTATCCGTAGCGGTGGCAAATAGATTTGTAGAAAACAGTAAAGCTAGAGCAACTGCTACAGAAGCAAAACCAAGAGTAATTAACTTTTTGTTTTTCATTATTTATCCTATCTGAATTAAAAAGGCTATTATAGTAAAAAATAGTAAAAAGCTGTTTAAACAGCAATTCGAATTGATTATTGATTCGTGGTAGTTTTTATTTAAATTATTTTAATATAATACGAAAATTTTAACAATCAGGGTATAAATTATGAGTACAATAAAAGAGTATTTGACAGCAAGCCACGGAGAGTGTGACGAACTTTTTGCCAATATGGAAGATGCGGTTTCAAAATCGATAGAGCGCGCGAAAGAGGCATATGAGACTTTTGCAAAAGAGATAGAGAGACATTTTCAGATGGAAGAGCGTGTTATGTTTCTAGAGTTTGAGCAAAAAACAGGGATGACGCAGGGTCCAACTGCCATGATGAGACATGAACATGCTCAGATGAGAAACTTAATAGCAGAGATGGGCAAGGCAATAGAGGCAAAGGATAAAGATAAATTTTTTGGCAACAGCGAAACGCTTATGATTTTAATGCAGCAGCACAACATGAAAGAGGAGCAGATGCTCTACACTATGGCTCAGCAGCACCTAAGTGCAGAATCTGACCGCATTGTAGATATGATGCGGTCGATGATTGCTCAGTAAAAGGGAAAGCAGATATGGATTTTGACGGACTTTCGGTTGATCAAGCGCCGCCCATATCAGCGCCGCTTAGATTTTTTTTAACAGCACCTCTTTTTGGTGTTTTGGCCGGAGTTTTAATCCTTTTAAGCGATGCGCAGACACTCTCTAGCCGCTTCTCTTTAGATTCGATAGCAATTACGCATGCAATCACCATCGGTTTTTTAAGCTTTGTAATGCTCGGGGCATTGACTCAGATGCTGCCGGTTTTGGCTGGGGTAAAAATTGCCAAAGTCGATACGGTTGCCAAGATATCACACTTTTTTTTACTTTTCGGTACTCTTTTTATGATTTTTGGCTTACAGTATGGTTTCTCAAAACTTATCTTAAGTGCATCACTCTTTTTAGGCACTGGGTTTTTGGCCATGATAATTTCGATGTTAGTTGGGCTTAAATCAGTTACAAATATAACGCCAAGCGTAAAAGCGATGATTACGAGTTTAGTATTTGCGCTCATCATAGTTTTGCTGGGAATGCACCTGCTGGCGTCACACGGCACGGGTAAATTTTCAGAGTTTCATGCAATGCTTGCAAATATTCACAGTGTTTGGGCTATTTTTGGTTTTGCAGGGATTTTAATTATAGGTGTTGCTTTTCATATATTGCCTATGTTTTATGTAGCGCCGAGATTTAAAAAGTTTTGTAAACAAAAGGTTGTTTGGCTGATAAGTACAGGACTCTTTTTATGGCTGGCTTTAAATCTCTATTTTGAATCTTACAGTGTGGTGGCGAAAATATGGGTTGCTCTCTTCTTCTGGGCATTTGCTACAACAGTCTATTTAAAACTAAATGCCCGCCGCCGTCCAATTAGTGACATAACTGTCTGGTACTGGAGAAGTGCGGCAATTTTTATGACATTGGGCGCATTTGCATGGGCGATAAACGATTTTTACGACGGAAAATATATTGTAGTCGTCTCGGTGCTGATAGGCGGCGGATTTATCTTCTCGATTATGTCGGGAATGTTATATAAAATAGTTCCGTTTTTGGTCTGGTTTCACCTCAATGCCAAGGGATATATGAGCATCCCGACAATGAATGATATGATTGACAAAAGATTGGCGAAAGCTCAATTTATACTATTTATAACCTCCCTTGTAGGCTTTATAATTTCATTTTTTATTCCTTATCTTTTGCCGATTTTTGCGATTACATTTATAGCAAGCATGATAATATTAGAGTACAATATCGTTATTCCGGTTTTGATTTATGCAAAAATTATCAAAACTAAACCAGATTTTGACATGAGTATGTTTACAATGAAAGTAGAAAATTAGAAGTGAAAAATATTATTTTAGTTGGATTTATGGGCGTAGGCAAGGGCAGTGTGGCCCGTGAAATTATCAAAATATCTGACTACATGTCGATAGATACGGACGACTTGATAGAGAGCATGGAAAACAGAACTGTTAAAAAAATATTTGAAGAGAGCGGCGAAGAGTACTTTAGAAATTTAGAGAAAAAAGTCTCTTTATGGCTGCAAAACAGTGTAACAAATACTCTCATATCAACAGGCGGCGGATTTTATAAGCAGAAAAACTTGAAGGATATCGGAGTTGTTGTTTTTTTAAACTCGCCTTTTGATAAAATACTCAAGCGAATAAAAAGTCATCCAAATGCAGCAAAAAAACTTAAAAAAAGACCGCTGCTAAATGATTTGAAAAAGGCAAAAGAGCTCTATAAGGAGCGTTTGCCCCAATATGCGGCCGTTGCGGATATTATAATTGATGTAACTGACAAAAGCGCACTTGAGTGTGCCAAAGAACTTCTATTAAAGGTAAAAACAGATGCGTAACTTATTTATATATTTAATGCTGGGTGTTATGATTAATCTCTCGGCTGCTGAAATAAAGTGGGAAAAAGATTATCATGAGGGAATTAAGAGTGCGCGAAAAGTCGTAAAACCGGTTTTGTTTGTCTCATCTAGCCATAAATGTAAATATTGTGTAATATTAGATAACACTACTTTTAAAGACGAAAGAGTTACGCAAGAGCTAAATAAAAATTTTGTTTCAATAATCTCATACAGCGATGAGAATGATTTTGTACCACAAGAGCTGTGGCAGCCCGGTACCCCTGCTATCTGGTTTTTAAAACCAAACGGGGAGCCTATGTTTAACCCGCTTATGGGTGCCATGGATGCTGAGAATTTTTTAAAGGCACTCGCTATCGTAAAAGAAGAGTTTAGCAAAGGGAAAAAGTAGATAATGATTTTTACAAATTCAAAAAGCACTGATTTTAAAGCCCAGTTTGACGAGCTTCTAGGACGAGGCAAAATGGACATGGCACATGTAAGTGTTATTGTCTCAAATATTATAGACGAAATAAAAAGCGACAAAAACAAAGCCTTAAAAGAGCATATAGCAAAGTTTGATAACTGGACTCCAAAGAGCGACGATGAGCTTAAAATCTCAACTGAATCGATGAGCAGAGCTTATGTCAATCTTGATGAAAAACTAAAATCCGTATTGCACCTTGCATATGACAGAATTAAAGTTTACCATGAGAAGCAAAAGCCTAGGTCTTGGTTTGACGATGAGCCAAAGGGGATAATACTTGGTCAAAGGGTTACTCCGGTTGACAGTGCAGGATTATATATTCCGGGAGGCAAAGCTGCTTACCCCTCATCACTGCTAATGAATGTTATTCCGGCTCAGGTTGCAGGCGTTAAAAAGATTGTTGTCTGTACGCCAACACCAAATAATGAACCAAACGAGCTTCTTCTTGCGGCTTGCCATCTATGCGGAGTAAACGAAGTTTACAAAGTCGGCGGAGCAAGTGCAATCGCGGCGATGGCTTACGGTACAGAGACTATTCCAAAGGTTGACGTCATCACCGGACCGGGAAATATCTTTGTGGCAACTGCAAAAAAGATGGTTTTTGGCGATGTAAATATAGATATGATAGCAGGACCGAGCGAAATCGGAATTTTAGCGGATGAGAGCGCAAATCCTTCTCATATGGCTATTGACATGTTGTCTCAGGCAGAGCATGACGAGATGGCAAGTTCTATTTTAATCACTCCGTCACAAAAGTTGGCTGATGAGGTTAAAATTGAGATTGAAAATTGGCTCTTAAAACTCCCACGCCAAGAGATAGCAAGAAAATCCATCGAGGAGCGCGGAGCAATAATTGTAACCGCAGATATGGAAGAAGCAATCACTCTTATGAACCAAATTGCGCCCGAGCATCTTGAGGTCGCGACAATCTCTCCTTTTGAGCTGCTTCCGCTTATCAAACATGCCGGAGCGATTTTTCTAGGACACAACACACCTGAAGCAATCGGAGATTATGTGGCAGGTCCTAACCATACACTTCCGACAGGTGGAACTGCTAAGTTTTACTCTCCGCTTGGGGTTGAAAATTTTATGAAAAAGACATCAATTATCTCTTTTAGCCAGAAAGCTATAAACGGGATAGGCGAAGAGTGCGCACTTATTGCAAAGATAGAGGGACTTACAGCGCACGAGCAGTCGGTCAGAGTTAGACTTAAAAAATAAAACTAGTTTTTACTTTATAAGAAACGATAAAAATTTATATGTAAAATGCCCTTATATTTTAATATAAAGGCATTAACATGTTACATCCTGCTTCAGTACACTTCGCGGTAGTTCTACCTCTAATAGCTCTAGTCATAGGTTTGGTTTATCTTCTTAAGCCGAGTGAGACACTTCAAAAAATATCTACAGGTTTCATACTGTTTGCCGCAATTTTTGTCGGCATTGCATTTTTAACAGGCAAAGAGGATGCCGGTGAAGTTTTTCAGTATCTTTCGGCTGATGGAAAATCAGCTCTTGGGGAGCATGCAAAACTTGGAAAATATTTGGCAATAGCTATTGGCTTGGCAGCAGCAATCAACTTGTTTGGATATTTTAAAAAGATTTATAAAGTAGAATTTTTATCAATAGTTTTTGTAGCGGCAGTTAGTGCAGGCGTACTCTTTCAAGGCAAAATGGGCGGAGAAATAACTTATAAGCATGGTGCTCACGTAGAGGGCTATAAAGAGGGAAAAGCTTGTCTTGAAGAGAAAGCTCTGTTTGATGATGAGTAAAAAAATAGCTTTAAAATATTAACATAGATAAAAATTATTATAAAATTATCACATTTTTATAACTAATTTAAGCTTTATGTAGGTAGTATTCTTCTGATGAGAATTTCTATGTTTTTTTAGAATGAGGACTTCTTTTTTAAAAGATTAACCATAGTTATAAATCTTAACATTTGTCTATTAAAAGGCTATAAGGAGAATATATGCAATTAGGTTTCCTAGTTGATTTACATCTGTGTATGGGATGTAAAGGGTGCGAGATCGCATGTAAAGTGGAAAATCAAGTTCCACTTAGTACATGGAGACTTCGTGTTAAATATGTAGATGTTGGAACTTTTCCTGAAACAAGAAGAACATTTACGCCACTGAGATGTAATCACTGCGAGAATGCTCCATGTGAAAGAATCTGTCCGGTTAGTGCTCTTCACTATCTGGATAACGGCATTGTAAACATTGATAAAGAGCGTTGTATCGGCTGTGCAGGTTGTGTAATGGCTTGTCCTTACGGAGCTATTTATATAGATCCTCAAACACAAACTGCTGACAAATGTACATATTGTGCTCACCGTGTGGCTTCAAGTATGATGCCTGCTTGTGTTGTTGCATGTCCTGTTCAAGCAAATATTTTTGGTGACCTTGAAGATCCGACTTCAAATATTTCTAAATATATTCAAGTGCATCAAGGCGGAGTTCAGGTGCGTAAACCTGAAAAAGGGACAAATCCTCACCACTTTTATGTTGGCGGCGGAAATGTTACTCTTAATCCTCTTGCTTCTCAGAGAATAAGCGGACATTCATTGTTTAGCAATATAACTACACTTCCAGTAGGAGGACACCACTAATGGTACATGAAACATTAGCAGCAACAAATGCTGTAGTAACTCTAGATGTAGCACTGCCGGGGATAGTTTGGCCTTGGCTTGTTACGGTAAATATGTGGGCAAAGAGCATTGGTACCGGTGTTATATTTATGCTGTTTATGCTTCTTAGAACACATCCGGAATCGGTTAAAAATTTAAGACTTCCAACTGCAATAGTAGCTTTTGTTTTTATTAACATCTTCTTGCTTTTCACGTTGGCTGATTTACATCAACCGTTTAGAATGTGGCATATATTTGTCTATTCAAACTGGACATCTGCAATAGCAATCGGTTCTTTTATGGCATCGACATTTTTGGGTCTTTTAACACTTCTTGTGTTCTATGCTTGGAAGAAAAATGATGAAGCTTATGATAAATTATTATTATGGGTAACAATCCTTGCGATTCCTGTTACGCTTTATACGGCAGCTCTTATGGCTCAATGTACAGCTCGTGAACTATGGCAAATGCCGACTGAGTCTGCACAAATGATTTTAGCGGCGCTGCTTGCAGGTGCTGCATTTATGATTTTACTTGGCGGAAACAAACTTAGCGGCGAAGCAAAAAACACTTTAGCTGTTATTCTTGGTCTAAGCGCGCTGATGTCATTTATTATCTACATGTCAGAGTATATATTCGGACCGATGAAAGCAGAAGAGGTTGCTGCAACTCTTGATTATATTAAGGGTCATGGACAATACAGTGTAATGTTTTGGTTAGGTCAATGGATGGCTTATCTTTTACCGATGCTGTTTATAGTGTTGAGTAGAGCTAGTAAATCTGAGAGTATTTTAAAACTTGCAGCGATTTTAGCATTAGTCGGTTTAGCAATTGTTAAACATGTATGGCTAATGATTCCACAATTATTACCAATGAGCTAGGGAGAATATTTTAATGTATTTACAAAGTAGAAGAACATTTTTAAAAGGTGCTGCATTTACTGTTGCAGGTGCTACTATTGCGAGAGGCGTATTTACAACTGATGCTATCGCTGAGTCTGTTAGCGAGAGCAAGTTTACAAATACTCCTAATTCATTATCATTTTATCCTCCGATGAGCGAGTGGAATGACTTTAAAGAGTTAGACGGCAATGATTGGAAAAGAGGCGGTATTGGTCGTCATGGCGTTAGAAGCGAATCAAATCCTGATGGTATAGAAGTTAATGATTTTATGATAATCCCGACAGCATGTTCAAACTGTGAAGCTTCATGTGGCTTAACTGCATGGGTTGATAAAAAATCATTTACGGTAAAAAAATATATGGGTAACCCTTTTCATCCGGGAAGCCGCGGTCGTAACTGTGCAAAAGGTTATGCCGTTCAATCTCA
The DNA here is from genome assembly GCA_041654255.1 of Sulfurimonas sp. GTDB lineage: Bacteria > Campylobacterota > Campylobacteria > Campylobacterales > Sulfurimonadaceae > Sulfurimonas. The sequence goes on from JBAZDX010000005.1 coordinate 45,759, forward strand.
AATGTATGATCCGGATCGTATAGCATTCCCGCTTAAGCGTGCTCCAGGCTCTGCTCGTGGAGAGGGTAAATGGATTCGTACTACTTGGGACGAAGCTATGACTACTATCGGTAACAAAATGGCGGAGACTATTGAGAAGGGTGATGAAGTTTCAAAAAAATCAGTAATGTTCCACGTAGGCCGTCCAAACGAGAATGGTTTCGTTCCGGCAATTTGGCATACACTAGGTTTGGACGCTTATAACTCACACACTAACATCTGTTCTGCAAATGGCCGTACTCCGACTATTCAATTTGCAAACGATGACAGAACTTCTCCGGACTGGGCAAATGCTAAACTGATTTTCCTAAACTCTTCACACGCTGCAGATGCAGGACACTACTTCGCTCAATCAGCGGCTTTTATTGCTGATGCAAGAGCTAAGGGCGCTAAGATGGTCGTTATGGACCCTCGTCTCTCAAACTCTGCTGGTATGGCTGACCTTTGGATTGCTGCTTGGCCTGGTACTGAACCGGCTATATATCTTTACCTAACACAAAGAATTCTGAGTGAAAATAAAGTAGATAAAGCTTTTGTTAAAAAGTGGATTAACTGGGAAGTATTCTTAGATAATAAAAAGTATTTAGAGTTTATGGTTAGCAAGGGGTACATCTCTAAAGTTCCAAGTGGAGATGACTTTGATACTTTCCTAGCTGTATTAAAAGAGTTGTACTCTCCTTATACTCTTGATTTTGCCGTAAAAGAAACACACGTTCCTGCATATAAACTAGAAGCACTTTATGATATGTTTATATGGGCAGGCGAGTCTATATCTACATATTTCTGGAGAGCATCAGCTGCTGGAAATCGTGGTGGCTGGATGGGTGGCCGTACCGGTTACTTTGCTCTTGCACTTCGCGGTGCAATCGGACCGGAGGGTGGAACGTTTTTCCACCACTGGCATGTAATTTCTGTATCTGGCAAGGGGGGAAGCTCAACTGTCGGTCAGGGAATGCGCGGTGAAAATATTGCAAAAGTAGATGTTTATAATGAGTTGACATATCCGCCGGAATGGCCTTTGTCATCTTATGAAATGTCATTTTTGCTACCGCATCTTTTAACTGACACTGAGTGGCAAAATAAATGGATAGCAAAAGGGCTTAAAGTTCCTCAAAAACTATCTGTATATATCCCTCGTATGTACAATCCGGTTTGGATTAATCCGGATGGATTTAGATGGATAGAGACTTTAAAAGATGAGTCTAAGATGGAACTTACTATGAATCTATCTCCGATATGGTCTGAGACAAACTGGTATATGGACTATATTTTACCGGTTGGACTTGCAGGCGAGAGACATGATCAGCACTCCGAGGCTACAATGCCGGCAAGATGGACATCTTTCCGTCAGCCGGTTTTAAGAGTTGCTCTAGAGAAAGCTGGATGGAAACCTAAAAATCCTGCCCGTGCTACACTTGAGGCACACATTAAAGCCGGTCTTGGTGAAGTTTGGGAAGATAATGAATTTTGGTTTGATATGTGTGTCAACTATATTGATCCGACAGGAAAACTTGGAATCAAAAAAATGTGGGAATCTAAAAAGAATCCAGGTAAACCTGTTACTATTGCTGAGTGGTATGATGCGGCGTTTGGCGACAACTTGCCAAATCTAAAAGCAACTGCAACAACAGACGAGAGATACAAGAATTCTGAATTCCCTGTATATGAATATCTCAGAGATTACGGTGCTTGGATGGAAGAGAATAATATCTACTCTGCACAAGAGCGTGAAATCAAAGATGACGGTGAAAACTATATCTCTCATGGGCATAAATATGATAAAAAACATGTTAATATCAACAAGAGAACAGGTGTAATGACTGCAGAATCACACGGTCAAACAAAACCTATCGGTATTGAAATTAACGGTAAGAAGATGGAAGGGTTTGCTACACCGGACAAAAAACTTGACTTTTTCTGTGAGTGGCTAGCAGATGACTGGAAATGGCCGGAATACGCTATTCCGTTCTATCCAAGAAGTGAAGAAGAGAAAAAAAAGATGGTACATCTAGTATCTCATGTAAATCACTCATATATGACAGAGAAAGACTCGTATGCATTAAATACTGTATTTAGATTACCGTACAATATTCATACGCGTTCTGCGAACTCTAAGCACTTGATGGAGATTTCACAAAACCATGACCCGATCTGGATTTCAACCGGTGATGCGGCTCGCCAAGGGTTTAAGCGCGGAGATGCGATTCGTGTTAGAATTGTAGATAGTTTATCTGGGTTAGAATCAGGCTTCTTTGTAGCGATGGCAGTGCCGACAGAGGGCGTTCTTCCAGGTACACTTGCTTGTTCACACCATGGAGGAAGATGGAAATTGACTAACTCCGTAACTATTCCAAATGGAGTTAGTGACGGCAAGGTTGATTCACAACCGGTACCTAGAAATATTAATGACCCTAAATTTATTGCTCATCCTGTAGAGAATGTCGGTAAAGACGGCGCACAGATTAAGATTGAAGATTACAGTGGAAAAGCCGGAATCAATAGTTTTGGTGTTCCAACTGCTGAAGTTCAAATGGACGGAAAAGAGGGTAAACTCAAGTACATAGAGGGTATCAAGCCGTTTAAAGCAGAGAGATTTGCCAACTACAACAGAGACAGCGGGAACATTTGGTGGGATGGACTTAGCGGCTCATGGCAAAATGCTGTGGCAGCACCACATCCAGACCCAATCTCAGGTATGCACTGCTGGCACCAAAAAGTTATTCTAGAGCCTGCACAAGCCGGTGATAAAATAGGTGATATCTTTGTGAATTATGGTAACAACTTTAAGGTTTATCAATCATGGAGAGATGAGCTGACACGCGGTTTAGATGAAAACTCTACACTTCGTCGCCCAGAGCATATTAAACGTCCTTGGGTGCCTTTATCTCATGAAGCATACGAGGTTAAAATCAATAAATAGCAGCAAGGGACATTTGTCCCTGCCATTAAAACGGACTTGTTCGTTTTAATGCATAACAATTAAAACCCTGCCAAAAACATCCTAAGCCACAATCCAAAAGTGCTCGTGTAACCTACATCACTAAAGAAAACCTTACCATTTTTATCATAAATAATAGTTGTCGGAAATATTGATACACCAAATTTTTCTGTAATCGTTCCATCTATGTCATTGACTACTTTAAAATTTAAATCACGTTTTTTTAGATACTCCTCTATTTCGGCATCACTTCCTGACTTTAGCGCAATTGTCAAGACATTGTAATTCTCAGAGATAGTCTCTATATTTGGTGCTTCTGCCTTACATGTAGGACACCAAGTAGCCCAAAAATGGATTAGAATAGGCTCATTTTTTGGTAAAGTGTATGAGCTGTCATGCAGAAGAGATACGTTAGAAATATTTAGCGCCTCCTTGTTTAAGTTGTTGCCTCTGTAGAGGCTTAATATATTTGCAAAAATTGTCATTAAAATTAAAAAAATAAGAATTTCTTTAATGTATTTTATTATTTTGTTCTTCATATCAATCCATTTTATTTAATTTAACAATATAGTAATCATTTCTTGCTAATATTATATAAATATAGGAGTAATAGATGTATAAAATAATGATTTTGACCATGACTATGCTTTTGTTCATTGGTTGTAGTTCACAAAAAGATATTGTTGGCAAAACAGGTATGTTTCAAAGCGTCAATAAAGAAGATGCCGTTTTGCTTCAGGATGGCGCAGATAAGCAATTTTGTCCAAGATGCGGTATGGATTTAATTAAATACTTTAAAACAAGCCACAGTGCGACATATGGCGGCAAAACACATCAATACTGCTCTTTGCACTGCCTAGAAGATCATCTTGGTGATGGTATTGAGCTTAAAAATCCAATGGTTGTAGATGTAGGCAGTTTAAAATTTATTGATGCCACAAAGGCTTACTATGTTGTAGGCAGCAGAGTAAGAGGCACGATGAGTAAAATCAGCAAGTATGCTTTTTTAAATAAAGAAGAGGCTGAAAAATTTCAAGCTGAACATGGCGGTGAAATTATGGATTTTTATAAAGCGCTAGAGATAACAAAGAGAGATTTTAAAAATTATAGGTAAACTTATAATATTAAAAATTTCTCAGTTACCGTATTAAATCATAATACCTTTTATTGTAAAAAAGAGCACTCCGGCAAGTACTGCGGCAACCGGTACTGTTATGAGCCATGCAGCTACTATTTTTTTGATTGCATCTCTTCTAACATATTGAACTTTTTTAGCTTTTTTAATATTTTTCTTGGTCGATTTAATTATCTTTTTCTCAGTCGCAATAAGTTTGTAGAGCTCTACTATTCTTGTATAGTCAGGTTGTGTTTTATCACTTTTTTCTTGTAGTAATTTTAGCTCGGCTTTATATGCATTTTTATTTAGCTCTTCATCTTTTATTATAAGAACATCTTCTTCAACGGTGTGATTGTTCTCATCTTTTATGTGGAGCCACTCTCTTAAGAAGCCGACACCAAAAACTCCGCCTATTGCGATATGGGTTGAGCTGACGGGAAGCCCGAGCTGAGATGCGACAATAACGGTCACAGAAGCGGACATTGCAATCGAGAATGCTCTTATCTGATCCAGTTCAGTTATTTCACTACCTACTGTTTTAATAAGTTGAGGACCATAGAGCGCGAGTCCAAGAGAGATACCTAATGCGCCTACACCCATAACCCAGAGTGGAATAGAGGCGCTTGAGGAAACACCGCGGTTGACTACTGCATCATTTATTGCAGCCAGTGGTCCGATTGCGTTAGCAACATCATTTGCGCCATGTGCAAAGCTTAGCAGAGCCGCTGCAAAAATAAGAGGAATTGTAAAGAGAGTATTTACGGAATCTTTGGTGTTTTGTAAAACAGTCGTATTTGAGCTAACTCTTTTTTTAATGAAAAAATAGACAAAAACTGCCACGATAAAACCGATTATTAATGCAGTAGCAAATGCCGGTTTCTTCGTAATTTCAAGAGAAACAAGAGGCAACATGTTGAGAAGCTCTATAATTTTTGGCCATATCTGCGTAACACCCTTGAGTATGATGTAGGTAACAAACGCCAATGCCATAATTGCAACAAATACAGGAACGTAAGTCTTGGCAGCTTGAACCTTGTCCTCTTTAAAAACAATTGATTTTTTGATAGCAAAAAGAAAAGCGGCAGCAATTATCCCGCCTAAAAGAGGCGAAATTATCCAAGAAGCAACAATGCCGCCCATCGTACCCCAGTTTACGACGCCAAATCCCGCAGCCGCTATCCCTGCTCCCATAACAGCACCAACGATAGAGTGTGTTGTTGAAACAGGAGCTTTCATCATTGTGGCAAAGTTTAGCCAAAGAGCTGCTGCAAGAAGAGCCGACATCATCGCCCAAATAAACGGGTCAGGATTGCCGCCAAACGCAGAGATGTCGATAATACCGTTTTTTATTGTTTTAACAACTTCACCACCGGCGATAAGTGCACCCGCAGCTTCAAATACAGCGGCTATGATTATTGCTGTTGTGAGCGTGAGTGCTTTTGAACCGACTGCTGGACCAACATTGTTTGCTACATCATTAGCCCCAATATTCATCGCCATATATGCGCCAATAAGAGCGGCAACAGCCAAAAACATGCTGTTTGAGATTCCGCCATTGCTCAGAAAAGTGAACGTCAATACACAAATCATAAAAAATAGAGCGAAGCCTAATCTTGTAAAATCAGCAGCGCTTTTCTTAAGGGCCTGTTTTTGAAGTTTATCTACTGTATGAAATTCCATTAAATACCTCTCTTATTATTGGTGTAATTATGTTCAAATAATATTTATAATATCACCATAAGCTCTGTTTTTTAATGAAATAAATCAATCTTTTTTGATATATGCTTTTATTATTTTTTGTGTCTCAACAGGTCTGTCTCCGGCATTTTGTCCAAGTGTTGGAACGTTTTCAAGTTTTTTTACATTTCCCATTGTTTGGGCAGTAACTTGACCAAAAATCGTATGTCTCCCATTTAACCAAGGAGCAGGAGCAGTTGTTATAAAAAACTGACTGCCGTTTGTATGAGGACCTCTGTTTGCCATAGCAAGGACACCCGCCCTGTCAAACATTTTGTTTGTAAACTCATCTTTAAAATCTTTTTTCCAAATACTCTCTCCATCTCTGCCTGTTCCACTCGGGTCTCCACCTTGAATCATAAAATCTTTGATGATTCTGTGAAATATAAGTCCGTTGTAATAGCCATTTTTAACATGCGTAGTAAAATTTTCTACCGCCAAAGGAGCTACCTCCGGAAACAGTTCCAGTTCTATGATTCCCTGATTTGTTTCCAGAACAACATGCGGATTTTTACTCTGTGCAGTAAGGTTTACTGCAAGTATCATTAGTAACGCAACTATTGTTTTTTTCATTTTGTCTCCATTTTAGGTATATAATAATTATATTGTAGCTAGTTTTATTGAAAATAAAATTTATTAACGGAGTTTTATTGGTAAAAGGTAATAAAAGAAGCGTATAGAAACAGGGGTTTATTGAAGAGAGTAATTTGTCGCAAAAAAATTGCGACAAATTAAGGTTTATTTACCAGCAGCAACGCGGTCTTTAAGACCTTTGCCAGCTTTAAATTTAGGAACCATTTTATCTTTTGTAGTATAAGTCTTGCTTGTGCCTGGAACTTTACCACTTTTACCTTTTTGTAATGAAGCGCTAAAGCTTCCAAATCCTACAAGAGAAACATCTTCTTTTTTTACCAATGCAGACGCTACTGCATCTGTAAATGCTCTGATAGCTGCTTCAGCTTCAACTTTAGTCTTGTAATTGCCACTTGCTTGTACTAGTTCAACGAATTGAGCTTTATTCATAAATCTACCCTTGAATTTATAAAGATTTTCCGAAACTACTAAGGCTTTAAAATAAAATTTCAGAGCAACAGTAATTCAGCTATAGACACTTTATAGTTTATTTGCTTAAAGATTTCTTCTTTTTATCAAAAAATGATAAAAAATATGATGTTTTACCCTTTTTTAGTCCGATTTTCGCACGTTTTAGTAGTTTCGAGGCAGCACTACTAATATTGCTAGCTATAATCAAAGACGATAATTCTCTCATTCTTTTATATCTATCATCATGTGTATGTATAGACAAAAAAACATCCTCTAAGCCATCTCTTTCTTGTTTTGTTAGTGTGCCCATCAACTTAATCCTTAAGGTTATTGATTTTTCTTACTGCTCTAATAATCTCTTCATCTTCTAATTTGCCAAGCATTTGCATAACAGTAATTGCTGCTTGAGGCTTTGCCCGCCCCAGCTTCCAATCCTGATATGTGCGCATAGATATTCCTAATGAATCAGCCATATCTTTTAGGGATATCTTTTTTCCATTATTTTTGGATTCTATGGAGTTATGAAGAATATTAAACAGATCATTAATTTGCATGGAGTGATTGTACGGAATAAATACTTAAATATACATTTAATTTATATAAACATATTAATAAAATACTTTTATATTTTGTTTATAGTGTTTTATAATATATAAATATTATGTTAAATCAATAATAAAATACACAACATACGGAATACCGTGTTGTATCTAAAACAAAAAACTGCTTTAAAGTGAAGAAATAAAAAAAGAGCAAAGAAATAAAAAATAAAAAAGTATGAAAAGAGGAGAGTTGTTAAGAGTTTATGGAGACTCTTTTGTTTGTTGGATGGAGTGTGATGTAGCTGTCTGATTCTACTAGATAGAATGACTCGTATATTTTCGCTTCTGTTTTGAAGGTAAGCTCTTGACCATTGTTTAGTGTAAAGATAACCGTGTTTAAGCCTCTTAGAGCTTCATTAATTGTAATTTTTGCATGTTTTACTCCATTAATAATCATATTTTGTTGAGCTCTTAGCTTTCTAATCTGCTCTTTTAGAATCGGAACCTCTGAGAGGGTGTGTTTTTGAGCACCCTCAAGGCGGTATTTTAAATCTTCTATCTCTTTTGTCACAAAATTATATCTGCTGTTTAGAGTAGGAATATCTTTGTAATTAATCTTAAATAGATTATCTTCTCCGCTCACAAGATTAATGTTAATTGAATTAGATGCGTAAACTTTGAGATTATTTTTTACATGCCCGATTGTTACATTTTCTGCATATATTGTTCCGCCGAGAGAACTTTCTATCTCAACATTGGTAGCGTGAACCTCTCCGCCTTCAAGAAGTTTTATTTTTGCGCTGTGACATCTTAATTTGCCTTTATGCCTGTTTATTTCGGCAAATTTTGCCTCTTGTGATGAGTCTTGATGAGTTGCTCCGTATATCGAAAGATTGACTGCCCTTAGATTTGATTTTGCGCCGACATGACCATTTATATGTATAGTTTCTGAGGTAAGCTTTACGCCTTCTCCTACACTGTCCAGAGAAGTGTCGTGCTGGGAGATAATAACTTCTATATTGTTTGCCTCATCTTTTGCCACAGAGTCTTGAACGCGAGAGAGATGCTCCATCTTGATTTTGTTGTCAATATAGAAATCATCCTTGTCAAAGTGAACATATCCTTTGATTTTGCTTTTATAGATTTTTCTGTCATCATTTTCTACAATTTCTATGCTTTTACTGTCTATGGAACATTTTAAATCGTCGCTATTGTTTAAGTGGCTGTTGTCAATAATCTCACCGAATGCGTTTAAGCCGTTTTTCCCAAAAACAGGCTTTATAAATTCAACCAGAACCTCTCCCTCATCGACTTCTATAACTTGATGATTTGACTCTTTGTCTAAAAAGCGCATCAGCAGCTTGCTGCTTCTTCTTATTTCCGGCTCGATTCCGATAAAAAGCGGGATTTTAATCTTATTTATAAATTTACCCATATATAGATATCTGACAAAAGCTTTGAGCTTCTCTTTCATCTCTTCGTCAAAAATATTTATAAGTATGTTATTTACCGCTTTTATATTGTTTAGCTCTTTTAGCAGAAGCATATATATCTCTTTTGGCTGATACTGCTTATAAGGAATTTGAGATTCCGGATGCAAAATAATAACAGGAGTAGCGTTGTTGTCTGAGAAATTTATATTATAGTTGAGTTTTATTATGCGCTTGGTACTCTGTTTTATAGCAATAGCGTATATCTGCCTGAGTCTGACATGCTCGTTTATCATTTTCTCATGATTGCCATAGTAGTCCAAAGAGTCTTCGTTATAGAGCTTAAATTCGTCATCGGAAGTTGTTTTTATATATGTATCGACGCTATGGATGTTAAAAGAGAACTCCAACGGTGAACAGTTGTTCTCTGCTGCAAATTTATTTATTGAAGCGACGATATTTTTTGTTTTAATTTTTTTAGTAAGCAAGCAGATCACTATAATCGTATTTTGAGAAATCTAGGTATAGTTTGCCATCTCTATGTATTACCCTTGAATCGTTGTCATAAGCATCCAAAAATCTTTTTTTAATGGCTTTTCTTTGAGAAGATTTAATATTTAATGATTTTAAATACTCTTTTAATTCAACAAAATCAAAATCGCTTATTAATTCTGCCTCGCCTTGGTGCTCAAACCTCTCTACTTCATGTATGGCAGCATTTTCTTTTTCAAATCTCATTTTTTTATTTACAAGAGTCAGTATGTTTTTTAGCTGTTCATCTTTTGAGCTGTAGATTTTTTCTATTTTGTCTCTCTCATCACGAAGCATCTGCTCTTTGTCATCAATGAGTTTATCTACTTTAGTCTCTAGTTGAGCTATTTTGTCTTTAAGAAATCTGTTCTCTTTTTGATAGAGTGCTATAACCGTAGCAACGGTAGTTTTTGGTTTGGCTACTTGAGTGTTTTCTCTAGGTATAATATTTTTTTCTTGATGAATCTCTTCTCTTTTTTCTCTCTCAAGCGAACTTCTCGTCACTATAATATATGTCATGCCGTTTTCGATAATATAATTTAATTTTTTTGCTTTAATCTTCGAGTTGATCATCTCTTTGGACATCTTAAAATATTTACAATACTCATCTATTGTTAGTCTCATCTCAATCCCCGATAATTTTTTGGATATTTTAGCATAATAAGTTTTTATAAAAGTTATTTTAAATGAAGCCTGTAATACAATTAGGCAAAAATTTTACAAAAAGAGTCTAATAATGGGTGTTTTAAATATTGTAAAGCCAGGAGTACTCTTTGGCGACGATGTACAAAAAGTTTATCAGTACGCTAAGGAGAATGGGTTTGCTATTCCAGCCATAAACGTAGTAGGCACTGATTCTATAAATGCTATATTGGAAGCTGCCGCGAAAGTGAACTCCCCTGTAATTATTCAATTCAGCAACGGCGGAGCATCATTTTATGCAGGAAAAGGTCTGAGCAATGAAAACGAGAAAGCTGCAATTGCTGGTGCAGTCTCTGGAGCTTTACATGTGCATATGATGGCTGAGTGTTATGGAATTCCGGTTATTCTTCATACCGACCATGCTGCAAAAAAACTTCTTCCGTGGATAGATGCTCTTTTAGATGAGGGCGAGAAACATTACAAAACCCACGGTAAGCCTCTCTACTCTTCTCACATGCTCGATTTATCAGAGGAGCCTCTGGAGGAGAATGTCGCAATTTGTAAAAAATATCTGCAAAGAATGAGCAAAATCGGCATGAGCATAGAGATAGAGCTTGGCGTAACGGGCGGAGAAGAGGATGGCGTTGATAACTCAAGTGTTGACAACTCTCTTCTTTATACTCAGCCTGAGGATGTTGCATATGCATATAAAGAGTTAAGCGAAGTTTCTCCAAGTTTTACAATTGCCGCATCTTTTGGCAATGTTCACGGCGTTTATAAGCCGGGCAATGTCGTGCTTACTCCAAAAATTTTAAATAACTCTCAAAAATATATAGAGGAAAAATTTAACACGGGTGCAAAGCCTGTAAATTTTGTTTTTCACGGCGGTTCAGGCTCGACGCATGAAGAGATTCGCGAAGCAATCAGCTACGGCGTAATCAAGATGAATATTGACACGGACACGCAGTGGGCAACGTGGATTGGTGTTAAAGATTATTATGAAAAAAACAGAGATTATCTTCAAGGACAAATCGGAAATCCGGAGGGCGAAGATAAGCCTAATAAAAACTACTATGACCCAAGAAAATGGCTAAGAGACGGACAAAAAACTTTGGTTAAAAGAGTAGAAGAGGCATTTAGCGATCTCAATGCAATAGGTAGAAATTAAGCGCCAATGAATGACAAAGTCTTTGCAAAGCCAATAAAAAAACAGTTTGAATTTGACGAAGAGGTTGCCGCTGTCTTTGATGACATGTTGCAGCGAAGCGTACCGTTTTACAAAGAGTCACAGAAGATTACGGAGTTTTTCGCATTAAAACAGTTGGAAGATGGCGGAATAGCCTATGATTTGGGCTGCTCGACAGCAACACTTCTTATAAATATAAGCAGAAAACTAAGAAACAGAGCAACTCTCATAGGACTTGATAACTCTGAGGCGATGCTTGAGCAGGCTAGAAAGAAGTGCGAAGCATTTAAGGCAGATATAGAGCTTGCAAACGCAGATATACTTGAATATGAGTACAAAGAGGCAGAGCTCTTCATCAGTAACTATACGCTTCAGTTTATTCGACCTCTTATTCGTGAAGAGCTTGTTAAAAAAATATCCGCTTCACTAAAAAAAGATGGACTTTTTATATTTAGCGAGAAGGTTATAAGCCACCATCCAAAACTAAATAAAGATTTGATTGAGTGCTACTATGACTTTAAAAAAGAGCAGGGTTACTCAGAGTATGAGATAATGCAAAAAAGAGAAGCGCTGGAGAATGTTTTGGTGCCATACAGCGAAGATGAAAATATAAAAATGGCTAAAAACTGCGGTTTCTCGCACTGTGAGGTGATCTTCCGCTGGGCAAATTTTGCAACATTCATAGCCATAAAATAAAATTGCTTCATATTTCGTCGTTGTTTTTTCTCGATGTACTAGAGTACATCTTTAAAAAAACGCCTAGAACTATTTTGCAATTTTATTTTATAGAGTTGCAAGGAACATCAGTGATTTACCAAACATTCCCTTTTGGCTTCTCCTCTTCTGCGCCAACAACATAATCAATAACTTTGTCTGTTTTTTTGCCGAACTCTTCATAAGTAATAATATCATCCTTGCCGCACTCTTTATGGTAGTAACCCTGGATGTCGTAATACTCTTTGCAGTCGCTATAGTATTTGGCTGAAATCCCGTGTTTATTAAAACATGCCGAGAATAAAAACAGTGGTAAAATAAGTAATAAATATTTTGTCATAACTCTCTTCAAGCAAATACCAATCCAATTTTATCTCAAACTTTAAAACTCTCTTTTGTTTTGCAGTAAGATGTTAAAAAACACTCGTCGCATTTTGGGTTTTTTGCCTTGCAGATGTAGCGCCCAAACAGTACCATTCCCTGATGGAGTGTGCGGAGGTTGTTTTTAAATTTTTTAACAAGCGTCGCTTCTGTTTTTATGGCTGTTGTGTCATCGCTAAGACCAAGACGGTGTGAAACACGAAACACATGTGTGTCAACTGCCATCAAATTGGCTCCCGTGTACTCTATCATTACTACATTTGCGGTTTTTTGTCCGACACCCCCAAGAGTTACGAGCTCTTTTTCATTCATCGGAATTTCGCCGCCATATGCCTCTGTTACTCTTTTTGCCATCGCTATTAAATTTTTTGCTTTATTGTTGAAAAATGAACAACTGTTAATAAGCTCTTTTACCTCCTTTATATCTGCCTCTGCCAAGGCTTTTGGGTTTGGATATTTTTTAAACAGAGCGGGTGTAATCAGATTTACTCTTTTGTCCGTGCATTGCGCAGAGAGAGCAACTGCTACAACCAACTCGTAGGCATTTTTATATTCAAGTTCAGTTACCGCATCGCTGTAATTATCAATAAAAAGTTGATGAATCTCTTTAATTTCTTCTTTTGTGGCTTTTTTCATGGCGGAATTATATATAAAATGCTCCTTGTTTAATAATCATTAGTATTAACAAACTAAAATTTTTATAATTAAATAAGGAAGCGTAATGAAAGCAGTAACAAAAATAGTATCGTCTTTAGCGATTTTATCAACTATATCAATGGCACAAACACTTGTAACGGTAAACGGAACAGCTGTTACTCAACAAGATGTTGATAGAGAGCTTATGACGGCGACACAGGGCAGATTTAACCAAGTTCCGGCAGAGAAACAGGCGGAGTTTAGAAAACAGGTTTTAGAGCAGTTGGTTGCTAAAGAACTGGTTTATGATGATGCAAAAAAAACAGGTGTATTAAACTCAAATGAGTATAAAGAGAAATATGAAGAAGTAACCGAGAGAATTAAAAAAGAGATAGCTATTCAGGTTTGGCAAAAAAAAGAGGTAGACAAGATTGCTGTTTCAGATGCTGATCTTAAAAAATATTATGAAGCTAACAAAGATGAGTTTGTTGAAAATGAAAGCGTTAATGCACGTCACATACTTGTAGAGAAAGAGGCTGATGCAAAAAGTATTATTTCTCAGCTTAAGCCGTTAAAAGGCGATGCTCTTAAAAATAAGTTCATTGAAATTGCAAAAGCAAAATCGACATGTGCAAGTGCTTCTGAAGGCGGAGATTTAGGCTACTTTACAGCTGGTCAAATGGTACCTGCATTTAATGACAAAGCATTCTCTATGAAAGCCAAAGAGTTTACGACGGAGCCGGTAAAGACTCAATTTGGATACCATGTAATCTATATCGAAGATAAAAAAGCAAAGAGCACAAAAACATTTGCTGAGGTAAAACCGTTTATCGAGCAGAGACTTAAAATGGAAAAAGCAAAAGCTGTTATGTTGACAAAAATGAAAGAGCTAGAGAAAAAAGCAGTAATCAAGTAGTTTTATGCACTCTCCTATATCTAAAATAACTTTAGATGGGAGGGTTTTTTATGTTAAAAGAGATGATCTTATAGATCCTTTTTTAGCAGGAAACAAATATCGCAAACTCTACACGCTTCTACAAACTCCTCCAAATAAACTTAGCAAAATTATCTCTTACGGTGGAACGCAGTCAAATGCAATGTTGGCAATTGCCGCAATGTGCAAAAATAAGGGTTGGGAATTTGCATATTATACAAAGCCTCTGAGCGATGCACAAAAAAACGAAAATAGCGGCAATTTTTATCATGCAAAGAGTCTTGGGATGATACATGTAGAAATTACGCAGAAGTTTTATAAAGATTTTATAGCCTCTTTAAGATTCAATCTTGATGAAAAAACATTTGTCATTGACCAAGGCGGAGCGGTAGAAGAGGCAAAGCTTGGGTTGGAAGTTTTAGCGGATGAGATAAGAGAGAGCGGCTTACATGTAAAATCTTTAGCCACTCCATCAGGAACAGGCACAACAGCTCTCTATCTGGCTCTTTGTTTACCAGAATACAGAGTTTATACAACTTCGTGCGTAGGTGACGCTGGGTATCTAAGAGAGCAGATGAGCGCGCTTCATGAGATACCGAAAAATTTGACTATTTTAGAGCCGCAAAAAAAATACCATTTCGCAAAACCGTATAGAGAATTTTTAGAGATGCAGCAGAAGCTTTTGTCAGCCGGAGTTGAGTTTGATTTGATTTATGCACCAAGCTTGTGGAAGTGTTTAGTTGAGCAGACCGATGAAGAGATTTTGTATATTCATAGCGGCGGTGTAAGCGGAAACGAGAGCATGTTTGAACGCTACAAGCAAAATTTTTTTAAATAATAAATGTCACATTTTCGCTTAAATCAACTCTGCTTGGTCTGTACTGGTTGATTTTAGCATCCTTGTCCTCGTAACCGATAACTACACTATAAAGAAGTGCAAGATTTTCAGGAACATCCAATGCTTTTGCTACAACTTTTCCAAACTCTGTTGTCGAGCCTTGAGGGCAGCTGCTTAAGCCAAATTCAGTGGCAGCGAGCATAATGCTCTGCATATACGCGCCACAATCAATAAGTGCACCATGCGCGTTCTCTATCATCGCCTTATCTGTAAAGACAAAAAATACAGTTTGCGCTCCAAACCATCTAAAGTTATCATGCCACATCTGAGTTCTTTTTTCAACATCTTTTCTGTCCACGCCCATTAAACTATATAAGCCGACACCAGTCTCTATTCTTCTCTTCTTATAAGGAGCTTTCCAGTTTAGAGGGTAATACTGGATAAACTGGTCATTTTCTACGCCGCTCTCCATCTTCTCTATAATTGCATCGCCAATGTTTTTTAGAACCTCTTGATTGCTTATTGCATAGGTTATCCAAGGTTGCATATTTGCTCCGCTTGGCGTCATCGCAGCGGCATCTAAAATCTTTTCTTGAATATCGAGGGGTACGGGCTTTGGCAGATATGCTCTTTTTGATGAGCGATTCTTAATTGCATTGATGATTGTTGGCATTTTAGAAATCCTATAAACATTTTTGGAATTATATTACAAATAAAATTAAAATTGCATATATGAAGCATAGACTAAATGTACTTGACAAGAAGTCACTCAACTTGCTATAATATTTGCATAAATAAAATTAAGGAATTTAAAAATGAATGGTATATTTGAGAAATTAACAAATAATATGAGTGAATCAATTGAGTCGGCGGTGTCGTTGGCGTTGCATAATAAAAATCAAGAGGTAGAGCCGGTACACTTTTTGTGGGCGCAGCTAACTAACTCAAACTCTGTGCTAAATCAGATGTTCAATAAAATGAGTATTGATAAGGTTGCGATTGAACTGGACGTAAAAAGCCTAAGCGAGAAGTTGCCGAAATCATCTAGTATCTCGAAAGAAAATATAAAATTATCCAGAAATTTTGTTCAAACCTTAGAAAACGGTGTTGGACTTATGACAAAAAACGGAGACTCATTTTTGGCGGTCGATACATATATATTGGCAAATATAAAGAGTGAGCCTTTTTTCAGCTTACTAAAAAAATATATTGATATTTCGGAATTAGTAAAAAATATAGAAGCGTCTCGCGGCAGTGCAAAAATTGATTCTCAAAGCTCTGATGAAACGCTGGAGTCTTTGAAAAAGTATGGAGTGGATTTGACGCAAGAAGCAAGAGAGGGCAAGCTCGCTCCGGTAATTGGACGAGATGAAGAGATTACGCGCATGATGCAGATACTAATCCGCAAAACTAAAAACAACCCTATGCTTCTTGGCGAACCTGGGGTTGGTAAAACGGCTCTGGTTGAAGGACTTGCACAGAGAATCAGTGACGGCAAGGTTCCTACATCGCTTCAAAACAAAAAAGTTATTGCTCTTGATATGAGTGCGTTAATTGCCGGTGCGAAGTACAGAGGCGAGTTTGAAGACAGACTCAAAGCCGTAATAGATGAGGTTAAAAAGAGCGGAAATATCATACTTTTTATAGATGAGATTCATACAATCGTCGGGGCTGGGGCAAGCGAGGGGAGCATGGACGCGGCAAATATCCTAAAGCCTGCTCTTGCACGCGGAGAGTTGCATACCATAGGAGCAACTACGCTCAAAGAGTATAGAAAGTATTTTGAAAAAGATATGGCTCTTCAGAGACGTTTCTTGCCGATTAATCTAAGTGAGCCGACTGTTAACCAGTCTCTGCAAATACTTCGCGGTATAAAAGAGAGGCTGGAGACGCACCATAATGTAACAATTACAGACAGCGCGCTAGTTGCGGCTGCAAAGCTCTCTGATAGATATATTGCAGATAGATTCTTGCCTGATAAAGCAATCGACTTAATTGATGAGGCAGCGGCTGAGCTTAAGATGCAGATAGAGTCAGAGCCGCATGCGCTAAGCAATGCAAAGATAAAAAAATCAGAGTTGCGTGTAGAACAAGAGGCTCTAAAAATGGAGGAGTCACCTGCAAATACAAAACGACTTGAAGAGATTAAAAAAGAGTTAGCGGATGTTGAGGAGAAGGTTAGAAGCTTAGAAGCTCAATTTGCTTATGAAAAAGAGGTATTTGGAAAAATATCAAGCATAAAAAATGAGATTGAAGCAAAAAGAAGAGAAGCACATGTAGCAAAAAGCACGTCGGAGTTTAACCGTGCGGCTGAGATAGAGTATGGAGAGATTCCGGCACTTTTAACTCAGGAAAAAGAGATTACCGAGAATTGGGAAAAGCTTCAAAAAGAGGGGACGCTCTTAAAAAACAGCGTTGATGAGGAGTCTATTGCTTCTATTGTCTCAAGATGGACAGGCATTCCTGTTAAGAAGATGCTTCAAGCTGATAAAGATAAAATTTTAAATGTAGAAGATGAGCTAAATAAAGAGGTTGTAGGACAGAGCAAGGCAACCCATGCGGTGGCGCGTGCGATTAAAAGAAACAAAGCAGGGCTTTCAAGCGGCAATTCGCCGATAGGAAGTTTTCTATTTTTGGGGCCTACTGGCGTGGGTAAAACCCAAACGGCTAAAACCTTGGCTAAATTTCTATTTGACTCTGCCGATGCCATGATACGAATAGATATGAGTGAATATATGGAAAAACATTCGGTTTCACGTCTTGTCGGCGCTGCACCTGGATATGTAGGATATGAAGAGGGCGGACAACTGACAGAAGCAGTTAGAAGAAAGCCATACAGCGTAATTCTTTTTGATGAGGTAGAAAAAGCCCATCCTGACGTATTTAACATCTTGTTGCAGGTTTTGGATGATGGAAGATTGACGGACAACAAGGGAGTTACCGTTGATTTTACAAATACTATTATCATTTTAACTTCAAATATAGCAAGTGATAAAATAATAAACAATCCAAACTCGGATGCGCTTCAAGAGATGGTTTTGGGAGAGCTGAAGAAGTCTTTTAAACCTGAATTTTTAAATCGTTTGGATGACATTGTTATATTTAACGGTCTTGGACGTGAGCAGATAGTAGGAATTGTTGATATCTTCTTTAGCGAAATTGCTAAGAAAGTGGCTTCAAGAGATATTACCTTGACATTGACGCAAAATGCAAAAGCTTATATAGCGGAAGCTGGATTTGACCCTGTTTATGGAGCTAGACCGCTTAAACGCGCTCTGTACGAGATAGTAGAAGATAGACTGGCAGAACTAATACTAGAGGGCAATGTTGTTGAGGGTTCACATGTTGATTTTGATTTTAAAGACGGTGAGATAAAAGTAAAAATATCTTAAGAGGTTATATTATTATGAAATATATAATTTTGATTCTCTTTTTTGTGGCGTCAATTTTTGCCTGCACGGGTGATTGTCTCTCGTGCCATCCAAAGCTTGTTCCAACAATAAATGAGGATTTGAGGCACAAGCCGATGCTTACGTGTATAGATTGCCATTTAGCAGACCCAAATAAGATGGCAGACTGCGGAGCCGACTGTTTCGGATGTCATCCAATGTCTAAGATATACAAAGCAAAAGTCAAAGAGCATGATGCAATTCAGGAGTGTAGAGATTGTCATGTTGGAGCCAAAGAGAAACTTTTTGATGTAGCAACATCGTTCAATCAGTCGCATGTAGAGTCACTAAAGGATTATATAGTCAAGTAAAAATATAACCTTAACCGCGCTTTAAGTAACTTTTTTGTAACATTGCGGACTTAATTTAAAGAAGGATGTGTCTATGAAAAGAACATACCAACCTCATGGAAAACCGAGAAAAACAACTCACGGTTTCAGATTGAGAATGTCAACAAAAAATGGCCGTCGTATAATTAACCGTCGTCGTGCTAAAGGTCGTAAAAAATTGTCAGTTTAGGAAATTTCTATACACTGAAGCTTCATAAGGAGTTTCAGTATGTGTATAGAAAAGGAAAAGACGCACATTCGAGTAGTGTTGTGCTGTTTTTTCTACCCGCAAATGAAGTTCATAAAGTGGGGTTTACGGCTACCAAAAAAATCGGTAACGCCGTAAAAAGAAACAGAGCTAAGAGAAGACTTCGCGCTCTGTTTCTTGAATACTCATCTTCACTCAAAGATGGCACATATATATTTGTAGCCAAACAAACAATCCATGAAACAACCCACCAAAAATTAAAAAGTGACTTTGAAAAAATTTTGAAGCGCTTAGATGCAGTTAAGAAAAAATCGGATGATTAAAATATTTTTACTCAAACTGTTATGGCTTTATCAGAAGTTTTTTACCCTTATCGGATATGGGAGTTGTAGATATTACCCATCTTGCAGTGAATATGCAAGAATTAATTTCGAAAACAACTCCATTTCAAGTGCTTTTTACCACACTTCTACTAGAATACTGCGTTGTAATCAATTATTTGACGGCGGTATAGAGTATCCATTACTAGATAAACTGTCATTAAAACCCGCAAAACTAGGGATTGGTTCTATAAAATATTGGTTGGTTCCAAATAAAAAAAACCGTTTTTATATTATAAAAAATTTTTCATACAAAGGGTAAACGTGTTAGACAAAATGACACCAAATCAAAGATTATTAGTAGCGGTACTGCTCTCAGTGCTATTCTTCGCAGCTTATACGGCAATTTTTCCGGCAGAACAGCCAGAAGTGGTAAAAACAAATACACAGATAGAGAGTGCGCAAAAATCACAAACCTCAAATCAGCCTCAAAGCTCAAAAATTGAAGAGGAGACGGTTGCAAATGATTTAAGTACTTTGGTAACTATAAATAATAGTAAGTTCATACTTAAGCTAGACACACTGGGACGTATCTCTTCAAAAGTGTTGCTTCAAGATAAATATAATAATAAAGAAGATCAGCATGCAGAGCTGATTCCGGCTACGGGAACTAAACCTCTTTTTGTTAAATTTTTAGATTCAAACTTAAACGAAGAGGCACTAAAAGTTGCATATACGGCGGATGTTTCTGAAATATCACTAGAAGATAAGTCTCAAAAAGTTACTTTAACTCAAAAGTTATCTAATTTAACAGTTACTAAAGAGATTACATTCTATGCGGATGGGCACTATGATGTAAAAATATCACTTTCTGATGATAAGAGATACTTTGTTTATTTGGGACAAAGACCTGAGATTACTAAGCAGATGATGACTGTAACGGGTGCTATGGTTTATACAGACAATGAGATAGTTACCATAGTAAAAGACGGTGACGCAGAGGGGCGTAAAACATTTAGCGGGGTTGAGCTTATTTCCGCATTTGATCAATACTCTGCAACAATTATGTACGGATTTACAAAAGAGACAAACATAATAGTTGAGAGAGACAGAGAAAACAATCCTGTTATCTATTTTGAAGCTATTAAAGATATCTCATTTAGCGGTTACGTAGGGCAAAAAGAGTACAAAACACTCCACGCTATCAATCCTGTTTTAACGAATGCGATAGAGTATGGATGGTTTACTTTTGCATCTAAGCCGCTTTTTCAGCTTCTGTCATGGCTACACGGCATTTTTGGCAACTGGGGTTGGTCTATTATAGCGCTTACTCTTTTGATAAGGCTTGTCCTTTATCCTCTGACATACAAAGGTATGATATCTATGCAGAAGATGAAGGATATTGCTCCGCTGGTTAAAGAGGCGCAAGCAAAGCATAAGGGTGATCCTCAGCGAACGAATGCCGTTGTTATGGAACTGTACAAAAAGCATGGAGCAAACCCTCTTGGGGGATGTCTTCCAATGTTGCTGCAAATCCCTGTATTTTTTGCAATCTATCGTGTACTTTTAAATGCTGTTGAGCTTCAAGGCGCTCCATGGATGTTCTGGGTTAACGACCTTTCAAGAATGGATAATACGTTTGTTTTACCTATACTAATGGGTGCTTCTATGTATTATCAACAGAAGCTTACTCCTAGCAACTTTACGGACCCTATGCAGGAGAAGATATTTAAATTTTTACCTATTATCTTTACGTTCTTCTTTATAACGTTCCCATCGGGTCTGGTTCTTTACTGGTTTGTAAACAACCTTTTCTCAATCGGACAGCAGTTTATCGTAAATCAGCAGTTCAAAAATGCAAAAGATGCACAAATAGCGGCTCACAAACATATGGAGAAAAAAGATGATTAAGATAGAATCAACCACTCTAGAGCAGGCATGTAAAGATGCCGCTTCGGCACTTGGTTGTTCTGCAAGCGAACTTGTTATTGAGATTGTTCAGACTCCAAGCAACGGTTTTATGGGACTTTTTAAAAAAAATGCAATTATAGTAGCTGCAAAGAAGAGGCAAGAGTTTAAAAAAGCAGATACACAGTATGTAGAAAAAGAGAGTCAAAAACAGTACGCTAAAGCAGAACCAAAAGAAGAGCCAAAGCCAAAGCCAGAGACAAAAATAGAACCAAAGGCTGAAGCGAAAAAAGAGTTCAAACAAGATGTTAAAAAACAAAAAAAAGAGAGTGTGATTCCTTCTCGCCCTGTGGTAAATGATACATTTATGCCTCAATCGTTTGTTAGTATGCAAGATGATGATGATTATGATATGGCTGACATAAATTTTACCGCTGATTATGAAGAAGAAGATGAAGAGAAGCAAGAGAGCAGCGTTCAAGCAAGTGCTAATGCATATGAAGTTGCAAAAACTATCGAGAGAGAGATAAATGAGCTTTTTGAGTTAATCTGTTTTAAAATTGATAAGATAAATGTTAGCGCATATGACGAGGCAACACTTCTTGTAGAGTTTAAAGGCGAAGATGCCGCTCTGCTTATAGGGAAAGAGGGATACAGATATAAAGCGCTCTCATATATGATCTTTAACTGGATTAACACAAAATACCAGCTACAGCTTCGTCTTGAGATTGCAGAATTTTTGAAAAATCAAGAAGAGTCGGTAGCGAGATATCTAGTAACGGTTTGTGAAAATGTGGACAGAGACGGTCGCGCACAAACTAAAATACTTGACGGAGTTTTAATCCAAATCGCACTAAAAGAGCTTCGTGATAAATATCCAAACAAGTATGTAGCAGTTCGCTCTACTCGTGATGGACTTAAATTTATAATCATAAATGATTACCACAACTAAGAGATGAATGAAGACACTATAAGTGCCATTGCGACTGCAAATGGCATAGGCTCTATAGCTATTATCCGCATTAGCGGAGACAAGGCTTTGGAGATAGCAAAAAAACTTACATATAAAAAAGAGTTCTCCCCAAGATATGCAACTCTTACAAATATATACGACTCTAAGAGCGAACTCATTGACGAAGCTATCGTTATTTACTTTAAAGCCCCTTTCTCATTTACTGCAGAAGATGTTGTAGAGATTCAGTGTCACGGTGGTTTCATAGTTGCGCAGAGTATTTTAAAGGCAACTCTTGCATATGGAGCAAGACTCGCATCTGCAGGCGAATTTTCTAAGCGAGCTTTTTTTAACGGCCGAATAGATTTGAGCGAAGCGGAGGCTATCGCACAGCTCATAGAGGCAAAAAGCGAAGATGCTGCAAAAATATTGGCTCGTCAGATGAAGGGCTCGCTAAAAGAGTATATAGAAAAAACAAGAGACGACATTATCCATATGCTTGCCTACTCAGAGGTAAGCATCGACTATGCGGAAGAGGATTTGCCACAGGATTTGGTTTTGCAGATTGAGGAAAAGCTAGACGAGCTTAAAAAATCTCTTGAAAAAACTTTGCTTGCAAGCAGAGCAAGAGAGGGGCTTATGCAGGGCTTTCGTGTGGCAATAGTCGGAAAACCAAATGTCGGTAAAAGCTCACTCTTAAACGCACTCTTAAACTATAACCGCGCTATTGTGAGCGACATCGCAGGAACGACGAGAGACACCATCGAAGAGCAGGTGAAAATCGGCACGCATCTTATACGCATTGTAGATACTGCCGGCATTCGTGAAGCAAGCGATGAGATTGAGCGTATCGGGATTGAGAGAACGCTTGAAGCAATAAAAGAGAGTGACATTGTAATCGCGCTATATGATGGCTCAAGAGCGGCTGATAGTGAAGATGAACAGATTATCTCGCTTATAAAATCAGAGGCGCAAAACAAACATATATTACATGTTAAAAACAAGATAGATTTAGAGCCGAAATTTCTACATGCAGATATAAAATTTGATATTGAGTTAAATTCCAAAGATAGCGTTGATGAGCTAATTCGCTCTTTGGAAAATATAATGAATATCACAAACAGCTCCGATGAGATGATGCTTATATCACAGAGACAGATATCAGCAGTAGAAAATACGCTTAAGCTTATCGATGAAGCACTCTCTCCTCTTAGAGACCAAGAGCTTGAGATATTCTCGTTTTGCCTAAATGAAGCCGTAAAAGAGATGGCTTCAATAACCAGACCTTTTGAAAATGATGAGATGCTTGACAAGATGTTTGGCAGTTTCTGTTTGGGAAAATAGAGGGTGAAGTATATCGCTATAGATTTGGGGCTTAAACGAATAGGTTTAGCATATAGCGCGCATAAAGATTTGGTAACTCCACTCAAATCCGTAGAGCGAAAAAACAGAGACCAAGCAGCAAGTGATGTTAAAAAAGTTATTGACGAATGGGAAGTCGATGCCGTTGTAGTCGGTATACCGATGGGCGGAAGCTCTGAGGATGAGATGAGGCGCCGAGTCGCACATTTTATGAATTTGGTTGATTTTAAGGGCGAGATTTTTTTTCAAGATGAGAGCAACTCCTCAAAAGAGGCAGAAGCAATGATGAAGGGCGAGATAAAGCAAATTCGTGACGGACGCATCGACTCCATCTCTGCTATGATTATTTTGCAGAGATTTTTGGCTAATAATAAAAGCTAGTAAAAAAGTAATATTTTAAACTTTTTTACTGAGTGCTTCTATGTTGTTGCTGTTGCCAAGAACAACAAGAATATCACCTGCTTCAAGAATATCATCATTTTCAAAGGATGTATGCCACTCGCCTTGATGCTTGTATGCAATAGGCTTTACTTCAAACTCATCTTTAAATATTGGAGAGAGAATAGAAGTTCCTATCCAAAAATTTGGAACAGTCATTTTGGCAAGTTTCATTGTTATAGAGAGATCGATAGTTTCATAATGCATATTTTTAACAATTTTTTTAACCAATTTTTTTGCAGACTCCATTTCCGGGTAGATTACTTTTGCGGCACCTAATTTTGATAAAATCTGGCCATGCACTTGAGTAATTGCCTTGGCAAAAATCGTCTCGATGCCTAGCTCTTTAAGCGCCATAACGGTAAGTATGCTAGCTTCAAGATTCTCTCCAATGCTTACAATTGCCATTTCTGCACCGGCTATTCCTGCCTCATGAAGTGCCTTTGGGTCGGAAGAGTCAAGAACAATAGCATCTTGTACGAACTCGCCAATGTCTCTTACCTTCTCTTCATCATTATCGATAGCGATAACCGCTTCTCCTTGTTGTGCCAACCCTTTGGCTACATGGTATCCAAACTTTCCTAGTCCAATAACAACATATGTCATATAATAACCTTTCCTTCTGCATATTTAATACGGGTTTGCACCGCTTTGCCTACTATTACGATAGTAAATGCAAAAACACCAATCCTGCCCATTAGCATAAGCAAGATTATATTGAGTTTTCCTAAATCACTAAAGAGTGCGCTGTAACTTAACACACCGCCATTTCCAGTCGATACGCCTACTGTGGCAAACGCCGAACATGTTTCAAAGAGAGTTCGGACAAAGTGAAGATTCTCGCTCTCGTTTAAAATAACCGTAGATATCAATATATAAAATGAAGCAATAAAGATGATTGCATAGGCTTTATTGATTTGATATGGAACTAAGTTCCTGTTAAAAATATGCGGATTGTTTTGACCGCGAAGAGTAAACCAAACTCCGATTATAGCAAGTGCCAGAACTGTGGTTTTAATCCCTCCTGCAGTTCCTCCGGGGCTGCCGCCTACAATCATAAAGATAGTCCCAAAAAAGAGATCAGAATCATTGAATGTGGAAAGATCAATACTGTTAAATCCTGCGGTGCGGTAATTTACCGACGCAAACCACGCTGATAAAATTTTCTCAAATGTATTCATGTTGCCAAGCGATTTTGGATTGTTCCACTCTAACGAGAGAATGATTGCCATGCTGGCAAGAATCAAAATAGCGGATGTCCACAGAACAAGCTTCGTGTGTGTAGAGAGGCGTGTAAGTGATTTTTTACGGTAGTTGTATAATTCTAAAAGTACCAAATACCCTAATCCACCGATAATAATCAAGAGAGGAATAGTAATATTAATAACCAAATCACTGCGAAATCCCATCATATTATCGCTAAAAAGAGAGAAACCGGCATTATTAAACGCAGAGATTGAGTGAAACAAACCGAACCATACTGCATCATCAAGCGACATATCTGCTAAAAAACGCAATGTTAAGATAATTGCACCGCTTATCTCTATAATCACGATACTTGCAAAAACGATTTTTAAAAAACGAAAAATCCCGCTCATACCAGGATAATTTAGTGATTCTTTAAGAATAAGACGGTCACGATAGCCAAGTTTTTTACGACGCATAACGGCCAAAAAGGTAACTGCCGTCATATAGCCGAGTCCGCCGATTTGAATCAAAGAGAGGATTACTACATGCCCAAAACTTGTAAAATCGACAGGAGTGTCTTTGACGATAAGTCCTGTTACACATGCGGCAGAGGTAGCTGTAAAGAGTGCATCTATAATGCTAAGCTCTCCATTGTGTGCAAAGGGAAGCATAAGTAAAAAAGCGCCGACCCCGATAAGAATAACGAAGCTCATAAAAATAATTTTGACATCTTGTGTTTGCATGGGAACCTTTTATCCGTTACAACAAAATCTATAGCCTATGCCAGATTCTGTTTTGATGTAGTTTGGTCTTGTACTATTTTGCTCTATCTTTTTTCGTAGCGTGTTGACATATGTTCTGAGGTATTGCATCTCGCTTTGGTACCCTACACCCCAAACTTCTTTGAGTATTTGCTGATGGGTGAGTGTTTTGTTTGTGTTGCGTAAAAAATACTTGAGCAGTTCATGCTCAATAGGGGTGAGTTTTAACTGCTCGCCTCTGAAAAAAATATCTCTTGAGGCTAGATCTATCTCTAGTTCGCCGCAAACGATTTTGCTAGATATGTTTTCATCACTCATACTGCGTCTCAAGTTTGCTCTAATGCGCGCAAGAAGTTCATTGACGGAAAAAGGTTTTGTGATGTAGTCATCTGCCCCAACATCGAGTGCAGCGATAATCTCTTTTTCATCGTGTCTGGCGCTTAAGACAACTATGGGAACTTTAGAGATTTCGCGTACCTGTTTTATAAATACCTTGCCGTCTCCGTCGCTTAGACCAAGGTCAACGATAAGCAAGTCTGGGCTATGGCTTAAAAAGAGCATCATCGCATTTTTTTTGCTCTCGCATGAGATGTGGTTAAACTCATACTCTCTAAAAGTGATTTCAAGCAGTTTTTTGACCGATGGGTCATCTTCTACAATTTGAATAAGATAGTTTTTCATATCAGGGCAGCCTTTTTCATTATGGGCAGTTTTGCTTCGATAAGAATACCATTATTTATGGCAGTTGCCTCTATGCTTCCGCCGTGAAGTTCTACTATGCTTTTGCAGATGGAGAGGCCGATGCCGCTGCCAGAGATGTCGTTTGTATCTTCAAGCCGATAAAATTTATCAAAAATATTTTTCAGTTTTGTTTCATCGATGTGGTTGCTTTGGTTAAATACCCCTATCTTTACACTGTTGTTTGTAGAAAATATCTTAAGCGTTACCTTTGTGTTATTCTTAGAATATTTAAAAGCATTGTCTAAAAGATTGATGATGAGTTGTTTAAGCAAGATATTATCACCCCAGTAAAGAGGAAGATCATCGATTTGTATCTCAAGTAACTCACTGTTTTGTTTCTCCGAAAAATCTTCTAAAGCAACCCCTACAATATCTTCAAAATCACACCAATCAAATTTTAAATTTATATTTCCGCTTGAGAGTCTTGTACTGTCTAAGATGTTTGTAATCAATCTTTTCATGCGTAAAGAGGCATAGTTTACATCTTCTAGTAAACCTTTTATACTATTTTTATCTAAATTTTGATTTGAGAGAATAAGATTTATGGTCCCATGGATAGTAGACAGTGGTGTTCTTAAATCATGCGAGATAATATGCAGCAAACTTTCTCTTAGCTCATTTTGTTTTGTTTGTGTATGAAGGTTTTTTGCTTGAACAGTGATAATCCATCCGACAATTGCAAATATCAAAAAGTTCCATATATATAGTTCGTTATGTACTTTAAAACTGTATAACGGGGGAATATAGAGAAAATTAAAAAAAATTACACTTAAAATAGTGATAAAAATAGTCGCCTTCATATTCCCGTGAGTCGCTACTATAACTACCGGAATAATATATATTAATCCTATATTTATAATATCTAAATATTCACGAAAAATATGACTTATAATGGCAATAACAGACAAAATCCCCAAAGCCTTAAGGATGTATGTATATATAACATAGTTGAAACTAATACTTTTCATTACGCATTCAGCAGTTTTATAAGTACTAAGATTGTTAAAACGGCTATCACTGATGTAGACATACTTTAATCTTTCTTTTTAATTTGTTTATTATAGTCTAAAAGTTATCAATAAGTTATCAATAAAATTATGGAAATATCAAAATATTATAAAGATTGAAGCTGCTAAATTTTGTTTATATTTAAAAGAATCTTTTTTAAAAGAGCTGAAAATAGCTCTCCCTCTTCATCAGTAAATACTTCAAAGTATTTACTGCACTCTTTTGATATCTCATTTAGTGATTTTTTTATTATCTCTTCACCGCTTTGGCTTAGGCAGACAAGCATACATCTTTTGTCTTTTGCATCCTCTTTTCTCTGTATAAAACCTCTCTCTTGAAGTTTCTTCAAAATTTTTGTCATTCCTCCCGATGAGAATATTGTTAAATCGTAAAGCTGTGTCGGTGAGAGCATCCCGCCATGTGTATATAAAGAGGCTAAAACATCCACTTCGGAGTTTAAGAGATCAAACTTCTCTTTTAAAAAATTCTCCGCATGCGAAAATATAGTTTTATGAATAAGCGCTATGGGGAAGGTCATCATAAAAACTTCCGAAAGTTCTTTAGATTCGACCTTCTCATAAAAGTTTGTGATTAAGTTACTGTTTACTCTATTTTTTTTCATAATGAAATTATAGCAGAAAATATATCTTTCTAGCAAGATACATTTAAGAGTTTGTATGATATTATTTCGCCAATATAGAATATAAAGGAGAGCAGTTGAGACTTTTTTTTCCAATACTTTGTCTGCCAATTTTTCTCTATGCATATACTCTTGAAGAGTTGGTAGAGTTGTCGCACAAAAATAGAGTAGTAGAGTCCGCCTCGCATCTGCTAGTTTCAAAAGAGAAGGCTTACGAGAGTGCAAAAAGCTCATATTTGCCAACTATTGACGTTGGGGCTGCTTATCAAAATGTTTATGAGGAGACATCCGCAATTGCGAGAAATTCACTAAAAATTCAAGCCAGTTTAAAATATACAATTTATGACGGCGGCAAAAAAAACAGCTTGTATAATCAATTAGAGTCTGGCATAGACTCCGGCAAAAGCAACATTGAAGCAGTTAAGAACTCTCTCTCACTTGATGTTACTAGGCTATACTTCGAGTACTTATCTCTAAATGCCGACAAAGAGGCCACAAATCAGGAGATTGAACAGTTAAAGGCAGAGTTTGTAAGGTTAGAACTATTTTACAAAGCAGGTTCGGTGACAAAAGATGAGGTGGCAAAAATCGATGCAAAACTAAAGAGTGCGGATGTTTTGCTTCACGAAATTGAGTTAGAGAGCCAGCGAGTGCTTCACACGCTTGAGTACTATACATCACAAAAAATAGATTCCATAGAAGATGGCTCGGCAATAAAAGTTGTAGATGAAGAGAAGGGCTTACTAAGAGCTGATATAAAAGTGCTGGAGTATGACGCAACATCCTTGCTGCATGAAGCAAACAGCAAAAAAAGTGAAAATCTTCCAAAAGTATATTTTGACAATACGCTAAGTTATAGCGATTATTACTTTGACAACAAGCAGCTCGAAAGCAATTTTTTAGTTGATACACAAAATGTAGCTATGCTAAATCTATCATGGAATATTTTTGATTTTGGCTCAAGAACAAAGAGCTATGAGTCAAAGCTTTATGAGTATTTCAGTAAAAAATCTACATTGGAGTATGAAAAACTAAGAGCAGACGTCGATTACAGACTTGCAAAAAAGTCGCTAGAGATTGCAACGGCAAAAGTTGAAGCGGCAAAAGCGACGCTGGAAGCGGCTTCTACGACTTACGAACTTATCAAGTTTAAGTACCAAAACGGCACAATCGACAATGTTGCATATCTTTTGGCACTTAGTGAGAAGTATGATGCCTCAAGAGGGTATGAGAGAGCGATGAATGATTTGGAGATTAAAAAAGCGGAGCTGATTTACTACAGCGGAAAAGATATTAAGGAGTTTTTATAGATGAAAAATTTAACACTGTTGGTGGTTGTTTCTCTGCTTTTTATGGGCTGTAATGAACAAAAAAAAGAGCCTCAGGCGCAACAGGCGGCGCAAATGCCTCCTTTACCGGTAAAAGTGCATGATGTGAAGTTTGAGAGAGTGGATTATTCTAAGAACTATTCGGCGGTTCTAAAGCCGTTTGCCGAGGTTGCGGTAGCTGCCCGCGTGAACGGTGTGCTTGAGAAGGAAAACTTCAAAGAGGGTGCATTTGTCAAAAAAGGTGATGTGCTTTACGAGATACAAAAAGGGGAGTACAAAGCAGCCCTTGATGAGGCAAAAGCGGCACTTCTCAAAGCAGAAGCGGACTTTAACAAAGCAGCCAGAGACTGGAAGAGAGCGGAGTACCTTTTTACAAACAGCGCCATTAGCGAGCAGCAGCGAGATGCACTTTTTTATGCTCATGACAACGCAAAAGCAGAGGTGCAAAAAGCAAAAGCCGCTCTTGCAAACAAAGAGCTGGACTACAGCTACACAACCATAAAAGCCCCTTTTAAAGGGGTTGTCGGTATGAGCAGCAGCGATGAGGGGACATACATAGATACAGATTTGCAAAATGCACAACTTACCACAGTTACGGCACTGCATAAGGTTTATGCAGAGTTTTCATTGCCAAGCAGTGATGCCATAAAGCACGCTTCAGAGATAAAGGGCGGTAAAAAAGTCTCACTTCAAATCGGGGCAAAAAAGTATGAGGGAGTTGTCGATTTTGTAGCACCGAAACTTGATTTGCAAACAGATACGCTTTTGGTAAGAGCGGTTTTTGACAACCCAAACAGAGAGCTTGCAGTTGGGGCTTATGTAGAGATAGCTATGGGTGGCTTTAGCTATGAGAGTATCGCAAAAATCCCGCAAAGCGCACTTATAAAAACACCTGATGCCACTGTTGCTTATGTTATCCAAGATGGTGTTGCCATGATGCGTCCGCTAAAAATCGCAACTGTTCAAGACGGTGTGGCGATGGTGGAGAGCGGCATAAAAGAGGGCGAAAAAGTCGTTATCAGCAACATAGCAAAACTTAGACCAAACAGCAAAGTTACTATCACAGAGGGTCAGTAAATGTTTAGCGCATTTTTTATA
Source organism: Sulfurimonas sp. (assembly GCA_041654255.1). GTDB lineage: Bacteria > Campylobacterota > Campylobacteria > Campylobacterales > Sulfurimonadaceae > Sulfurimonas. The sequence goes on from JBAZDX010000005.1 coordinate 76,198, forward strand.
AAAAGACCCGTTTTTGCATCAGTTATCGCTATCATCATCGTTTTGGCAGGCGTTATCTCTATGCGTTCCTTGCCTATCAGCGAGTACCCAAGGGTCATCCCGCCGCAAATAGTCGTCTCTACTTCTTACCAAGGAGCAAGTGCCGAGACCATCTCAAAAACGGTAGCCGCTCCGCTTGAAGAGCAGATAAACGGCGCAAAAGATATGCTCTACATGAACTCTCTTGCCGCAGATAACGGCTCGCTGAGTATCAGCATCTTTTTTAAAGTCGGAACAAACCCAGACGATGCAAAGATAGATGTAAACAACCGTGTTCAAGCCGCACTTGCAAGACTTCCTGAACAGGTAAAGAGACAAGGCGTGCGGGTCAATGAAAAATCGCCCGATATGCTTCAAGTCATCATCTTAAACTCGCCAAAACAGACAAGAGATGTCACTTTCCTCTCCAACTATGCACTTATGAATGTCGTGGATAGTCTCAAAAGGGTAAAAGGTATCGGCGATGTCGTGATATTTGGAGCAAAAGATTACTCCATGCGCATCTGGATAGACCCGCTAAAGCTTAAAAAATACTCACTTACAGTAAGCGACCTTATAGATGCCGTGCGCAAACAAAATGAGCAGTACGCCGCAGGAAAGCTCGCTTCAGAGCCAGTTGCAGGCAATGAGATGTTTACCTACACCATCGAAACACCAGAGCGTTTTGCCGAACCCTCGCAGTTCTCAAACATCATTATAAAAGCAAATGAAGACGGAAGCTCACTTAAGCTTAAAGATGTAGCAACCGTAGAGCTTGGTTCACAAAGCTATGAGATGAAAAATAAGCTAAACAACGCTCCTGCCGTACCTGTCGCACTCTTTTTGCAAAGTGGTGCAAATGCGCTTGAGACGGCTAAAGAGGTAAAAAAAGTTATCGCAACACTCAGTGAGAGTTTTGTGGATGATGTAAAGTATGTGATTCCTTATGATATTACCGATTTTGTCGAGATTTCCATCAATGAGGTTGTCAAAACTTTTGTCGAAGCCATCCTTCTGGTCATCCTTATCATCTTTTTATTTTTGCAAAACTGGCGTGCGACGCTTATCCCTGTTTTAGCTGTTCCCGTCTCCATCGTCGGAGCGTTTGCAGGGATGTATATGCTTGGCTTTAGTATCAACCTGCTTACCCTTTTTGGGCTTGTTCTTGCCATCGGAATCGTCGTGGATGATGCGATTATTGTTATAGAAAATGTCGAGAGACACATCAAAGAGGGGCTTTCCCCGCTTGACGCCTCCCTTAAAGCGATGCAAGAGGTCTCTGGTGCGCTTGTGGCTATCGTTTTGGTACTCTCTGCCGTCTTTATCCCCGTTGCATTTTTGGGCGGACTAAGCGGCGAGATGTACAGACAGTTTGCCGTAACCATCGTTATCTCTTTGGCTATTTCAGGGTTTGTGGCACTTACCCTAACCCCATCTTTGTGTGCTTTGATGTTAAAACCGACGCACAATGAGCCAAAATACTTTTTCAAATGGTTCAACAGTACATTTGATTTTATGACCAGAGGCTACACGGCGGCGGTAAAACTTACCATCAGATACGCATTTTTGAGTCTGCTTCTCTTTGGCGGACTTATCTATGTCACTTACGATATGTTTATCCACCTCAAAACGGGGCTTGTGCCATCAGAGGACAAAGGAACGGTTTTTGTATTTAGCTACAATCCCCCTGGTGCGGCACTTAGCAGAACAGACGCGCTCACAGAGGAGATTTACAACATCGCTTCTAAGGATAAAGAGAGCATAAAAAACATCGTTCAGTTTGCGGGACTTGACTTTGTCACTTTTGCACAAAGAACAAATGCGGCGGCTACCATCTTAAAGCTTCAGCCGTGGGATGAGCGAACAAAACCTGAGCAACATGCAAGCGTTATCGCCGCACAGATGAGCAAAAAACTTGGTGCGACGAGTGATGGCTTCTCTTTTGGCGTTGTTCCTCCTCCTATCATAGGGATGGGAGTTGCGGGCGGATTTGAGCTTTATGTCCAAAATAAAAACGGCACAGATGTCAAAGAGCTTCAAAAATATGTCAATGAAATCATCCAAAAAGCAAGCACAAGACCAGAACTTGCAGGTGTGAGAACGACACTAAACACAAGCGTTCCAAAGTATAAGATAAGTGTTGATACCGCAAAAGCAAAAGCAAAAGGGATAGACATCGACCAGATTTACCAAACGCTCAATGCGACTTTTGGAAGCTTTTATGTCAACGACTTCAACCTCATGGGCAGAACTTACATGGTAAACATGCAAGCAGATACCTCTTTTAGAAAAAGTCCAGAGGATTTGGAGAAGATTTATGTCAGAAGCCCAAAAGGCGAGATGCTCCCTCTTAGCTCCTTTGTCACGCTCAAGCAGATACTCGGAGCGGATTTGGTAGAGCGGTTCAACCTCTACAGTGCCGCAAAAGTGGCAGGAGCGGCAAATATGGGCTACAGTTCAGGCGATGCGCTAAGAGCCATGGAAGAGGTTGCCGCCGAGGTTTTACCGCAGGGGTATGCCATCAGCTGGATAGGCACGGCGTTTCAGGAGAAGCAGATAAGCAGTGCGGGCAACATGGCGTTTCTCTTTGGAATCATCTTTTTGTATCTCATCTTAGCGGCACAGTACGAGAGATGGCTTATGCCCATATCGGTCATCTTAGCCGTGCCGTTTGGGGTCTTTGGAGCGGTTGTTGCAAACAGCATGAGAGGACTTGAAAATGACATCTATTTTCAGGTAGGTATCCTTGTTCTAGCGGGGCTAAGTGCCAAAAATGCGATTCTTATCGTCGAGTTTGCTATGCAAAAAAGGGCTCAGGGCATGGAGCTGGTCGAGGCAGTTTTAGAAGCCGCAAAGATTCGTTTGCGCCCTATCATCATGACCTCACTCGCTTTTACACTCGGTGTTATTCCTCTGGCTATAAGCAGTGGAGCAGGAGCGGCAAGCAGACACTCCATCGGTACAGGAGTTGTAGGCGGAATGCTCTCAGCTACTTTCCTGGCTATCGTGTTTATCCCGCTCTTTTATATTCTTATTTCTAAATTGAATCCTAAAAAATAATAAAATGAAGCCTATGCAACATAAAAAAGAAACGATTAAATATAATAAACTAGATAATTTGAAGCAGTTTGAGTTGATTAGAATTTGCAAAAATCATCAAGAGAGATTTTTTAAACCACATCGACATGATTTTTATGAAGTAATTTATATCACAGATGGTTATGGAAAGCATATGATTGATTTTCAAACATATGAATTGGAACCAAATACAATACATTTGATAAGACCCTCTCAAATCCATCAGTGGGAGGATGTATTTAATAGTGAATATGATGGGTATATTTTTCTTTTTTCAAAAGATTTGTTGCAGCTAAATAAGATACTTGATAATTTATTTCATTTTCATACCACGCCCATTGTCAATCTTAATGAGCCTGTAAAAACGTATGTTGATAATTTAATCTCTATGATTGAATATGATTCAAATAATCATCAAAATCGTATTGTACCATTTGCATTTAGTATAATTTTGGAATACATCAAAATGCTCAGAAAAGAAAATAGTACAAACTCTTTGCAAGATACAAGAATAGCACTATTGTTGGAGTTGATTGAAAATAATTTTATTGATGAGAAATCGGCATTATTTTATGCAAAAAGTTTTGATTTGACAACCAAAAGATTAAATGAACTCACAAAATTACATCTAAATAAAACAACTTCATCTTTGATTATTGATAGAAATATTATTGAGGCAAAAAGAGAGTTGATGTATAGCGATAGTTCTATTGTGGATTTGTCACAACAATTAGGGTTTCAAGATGCTCCACAATTTATTAAATATTTCAAACGATATACTTCTTGTACACCTTTAGAGTTTAAAAAACTTACAAAATTGTCAAATGTACAAATTTGACAATTACATGTTATGATTTTCCATTGAGTATCTTTTTATAAAAAAATATAATTTCTCAAAATTAATAAGAGGAATTTTATATGAGCAGTATAGGTTTGGTAGCATCAATATTTCGTTATCCTGTAAAGTCTATGGCAGGTGAAAAATTAGAATCGACAATAATTAATAAAAGAGGTTTGTTAGGCGATAGAGCATATGCTTTAATTGATACGGCTACAAATAAAATTGTAAGTGCAAAAAATCCTAAAAAATGGCCCAATATTTTTAAATATTATGCAAAATATATAAGTGAACCTACCGAGAATTTTATTTCAGGAGTACAAATTGAGTTTCCGGATAAACAAACTTTTTTAAGTACGCAAAACAACATAGATGAGAAACTAACAAATGCTTTTAGTAGAAGTGTAAAATTATCGTCTACCGTGCCTCAAATAGTACAATTAGAAGAGTATTTTGCAGATATCCAAGAGATAAAACAGCATGACAGTATAGTAAATGCAAATATGGCAGAGGGTACTTTTTTTGATTTAGGCACAATTCATCTACTAACAACAGCAACCTTGAAAAAATTTGAAGAGTTGTATGGTGAAGGTGATTTTCATATCAATAGATTTAGACCAAATATTGTTGTTGATTTGAATTCAAACCATAGCGGTTTTATAGAAAATGAATGGGTTGGAAAAAACATTGCAATTGGTGATGAGGTAATCCTAAAAATAAAAGAGTCTTGCCCTAGGTGTGTCATGACAACATTGGAACAAGATGATTTGCCAAAAGACATAAACATATTAAAAACTATCATAAAACACAATAACGGAAACCTTGGAATATATGCAGATGTAGTGCGTGGCGGCATTATAAAGAACAATGATTTAATTCAAATTTTAGAGGATGTAAAATAAAAAAATATTTATCTATCTTCTCATAAGCATAGATATTTCTCTTTAAAGTATCTACTGCCTCCTATCAAGATTCTGCTTGCCAGTCCTAAGAGAAAAAATGTAAGCAGGATTATGAGGAGATGACGACCACACAATCTATTCTTTAATAGTGCTTAAATGATTATTCCAAAGAACTCTGCGGCTTCGAGTTCGTCATCGTTTAGATTATTTTTTGCATAATCTTCATCTTCGCTCATAAGTCGCTTTACTTCTCTTTGGCAAAAATCAAACAAAACATCTCTCGCATTTTCTAAATCATCCACAAAACCAAGCCCGCTGAATTGGTACGGCTCTTCTTGCTCTATGCAGATAAGAGTGCCGTCGCATTTTTCTTCCAAAATATCGACTAAAGTTCTGTATTTGATGTTAAACTCGGAAGCATGCCAGCCGATATTCTCCATCTCTTTTGTAGAAAACTCATCTACGCCGTCAGCAGTAGTATCGTCATACGTAGCTCTTGGAGTGTTTAAGCCTATGATCTCCTGCCAGTTTGCAAATGCTTTTATAAGCACTCTATCGTCATCTTCGAGTACTTGATAGTTTTTTCCAAACGCAACTTCAATCGGTAAGTTTGCATTTGGAATGCCTCTGTAAATCAAGATATCATTCACCGTAAATGGCTCGTAGCAGATCTTTCCGTCTACTCTTATGCCAAATATTTTGCCTGAATCGATTGCTTTTTTTACATTATCTCTATTCGCAACTATAATTTCTTTAAAAAGATTAAATTTTTTCACCAATATTCCTCTGTTTTTATTGACATTATAAAAGTTTTTGCTTTATTTTAGTATAATGCCAAAAAAATTTTAGGCATTTAAGCTTAATATAACATCAAGGAAAAACAATGGCATTAACTGTTTACTACGACAAAGATTGTAATATCGAACTAATCAAAAGCAAAAAAGTTGCAATGATAGGATTTGGCTCTCAGGGTCACGCACACGCAGAAAACCTAAGGGATAGCGGTGTTGAAGTAATTGTTGGTTTGAGAAAAGATGGTTCTTCATGGGCAAAAGCTGAAGCAAAAGGCTTTAAAGTTATGACAGTTGGCGAAGCTTCTGCTGCGGCTGACTTAGTTATGATTCTTCTTCCGGATGAAAATCAGGCAGAAATTTATAAAAACGAGATTGAGCCAAACCTAAAAAATGGTGCAACTATCGCATTTGGACACGGTTTTAACATTCACTACGGAAGAATTCACCCAAGAGCTGATATCAACGTTACTATGATTGCTCCAAAAGCTCCGGGTCACACTGTTAGAAGCGAATTTGTAAGAGGCGGCGGTATCCCAGACCTTATCGCTATCGGACAAAATCCAAGCGGAAAAACTAGAGAGTTAGCACTTTCATACGCATCTGCAATCGGCGGCGGAAGAACTGCAATTATCGAGACTACATTTAAAGATGAGACTGAGACTGACCTTTTCGGAGAGCAGGCTGTTCTTTGTGGTGGTGCAGTTTCTCTTGTTCAAGCTGGTTTTGAAACTTTAACTGAAGCTGGATACGCTCCTGAGCTTGCATACTTTGAGTGTCTTCATGAGCTAAAGCTTATTGTTGACTTGATGTTCCAAGGCGGAATTGCGGATATGAGATACTCAATCTCTAATACTGCTGAGTACGGCGACTATGTTTCTGGCAAGCGCGTTATCAATGCAGAGTCTAAAGCTGCCATGAAAGAGATTTTAAAAGAGATTCAAGACGGAAGATTTGCAAAAGACTTCATCCTTGAAGGTCAAGCAGGATACCCAAGAATGAACGCTGAGCGTGCAAATGCAAAAGCTTCACTGATTGAGCAGACTGGCGTTCAACTAAGATCTATGATGCCGTGGATTTCAGCAAATAAAATAGTAGACACAACTAAAAACTAAAATAGTGACGCATTTTCTGCGTTGCTATACCCCAAGGGCACTTCCTTCGGGCGCACTCGTCGTGCACACTAGTGCACTTCCTCACTGTGCGCCTTGAAACTCCACCACTCTTTTAGTTTTTAAAATATCTAAAATCTAAGCAATATAAATTAAAAATATTTAGTTTTTAAAATAAATTAGCAAGCGTTAAAGCAGCTGTTGAACCCTTATAAGTGTGGATAAAAGAATGGCGCTTTTATCTACATGTGAACTTTTCATCTTAAGTTCGCTCTCCAAGAGCAGTTCATGCAGTTTATAGTATCTGTTTGGTTTAAATTTTATTGATAATTCTGATTTTTCTTTTACTATGTGAGGCGGTGCGTTATAGCCTAAAATCTCAATTGCGTTTGGAGCCCCATTTACACGTATATATATATTGAACATATAAAGAGTGGTAAGATAAGAGGTAATGGCGGTCAGCACTCTTATCTCGTCTTCCCCGTGCTCTAGCAGGCTGATAAGGTCGCTTTTAAAATCTTTTTTATTTAAAATCTTTTTTATAAACTCATCTATATTTATCTCTGCCAAGCCAAAAATCATATTATCAATATCTTTAACCGTTATGGCTCTGTCATAAACCTTCAACTTATCAATCTCATTACACGCAAGCGCGATATCCCCGCTATGAACGCTTAGGAGATGGTTTATTGTGTAGCTGTCTATATTTACATTTTTCTCACGTGCTATTTGAGATACTGTAAAAACTGCTTCCGAGTGGTTTGGGTGAAAAAATCTGACACACATTGTTTTCGTGTTTGCCGGCGGTTTTGCGTATGCAGTGTATTCGGTCCCGTAATATGCGTAAACAAAAATATTATCAGGATTTTTTTCACACTGCTCTATAAACGTATCTAGCTCTTTTTTAGGAATTTTTTTCTCGCTCTTGATGATGAGGATATTTTGGTCTCCAAAGAGTGAAGCTTGAGAAAGATGCGCTTTTGCAGAGTTGAAATTGTACTCGTCATGATAAAATTTCAGAAGCGAAGCGCCCTCTTTGTTTGTAAGGGTGTTGGTGTATCTGTCGATGAGAAAAGTGCTCTCTCCAAAGAGTATAAAACTGTTTGAGAGGGAGTTGTTTTGTATATGTTTGTCTAGTTCGCTTTTGTACACAGCTAGATATCTTTCTCTATTATTTCAACAACGCTTGCGTAAATTTTGGCTTTTGGAATGTCAACTTTGTCGATTCTGACCTTAACATCATCAAAAAGAAGAGCGTTTAGGTTTTGGGTTATAAAAAATCTAGCGCCCTGAATCTCATCATGAAGTTCAGCTTTAAAGAAAGGCTCTGTCGATGTTATTCTGGCCTTAAAGATGTTGTCTATATTTTCATTAGCCCAGCGAGCAAATTTTCTAGCCATAAACTCAACCTCAATGGTTGCAGCTTCTCTCTCTTTTTCGCTAACGCTGATGCAGAGTGACTCTATGTTTCTTAAAACATAAGAGCCCTCGGTCGTGTCGTTGTTTGCGATTGCTTTTAACAGTCTATGTACAATCAGGTCTGAGTATCTTCTTATAGGCGACGTAAAGTGCGTATACTCTTCAAAACCAAGTCCAAAGTGCCCTGCATTTAGCGGTGCATATCTGGCCTGCATCTGAGATTGGATAATCAGAGTATCAACCTCGGATGAGAGGTTCATCTCTTTTGCCTGTTTCTGTATCTCGGTAATTGTCTCTTTGATATTTTTTTTAATATCTATGTACATCCCTATGCCAGCCAGCTCTTGATAGAGGTTCTGTAGTTTCAGCTGGTTTGGAGGCTCATGGATACGGAATATGCCTCTAGAGAATCTCTTAGCAGCCTCTTTGTTTGCCAAAAGCATACAATCTTCTATGAGTGCATGAGAAGGTGTCTCCTGCGCATAAGTAGTGTGCGTAATATTTGAGTTTTCATCAATAAACATTTCCAACTCATTTGAGCGAAAATCATAACCGACTTTGAGCCTTTTTTCTTTTAAACTGTCGGTAACTACCCTTAGTTTTGCAATATAGTCAAAAATCCTCTCCTCTGAGCTGTTTTTTGCCTTCAGTGTTCCCTCAAAAAACGCATCTATCTCTTCATAGTTAAATCTTCTTTGCGAATGGATGATTGCTTCGTAAACTTTTGAACTGCTTACCTCCAAAGAGGCAAGGTCTAGCTTCATCTCAAAAACATATGCCAGTCTGTCGACATGCGGCTGCAGTGAACATAGAGTCTCGCTTAGCTGACGGGGGAGCATCGGAATTGAGCGGTGAGGAAGATAGATGGAAAAACTTCTGTATATCGCCTCATTGTCAATCGCTCCAAACGGGGTTACATACTCGCTGACATCGGCTATGGCAACATAGAGGGTAGTGTTCTCTTCATCGTAGCAGATGGCATCGTCAAAATCTTTTGCGGTAACCGGATCGATTGTGCAAAAAGGCAATTTTCTCAAATCAACTCTAGATGGATATTTCGAAGCTTCAACCTCTTTAAATGATGACGCTAATGCTAACACTTCATCGCTGAACTCATCATGTTTGTTGAAGTGTGCAAGAACGATTTTTTCATCAACAAGAGGGTCTTTTATGTTGCCAAGGCGCTCCATTATGGTAAAGTCTTGATTGTTTACTTTAAAAACGTCGCCGTCTTTGTATGAGTTTAGCTCATCAATGCCAATCTCAACTCCTGCCGGAAAATCTGTTTTTAAATCAAGCAGGGATTTTTTGCCATCTTTTTCCACTATGTAGGCAACGCTGTACGTTTGCGCACGCCCCACAACTTCGACTATTTTTGCACTTGGAGCGCCACGTTTACCGAGCAGTCTTTGAGCGATAACAAGATCGCCCTCCGTTGCTTTTATGGTCTCAACATCTTCGATAAAAAGGTCTCTGACATATTCGCCGATAACATTTAGGTATGCGGTGCCGTTTTGCACAAGACCGAGAGTTCCCACACGGTACTTTGAGTTGAATTTATAGACGCTCTCGTTTTTTGTGATGTACTCTTTTGCCAAAAAGTCGTCTATGTATTTGCGCTCATCCTGGGAGATATCCTGCTCATCCAAACCATTGGTAAGCCTAATTAGAAGAGATTTCATCGCGGTTTCTAAATAGTTTCCAAAGCTCTCTCAAAGCTTTCCATATCAAGGTTGTATTTTGTTATAAGTTCTTTGGCTGCAGCTGTGCTTTGTTCTGTAATAACGCCGTTTATTGGCACCGTAGTGCGAACAACCTGCAAAATTTGTGCAGCTTTTTTTATTCCCTCACCTGCAGCATCCGGGTTTTGACAGTTGCGTATAGTCTCAACAAGTCCGCTCTCAAATCTCCAATGTTCAAAAATAGTAGCACTAACTTCGGGAGTATCTACTCCTGCAACCTCTCGCTCTGCTGCTTCAACGTTTTGAGTAGTTATTAGAGCTTCTTTGAATTTTTCTTGCGTCTTGTCGGCAATGATTTGTTGGGCTATAAGAACTTTGCCGATTTCAACCAAAAAAGCAGCCGGAGATAAAATGCCAAGAAGCTTATTCTCTTTTCTTAAACACCATGATGTCGTAAGAGCGTGCTGCCTTTTTGAGAGAAGAGAGAACATGTCGTTATCGATACCGTACGGAGATAAGTCAAGAGTAAAACTTTTTTTGACAATGCTTGCAAGCGCAAAACCTCTGACTGTTCCCATACCAAAAAGACCGACTGCTTGGTTGATTGTATTTATCTCACGGCTAAAACCGTACAGAGGGGAATTTGCAGCTTTTAAAATATCTGCCGTTAAAAGAGGATCTTTCTCTAAAATCTTGACCATGTCATTAAAAGTACTGTCCGGATCTTGATAAACAGCTTCTATCTGCATCGCTGATTCTGGAAGCGGTGGAAGTTGTTTGATTTTTTTTAGTATATCTTCGGTCATTTGGCTCTCTCTTGCTATATTATAAATTGGGTAAATGATACATAGATATTCATAAAATAGCACTGAATATTTACAAATAATTGATATTATTTTCCCATCATTTTTAAAAAGGAAGAATATGCAAAAAGAAGCGATGCTTACTCAGTTAGGATATGTACCAAACAGTGCCCTGTTGGAGCAACTTAAAAGAATCGAAGATAACACGACAGGTTATGAGAAGATACAAAAGCATATTATGGATTTGCATGATCATTTAAAGGTTGATGATTCATATGTTGCCATGTCAAACTCAAATGATTGTTTTAAAATAAAAATAGAATCTTCAAGCCCTGAAATAGCTGAAGAAGCACATGAAAAAGTTAGACACTTCAGCGAAAAATACAAAGTAAAAATTGATAAATTAGAAAATAAAAACACCTACTACATAGTAGGGTTTAACCACTAGGCACCCTAAAATTGCAAGAGCCTATGAGCATTGAGGGTTACGACCTTTTGATAGAAGAGTTTAAATTTTTGCTTGAGGTTGAAAAACCTAAAGTTGCGGCAGAAAAATTGGTTGCCGCGGCTATGGGGGACAGAAGCGAAAATGCCGACTATCATGCTGCAAAAGAGAAACTACGTCACATCGATAAAAGACTTTACTATTTAAACTCCATAATACAAAAATCCCAAATAATAGACCCTTCAAAACTCTCACATACAAAGGTCAGTTTTGGGAGCAGTGTAAAGATTTTAAATATCGATACGGACGAAGAGGAGCTTTACACTATATGCGGGGTTTTGGAGTCAGAGCCTGAGAACGGGCTTATAAGCGTGCACTCTCCTCTTGCTCGTGCTATGCTTGGCAAAGAGGTTGAAGAGCAGTTTAAAATCCAACTTCCAAACTCTAAAAAAGAGTATGAGATAGTAGAAATTTTTTATAAAAATATATTTTCTCTCAAAAAAAATATCCGCAAAAAGTCTGATTTTTCATTTCATTAAAATTCTTTTTACTTCATATTGGATATAATCCGCCTTTAAAAACCAAAAATTAAATTTTTAGGATTTCTCCGTGAGCCAACAACTAGAAAACATTGAAAAAGTACTCTCTTCTCATAAGCTATCAAGCGATGACTATGCGCATATAAAAAAGATTTTAGGTCGTGAGCCAAATCTAATCGAGATAGGTATTTTCTCTGCTATGTGGAGTGAACACTGCAGCTACAAGTCGTCAAAAGTTCACTTGAGCGGTTTTCCGACAAAAGCCCCGTGGGTTATTCAAGGACCGGGTGAAAATGCCGGTGTTATCGATATCGGCGGGGGATATGCTGCCGTATTTAAGATGGAGTCACACAACCACCCGAGTTTTATAGAGCCTTATCAAGGTGCAGCAACGGGTGTCGGCGGGATTATGAGAGACGTATTTACGATGGGCGCTCGTCCTATTGCAAACCTCAATGCTCTAAGATTTGGCGATGTTCTAAAGGATAACAAAACTTCTGCACACCAAAGATATTTGGTTCGCGGTGTTGTCTCTGGAATCGGCGGATATGGAAACTGTATGGGAGTTCCTACAATCGGCGGAGAGACAAGTTTTGACGAGTGCTACAACGGAAATATTCTTGTAAATGCTTTTACTCTGGGTCTTGCAAAAAGTGATGAGATTTTTTACGGAAGAGCTGACGGTATAGGCAATCCTGTAATTTACGTAGGTGCAAAAACAGGGCGTGACGGTTTGGGCGGTGCAGTTATGTCGTCCGACAGCTTTACGGAGGAGTCAAAATCTCTTCGTCCTACCGTTCAAGTCGGCGACCCGTTTACAGAAAAACTTCTGCTTGAGGCTTGTTTAGAACTTTTCAAGACTGACCATGTTGTGGGTATTCAAGATATGGGTGCAGCCGGACTTACTTCAAGCTCATTTGAGATGGCAGGACGAAGCGGCAGCGGTATGACAATGCATCTAGACCGTGTTCCTGCTCGTGAAGAGGGAATGACTCCATATGATTTTATGCTCTCAGAATCACAAGAGCGTATGCTTCTTTGTGCAAAAAAGGGAAGCGAAGCTGAGATTATCAAGATATTCCAGAAGTGGGATTTGGATGCCGCGGTTATCGGTGAGGTAACGGCAACGGGCAATATGGAACTTTTCTGGCACGGAGACAAAGTAGCTGAAGTTCCTGTTAATCCTGTGAGCGAAGAGGCTCCTGTTTTAAATCGTCCAATGGTGCGTCCTGCATACTTGGATAAAATTGCAAATGTAACAATCAACGATTTTGCAAAAGTTTCAAATCAAGAGGCATTTAACAAGCTTACAAAAAGTATGGAAGTTGTAGATAAAGCTTGGATATACACTCAGTACGACTCAATGGTTCAGACAAACACAATCAAAAAAGGCGGTATGCTTGACGCTTCTGTTATCCGTGTGAAAGAGAACGGCAAAGCGCTTGCAATGTCGGCTGACTGTAATGTTCGCTACTGCTACATAGACCCAAAAGGCGGAGCTGCAGCGGCTGTTATCGAGTCTGGGCGTAATGTTGCAATGAGCGGAGCTAGACCTTTGGCGATTACGGATTGTCTGAATTTTGGAAATCCTGAAAATCCTGAAGTTATGTGGCAGTTTGGCGAGAGCTGTTTAGGGATAAAAGAGGCTTGTTCGGCACTTACAACTCCTGTAATCGGCGGAAATGTTTCGCTTTACAATGAGACAAACGGCGTATCTGTGTTCCCGACTCCCTCAATTGCAACAGTTGGTGTGAATGATGATGAGAACAGAGTTCTTATGTCAAGCTTTCAAGGCGAGGGAAATACACTTTATCTTGTAGGCGAATCAAAATCAGAGTTCGGCGGCTCTCTTTATATGAAAGAAATCTGCGGAACTGTTGCAGGAAAACTTCCTGAGATTGACTACGAAAAAGAGCTTGCTCTTTGGGATTTGGTAATTGAGGCAAACAAAAGAGGTCTTTTGTCATGCGCAAAAGATGCAAGCAGCGGCGGTGTTGCAATAGCGCTTGCTAAGATGGCAGCGGTTAGCGGGCTTGGATGTGACGTCAATATGAGCGTTGTTGATGAGAGAGATATTTTTGCAGAGAGCATGAGCCGTGCAATCATAGAGGTTAAACCTGAAAACTGTGCAGAGTTTGAAGATATGCTTGGCTCTTTGAAGTGTGAACAGATTGGAGTAGTAGGCGGTGATGCTGTTAAAATCAATGATGTCTCTATGAATATGAAAGAGCTTCAAGACAACTACTTCAATACGTTTAAAAGAGTTATAGAGAGAGATATTTAACACTGTTTTTATTTTAACATGTAGCTTTTCTACATGTTAAAAATCTTCTAATCCACTTTCATATACTCAAGTGAAAAATCCCCTGAAATTCTGTTTGCAACGCTCATCTTATATGACGGAGCAATTGATGAGATGTTTGCGATTTTTTCTAAAATATCTCTATATTTAATCGGATTGGCAAAAGCCATATTTGCATCCAATATTGAGACTTGGCTCTCATCTTGCGACACTACGCTTACTTCATCTCCTGCTTCTACAAAACCCTCTTCAAGCACTCTGTAGTACCAGCCTGTAAGCCCTGTCGTATATATTTCGTTTGTAAATTTTTTGTTTTTCCATCGTTTGGCAATTTTCCAGCATGGTTTTCTAGGCTGTGACACCTGCAAGACGGCAGAGCCGATTTTATGTATATCGCCCAGACATACGCTGCTCTCATGAAGCCCGGAGATTGTGAGATTTTCAGCAAGTGCGCCAAATGGAATGGTATCAAGAGCTAAAAATTCTGCCCACTCCTTGTAATTTTCATAGCTGTTTGCAAAGACCGCCTTTTCAAGCCCGCCGTGATGGATTTTGTCCGCCACTTCATCGCCTGTCAAACCTGTTTTGCCTACAAAAATCTTGCCTTTTGCCACCTCTTTAACCGAAGCGCTCTCCCAATACTTCTCTAAAAACTCTCTGCTCTGTTTGTCGCCGTAAGATTTTACACGCCCGACCTGAGTTGAAATTAATTTGATGCTCATTGTTAACCCCTTATAAAAGCAGCTATTTTAGCAAATAATTTAAAAAAAATATTTCTACATGTAGGTTTTTTTAATTATTGTGAGTCAATATTCAAAAATCTTTACTAACATTTTAGATATCTCTTTGGAGGTATCCTTATCAACTTTGCCTATTTTTTTTACTAATCTTGTTTTGTCGACAGTGCGTATTTGGTCGAGTAAAACAAGTCCATCTTTATCTTCAAATTTTATCTTAGGTCTAAAAACAAAATCAAATCCTTTGCTTGTCATGGGCGCGACTATAACCGTATTTAAAATATTCATTTCGTTTGGAGAGATGATTATGCATGGTCTTGTTTTTTGAATCTCTGAGCCTATAGTCGGGTTTAGTTTAACTAGATAAATCTCAAATCTTTTAATGTCCGCTACCATTTGTAATCTTCCAAATCACTGTCATTTAAAAAATCGCCCAATAAACCCTCGTCTTTTGAGTCTCTGTTTTTTGCCAAAACTTCCTTGATATTATCTTCCCAATTATCTCTTGCAGGGTTGTTTACGGGCTTAATAAGAAGTCCATTTTCAACTACTTCAAAATCAATTTGGACATTTTCAAGATGAGCCTGCTTTATGAGTGTTTTTGGTATTCGGACACCTTGTGAGTTACCAATTTTTGTAAGCATTGTCATTGCAACCTCCTTTTTAAAAGTAATTATATTGTAATTACATTTTGAAGTCAAATATAATTTATTTGCTAAACCTCTTCCATCCTAAAAATTTCATAAGCCACCTCCTCGTAAGGGTGTGTCTCTTTTAAAACCTCAATAGCTTTTTTAATAAGCGCTTCTTCACAAAGCATCTCCACTTTATACTCTAACACATGTTCTATTTTGTCGAGTTCTCCGATATGCGGATTTGCCTTGTTTATGGGCTTGAACTGCCCAGTCCCGAGTGTCTCAAAAGAGCAGCACTCGTAGTTTTCATATCTGCCGACACCGATGGCAAAAAGTGCCTCTTTAACCCTCTCTTTGTCCTCAGCAGGTACAAAAAAGTTTAGTTTATACACCTAAAACTTCTTCAAATAGCCTAAAAGCTCGATATCAAGCTGATACTTCTTATTTGCGACTTCATCTATGCTTTTATACTCAAACCCTTTTTTTGTGTAGCAGATTACGCTATCATTTTTGTCATCAAGCAGACCGTCGATTGCGTGATTTACAAATTTATAGGCCATAAGTCTGTCGTAAATTGTCGGGTTTCCGCCTCTTTGCGTATGTCCTAAGATAGTCACTCTTGACTCCAGCCCAATCTTCTGCTCAAACCATTTTGCAATCTCGCTTGACTCCTCTTTTATCCCCTCTGAGACTACGGCAATAAAATATTTGCGTCCGCCTCTTATCTGCTCTTTGAAGCTCTCTTCATACTCTTTTAAATCATAGTTTATTTCAGGGATAAGACAAAGCTCGGCTCCGCTGCATAGGGCTGAGACAAGTGCCAAGTAACCACAGTTTCTTCCCATGGTCTCTATGACGAAAGCTCTTGAGAATGAGGCTGCCGTATCTCTGACGTTGTCGATGGAGTCTTTGATAACATTTAGCGCAGTATCGACCCCCAAACAGTACTCTGTGCCGTTTATGTCGTTGTCTATGGTAGATGGAATACCGCAAAACTTCACTCCGTGCTCTTTGTAGAAAAGGTCCATTCCCCTAAATGAGCCGTCCCCGCCTAAGACTATTAACATGTCGATACCGAGTGCATCAAGGTTCTTTTTAGCAACCTCTCTAAAGGATTTATCCATAAATCTTTTGCTTCTGGCACTTCCTATAATAGTTCCACCGCGGTTGATAATTCCTGCTACATGTTGATGGGCAGCTTTGTATATTTTGTTATCAATGAGACCCTCAAAACCGTCATAAACAAAGTAGGGTGTTAATCCATTTTGAAGCGAATACTCTACAAAATGTTTTAGGGCTGGATTCATACCGCTTACATCACCGCCGGAACATAAAATGGCTATATTTTTCATCTGTTATTCTCAATTTTCATTTTTTAAAGTTTACCATCTTCTAATCTCTAATTAGATAAAATTTCATAATTTATTTTTTAATGTACATGTAATAAGGTTATAAATGAAAAGAGCATTGGTAAGTGTCAGCGATAAAAGCGGCGTGGTAGATTTCTGTAAATCTTTGGTAAAAAACGGTTTTGAGATTATCTCAACAGGCGGAACATACAAGATGTTAGTCGATAATAATGTTGAGGCAATAGAAATAGATGAGGTAACAAAGTTTCCCGAATGTTTTGAAGGACGTGTAAAAACACTAAACCCGTACGTTCACGGCGGGATTTTGCATCGTCGTGACAAGCAGTCTCATCTGGATCAGGCAAAAGAGCTAGGCGTTGAAGCGATTGATTTGGTTTGTGTAAACCTCTATCCGTTTAAAGCAACGATTGAAAAGACCGATGATTTTGAAGAAATTATAGAAAATATCGACATCGGCGGACCTGCGATGGTTCGTTCGGCTTCTAAAAATTTTGATAGCGTTATGATTGTAACCGACGCTTCTGATTATGCAAAAGTTATAGACGCACTGGAAAATGAGAAAAATACGCTTGAGTTTCGCCGTAATCTTATGATAAAAGCGTTCGAGCATACAGCAGCATACGACTCTATGATTGCAAACTACATGAACAGGCGTTTTAACGGCGGTTTCGGAGAGAAGCAGTTTATTGTCGGAAACAAAGTGATGGATACGCGTTACGGCGAAAATCCTCACCAAAAAGGCGCGCTTTACGAGTTTGACAAACACTACTCTAACAACTTTAAAACACTAAAAGGCGAAGCTAGTTTTAACAACCTAAACGACTTAAGCGGTGCGGTTAAAATCGCCTCTGCATTTGGAAGCGACAATGCTGTTTGTATAACTAAGCATGGCAATCCGTGCGGTTTTGCTATCCGTGACAATCTTGTAGATGCTTATGTGGAGGCTTTAAAGTGCGACCCTGTTTCTGCATTTGGAGGTGTTGTTGCGGTTAACGGCGTTGTGACAAAAGAGTTGGCTTTAAAAATGAACGAGATATTTTTGGAAGTAATTATTGCAGGACGCATAACAGAGGAAGCCCAAGAGGTTTTTGCTTCTAAAAAACGTATTAAGCTCTTTGAGATGGGACATGACAAGTTAGTTCTTGCAAATGATGAGAAAGATTTTAAACATATCGACGGCGGTTTTGTATATCAAGATGCCGACAAAGTAAACGACGATGAAGTAAAAAATGCAAAACTTATGACAAAAAAAGCTGCTACTGAGCAAGAGAAAAAAGATATGGAGATAGCTTACAAAGTAGCATCTCTTACAAAATCAAACTGTGTTGTATATGTCAAAAACTCTGCAATGGTAGCGGTGGGCATGGGCATGACCAGCCGAGTTGATGCAAGCCAGTGTGCTCTTAAAAAAGCAAAAGAGATGGGTCTTGATGTAACAGGTGCCGCACTTGCAAGCGAAGCGTTTTTTCCATTCCGTGACTCCATTGACGCGGCAGCTGCAGCTGGTGTTAAGAGCGTAATCGAGCCGGGCGGAAGCATCAGAGATGATGAGATTATAGAGGCTGCCAACGAGTTTGGCATGAGCCTTTACTTCTCGGAAGTTAGACACTTTCTACATTAAAAATTTTTCTACATGTCAAGCTTTTTGCTTGGCGCCGTTTGGGAGAAAAGCTTTAAGTGAAAATAGATGCGTTGGTTTATAAGTTGTATAATTTAAGCAATGAAGAGATAAAAATCCTATAAGGAGAGTAACAATGCAAACGATACATTTGGAAGTAAAAGATGATTATGTCAAAAATATCATAGCGCTTTTAAACAGTGTAAGAGATGTTATGATTGATAAAATAGAGGTAGACGGTGATGCAAATCTCAAAGACGATCTTTATTTTTATGAGAGAAGAGAAGAACTTCATAAGCTGCGGGATGATGTTAGAAACGGAAATATGCAGATGTATGATTTTAATAAATCAATGGATGAGCTTATTTTAGAGCTTCAAAAGTGATTATTATTGAAACAAATCGCTATAAAAGAGAGTTAAGGGATATTGCATTTTTTATCAAAAAAGATAAACTAGGCGCTTCGATAAAATTTGTTCAAGAGTTAAAAGAGTCCATAAACAATCTTGTAAATTTTCCATGCAAATATAGAAAATCAAAATATTTTGAAGATGAAAACATCAGAGATATGATTTTTAGTGGCTACACCGTAATCTATGAAATTTTTGAAGATAGGATTGAAATCTTAACAATTTTTAATCAAAACTTGCCTCTTAAATAGTATCTTTTGAAAAATTAGTAGGAGCATAATAAGAGTTGTAACAAATATAAATTCTGCTTTTTCACCCATAAAATCTCCATTATTTTTTATGTATTTTTTTACAATCCCAAATATTTGTCCACTGTTAACACCTTCCGGAATACAAATATATGAAGCACCCATCATTGTATCTGCAACACCGCTGACATAATATGAGAACGATAGAGATTTATAAAAATCGAAGTTAATAAACTTCTCAAAGTTTAAAGCAAAAACAGCACTTATTTTTAGAACTGGCGAATTAAAACTCTGAATTTTCAAAAATACCATTGATATATGCTAGTTTTTCATATGAACAAAATTCACTATTTTGATATAAATTTCCAGTTTCTAAATATGACCTTGCACGACATGCACCGCCACAAAGTAACTTTATAGGACAAACACTGCAATCTTCATTTGTTAAAGATGAAAAACTTGCAACTTCTTTAAAAGTTATATTTGTAGAAGATGCAAAAAAAATATATAGCTTGAATGTATTTTATATTACTTACTAGAAAAGAGCTAGAATAAATCAATGTAAACTTATTGAATATTTGGACTTTAATTTTCTCTCAACCTTGATTGACATCCACTCAACTCCTATGATATAATCTCACTTAATAAAAATAATATAAATTTAGGAAAAAAATAATAATGAGCAAATCTTTATACGAAACACTTGAAATATCAGAAAATGCAAGCGAAGCAGAGATTAAAAAAGCATATAGAAAACTGGCGAGACAGTACCATCCGGATGTAAATAAGGATAAAGGCGCTGAAGATAAATTTAAAGAGATAAATTCCGCATACGAGATATTGAGCGATAAGAAGAAAAAAGCGCAATATGACGCCCACGGCGACAACATGTTCGGCGGGCAAAATTTCCATGACTTCTCTCGCTCACACGGTGGGACAGGAGATTTGGATGAGATTTTAAGAAGCATGTTCTCAGGCGGAGGCTTTGGCGGATCATCATTTGGCGGAGGTGGATTTGGTGGCTTTGGCGGCGGAAGTTTTGGCGGACAACAACAGCCAAACCTTGACATAGAGACAAGCGTGACGATTCCATTTAACGTATCTATTTTGGGCGGTTCCCACTCCGTTTCGGTTAATGGAGAGAGATTTGATATTAAAATCCCAGCCGGTGTAAAAAGCGGCGAGAAGATGCGAGTTAAGGGGAAAGGACATGCGCAGGGCGGAAGAGCAGGGGATCTTTTTTTAAAGATAAACGTAGCTTCAAATCCTGAATATATAAGAGAAGAGGACGACCTGATTAAAAAAGTTGATGTCCCTCTTTATGTAGCACTCTTTGGTGAGAAAATATCTGTACAGACTTTGGAAAAAGAGATTAAATTAAAAATCCCGCAAAATACTAAAAATGGGCAGAGATTTCGCGTAAAAGAGATGGGTACTATGAATCGAAAAACAAAAGAGCGCGGTAACTTATATTTAGAAGCAAACATAGTTTTACCTAAGGTTGAAGAGTTAGACGAAAAGTTAGTGGAAATAATGAAAGAAAAACTACCAAAGGAGTAACAATATGATACACCAATATGATGAACCGGTTTATTTAATTAGTATTGTTGCTAAAGTTTTGGAGATTCATCCCCAAACACTTAGACAGTATGAGAGAGAAAACCTTGTTACTCCCTCAAGGTCAAATGGCAAGATTAGGCTTTACTCTCAAAAAGATATAGATAGAATCAAGTTGATACTAAGGCTGACGCGCGAACTAGGTGTAAACCTAGCGGGTGTGGATATTATTTTGAGACTGAAAGAGAATGTTGACGGCATGGAGCAGGATGTTTTGGAGTTAAGACAAGAAGTCTTAAGGGCAAAAAATTCTCAGACCGTATCGCATGACAAGGCGCTTGTTACTAAGAAAAGCATCTACGAGATGATAATTTTTAAGAAGTAACTGACCTTACGCACTTTTCATAAAAATGCGTAAAACACCTCGTAATTCTCGAAAAACAAAGTTTTTCGTAGCTTTAGGGGGTTGTAGGGACATCTGTCTCTGCCACTAAGACGGACGTGTTCGTCTTAGTGTGTAACATCAGGAAGTAACTACTCTTTTAATCTTTTAATATCTGCACCTACATTTTGTAGTTTTTTCTCCAAAGAGTCATAACCTCGGTCTAGGTGGTATATGCGGTGAACATTTGTTATGCCTTCAGCCACAAGAGCCGCGATAACTAACGCGCTTGAAGCACGCAAATCAGTTGCCATGACATCAGTTCCACTAAGTTTTGTTCCACCATTTACAGTTGCAACATGTCCATTTAAAGATATGTCAGCACCCATTCTTTGAAGCTCGCTGACATGCATAAATCTATTTTCAAAAAGTCTCTCTTCGATTATCGAAGTGCCGTCTGCCTGAGTAGCAAGTGCCAGAAACTGAGCTTGCATGTCGGTAGGAAAGGCAGGGTACTCTTGTGTAACGATTTTAACATGCTTTATGACATCTGATGGATGAATCGTGATTGTGTTCTCTGTTATTGTAAATTTGCTTCCCATCTCTTGAAGTTTTGACAAAACTGCACCGAGATGCCCGGGATTTACATCTGTTAACGTAAGCTCTGACCTAGTTATAGCGGCTGCGCAGAGATATGTTCCAGCTTCAATACGGTCTGGAATAACGCTAAACTCATCAATGTGTATAAGTTTTCTATCTGTTCCGTGAATGGTTAAGATAGCAGTTCCGATGCCATCTATCTTAACGCCGTTTGCATTTAAAATTTCGCAAAGTTGAACAACCTCAGGCTCTCTTGCCGCATTTGTAATAGTTGTAATACCTTCTGCTAATGCTGCAGCCATAACAATATTTGCGGTGCCCGTAACCGTTATTTTATCAAAGATAATATGGCACCCTTTTAAACCATTTGGAGCAGTAGCATGGATATAACCCGCTTCTATATTTATAATGGCTCCCATCTGTTCAAGTGCTTTTAGATGCAAGTCAACAGGTCTTTGCCCGATTGCACATCCGCCTGGAAGCGATACTTCACAATGTCCAAATCTAGCTAAAATCGGACCCAAAACAAGAATGGAGGCACGCATGGTTCTTACAATATCGTAATTCGCTTTTGTTTCACTCAAAGAAGATGTGTCGATAGTTGTTATCTCTTCGCCTCTGTTGCATTTTGCACCTAAGTTTGAGAGCAGTTTTAAAAGTGTGTTTATGTCTGCAACGTGAGGCAGGTTCTTAATACTGACGCTGTTATTGGCAAGTATCGTCATTGCTATTAGCGGAAGGGAAGCATTTTTAGCACCAGAAATTTTTATATTTCCATGCAGAGAATTAACTCTTTTAATCTGTAAGTAGTCCATATTTGTCTTTTTTTTAAAGTATGAGATTATATCTAAAATAGATTAGCTTTTAGATATAATCTGCCAAGTAAATATGAGGAAAAGTAATGAGCTCAGCCTTAGATAGATTAAAAAATTTAACAAATAAAATCTCTAGTTACGAGCGCGCCAGAAAAGAGAATCTGGTGCTGTTGCAAAACTTATATAGTGAATTAAATATAAATCAAAAGGTTGAAGAGTTTAGTGAACTTTTTAATTTTAAGGCTATAAATTTATCCGGAGCATCACTGCTTAGTGAGAGCATGGGAGAGATAAAAAAGGGCAAATATTTACAAATATTGGCAATCGGATATGATAAAGATGCAGTTGTAAAAAGTAAAAATATCTCTTTGGGCTATTTTGGAAAAGCCGAAAATGTGGATGAAGAGTTAAAAAACAAAATTGTAGAGTTTATAATCCGCTTTAGGTTCGAGAAAAGTTTTATGACGCTTGAGCACTACTATGGAATGTTAGAACCTTTTAAAGCCAATGAGTAGATGTTAATATTTTTGGATCTAGAGACAACAGGTTTAGAAAAAAGCGATAAAATCTGCTCTATTGGCATAATTGCGGTGGGTGAAAACGAGCTTATCTCAAAATACGAACTCCTCAATGAAGGCAAAAAAATCCCCTCAAAAGCTTCAAGTATAAATCATATAACAAATGAGATGATAAAAGATAAAAGGGCGTTCAAAGATAGTGATACATGGAAATTTTTGCAAGAATATAATAATGAAAACTCAACCATAATCGCCCATAATGTAAATTTTGACCTTAAAATGCTTCTTGCTGGCGGATTTATTTGGCACGGCAAAATCATCGATACGCTTCGAGTTACAAAGCATCTAATCCCAGAGTGTGAACAGTTCTCCTTGCAATTTTTAAGATATGAGTTGAAGCTTTACCAAAATGAGAAAAAAGAGGCTTTGAAACACTCTCCTCTTGCGCTTGAGAGCGAGTTTATAGCTCATAATGCACTTAGTGATGCTCTGCATGTAAAACTTTTATATGAATATTTGATAGAGATAAAAAAACACGAGGAGTTAATAGAGCTTAGCCTTAGAAATGTGCTTATTGAAAAGTTTGATTTTGGTAAATATATCGGTCGCTATATTGAAGAGATAAGTATGTGTGACAGAGGATATCTGGAGTGGATGCTGACAAATATTACTGATTTGGATGAAGATTTGAAATATAGTGTAAATAGATATTTGTCCGCTTGATATGATATACTTCTTAAAATTTTTCAAGGACTGTTTTTGAGAGTAGCCGTTGAGTGTAAATCACCACTTTTGCAAAAATCACTAGAGCTTTTCTTGGGCAAGCATCTTAGCTCCATAAAAAATTGTGATATTGTTTTAAAAGATGTTAAATGCCTTGAGGATGAGAGATGTTTTTATATCTCAGGCAATAAAGATTCAGATTTAGTTAAACCATTTTCAAAATCACAGCTTATTTTAGCGCTTGAAAAAAGGTATAAAAACATGAACAAAGGGAATTTATATTCTACAATAAAGCAACATGTAGAAGATGAGTTTATGGATGACGAAGAGCCTGATTTTGACATTTTACAAAAACGTATAGAGTTGCTGACAAAAGAGTATCAGGAAAATATTTTAATAGCAGTACGGGCATTTTATGAAAAATAAGGCTATAACAAAAAAAATAATATCCGGAAAATTCAAAAATAAAACTTTAAAACTTCCCTCTAAAACTACCACAAGAACCTCAAAAGCAATAGTTTTAGAATCTTTTTTCAACACACTCCAGTTTGAAATAATAGACGCCAACTTTGTAGAGCTCTTTTCAGGAAGCGGCTCTGTAGGACTTGAAGCCTTAAGCCGAGGCGCAAAAAAAATTATCTTTATGGAAAAAGATCATGAAGCGCTAAAGATTTTAAAGGAAAATATTGCCCAAACTGACCCCGCTTTGTGTGAAGTTTACGGCGGCGACACCTTTGTTAATATTGCAGCTGTTGTAAAGAGTCTCCAAAAAAGAGGTGAAGATGCCTATTTTTACATAGATCCTCCTTTTAACGTAAGAGAGGGGATGGAAGATATATACGAGAGAACAATCTCTTTGATAGCCTCTCTTCCAGAAGAGTGTGTAAAACTGATAATAGTAGAGCATATGAGTTCACTGGAAATACCAAAAATTATCGGTCCATACACCATAAAAAAATCTAAAAAATTCGGAAATACATCTCTATCCTACCTTGAGAGTGAGTAAAGTGGAATAAAGTTTGCTACACATAGCTATATTCAAGGATTAGCGATGAGAACATTTATTATATTTTTATTTACTATCACAACTATATACGCCGCTAAGATAAGCGATGTCGCAAATATCGTTGGAGTCAGAGACAATCATCTTATCGGCTATTCTTTGGTTGTAGGTCTTGAAAAAACAGGTGACGGCACAACTTCAAAATTTACTCTCCAGTCAATCGCAAACATGTTAAAAGCTATGAATATTGACATGAAGCCCATTGATATAAAATCAAAAAACGTAGCGGCAGTAGTTGTAACGGCTGAACTTGCTCCGTTTGCAAGACAGGGTGATAAGATAAATATAACCGTTTCATCCATAGGTGATGCAAAGTCGCTTGAGGGCGGGACGCTTCTTATGACTCCGTTAAAAGGGGTTGACGGCAAGATATATGCCCTTGCTCAGGGTTCCATCAGTATCGGCGGCAGAAACGGGCAGGGCGGCGTAGAGTCGCATCCGACAGCCGGTCTTATCTACGACGGCGGATTGGTTGAGAGAGAAATAAGTATTGATCTATACAACCAAGAGTTTGTAACACTCTCCCTAAGAGATGCAAATTTTAAAAACAGCGTATCAATCCAAAAAACCGTTAATGATTTTTACAGCACTGAAGTTGCTGTAGCAATGGACTCAAGAACAGTTAAGCTTAAAAAGCCGCAAAACAAAACAATGATAGAGTTTTTGGCTGAAGTTCAAGAGATTGAGATGGACTATAATGTAAAAGACAAGATAGTAATCAACGAGAGAACGGGAACTATAATCTCCGGTGTCGGGATAGCTATAAAACCGATTATTATGACTCACGGCGGAATCACAATAAAAATAACTGAACAAGAAGATTTAAGTAAACCGGCAGGCTCTATGGTTGTAGATGAAAATATGATAATCGGGGTCAATGAAAATGAGCTCTATACAAAATCAGGAACCACAACTGTGGCAAACTTGGTCCGCTCCTTGCAGAAACTTGGAGCTACGCCAAAAGACATAATCTCAATTCTTGAAGCCATGAAGAGTGCTGGCAGTATCTCTGCTGAATTGAAGTTGATCTAATGCAGAGCGCAAATTCTATTAATTTACAAGCTGCGTTTATGTCGCAGCAGCACCAAATTCCCAAAATCGATGCTAAAGCGGAAAATGCAGAGCTAAGAGAACAGACTGATGCTTTTGAGTCGGTTATCCTTAAAATGCTGATGGACAATGCAATGCAAGATGAAAAAAATCTTTTTTCGCAGGCGAATGACCCTGGGGATAAGATATACAAATCTATGTACAGGGAAGAGCTTGCAAAAGCCAGTGCAGGAGGGTTTGGATTTTCTCAGATGCTTTATGATTTTTTGAGCGAGAAGCGTTAATATTTTTCTTTATTATGTCGATATAGTTGAATCGAATTATATGATAAATATAAGAAAAAAAGGATAGGTTATGATTTCACAAATAAATAGCGCAAGCGTCCGTAGCGCTTATGCCGGCAATTTTGGCGAAAGCAAAGAAGTTGCACAAAAAAGCGGAGCTACTGTTTCAAAACAGGGCGATACAAGCAAAGTTGAGCAGATAAAAGAGGCTTTTTTGTCTGGCGAATATAAAATAAATCTACAAACTCTTTCGGAAAAGATAGCCCAAGAGCTGATGTAGTTTTTTAAACAAATATAAGGATTTTATTATGCTGTCTTATCATTTACAAAGTGCGTTAGGCGACCTGAGAGATTTAATTAAAATAACAGAGTCTGATGTAGAAGATATAAAAGTAGCAAATCACAATCCTCAATTTGACAGACTAAAGCTTAAAGAGGAGAAGCTCAAAAGCTTTGAATCTAAAAAAGCCATGATAGACCATGAAATATCGGTCATGATGGCTGCAAATCCGGACAAAGATCTGCCGGAACTTTTAAATGAAGAGCAGCACGGCTATTTGGCAGAGCTTAAGGTTGAATTATCGAATCTTCGTGATGTAAACAAACGTTATGCGAAGTTGGTGTTGGCGGTCAGCAATCTGTACAATACTTTTTTAGAGAGATTAGTTCCGACTGAGATGCAGGGCTATAAAAAGGTTGCTTCAAAAAATTCAACCTTTTTAAAAGTGAGGGTATAAGATGGCATCGTTATTTAATACGCTGAATATTGGTTACAGTGGACTTGCAGCTTCTCAGGTCGGAGTAGATACTACTAGCCATAACATAACTAATGCCGAGAGTGAGGGTTATACCAGACAAAGAGTCGTAACTGCTGCTGCCACCCCTGTATTTTCCGCTCCGGGAAATGTTGGCAATGGCACTCAAATAACAGATATTTCAAGAATATTTGATAACTTTGTTTATGATAGATATACTGGAATTTCATCTGACAAAGAGTATTCGGATTTTACAAAAACTACGCTAGAGGAGCTCTCCACCTACTTCCCTGAAATCGACGGGGTGGGCATAAAGTCGGATTTGCAAGAGTACTACAATATGTGGCAAACATTTTCGGACAATCCCGATAATGATGCTATAAAATTGGCACTTGCTAAGCAGACGGAGACGCTATCAGCAAGCATTACATCGACTCAAAATAAAATTTTAGATCTTCAAAAGAGCATTAACGAGCAGCTCTCGGTAAATGTAAAAGAGGTGAATACATTGGCAGAAGAGCTTGCAAGTGTTAACAAATCTATAGAAATAGCTGAAGCGGGTGATGCTTATACGGCTAATGATTTAAGAGATAAGAGAAATTCAATCGAATTAAAACTTGCTGAGCTTATAGGGGCAGAGTCAAATATTGAGCAAATTACCTCAAACTCTGCAATTGACAGTTCATCAAATGAGGGATATGGTAGTTACACTTTAAGTGTGAATGGTTTCAATATAGTTGATGGAAGCTCTTTTCATCCCATACATATTTCGAATGAAGATAATCCAAATGGATTTTATGAGCTTTCTTATGAGAGACAAGACGGTGTACTTATTCCTATGGATGAAAACATCGACGGTGGTAGAATAGGTGCAATTTTAGACCTTAGAGGTGATAAGAGACTCGACGATGACTCAGGCGTACCTAGTAACGGCGTGCTGCAAGAAGTTATAGATCAGATGGATGCTTTTGCGAATACGCTTATAGAGTCAACAAACAATCTTTATGCGGCAAGTTCTACTACAAAGATGGAGTCGAATACGCTAAATATAAATAATACTCAGTCGCTTGTTAACTCTTCTCTTAACATAAAGAAGGGTTCTTTTGACATTGTTATGTATGATATTGATGGAAACGTAACTGCAAGAAGGGCGGTTAATATTGATTCAGCCACTTCTATGAGCGGTGCTGCAGGTTCCAACTCAATAGAGGGGCAATTGAGCGCAGAGGGTGATGACAATGGTGATGGAAATGCCAATAACGATGTAGATGATTTTATACAGTTTAACTGGGCTACATATCCGGACGGAGGCAATGCCGTCGAGTTTATTATGGATCCAGCTTATGCGGCTAAAGGCTACTCTTTTTCAATTGAGGATAATCTTACAGATGGAGATTTTAGTAGCGGCTCAAATTTTGCGGGCGCACTGGGACTGAACAGATTTTTTGACGGTAGCAATGCAAAAGATATTGATCTAAATTATAAACTGAAAGAGAATAGTACAAATATATCGGCAGGTAAATCACCTGTAACCGGAGACAGCTCTTTGGCATCAAATATGATTCAACAGCAGTTTGAAGTGTATGACTTTAATGTTGGAAGTGCAACCTATGAGTCTACTATTTACGGTATGTTTGATGTTATAGCAACCGAAGTCGGTGTTACCACAAATCAGGCAATTTTAAACAACGAGACTATATCGGCGCAATATAATGCTACCGAACTGGAGTACTCTTCCGTCTCAAAGGTAAGTATAGATGAAGAGCTTACAAATCTTATAAAGTACCAAACAGCGTACGGTGCGGCTTCAAAGATTATTACTACGGTAGATCAGATGATGCAGACACTACTTGGAATCAAGCAGTAATTTTTTAGATGCCTAAATTTAGTATTTTTATACTTGTATTTGTCATTTTTTTCTCTTTTTTCGGCGCATATTTTTATTCTGTCGATGCTTATGCACTTGATGGTGGCGCTATTTTAATTCCACCCTCAGCGGAACATTTTTTGGGTACAGACAGACTTGGCAGAGATATTCTTGCACGCCTTGTTGAGGGCGGAAAAGTATCGCTTGTTATAGGAGTGGGAAGCGCTTTTATAGCTTCTGTCATAGGTTTAATATTAGGCTCAATGGCTGGATACTTTAGAGGCGGCATAGATAAAGGCTTTGTTGTTTTGGTAGATCTATTTTTAACATTTCCAACATTTTTTCTTCTTCTCGCACTTGTGAGTTACGTAAATGCTTCATCTTGGGTTTTAATAGTTATCATATCTGTAACCGGATGGATGACAACGGCAAGGCTTATCCGTTCGGAGAGCTTTAAAATAACATCTCAGCCATATATAAAAATACTTAACATCGCAAAAATCAGCAGATTGAAGATACTTTTTAAATACTATGCCCCTCTTCTGGCTCCAATCTACTTTGTAAGTTTTACTTTTGGAGTGGGCGGAGCCATACTTGCAGAGTCAGGACTTAGCTTTTTGGGGCTTGGAATAGTTGCACCGCAGATGAGCTGGGGCACGATTCTTAGCAGCGGAAAAGATGTTGTAGAGATTGCTTGGTGGGTTAGTTTTTTCCCCGGACTTATGATATTTTTGGTCACATTCTCACTTATAAATATCTCAAATTATTTGCAGCAGTTAACCAATAAAAAAGAGATTCAATAAATCTACATGTAGAATCTAAATAAGTGAAACAAAAGAGCAATATAGATATACTTCCCGATATAAATTTAGGATAAATTATGATTTTAATGATTGATAATTATGACAGCTTTACCTATAACATTGTTCAATATTGCAGAGAGTTGGGGGCCGACCTTAAAATTATTAGAAACGATGAGTTGAGTGTTGAAGAGATAGAGGCTCTTCACCCTGAAAAAATCATAATTTCTCCCGGTCCTGCAACTCCTGATGATGCAGGCGTTACTCTAAAAGTGATTGAGCACTTTAAAGACAAAGTCCCTATTTTGGGCATATGCCTTGGTCATCAAAGCATTGCACAGGCTTTTGGAGCAAAAGTTGTTCGGGCCAAAAATATGATGCACGGCAAAACATCCACCATGAGACGCACAAAAGAGTGTACTTTATTTAAAGATATTCCAAAAGAGTTTGTTGCAACTAGATATCACTCTTTGATAGTGGAGAAAAACTCCCTTCCAGATGTCATAGAACCGACTGCATACAGCACTGACGATGATGAGATAATGGCACTTAAGGTCAAGGGCAAAGAGATTTACGGTGTGCAGTTTCATCCTGAGTCAATCATGAGTCAGTACGGGCACGAGATGATTGGAAACTTTTTAAAAATATGAACAATAGGCTCATCCTGTTCTTAATTTTGGGATTAGATGCGCTGATGCTTACATTTCAGATTGACGAGTTGTCAATCTCCTACAATGAGGCGCTGATTTTAGGCGGTGATTTCTCATTTCTGCAACTTTTGATAAAATCTTCAATTTTTATCTTTGGTCAAAACGATTTCGCTTTGCGATTTCCAATGATATTTCTGCATATATTAAGCGCGATACTGCTTTATAAAATTTCCGCAAAATATCTACATGTAGAGAGAAACAGAATTTGGCTGCTTCTTATTTTTGTTCTTTTGCCTGGGGTTATGAGCTCGGCAATTATAGTTAACAGCGCAGGCGTAATCCTTTTTGGACTACTGCTGTTTGTCTATCTATATGAAAATCATCCTATGCTGTTTATATATCCGTTACTCTTTTTTTACATGTTGATTGACGGCAACTTTATCTACCTATTTACGGCTCTGGCACTCTTTTCCATATTCAAAAAAGATAGAAACTTTTTGCTATTTAACATAGCACTAATGCTCTCTTCTCTCTCTATCTACGGTGTTGACATGCACGGCTCTCCAAAAGGTTATTTTTTAAACTCTTTAGGACTGTATGCAGCAATTTTTACCCCGATTATTTTTATCTATCTCTTTTATGTTCTTTACAGAAGATATTTGACTAAGGATATAGATATATTATGGTTTATATCAACGACAGCACTTGTTTTTTCACTTTTGTTGTCGTTTAGACAGCGAATAGGTGTGGAGTATTTCGCGCCCTATCTGATTTTGGCGCTTCCTCTCATTGCTCAAACTTTTGAGCACTCATATAGAGTACGTTTAAACATATTTAGGGGAAATTACAAATTGGTATTTATGGTTTCATTGGCGCTGTTGCTAATAAACAGTTCTGCAGTTCTGTTTAATAAATATCTATATCACGCAGTAAAAGAGCCAAGGAAGCACTTCTCCTACAATATGCATGTTGCTAAAGAGCTCTCGCAGGAGCTTAAAAAGATGGGAATAAGCTGTGTTGACACGAACAAAAAAATGTCAAAAAGATTAGAATTTTATGGTGTAACCAAATGCAACAATTATCTGCTTGAAGAAACTTCTTTTAATTCTAAAAAATCAAGTGATGTAACAATTAGTTACAAAAATAGGATTGTTTATTCTGCTAATGTTACAAAGTTAAACATAAATTAAATCTATACATCACTTAATTCATACAAATGCTTCTAGATTAGTTAACATGTGATAATATTTCATAAATATTAAAAACAGGGAGTTGCAATGGCTCAAAAAGCGATTAGAGAATTTGACGCAAAGTCAATTTTGGCTAAGCATTGGGATAAGTATTTTCCAGGTTTTTCTTATGCGTATGAAACAATTATGGTTCAAAATGGATCAGAACTGACTAAGGCTGCAAAAGAAAAAACATGGCTAAAAGAAAAAGCACTGGTTGCTAAGCCGGATATGCTATTTGGTAAAAGAGGAAAAAATGGTTTAGTTTTATTTAAAGACTCTAAACCGGGTGATGTATCTTTGGCTAAAGCAGTCTCTTGGATTGATGAAAAATCAAGCCAAAAGCAATCTGTCTCTTTCTCATTTGAGGGAGATACTCCAACAGGCGAACCAAAAGTAGATATGCTTACTCACTTTATCGTTGAGCCATTTACTCCGCACTCTCAAGAAGAAGAGTATTACATCTCTGCTACATGTGTAGGCGATGACGATGTTCTTTACATGTCTGCTGAGGGCGGTATGGAAGTTGAAGAGAATTGGGATAAAGTTGTAGAAGTTAAATTCCCAATCACTGCAACAGAAGAAGAAATTGCAGAAAAAATCAAAAAAAGCATTCCAAAAGATGTCGCTGCAAAAGATAAAGAAGCATTCGCAGAGTTTGCAATAGGTTTCTTTAAAGCTTACAGAGAGTTAAACTTTGCATACCTAGAGATTAACCCGTTTGTTCTTCAGGGCAAAAAAGTTGAGCTTCTTGATATGGTTGCAAAACTCGATGACACCGCTGGTTTTATGATGAGAGAGCAGTGGGGCGATGTAGATTTCCCAACTTCATTCGGTATGGAAGAGAAATCCCCTGAAGTTTTAGCTATTGAAGATGCAGACAGCAAATCAGGCGCTTCACTAAAACTTACTATCCTTAAGCCTGATGCTAGAATCTGGACGATGGTAGCAGGCGGCGGCGCTTCAGTTGTTTACGCTGATACTATTGCTGACTTGGCTGGAATCGAAGACCTTGCTAACTACGGTGAGTATTCAGGCGGACCGACTACAAGTGAGACAAAATTTTACGCTGAGACGATTTTGGACCTTATGACAAGAAGCAAAGATGCTAAAGGCAGAGATAAACTTTTAATCATCGGTGGAGCAATTGCAAACTTTACGGATGTTGCAAAAACATTTACCGGTATTATCCAAGCATTTGATAATTACGCTGATAAAATGAAAAAAGTCGGTATAAAAATTTATGTTAGACGCGGCGGACCAAACTATGAAAAAGGTCTAAAAGATATCAAAGAGGCTGCTGATAGACTTGGTCTTTATATAGAAGTTTACGGACCACAAACACATGTTACTGACATTGTGCGTATGGCACTAGCAAAGTAAGGGGAAGAGATGGCACAATTATTTACTAAAGACACACAGTCAATTTTTTGGAATAACAACACGACAGCTATTCAAAGAATGTTGGATTATGACTATACGATTAAAAGAAAAAAACCTTCAGTAGCAGGTATCGTTGCTCCTACAAGCAGCTCTAAGTTTGACAAGTTTTTCTACGGTCCGGATGAGATTATGATTCCACTTTATAAAAATACTGCAGAGGCTAAAGCTGCTCAGCCGCAAGCTGACGTGCTTTTAAACTTTGCATCTTTTAGAACGGCTTACGATGTAACAATGGAAGCACTAGAAATTGGCGGATTTAAATCTATCATGGTAACTGCTGAGGGTATTCCTGAGAGACTTGCACGTAAAATGAATGCTACTGCAAAAGCAAAAAAAGTAACGGTAATCGGACCTGCAACTGTTGGTGCTATCGCTCCGGGCGCATTTAAAATCGCAAATATCGGCGGAACAATTGAAAATATAGTTCAGTCTAAACTTCACCGTGCAGGCTCATGTGGTCTTGTGACACGTTCAGGAGGACTTTTCAATGAGCTTTCAAACATCATCGCTATCAATGGTAATGGTATCGCAGAGGGTGTTGCTATCGGTGGAGACAGATTTGTAGGTTCAGTTTTCATTGACAACCTTTTAAGAATGGAAGCAAACCCAGAAGTAAAATATATGTTACTTCTAGGTGAAGTTGGCGGAGTGGAAGAGTACAAAGTTATCGAAGCTGTAAAAAGCGGAAAAATTAAAAAGCCAATTATCGCATGGTGTATCGGTACAATTGCTAAGTACTATGACAGCGGCGTACAATTTGGTCACGCTGGAGCATCTGCAAACGGCGATATGGAAACAGCTGAAGCTAAAAACAAAGCAATGAAAGAAGTAGGAATACATGTTCCTGCATCATTTAATAATTTGCCGGAAATAATAAGTGCTGTTTATCATGAACTGCATGCAGAAGGTATTATCAAAGATATCCATGAACCTGCTATGAACGTATGTCCAAGTGTTAGAAAATCTAAAGAGTTTATCTGTACGATTTCTGATGACAGAGGCGATGAGGCTACATACGCTGGCTTCCCAATCTCTTCTCTTGCAACACCTGACACTGGAAAAGGAATCGGCGATGTTGTTTCACTTTTATGGTTCAAAAAACAGTATCCAAAATGGGCTACTGACTTTATTGAGACTGTAATTAAAACAGTTGCAGACCATGGTCCTGCGGTTTCCGGTGCACACAATGCAAAAGTAACTGCTAGAGCTGGAAAAAGCGTTGTTGAGTCACTTGTAACTGGACTTTTAACAATCGGACCAAGATTTGGCGGTGCTATTGATGACGCTGCAAAATATTTTAAATATGCAAATGACAACAAGCTATCTCCTGCGGATTTCTTAAATCATATGAAAAAAGAAGGTATTCCAATCCCAGGTATCGGACATAGAATCAAATCTCTTAAAAACCCAGACTTGCGTGTAGAGGGACTTAAGAAGTATGCAGCTAAATGTTTCCCTGCAACTCCGCTTTTAGATTACGCATTGACTGTTGAGCAGTTGACAACGTCTAAAAAAGAGAATCTTATCCTTAACGTTGACGGTACTATCGGTATCTTGATGGTTGATATGTGGAGAGCGCTTGGTTACACTGAAGAGGAGATAAGCGAGTTTATCACTTCAGGAACTCTAAATGCGTTCTTTATCGTAGGAAGAAGCATAGGATTTATCGGTCACGTGCTTGATGAAAAACGTCTTGCAATGCCGATGTATAGACATCCAATGTCTGATATTCTTTATGATGTTCAAGTAGCGGAAGAGATATAATCCGTTTTTTTTAACTTCAAGGAGAACTCTCTCCTTGAACGCCTCCTCCTCCCTCTTCTTAATACAATCTTTATAACTTCATTTCCAAATTTCATATATTTTTTGATATACTTGTAGCAAATAGATTTAACTGGATTACTATGAAAAAAGCATTTACCATGATGGAATTAATATTTGTAATTGTCGTAATTGGGATTTTAGCCGCGGTAGTAATTCCAAGAACTGGGTCAAATAAACTCAATGAAGCTGCCATACAAGTCGTC
Organism: Sulfurimonas sp.; assembly: GCA_041654255.1. Lineage (GTDB taxonomy): Bacteria > Campylobacterota > Campylobacteria > Campylobacterales > Sulfurimonadaceae > Sulfurimonas. Next base: position 110,907 of record JBAZDX010000005.1, read on the forward strand.
TCACATATCAGATATACACAGCATTTGGCGATGGTTGATGATAAGTTTGATACGGGTGATAGTGTTTGGTACAAAAAAAGATGGCAGATAGTGTTTTCAACAGATGATAGTTATGCTGACAATAAACCATCATATTCGATATTTTATGATAAGGATGCTGATGGCACTGTTGATCAAAGTGAGTTGGCTAAAAATAATTTGGATCAATCAAGATATTTAACCGGTGGATTAACTGGGTATAGTGCATTGAACATAACAAATCCATCAACATTTATTGGAACAAGTGCTTTAAATATAGGGAAAAGTTACGGCATCACTGATATAACTTTATCTTCAAGTTGTAGCACTGGAACAAAAATAGCGTTTGACAACCTTGGGCGTCCTTTAAAAGGTCCCCTTAATACATACACATCAGCGTATCCATCTACGAGACTAATAAGTGCGCAATGTACGATTACATTAACAGATGGCACTGATAATGTCATAATCGCGATAGAACCTGAAACAGGGTATGCTTGTATATTAAATAGTGCAGGAACGGACTGTCTTTAAACTTATATCTATTTCCCCCAGTAATTAAGAAATAAATAAGGGTAAGTTGCCTATAATTCCCCTCCACAAACAGAGAGACCTAAAGTTTAGGTTTAAAAATCTAAGTTTGAGATCATTGAAAACTAAGCAAGTAAATAGACTTTAATAACTAGAAATAGTTAGATTGGTCATTAATAAGTTTACTTAGAAATAACTAAAATAACAACAACCGTCTATTCTATTGTGTACCCAACTGGGAATACAAAAGTAATAGATACTTTACAAAACTAGGGGAACCGGTTTTATCGCAAGATAAAAAGTTTCTTTAGAAAAAGTCCACTAAGCAATTAGTGGCAACATAAAGCCAATGATTTTTAAATCTTGGGCAAAGATTAAACAATTCAATTATGGAGAGTTTGATCCTGGCTCAGAGTGAACGCTGGCGGCGTGCTTAACACATGCAAGTCGAACGGTAACAGGAA
>JBAZDX010000006.1:0-109202 GCA_041654255.1 Sulfurimonas sp.
CTCTTATTTTTGGAACACAAATTACTCAAAGGAGTTTTCTATGTTCCACAAAGTGTTCATAAAGTAAAAACTGCAAAGTTCCATAAACCTTAAGGAATTATGGAACAAAAAAAGTGAAAAAAGATCTGGTAAAAATAAAGCTGTCAATGTCGGAGTTGAAATCAGCAAGTTTTTTTAATGTATGCCAATAAATGGGTACTTTGCTTTTAAAGATGTGCTGAAAATAAAATTTATTGTACTCCTTTTTGCACTTCAACAAGATAATTACTCCACCACTGCATCATCTCAGTTCTCTCTTTTAAGTATACTGCTCTATTATAAGCTTGCGACACTTGTGAGCCAACTGTATGTGCAAGTTGAGTTTCGATTACATCATGATCATATATTGCTTTTTCATGTGCAATAGTTGAAAATATGCCCCTAAAAGAATGAGCTACAATTTCATCTCTAGAGTAACCCATTCTTCTTAATGCTCCAACCATTGCATTGTCACTCATGGGGGAGCGCCTACTTCTATTGGAAGGAAATATTAACTCTGAATCATAACTGTACTGCTTAGCCACTTCTAGCAGTTCTATAATTTGCTTTGACAAGGGAACAATCAATTCTTTATTTGTTTTCATTTTTTGTGCAGGGATAACCCATTGCTTAGCTATTAAATCAACTTCGCTCCACTCTGCTAGTCTAACATTGCTTGGGCGAGTAAATACATGAGCCAACATAGTCAAAGCTAATCTAGTGCTCACATCGCCTGTATAATCTTGAATATTCTTAAGCAATATTCCTAATTCTTTTGGATCTGTAATTATTGGATAATTTTTTGTTTGTTTTTTGCCTATTACATCTCTAAGAGAAATATCAACCGTTGGATTTCTTTCAATGTCATCAGGAAAATTACTTATTGCTTTAGCAAAGACTCTGTTTATAGCGCTAAAAGTTTTACGAGCTGACTCGGTTGCATTTCTATTTTTCATAATGTGCATAATATTAATTATATCTTTAGTCTTGATATCATTAATGGACATATTGCCAATAAATGGATAAACATCTTTTCTAAATGTTTTTAAAGTTCTAGTTACATGAGAATAACTTAACTCATTTGATATTTCTTCAATGTACCACTCAGCCCATTCTTTAAATGTTTTTTGTACAACTTTCGGATTAATAGGTACAACTACTTTGAGAAACGGATCTCTATTTTCATTAGCAAGTATACTTCTTGCAGCATCTCGTTTTTTACGGGCATCTGCTAGTGTAGTAGTTGGGTAAACTCCTAGTGATACTTTTTTAGTTTTTCCATTAAGTTCATATCTATATCTCCACCACTTACCACCGTTGGAGTTGATTTCAAGGTACATGCCTCCGCCATCACCAAGGGTATAGGTCTTTTCTTTTGTTTTTGCATTTTTGATTTGTATTTCTGTGAGAGGTTTAATTATTTTTGCCATTGTACAACTCCTGAAATTTTCTGTACAATTTTAACAGTTGTACACTAAACGGTACATTAAAAGCGTGGATAATGACGGATTTATATGGATTATAATGGACTGTTGTTTGACGAAAGACTCGTATTTTATGGGTTTGAAGCGTGTTGTAAAAATATTGAATGGTGGAGCTGTGGAGGATCGAACTCCAGTCCGAAACCACGCTACTCCTAACGTCTACATGTTTAGTGAAGTTGTTTGAGTTTAATCTTGCTTCGCACAGCTTGCAAAGCTACGCAAGACGAGCCTCTTGGGTTCATTTTATGTCCGAGACAAACATAAAGTATATCTACATAAGGGTTATACTTCGAGTCCTATTTATCTAGAGTCCATAGGTGAAGCAGCCCGCCTCCCAGTCTTAGTGGAAGGGGTAAAACTTATGCTACTGCGTAAGCTGGGCGGTAATTTGTATTGTTTGCGTTTAAGCAAGTTGAGCCGCGTAACGGAAGTGCTCAGTCCGACATGCAATTAGAAGCTACTTGATCCCGTCGAAACCAGGTCAGCCCCATATGAACAGAATTATATCGACCATTTAGAAATAAAATGTAAATAGATTGTTTTTTAGTTGAAGGTGGTGGCCAATCTCGGAATCGAACCAAGGACACGCAGATTTTCAGTCTACTGCTCTACCGACTGAGCTAATTGGCCACTTTTAAAGAGCGCAATTATATCTTGCAGGGACTGAAAGTTAGCTTACGGGCTTTTTTATTTTAAGATTATAGGCGTGAACCCACTGTTTTAATGGATAAATTAGTATAAATTTGCTACAATCGCACCAACAACGGCAGGGGTATGAATGACAAATATTATTTTATGCGGCGGCAGCGGTACAAGACTTTGGCCCATAAGCAGAACTCTTATGCCAAAACAGTTCGTAAAACTTTTTAACAACAAATCACTATTTCAATTAACACTTCAAAGAAATTCAGTGTCTTGCAACAGCCGGTTTATAGTCTCAAACTCCGAGCAATATTTCTTGGCACTGGACCAACTAGAAGAGATAAACAAAACCAAAAACAATGAAACAAAATATCTTCTTGAACCCATCGGCAGAAACACAGCTCCCGCGATCGCTCTTGCATGTTTGGCTCTTGATAAAGATGAGATTGTTTTGGTTACGCCATCGGATCATCTTGTAAAAAACGAAGCGCAGTATCAAAAAATCTTACAAAGTGCAAAAGAGTTGGCACGCCTTGATTATCTGGTTACTTTTGGTATAAAACCTACTTTTGCCGAAACAGGGTTTGGGTACATAGAAGCCAACGGCGAAGATGTGAAAGCTTTTTATGAAAAACCAGATTTTGCTACCGCCACAGCATATTTAAAAGCAGGAAATTACTACTGGAACAGCGGAATGTTCTGTTTTAAAGCAGGAGTTTTTCTGGAAGAACTTCAAAAATATTCGCCGCGCATCTACGAAGCATCATACGCTGCATATAAGGCGGCTTCTTCTTCAGCCTCGTTAACCAGAATCAAACTTGAAGATATGCAAAACATCCCTGAGGATAGCATAGACTATGCAGTTATGGAAAAGTCCTCAAAAGTCAAGGTAGTACCGTCGGACATAGATTGGTCTGATGTCGGAAGTTTTGATGCCCTTTATGAAGAGTTGCCAAAAGATGAAAACGGCAATACCGTAAATGAAAAGTATGTTCAGATAGATAGTAAAAACAACCTTATTTATGGAAATGAGAGAAAAATAGCAACAGTCGATATAGAAGACCTCATTATAGTTGACACGGGTGATGCACTGCTTATCTCAAAAAAAGGCTCATCTCAAAAAGTAAAAAACATAGTCCAAAAGATAAGAGGCGACAGCGAACTGCATAACATTCACCTAACGGCTCATAGACCTTGGGGAACATACACCATACTCGAAGACAATCCAAAGTACAAGATAAAGCGCATAGAGGTAAAGCCGAGGGGCAGACTCTCTCTTCAAAAACACTTTCATAGAAGCGAACACTGGACCGTTGTCAGCGGAACGGCAGTAGTTACACTGGGTGTGAGAGAGATTCCGTTAAGGGCAAACGAGTCCATATATATACCCATGGGAGAGCTTCATCGTCTTGAGAATCGCGGAAAGCTTCTGCTTGTTGTCATAGAAACACAAATCGGCGATTATTTGGGCGAAGACGATATTGTCAGAATTCAAGATGATTATAAAAGAGAAAAGTAGTTGAAAAAAATCCTCATAGACGCAGTCTCTTTGCTCTCGCCGCTAACGGGGATAGGGCGATACACTTACGAGATTTCCAGTCGCCTCCGTAAGTTATCGGCAGATAAGTATGAGATTTATTTTAACTACGGTTTTTACTCAAAAGAGCTTTTTGGATTTCAAAAAGAGCCCACTATAATTGAGCAAAAGTTTAAACAGCTCAAATCTTTTGTAGATAGATTTCCTCTTATTAAAAAAATTATGAGATTTTTTTATTCTGCCATAGCAAAGCTTAATTCAGATTCGTTTGAACTCTACTTTCAGCCAAATTTTATTCCAAGCAAAAATGTAAAAGCTAGAAAAATTATCTGTACTCTTCATGATTTTTCTTTTAAGCTTCAACCTGAGTGGCACCCAAAAGAGCGTTTAGAATACTTTAATGAGAACTTTGATTTGGTAAAAAAAGCCGACCATATTATCACGGGTTCAAACTTTACAAAACAAGAGATTATTGACTATATGCAGATACCCCAAGATAAAATCAGCGTAATTTATCACGGAGTTAACCACGAACTCTATAAGCCGTATCCGCAAAATGAACTTCAAGATACAAAAGCTAAATTTGATTTGCCTAAAAAGTTTTTGCTTTTTGTAGGTAGCATAGAGCCCCGTAAAAATTTACTTTTTCTGCTAATGGCTTACAATCTCCTCTCAAGAGAAGAAAAAGATGAGTTACCTCTTATTTTAGTTGGTTTTAAAGGGTGGGAAAACAAAGAAATTATGCAAGAGATAGAAAAAAACCAAGAGTATATCCGCTATCTTGGGTTTGTAACAGATACCCAGCTTGCCCATATTTATAATCTTGCCACTATTTTTATCTACCCATCTCTTTATGAGGGTTTTGGTTTACCGCCGCTTGAAGCTATGGCATGCGGCACTCCCGTAATTGTCTCAAATGTATCGTCTTTGCCTGAAGTTTGTGCCGATGCTGCCTTGTATATTGAACCGATGGATTTACAAGATATAAAAGATAAAATTTTAACTCTTCTTGGTGATGAAAAATTAAGAGAAGAACTCTCAAAAAAAAGCAAAGCACAAGCTGCGCTTTTTTCATGGGAAAAAGCAGCACAAGAGCATTTCAGAGTTATTGAAGAGTACCTTTGAGGGAAGCAGCAAAACTAAGTCTAAAAGAGCTATTTTTTATTTTTGCTGCCATTATGCTTGTAGTGGGAAATAGCGGTATTTGGGCTATGCCAAATATTGTAATGCAATTTATGGTCTCGCAAAGTCTTTTTAAAGTTCCATTTGATGATCCAAATGCGCACTATCTTTTTTTCAACTATTTTCAGCCGTTTTTGTATGGACTTACAGGAGCAAAATCATTAACCGGGTATCTTATATACTCTTTTTGTATCGCTGCTGTTTTTTTGCTCTTATTTCTCTTTTGGTTTATATCTTATCATGGAAAAAAGGTATCAATAGAGCAAAATAAACTTTTTGCCGCAGTTACTTTTCCTGTTTTTATGATTCCTTTTTATTGGGTTGGAATGGATGGTATGACGCTATTGCTCTCATTGCTTATACTTATAAGCAGAGATAAAATCCCACTCGCGCTTATTTTTGCTTTTATGCTGGGGTTACAACATTTCGAACAGGGTTTTATTGCCTTCTCAACACTTCTGGCAACACTTTTGATACATTATCTTTTCTCAAAAGATAAAACCTCTCTTGTTTTTATGAAAAAAGTTTTTTTTATCCTGGCATCTATAGCAGTTGCAAAAGTGCTTCTTATGCTTTTTTTTTATTTTGCCAACGTCGGATTATCAGGAGACAGAGGCTCCTATTTAAAAACAAATCTTTATCTTTATTTTGAAATGTTTCAAAAATGGTGGTTTGTAACCCTTTGGACACTATTTGCAACAGGCTGGCTTCTTATTTCTCAAAATTTAAAAACAGCTTGGCCGTTGATTTTTGCAACCCTCATCATACTTATTTTAACTGTTATTGTAGGAGACCAAACAAGAGTGGGCGTGATTGTTCTGTTTCCGTCTCTTTTTTATTGGATATTTATGAACAGAGAAATCTGGCAAAAATTAACCCAAAAAATGGTTATTTTAATGCTCTCTTTTTACCTGCTTGTCCCCATTGTTGTAGTGTGGGGTGAACCGCATATACAAAGTTTATGGAAATATGACAAGCAAATAGCAAAAGAGATTTATGACGATAATTTAAAACTAGAAGAAGTAGATTGGCTCGTCCCTTTTAAAGACAAAACGGCGGCAATTTCTAAGCCGCTAACAGATTTTAAAGTAAAAATATCCACAGAAATTACAGAGCTTGTCTGCTCCAAACAAACGCAATGTACCTTTAGCGTAAATGTAAAAAACAACAGCTCTGATTCGTGGTACTCTAAAGGCGCAAACAGTGTAAACCTCAGTTATCATATCACAACACAGGATGCGAAAGTTATTCTGCTTGACGGTACGAGAACATCATTGCCTCATGAAATAGCCGGTGGCGTTTCTGCACCGCTTCTGATAAATGTAAATACTAATCTCGAAACAGGCAGTTATATTTTAGAAGTAGACATGGTGCAAGAAGGCGTCGCTTGGTTTGGTCAAAAAGATAAACAAAATCTCTTACGTATTCCATTGAAGATAAAGTAGTAATTGAGATATAATACTTTTTTAATTTTTAGGACAAAATCCTTATGAACCAAATAAAAGCCATATGGGCATATAAATTTTTTATTTTCAACTCCATAAAAACAGAATTTCAAACAAGATTTGCAAGAAGTAAATTAGGCGGTTTTTGGATGATTCTTCATCCAATCGCACAAGTTGCTATCTACGCGCTTGTTCTCTCCGCAGTGCTCTCGGCAAAACTTCCAGGCATAAACAATCAGTACGCATATGCCATCTACCTTATGGCGGGAACTCTTGCGTGGACGCTATTTGTAGAAGTTGTCTCAAAAAGCTTAACAGTTTTTGTCGATAATGCCAACCTTCTAAAAAAAATGTCATTTCCAAAAATTACATTGGTTGTTGTAATCCTTGGAAGCGCTCTTGTGTCAAACATCCTTCTTTTTATAGCTATATTGGTCGTCTTTACTATTTTAGGACATGAGCCTGCAGCTCAACTGCTCTATCTTCCTCTGCTTGTCACTTTAACCATATCGCTCTCCGTAGGACTGGGACTCATTTTGGGTGTTATAAATGTTTTTGTAAGAGACATAGGGCAAATTACACCTATTCTACTTCAGTTTTGGTTTTGGCTTACACCCATAGTTTACACGATAGATATGTTGCCCCAGCACTATAAGATTTTTTTTATGTTAAATCCAATGACTTCCATTGTTCAAGCATATCAAACTGTTTTGGTCTATGGCACTACGCCAAACTTTTATACACTTTTATATCCCATCTGTTTATCCATATTTTTACTCTCTTTAGCTCTGTTTATCTTTGTAAGGGCAAATGAAGAGATGGCGGATGTACTATGAGTGATTATATTTTAGAAGTTAGCAATATTTCAAAATCATACAAAACATATCCGAGCCAGTGGAGTAGAATTTTTTCTTGGTTTGGATTTGCAAAGTCAAAAGTACAACAGCACGAAACCCTAAAAGATGTAAATTTTTCCATAGGCGCAGGCGAATCCGTAGGCATCATCGGACAAAACGGAGCAGGTAAAAGCACTCTTTTAAAAATTATTACAGGAACACTTAAGCCAAGCAGCGGACAAATTGTAGTAAAAGGGAGAGTCTCTGCCATCTTAGAACTCGGTATGGGCTTTCATCCAGAACTCACAGGCTGCCAAAATGCCTACAATGCAGCAGGACTTATGGGCTTCTCAAATCAACAGATTGACGGGGTAATAAACTTTATAGAATCTTTTGCAGAAATAGGCGAATATTTTGACCAGCCTGTAAGACTTTACAGCAGCGGTATGCAAGTTCGCGTTGCTTTTGCAGTAGCAACTGCTTTTAGACCCGAAATCCTAATCATAGATGAAGCCCTCTCAGTAGGTGATGCTTACTTTCAACATAAATGTTTTGTGCGCATAAAAGAATTTTCTGACTTAGGAACAAGTCTTCTCTTTGTCTCACATGATAAAGGTGCCGTTTTGGCGCTTTGTGATAAAGCGATACTTTTAGACAAGGGTCGCATGCTCAAAATCGCAAATCCTGAAGAGACTATTGATTATTACAATGCACTAATTGCTCTTAAAGAAGATGCTTCTATAACTCAAGAAATAACGCAAAGCGGAAAAGTGTCCACTCTTTCAGGAACGCTTCAAGCAGTACTTTATGAGATAGAACTCTTAAATGTAAATAACGAAAAAGTGGAGCTTCTAAATGTCGGCGATACGGCAACTCTTCATATATCCATAAAAGTAAATGAAGATTTGCCTTCCTTAGCATTGGGCTACGGCATTAAAGATAGGCTAGGGCAGGTAATGTTTGGAACAAATACATGGCATACAAATCAAATGCTTCAAGATGTCAAAAAAGGTGAAATCTATCACTTTTATATAACATTTAACAACATTTTGGGTGTTGGCGACTACTCCGTACAAACAGCATTGGTCGATTCAGATACACACTTAACATCTAACTATGAGTGGCGAGATTTGGCACTCCTCTTTAGTGTGGTAAATACAAATAAAAACTATTTTGTAGGGCTTATGAATATTGAGCCTAAAATAACTATATCAAGGCAATAAACATGAGCTTTATCTCTTACGCACAAAATTTTGAAGATATTATTCTAAACAGGGCATTGCAGGATGTCGAAAATGGTTTTTATGTAGATGTCGGAGCAAATGACCCAGTTGAAGACTCTGTTACAAAAGCATTTTATGACAAAGGTTGGAGGGGCGTAAACATAGAGCCTGAGTATGAGTTTTTTCAAAAACTCAAAGATGCAAGACCAAATGATATAAACCTAAATTTAGCAGTAAGCTACTCACAAAAATCAATCCAACTCTTTGTGAGCAAGATAAGAGGTTGGTCGACAACAATTTCTTCAACATTTCAAGATACTTCCAGAGACTCATTCTTTGGAGAATCAATAACCGTTGAAGCAAAAACGCTTGATGAGATATGTGAACTCTACAACATAAAAGAGATTCATTTTTTAAAGATAGATGTAGAGGGCGCAGAAAAGGATGTTTTGCAAAGTTTCTCTTTTTCCATAAAACCTTGGATAGTCGTAGTAGAGGCAACACTTCCAAACAGCAATATTGACTCTTCCTCGAGTTGGGATTATATCCTTAGCGAAAACAATTATGACTTTGTCTATTTTGACGGTATAAACAAGTTTTATCTCTCGCATGAAAAACAAGAGTTAAAAAAACACTTTGCATATCCTCCAAATGTTTTAGATGATTTTATCATCTACCCTTTCTATGAAAGTATGCAAGAAAATGAGATGTTACATAAAAAAGTGCACTCTCAATCGCAAGAACTCTCTCAAATAAGTCAAGAACTGTCTCAAATAAGTCAAGAACTTTCCCACTATAAAGCACAATTCAACATGGTAGTAAATAGCCGTTCATGGAAGATAACAAAACCGCTTCGCGACATTACGCAAGCCATAAAAGCTCTTTTAGGTAAAAAATCCCACCTTGCCAAACAAGCCGATGACTCTGTTCTTAGCCAAGAAGCAAAAGATATATTTAAAAAACTAAACAGTTAGTTATAGGTAAAAGATGAAAATAGTCATAGATTTACAAGGTGCGCAAACGAGTAGCAGATTTAGGGGTATAGGAAGGTACTCTCTCTCCATATCTCAAGCCATAGCAAAAAACAGAGGTGATGATGAGATTTTTTTACTTCTCTCGGCACAACTCCAAGAAAATATCCAAGATATAAAAGAAGCTTTTTTAGGACTACTCCCGCCTCAAAACATTATTGTTTTTTCTGCTCCCACACCCCTAAAGTATGCATCGTCAAAAAACAAACAGCGTCAAGCTATAGCACAACTAATGCGCGAAGAACTTTTAAACACGCTCAATCCCGATGTTGTACTTATTACAAGCCTTTTTGAAGGTTTTGGCGACGATGCGACAACCTCGGTAAAAACCTCTCCAAACAACTTTAAAACAGCCGTCATACTCTACGACCTCATACCATATATCTATCCACAATACTATTTATCAAATGAGTTGCTAAAAGAGTACTATGCATCAAAAATCACACATCTAAAAAAAGCTGATACTCTTTTTGCCATCTCAAACTCATCTAAGCAAGAAGCGCATCATTATTTAGATTTTGATACTGAGAGTATCATAAACATCTCTTCAGCCATAAGCGATATATTTAGACCAAAACTCTTACGCCCATATGAAAAACAAAAACTTTTTTTCAGATATGCCATTGAGAAAAAATTTATTATGTATGCTCCGGGCGGATTTGACTATAGAAAAAATATCAAAACGCTCTTAAGTGCGTATGCGCTTCTGCCAACTCATATAAGACAAAACTATCAGCTTCTCATATCAAGCAATATAAGCAGCGATAAAAAACAAGAGATACTCTCTCTAGCTTCATCTTTGGGCATACAAGAGTCTGAACTTCTCATAACGGGCTACATTAGCGATGAAGACCTCATAGCGCTCTATAACCTTACAACTCTTTTTGTTTTCCCCTCACTTCATGAAGGATTTGGGCTTCCTCTTCTTGAAGCCATGAGCTGTGGTGCCGCTGTAATAGGCTCAAACTCTTCAAGTATTCCGGAAGTTATCCAAAGCCAAGATGCTCTTTTTGATCCAAACAACCCTCAAGAGCTCTCAGCGCTTATGGCAGATATCCTAGAACATCCTTCTAAAATTCAAGAGCTAAAACAACACTCTCTTAAAATTGCAGCAACTTTCTCATGGGATAAAAGCGCACAAACACTCTTAAATGCACTGCATGCAACCATAAAACCAAAAGAGCCCTCGCTCACGCAAGCATCTCTAAACCTAGAACCGTTTAAAAAACTCATAGCAGAACAAAAACTCTCTACCCAAGATACTCTTCTGCTATCTACGTTTATAGCGCGTAACACACCAAAACAAAAAAAGCACACTATATATGTAGATATTACGGTTTTAAATAGACAAGATTATGGAACCGGCATCCAAAGAGTAGTTCGTTCAGTCATAAATGAACTCTTTAAAGCGCCTATAGATGGCTATGACTTAGTACTAGTTCATTTTGAGAAACAAAACGACATCTACAGATGCCTTAGTGCCTCGGCATATCAATCAAAACTTACATTACAGCCCGAAATCATAAAAGATGAAATCATAGAACCAAAAAATGGCGACATATTTTTTGGACTGGATTTAGTTAGTGATGTTATGTATGCACATAAGCAAGGTCTATTTAAACAGTACAAAGCTCAAGGAGTAACCATAAAGTTTGTCGTTTATGACATCCTTCCCATCCTCTACCCCCGCTGGTGGCCAGAGGGCGGAAGCTCTCACCATGCACAGTGGCTCCAAGCCATAGCAGATGTTGCAGATGAACTCATAAGTATCTCAAGTGCGGTAAATGATGAGGTTCAAGCTTATCTCTCATCTATCTCGCATCCAAAAGCAAAACATATTAAGTACAGCTACTTTCATTTAGGCGCAGATATAGCATCATCGCTTCCATCAAAAGGCATCCCAAAAGATGCGCAGACACTTCTCTCAGTCCTAAACACATCACCGACATTTTTGATGGTAGGAACCATAGAGCCAAGAAAAGGGCATCTTCAAACACTCAAAGCATTTGACATCTTATGGAAACAAAACTGCAATATCAACTTGGTTATAGTAGGAAAGGCTGGCTGGTTAGTGGAAGAAACAGTCGGTTTTATTAAAAATCACTCACAATACAACAAAAAACTTTTTTGGTTTGACTCCATAAGTGATGAGTTTTTAGAAAAACTCTACACCGCTTCATCGGCACTCATTGCCGCTAGCGAGGCAGAAGGGTTTGGTCTGCCTCTTATAGAAGCGGCAAAATATTCTCTGCCTATTATTGCTAGAGATATCCCTGTTTTCAAAGAAGTAGCAACATCCTATGCCTATTACTTTACAAACACCTCTTCACCCAAAGAACTATCTAAAAGTTTAAACGCTTGGTTAGAACTTTATAAAACAGCATCTCATACAAAAACATCTAGCATGCCATATCTTAACTGGTCGCAAAGTGTTTATGCTTTGAAAGAACTTCTTGTTACTAAAAAGATGCTCTAACATAACGATTGGTAATATTTGTTACTATTTTATCTCGCATATATTGACAATAAATAATTTTATGATATAATTTGGTCCAGGATAAAGTCCTATAATTAAAAGGAGAAACTATGGCATTAGATACTATAGAGATAGCTAGACAAGAGATTGCGAAAATTTACATCGCAGCGTTTAACAGAGTTCCGGATGCAAATGGATTGTCAAATTGGATGAATCAGTACACGGCTGGTTTAATGACATATGAAGAAATCGCTCAGGATTTTACAAACCAAGCAGAATATCAAGCTGAATACCCGGCTTTATTAACAAACACAGAGTATGTAGCTAAAATTTACGAAAATGTATTTGGAAGAGCTGCGGATCCAGAAGGACTTACAAACTGGGCAAATCAACTTGAGTACACGGCTACCACAGGTATAGACCGTGGAAATATTATGAACAGAATGATTGAAGTTGCATCTGAAGCCGGTAATACTGACGGTGAGCGTTTAACTAACCAAGCAACTTTTGGCGTTCAATCTATTTTAGACGAAGTTCCAACAGACATAGCAACTGCACAGCTTGTTAACATTACAAGTGTTGATTCAACGGTTACAACTGCTACTGCAGCGGTAGCAGCTTATGCCGGTACAATAGCTGGTTCGACTTTCACGTTAACTACAGGTGTTGACACTATTGCTGGTACAGTTAATAATGATACTATCAATGCAATTCAAGATGCTACGACTGCAACTAATTCAACATTGACCAATCTTGACACTATTGATGGTGGAAACGGTGTAGATACATTAAATATCTTATCTACGCAAGATATTGACACTACAGCCTTAGCTGGTGTTACAATTTCAAATGTTGAAACTGTTAACTTCAGAGCAGGTACAACGGTAGATACTGATACTACTGCATGGACTGGCTTAACAGCTGCTAATGTTACTCAGGCTACTGATGCTACTATAACAGCTGCTGCTACAACTGCGGTTTCTGTTGCTGGTGCTACTGGCGCTGTTGCAATCGATGGTGGTTCAACTCAAACAGTAACTACTGCAGGCACAACTGTAACTCTTGGTGCTACAACTGGAGCTGCTGGAGCTATTTCTGTTACTCATACTGCTCAAGGTGCTGCAACTATCGATGTTGATGGTGGTACGACAGTAAATGTAACTGCTACTTCAGATGTAACTTCTGGAAATATCATTGTAGGTGCTACTGATACTGCATCAGGTGCTGTAGTTGTTACTCAAAACATAACTTCTGACGCTACAGCTGCTGTAACTGCTGGTGATGTAACGGTAACGGGTGGTACGACAATCGATATCACTGCAAACCTTACAACAACTTCAGAAGCTAATGCTGATACTACTGTAATCACTGCAGGAACATACACTGCAACAGGTGGAAACACTACTACTGCAGTAACGATCACTCAAAACGCTGTAGCCAATGATTTTGCTGGTGAAGCTGCTACAACAGCTGCAACTACAGAAACTGCTGTAATGACTTTTGGTGCTTTAGCAGCTGGAGAAGCGGTTCTTGTCGGAGCAACTGGTGGAGCAACTGGTGGAACTGACTTGACGTTTGTAGCTTCACAAGCATTGACAGCTGCTCAAGTGGCTGCTGCAATTGCTAGCTTAACTGCTGCAGATACGCAAGCTGCTGGTGGTATTGTTGCCAACGGTTACTTTACCGGTGCATTGGATGCTGGCTGGACTTCAGCTGCGGTAAGTGGTTCAACAGTGACTTTCACTGCAACAACTACAGGCAATAAAGTAAATTTAGAAGTTTATACCGATGCTGATGGTGCAGGTGCTGCTGACAATGGTGCTGCTGCTGATGCTACATTTGCTGCTGTAACAACAGATGGTGCTGCTGCTGTAGGCGGAAGTGCTGCTAATGATATTACTGCTACTTACGGTGCGGTAGTGGTTGATGATAACGCTACTGAGTCAATCACAACGATCACCCTTGATGGATTCGATGGTGCTACACTTGGTGCTGGCGGTTCTTTAGACGCCCTTACTACTTTAAACCTTTCAAACGGAGCGGGTGCAACTGCATTGACTTCAACAGCAACAACTCTTGCGTTGACGCTTGACGGTATGGCTACTACAAGTACAATGGATATCTCTACTGCTGCTGCGGTTGCTACGCTTAACCTTACAACAACAGGTGCAGCTTCAGATGTTGACTTTACTGCGGTTGATGCAACAACTGTTGCGATTACTGCTGGTGCAGACCTTGATGTAACTGGCGGAACATTCACAGCTGCTACATCTATCACAGTTACAGGTGCTGGTGACGTTGCTCTTGGTGATGTTTCTGCTGCTGTTACGACACTAAGCGCTTCAACTGCAACTGGTGCTATCTCTGCTTCAGTAGATGGTGATATTGCAACAGTTACAACAGGTTCTGGAAATGACGCTATAACACTACTTACAACAACAGTATTTGACGAAGATATTGCTTTAGGTGATGGCGATGATACATTGGTATTAACTGCTGATACTACAGTTATACCTACAGGTACTATAGCTGGTGGAAATGGTACAGATACGGTATCTATGACTACAACAAGTGCTGCAGCATTTGATGCAAACACTAACTTTGCTACAGCTATCAGTAGCTTTGAGAGATTGACAGTTAGCAATACATCAACTGCTACGCTTCTAATGAACAATCTAGGTTTCAACTATGTTACAACTAGTGGAACAGGTGGAACATTGACTCTTAGTGATATGGCTAATGACAGTACTGTGGTTCTTACTGCTGCAGCAACAACAGGTTATACTGTTACTATCGCAGATGCTGCTACAAATCTTACAGACACGATTAACATGGTTGCACAAGTAAGTACAGCAGATATCGGTTTTGGAACATTGACACTTGCAGATATCGAAACAGTTGATCTTACGGTTACTGATACTAACATTGATGAAAATGCTGATGGTATCTCTAATGAAGCAGGTGATGTTGATCAAGCTACTGTAGTTTTAACAGCTGATACTGCTACAACACTTAACATTGATGGTAACGCTATTTTAAGTTTAGCTAACACGGGAAGTACTTTATTGGCAACAATCAATGCTACTTCAATGACAGCTGCAATGACATTTACAGCAACTGGTGCTGCAACTGGTACAACAGTAAATGCTGGTTCAGGTAACGATGTATTGACTTCTGACGGAGATGGCGATGTTCTCAAAGGTAATGCTGGTTCAGATACTTTCAATGTAACTGACCTTGCGCATGTTTACGGTGGAGCTGGTGCAGATGAATTTAATTTCTACGCATCAACTAACCTCGCTAAAGTATCGACAGTAGAAGATACATTAACAAGTGGTGATACATTCAACTTGTTCAATGACGCTGGTATAGTAACTAACTTCTATGCAGCTGGTGCTCAGTACAATCCAAATACTACAGTAACATTTGAAGCTCGTGTTAATGCTTCACTTGCACAAACTGCTGATGGAGAAGCTACTTGGTTTACATTAGGTACAAATACGTATATCGTTATTGATGGAACTGATAGTGGGTTTTTCCCTAATACATATGAAGAAGGTGTTGATACTATCATCGAATTGACTGGTATTTACAACCTTGGTACAGGTGCATCTTTCAACCTTACAGATGGTACTCTCGAAATCGCATAATCCCCAAAAAGGACAAAGCAATTTTTTCTCGTTCCCAAGCTCCAAGCTTGGTAATGCAGACGAAAGCTAGTTAAATTAAAGCCTCACTTTCTCTTATGAGTTGGTGGGGCTTTTTTTTAAAAAAAAAGGGTGTCAGGCACTCTTTTATGCAAAAACTTAATTTTTCCTTTCATTAACATAATACAGATTCTTTTCAAATAAATCTCTTCTTTCATTTCTCTTCTCTTCTTTTTTACTTTTATTTGTGTATAATCATCACATGGCAAAATTAGATGAAATAAAAGAATTTATTGGTTATTTAAAAGTTTTGATTGGTATTGCTATAGCAGTTGCTTTATCTTTGATAGCTTGGATATTTAATCATTATGAAACATTATCTTTGCTAGATAAGATTGTTACTGTGATTGTATTTATGATGGATTTATTATTTATACTTTTACTAAATAAGAAAATAATAAAACAAATAAAATCCTTAGGAGATATATAATGAGTGGATTAATTATATTTATGGCTGTATCATTTTTTATTGTACTTGGTTATATTGTTTATACTTCTGTTAATTTAAAACTTCAATAAAAAAAAACAAAAAGGGTGTCAAAAAAAGGTGTCAGGCACTCTTTTATGCAAAAACTTAATTTTTCCTTTTGTTAACATAACGCTACTTCTCTCAAATAAAAATCTCTCTTTTCTTTCTATTCTTTTTTATATTTTTGGTATAATCTCGCTATGACACTACAAGAACGTAAAGATAAAGCTGATATTATTGCCAAAGAAGCAGATGTTGTATATAAAAAACTATTCGTATTAATGGCTGTAAGTGGTGCTGTCGGCGGGTTTGGTTTGTCCATATTTGACAAAGCTTTTATTATTAGTTTAATTTTGCTGTTACCATTTCTTTTTTTATCATTTGGAATTGTATTGGCATATTTAAAATTAAACAAATTAGAGATATTAATCAAGGATTTAAGAAATGAGTAGTATCGGTATTTTAATCTACGCGATTGGTTTTATTATAGCAGGAATGTTAGCGTTAGTAGCATACAAGAAACATTGGAAAATTGCAGACTACTTTTAAAAAAAAGGGTGTCAGGCACTCTTTTATGCATTGTCTTAATTTTTTCTTTCATTAACATAATGTTTAATTCTCTGAAAATAAATCATTTTTATTTCTATTTCTTTTTTTACTTTTATTAGTATATAATTGCTTATGGCAAAATTAGATGAAATAAGAGCACATATAGATTGGCTCAAAGAACTATTTAAGATTTTAGTAACAATATTAGTGGCTGATATCGCTGGTATATCAAAACTATATTTAGATAGAGATATAAACTTGCTTTTTTATTCAGGTGTAGTTCTTGTTATAGTTTTGTCTATTTCGGCATCTATTACATCTAAAAAAATAGAAAAGCATATTAAAGAATTAGGAGATTTATAGTATGGAACAATTACTTATAATAATTGCGTTGATTGCTGTTGTTTCTACATTTTCATATACTGTGTTAATAGCAAAGTAAAAGGGTGTCAGGCACTCTTTTGCTCTTTTGAAACTTTTCTTATTTTCCGCTTAATTTGTTAACATAACGCTACTTCTCTCAAATAAAAATCTCTCTTTTCTTTCTATTCTTTTTTATATTTTTGGTATAATCTCGCTATGACACTACAAGAACGAAAAGATAAAGCTGATATTATTGCCAAAGAAGCAGATATAGTACATAAAAAGATGATTCCTCTGTTAGCTACTGCAGCTGGTGCGGGTTCATATTCTATTATTTTTCTTAAAGATGAATTATATATTTTAGGGATTTTATTATTACTTATTTTTATAGTAATGGCTATAGGAATAGTTATAAATTATCAAGAATTGTCTAGTCTTAAAAATAAAATTAAGGAGTTAAGTTATGATGAATGAATTAATAGTATCTCTAGTTCCGATTGCTTTAGGTATAGCTATGATTATTGGGTATATAGCTTATAAAAAACATTGGAAGATAGTAGATTTATTTTAAAGTAAAAGGGTGAAAAAAAGGGTGTCAGGCACTCTTTTATAATCCTACTATGACATTACAGGAACGCAAAGATAAAGCTGATGTTATTGCCAAAGAAGCAGATGTGGTTTATAAAAAGTCTTTTTTACTTTTAGCTGCAAGTGGTGGAGTTGGTGGTTACGCTGTAACTCAATCTGGCTTATTTTCTTTTATGCTATTTGGAGTATTTGGCTTTTTCCTACTGGGTATAGTTATCAATTATTTTGAATTAAACAAACTAAAAAATGAGATTAAGGAATGTAAAAATGGATAATGCAACACTTTTTGTATTTACTATTGTAGCAGCAGTTGCTATTGGTTATATAGCCCACAAAAATCACTGGAAGATAGCCGATTATTTTTAATAAAAAAGGGTGTCAGGCACCAAAACATGCAAAAATTTCTTCTTCATTTAATTGAAAATTTTCATCACAAACCAATTCGTATAGCTCAACTAAGTTATGCGTTTTTTTAATAGGATGATTGTTGTAAGCAATCAACGCTTTTATATCCATCTGTATTTTAACTCAGAACAATTGTATATTCTTTGCATGAATTAGTGTAACCAGATCAAAAACACATCGGGTCATCTTTTGGGTCAAAATCACTTCTGCTACGCTCATTGTTTCTTGCCTTAAATAATCTACTCTTTTTTGACATATTTGTCTTGTCAAATGCAGCCATCAGCGTTCAAGTCATTAACGAAGTTACTGTAAATCTTCTTAAAAAGTTTAACTTTAATGAAGAACAAGTACAGCAGTTTCTTCAAAGCAGTTACAATAGATATGAAATCTCTGAACTAAACTATGAGACCTTTTCAAAGGCTTCTAATGTCAGAAAAAATCATCTTCTATCTTATTATGACAGCGTAATTATTGCTGCTGCTCTTCTTTCAAATTGTACAACTCTTTACAGTGAAGATATGCACCATGAGCTTATAATAGAAAAACAACTAAAATCATTAATCCTTTCCTCGTTTGAGAGAACAACGAACATATATTCTTAGCATCCGCTTTAATAACACTCACTCTAAACAACAACAACCCTATTTCTTCCCTCATCTTTTGCTCTGTACAACGCACTGTCAAAACGCTTGATAAAACTATTTTTACTCTCTTGTTTCAGATATGACGTTACCCCGAAGCTGCATGTAATGTTCCCGACCTTCTCAAGCGTAGTTTTTTCTATGGCACCTCTTAACTTCTCTGCTAATACTGCAGCACTTAAAGAGTCTGTTTGCGGGCAAAGAATGATAAACTCTTCCCCTCCCCATCTTACAAAAATATCTATATTCCTAATCATTTTCTTTACAACATCCACAATGCTTTTTAAGACATAATCCCCAACATCATGCCCATAAGTATCGTTAACCTTCTTGAAGTAATCAATATCAAACATTATCATAGAGAGCGGACTCTCATATCTTAAAACACGATCAATCTCTATCTCAAACATCTCTTCAAACTTATGTCTGTTGTAAATTCCTGTAAGATTATCGGTAGTTGCCATCCTTTTGAGATTTTCATTCATCGCTTTAAGAGTACTTATATCGCGGGCAATGCTTATGATATATTTTTTGTCCTCTTCTTGAATCAATCTGCATGTTATCTCTATGGGAATAATTTTGCCACTTTTTGTTTTGTGCGAAACCTCGATAACCGCCTTCTCATTTCTGCTTAGCTGCTCTTTGGCATTTTTTATATTCTCTTCATACACTTCATAACCGCTTTTTTCATCACTATAACTTAGTTCTTGCAATCTCTTCTGAAGAAGCTCTTCTCTTGCGTATCCTCTTGTTGCGTATGCCGCTTCATTAATGTATATAATATTTCCATCCAAATCATGTACAAAGATAGAGTCCGTTACAGAGTTAAGAAGTTTTGATTGAAACTCAAGCTCTTTGCTTATTTTATACCGCTCCGTAATATCTTGAACGGTTCCGACCATTCGCAGAGGATTGTGCATCTCATCATACTCCACTCTTCCCTTCGCATAAACCACCTTTTGAGTTCCATCCGGCAGCACAATTTTGTGATGTATGGCATAATCTTTTCTGCTATTTATAGCCTCTTCAATAGAATTTTTTACAAAATTTCTGTCATCTTCGTGAACAGAGCTCATAATAACATCATACGTTGGCGTAAACTCCTGCGGCTTATGCCCAAAAATCGTAAATACTTCATCTGACCACACTATTTTATTGTCGCCTATATTCCACTCCCAATTGCCTATTCGGGTAAGTTTTTGAGCCTCTTTAAACAACTCGTTTGTTTTTGAGAGCATTTTAGTTCTTTGTGCAACTTTTTCTTCGAGCGTTTTGTTTAAAAGTCTTCCTTCGTTATATTTTTCCATCAAAGAGTGATAGAGGAAAAAGTGCTCTTTGATGAAAAAATTTGACGGCAAACACTCCTCTTTCTCGATGCAATTTTTTAGTTTGATTAGCGGATAGACATTTAAAAAATATAAAAAGAGAAGAAAAGCCAGCATTATTAAAATAAAATAGAACGCAAATGTTGCAATCATTGCTTGAACGCTCTTTTCAGCGCTTAAGAGATATTCATCATTCAAATCTACTATTAAGTTAAACACTGCTTGTTTCTCTTTATCAAGGTAACTAAAATCAGAAAAAAAGACCATATCTTCTTTGAGCAAACAACTGCTTATCTCATCAACATGCAAGCCGTTCTCATAAACTCTATTTACCTGATTTTTATCTGTTGATAGAACAATCTGTTTCCCGATTGCAATTGAGAGCGATTGATACTCTTTGTGTGTTGCCAAACTTTTATATAAAATTGGCAGGGAACTCTCCAAACCGTCTCTCTCTATGAAAGATATCAAAGTGTATCCCAGCTCTGATACATCTCCCTTTATCTGCTCAATATCCTGCTGTTTAAAGTAACTTTTGGCTACGTTGTAGGTGTAAAATGCAGTGCCCAAGAGAATAATTGCAAGAAAAATTATAACCGTAAAATTGACTTTTTTTAAAGACATAAGGTCTCTTAATACACTTCTCATTTTGACATCCTAAAGTTGTTAAATCACATTTCCGTTATTGCAAGATTGTAGCATGTAATTATTAAAAGACAATTGCAAAATATTACAATTTATAAATTTAGTTTAAATTATAGTTTATAGGAACGCTCAGGGTAAGCTCTTTTGTGGGTTTTGGAAACTTTGTAGATAAATCCTCTATTGTTTTAATCGCCGCGCGGCTTAAAATATCGTTCTCTGATTCGACTATCTTTATATTGTAAACTTTTGCATCAACGCCTAAAGTAAAACTGACTTTTACCAAGCCCGTAATATTTCTTTTTCTCGCACTCATCGGATAGTAGAGATTCTCTTTTAAAAGCTGTGAAATTTTTTGCTTATTTATCTCCATATGCTCATCTTGCGGTACTTCCTGCATCAACTTGGCATCATCGGCTTTTTGCTCAACTATCGGCTTCTCTATTTTAGAGAGCTTTTTTGGCACAATTTCTGCAATAAGCTCACCCTTTATTATTTCAACAATAGCATCTTTTATCTCTTTTACTTCACCAGTAATCTCTATCTTCTTTTGTTTCTCTTTTAGAGCTTTCTTTGGCGCTTTTGGCTCTTTTGGCTCTTTTTGCTTCTCTTTAGCAACAACTTTTACCTCTTGTATCTCTTTTTTTTCTGTTATCTCTTTGATTGGCTCAACACTGCAAAGCTTCAGACAAATCTTCTTTTCTTCCTCTTTTTTGACTTCAAAGTAACTCTTCCATGCAAAAAAAAGTGTTAAGAGTAAAATAGCATGGATGAAAATAGAGATAAGAAGGGAGTTGCTGTGTCTAATCATGATACGAATAGTAACAAAAAAATTATTACTATTTTGTTAAATAGCTCTCTTAAACTCCGGATATGATTCAACACCGCACTCGTTTATATCTATACCCATAAGCTGAGCTTCATCATCTGCTCTAAACTTAGATATTTTATTGATTATATACAAAACTGTATAGGAGACGCTAAATGTAAAGATTCCGACAAGAACTACACCTTTTAGCTGAGCCGTAAATGAGATACTCTCTACGAATATTCCGGCTGCCAAAGTTCCCCATATTCCGTTAACAAGATGAACAGAGAGCGCTCCCACAGGGTCATCAAGTTTAAATTTATCAAACACCGGAACTGCAAAAACTACCAATGCGCCACCGATAAGACCTATTAATATCGGGGTGTACATGTCATAATGATTTGCCGCTGCCGTTACCGCTACAAGTCCGCCCAAAGCGCCGTTTAGTATCATCGTAATATCAAAAAGTTTATACCTGATGTACATAATTACTCCTGCAATTATTGCACCTGCAAGACCTGCCGTATTTGTGTTCATAATAGTTTTAGCAACAAGGTTTGCATTCTCAACGCTAGAAATTGAGCCCACGCTTCCGCCGTTAAATCCAAACCACCCTATCCAGAGCAGCAGTGCGCCAAGAACAACCAGCGGGATATTTGAAGCAGGAATTACTCTTATTTTGCCCTCATGATAACGCCCACGTCTAGCACCGATTATGAGTATTGCCGCAAGAAGCGCCCAGCCGCCGGTTGAGTGGATGACAGTGGAACCGGCTAAATCATATATCTCAATATCAAAGAGTGTTCCCTTAATCATATCAGCACCCCAGCTGACATTTACCACAAGCGGATATATAACCGCACCCATTATAGCTGTAAAAATGGCCAACGGAATTATGCGAACACGCTCGCTCACGCCGCCGCTCATGATGTTTACCGTCTTTCCGACAAATGCCATCTGAAACATGAAAACAGCCCAAATACTGCTATTTACGCTATCCCAGCTCCCAAAAGCAAGTTTGTAACCGACAAGTAAAAATGCCAATGAAGCGACTGCATATATCATCACGTTTATTGTTAAAACTGCGGAGACATTTTTGGTACGAACAAGCCCTGCTTCAAGCATAGCAAAACCGGGAACCATAAAAATTATCAGCGTCATTGCAAAAATGGTGAAGAAAGTGTCGATGATGTATTTGAAATCAGCTTCTAGCATATAAAATCCTTCAAAAAATTAAAGGGAATTATAGCTTAGAAACTATGCAAAAAAAAATTTAACTGATTAATTTTTAATCAACCACTGATGTTACACACTAAAACGAACCTGTCCGTTTTAGTGGCAGGGACAACTTGTCCCTACAACCCCCTAAAGCTACGAAAAAACTTTGTTTTTCGAGAATTTCAAAGGAATGTGCTATTATTCCTTTTTTATGGTTATATTGCTTCGCTGTCTGTCTCGCCTGTACGAATACGGATGATTTTCTCAATATCGCTTACAAATATTTTTCCGTCACCAATCTTACCTGTTCTGGCAGCCTCTACGATTGTTTTAATAACCTGATCAACGCTCTCGTCATCAACTACCATCTCCATTTTGATTTTCGGTAAAAAATCTACAACGTACTCAGCACCGCGATAAAGCTCGCTATGCCCTTTTTGACGACCGTAACCCTTTACTTCACTTACCGTCATACCGGTAATTCCTATCTCTGCCAAAGCATCTT
Source organism: Sulfurimonas sp. (assembly GCA_041654255.1). GTDB lineage: Bacteria > Campylobacterota > Campylobacteria > Campylobacterales > Sulfurimonadaceae > Sulfurimonas. The sequence continues at coordinate 23,095 of JBAZDX010000006.1, forward strand.
TTACATCTTCTAATTTAAATGGTTTAATAACCGCTTCTACTCTTTTCATAATAATATCTCCAAATTTAGTTTAAAATTGTAACCATATTTTTATAGATTTAGTGCTTTTTCGCCGTGAACTGTTTCATCAAGTCCTCTGCTTTCACTCTCATCATTAACTCTGCCACCGCCTGTCAGCGCTGAAGCGGCATAATAAACAATTGCCGTAACAACAGCGCTATAAACAACAGTCAAACCTATTGCTTGAAACTGGCTTAACAACTGAGAAGCCATATTGTAGTTCTCTATCGTCGCATAAGGCGCAATAAACATCGCAGTTGCGATTGAACCCCAGATGCCGACAAGACCGTGAATCCAAAATGCATCCAATGAGTCATCGACTTTAAATAAACTCTTGAGCTTTGCAACGCCATAAAAACCAAGAATACCACCGATTAAACCTATAATAATAGCACCCTCAACTCCTGCACTTCCAGATGCCGGAGTAATCGCCACAAGACCTGCAACCGCACCGGAAGCTCCACCTATGATAGTTGCTTTTTTATACACAAACCACTCGGCGATTATCCATCCTATCACACCAAGCGACGCAGCAACGTTTGTTACCAAAAAAGCAGATGATGCAATGCCGTCTGCAGCCAATGCCGAACCTGCATTAAATCCAAACCATCCAAACCAAAGAAGAGCCGCACCAAGCGCCACTAAAACAGGTGAGAAGGGTTTAATAGCAACTTTGCCGTAATCTCTTCTGCGACCAAGTATCATCGCAACTACAAAACCTGCAACACCCGCATTTAGGTGAACAACTGTTCCCCCTGCAAAGTCCATCTCACCGAAGTTAAGTGTTGAACCGCCTCCCCAAGCCCAGTGGGCAACCGGTGCATATACAGCAACTATCCACAAAGCTGCAAACACCATATATGTAGAGAACTTTACACGCTCTATCATAGAACCGCTTGCAATTGCTACTGCAATAGCCGCAAAAGTTCCCTGAAATGCTACAAAAAGTAACTCTGGGATACTACCTTTTAAAGTATCTGAAGTTATTCCAGAGAGCAGAACTTTACCGCTTCCGAGTATATCTCCCTCGCCAAATGCTATTGAGTAACCGACCAATACCCAGACAAGCGTTCCGATGGCATAGGCGCCTAAACTCATACCCATTGTATTTAGTACGTTTTTGGAACGTGTCAAACCTCCGTAAAAAAGCGCCAATCCGGCAGGCGTCATCAGCATTACAAGCGCCGTAGCAACCAGCATCCAAGCAGTATCCCCACTGCTTAACGCATCCTCGGCAAACACGAAAGAGGGCAACAACACGCCGATAAAATATCTCTTCATTTTCTATCCTTTGCATAGTAAATATTCTCAAATTATACATGTTAAAAATCTGCTGATAGGCAAAATATTGATTAATTTTTAACCAATTGACATATTTCAGCCATTGTTACCCAAAAAATTCAATTTAAGCCTATTTTAATGTTTATGACAATATAGTTTTTCTATATAGCCATTCATAGTGGATCTATAATATTTTATTATACAGGGGTTATCATGAAAAATAGATTTTTGACAAAAAAAATTGTCTCGATAGTCGGTTTGTCTTTAATGTTTGCTACGGCTGCGGAGGCTACACCTGCGTTTGCCAGACAGATGGATATGGAGTGTATGTCATGCCACTTTCAAAACATACCAAAGCTGAACTCTTTCGGTAGAGATTTTAAAATGTCAGGTTTTACAATGACAAGCGGGAAAAAGGAGATTAAAAGTGATCAAAACGGTGGTTTGGCACTACCTGATAACTTAGGTTTTGGTTTTGTCCTAAAAGCTCGTCTTCATGATACCAAAAAAGGCGATCCAACCGTGTCTGATGATCATACAACATTCTCAGAAATTTTTGATGAATCCGCACTTCTTTTTGGCGGAAAAATCTCCAACAACATTGGAGGATCATTTGAACTAGCTAACGGTGCTAATGATATATCTACAACAGATATAAACGGCACTGTTACGAGTGTCGAAAATGAAGGTTCTGGAGCGGGGATAAGCGGCAAGCTTACATTTACAAAAGCATTTAGTTTTGGTCGTATTGGCGCAACAGCGTTTAATACCGACTCTTTGGGTGTATTTTCAGGAACAGAGATGTACTCAACAGGTTTATATAGACCTATTCGCCAGTTTGAAAATCGCAAAAAAGCAAACATATTACAAAGAAACGGTATAGGCGACGGCTCCGCTTCTGGTGTTCAAGCATACTATTATGGACATGGACTATACGCTACCATCGGACAATATGTACCTGGATATGGTCAATCTATCGATGTATCTGCAGAGGGCTATAAAGATTTCGCAAGAGCGGCTTACGAGTTTAGTCTGGCAAACTTTACCATTGCTGCCGGCGGATTTTACATCGGCGGAGACATAATAGGAGTTACCCAAAATGCAAGTGATATTGTTTGGACTTCTGCGGCTGACTCTTTTGACAGAAAAGCCAATGGTCTGGATATGCAAATAGAAGGTACTGTTAATGGGATGTCGCTTATGATAACCGGAGCCGCACTGCTTAATAATAAGTATTCACCAAGCGCAATAGTAGGTTTAAAAGAAGAAAAAACCGGTTTTTCTTTTGATGCACAATTAAATCCAGTGAGTGAAATAGGGTTAAAGCTTGCTTACTTGTCTCATGAAGATAAAAGAGTTAAAACTAAAGATGAATCAATTATTTCACTCGGGATCGAGCACAATGTGGCTCAAAATGTGCGTCTATGTCTAGAGTATTCAAATATTGACTATCCCAACGATTCAGCTAAAAAAACAGATTCAGATCTTCTTTTTATGGCAATGGTTGCATTTTAATTCACAAAAATGCTAAAACAAAATCACTGCAAAGTCAACTCTTTGCAGTGACACATCTTGCACTCTCAAAAAAAACAGTTTATCAATTTGCAACGCATTTTCACACTTGCCAAAACTTCTTGAAAAATTTCCTATTTTTACGCAACTCTTAAGCCTTAATGAGATACCATCTATGGAATTAATTTTTGAATTTTATAAAGATTAGGTGCTATATATGGGCAATTTGCTAAACAACGACAATATACAAACTATAAACATTGAAGAGACTCTTCAAAATAGCTACCTTGATTACTCTATGAGCGTAATCGTAGGTCGTGCGCTTCCTGATGTTCGCGATGGACTTAAACCCGTTCACAGAAGAATCCTTTATGCAATGGATAAACTAAGTCTCTCTCATGGGTCAAAGTTTAAAAAATCAGCACGTATCGTCGGTGACGTTATCGGTCAGTACCATCCACACGGTGACACGGCAGTTTATGATGCGTTAGTTCGTATGGCGCAACACTTCTCTATGAGAATGGAACTCGTGGACGGTCAAGGAAACTTCGGTTCAGTTGATGGCGACAGCGCTGCTGCTATGCGTTATACCGAAGCTAGAATGACAAAATATGCGGGTGAGCTTCTAAAAGATTTAGAAAAAAATACTGTAAACATGATAGACAACTATGACGCTACTACAAAAGAGCCGGATGTTATGCCTACCCGCGTTCCAAACCTGCTTATAAACGGTTCATCCGGTATTGCCGTAGGTATGGCAACAAACATCCCTCCGCACAACCCTCAAGAGGTTATGATGGGCTTAAAAGCTCTTCTTGCAAATCCGGATATTGAGCTGTATGAACTGATGGAGCATATCAAAGCTCCGGATTTCCCGACAGGCGGGACAATATTTGGTAAAAAAGGGATTATGGACGCTTATGCTACCGGTCGCGGTCGCATAAAAGTTCGTGCTAAAACTCATATTGAAAAAAAAGGTAACAGAGACGTTATCGTAATAGATGAGCTTCCTTATCAGGTTAACAAAGCTCGTCTGATTGAAAGTATTGCAAATCTTGTAAAAGATAAGATGATAGACGGTATCTCAGAGATTCGCGACGAATCGGACCGTGACGGTATCCGCGCAGTAATAGAGCTAAAAAAAGATGCAATGAGCGAGATAGTTCTTAACAATCTTTTCAAACACACCAGCATGCAGACTACTTTTGGTATCATCATGCTCTCTATTTTAAACCAAGAGCCTAGAGTATTTGGAATAATAGACATTCTAAAACACTTTATAAATCACCGCAAAACTATTATTATCCGCCGCACTATCTTTGACCTTGAAAAAGCAAAAGCCAGAGCGCACATTTTAGAGGGTCTAAAAAAAGCTCTTGATATTATTGATGAAATCATAAGAGTTATCAAATCAAGCAAAAACATAGAAGATGCAAGAGACAACCTTGTTTCTGAGTTTGACTTTTCAACCATTCAGGCGCAAAGCATCGTTGATATGCGTCTTGGAAGATTAACAGGTTTAGAGCGCGAGAAAATAGAGAATGAACTTCTTGAACTTATCAAACTAATCGAATACCTAGAGTCAATTTTAAAAAGCGAAGCGATTTTACATGGAATTATAGACCAAGAGTTTGACGAAGTTTTAGCTACATATACAGACGCTAGACGTACTGAGATTGAAGATGACTATGATGACATTGATATTGAAGATTTAATCCCTAATGAGCCGATGGTTGTAACTATCACGCACAGAGGTTATATCAAAAGAGTTCCTCTTGGTCAGTACGAAAAACAAAAAAGAGGCGGCAAAGGTAAAATTGCCGTTACTACTTATGAGGATGACTTTATAGAGAGATTCTTTACCTGCAATACTCATGACACCCTTCTTTTTGTAACAGACCGCGGACAACTTCACTGGTTAAAAGTTTATAAAATTCCTGAAGGAAGCAGAATAGCTAAAGGCAAAGCAGTTGTTAACCTGCTTAACCTTGTGGCGGATGAGCAGATACAATCTATTAACCCGACAACTGACTTTAGCGAAGAGAAGTCTTTAGTGTTCTTCACTAAAAAAGGTGTAGTAAAGAGAACAAATTTAAGTGAATTTGCAAATATTAGAAGCAACGGTGTTAGAGCTATCAGTCTTGATGACGACGACTCAATCATAACTGCTAAAATCGCAGATCAAAGCATACAATATCTATTTATTATGACAAAAATGGCTCAATGTATAAAATTTGAGATAGACAAAACCCGTGACCAAGGTAGAAATACAAGAGGTGTAAGAGGTATCAAGTTTAAACATGCGGATGACGTGGTTGTTGATGCAAATATTATTGCAAATGACGAGCAGGAGATTCTTGTAGTTAGCGAGAAAGGTATCGGCAAGCGTACAGATGCCGGTGAATATCGCTTAACAAATCGCGGCGGAAGCGGTGTTATTGCTATGAAGATGACTGCTAAAACTGGTAAATATGTTGTCGGATGTCTGATGGTTGATGAAGAGATGGATATGATGGCGCTTACAAAAGCAGGCAAAATGATAAGAGTCGATATGCAGACAATCTCTAAATCAAGCAGAAATACAAGCGGAGTTTTCATCGTAAAAGGTGACGATGTTGCAAGCGTTTCTCGCTGTCCAAAACAGCCTGTTGAAGATGAAGATGAGTATGAAGACGATTCTCTTCTCGGAACACTGGAATTGGAATAGTAGTTGCTTAAGTACGATTATTATAAAACCATGCTAAGGGACAAACAATGAGATACCCGATATTACTTGCACTGCTTTTAAGTGTTTCATCACTATTTGGAGCAGACAAAGCAAGCAATGCTACCGTTGTAGAACAAACAAATGCTGAACTTGCGGCCGTAAAAGCAGCAGCAACGCAAGCCAGAGAAGAGGCTACGCTCGCTACAATTCAGGCAACAAAAGCAAAAGAAGAGAGCAAAAGAGCGATAGACGAACTTGCTCAAGTTAAAGCTCAAAGAGAAGAAGAGCTAGCTTCAATGGCAGCGCAAGAACAACTTTTAAAAGAGAATAGATCTATTCACATCTCTGTTGTCGGACAAGGTGTTGCACCGATGAACACATCTTCTCCTGCTCAAGCTTATGCACTTGCAAAAAGAGCGGCAATCGCAGATGCTTACAGAGCAATTGCAGAGAAAGTTAAAGGCGTAAGAGTTGATGGTCAAGACACAGTGAAAAATATGATGATGCAAAAATCTACGATACGCACTTATGTTCAAGCTATGGTTAAAAATGCAAATATAGTTGAAACAACTTTCAAAGAGGGTTTATGCGAAGTAGAGATGGAAATCATAATTTCTCACTCAGACTTTGCTCAATAATAATTTTTAGCTCACTTACATTAACTGCAAGTGAGCATCTTATTTCCTATAAATATATTGTAAAAGACTCTACTCTTTACAACGAAACACTTCTTATTTCAAATGCTATGACAAAATGCAGCGGCACGCCGCAAAATGAGTTAATTCTACTAAACAAAAACAGCAAAAATTTAGAACAGCTTATATTTGAAAATTCAGAAGAGTTTATAGAGTACATGCATAAACTTGGTCTTCATGTTGAGCACAAAGAGACAACAAGCAATTTGCAAAACAGCTCAACAACAACACTAACACTCAAGACCACTTGCTTCAAAGTCGATTTTAATGATAGTTTTGCTAGAATTGCCCCTTTAAAATAAGGCAAAAATTAGTGAAAATTGCAATAGTTGAAGATGATATCAATATGAGAAAATCTCTTGAAATCGCTATGAATGATTATAAAGAGTTTGAAATCAAAACATTTAAAAATGCAAAAGATGCCCTAAAAGGCATTGATGAGAGTTTTCATTTAATTATAACCGATATAAATATGCCCGGAATGGATGGCATCGAGTTTGTAAAAGCTTTAAACGGAAAATTTGAAGTTATTATTATGACCGGAAATGCAACGCTCCAAAGAGCAATCGAGTCGATTCATCTTGGTGTAAAAGACTTTTTATTGAAACCTTTTGATGTAGATACTTTAATAACCGCCATCAGAAGAGAAGACAAGATACAAAAAGTAAAAAAAACAGTAGCACAAATCAGCCAAAAAAGCGATGCCGATAGTTTTTTCGGCACATCAAAAGCATTAGAATCGGCTTTAAATATTGCAAAAAAAGCCTCTAAAACGGATGCCAGTATTTTGCTTTTAGGAGAGAGCGGTGTCGGCAAAGAGGTTTTTGCCTCTTTCATTCACGAAAACTCTCCCAGAGCAAAAAAACCATTTGTAGCAATCAACATGGCGGCAATTCCTGACAATCTGATAGAGAGTGAACTATTTGGATTTGAAAAGGGCGCTTTTACCGATGCAGGCGAATCAAAAGCGGGACAGTTTGAACTTGCCAACGGCGGAACACTCTTTTTAGACGAGATAGGCGAGATGCCATATGGTGTTCAAGCCAAACTGCTTCGTGCACTGCAAGAGAAAGAGATAAGAAGATTGGGCTCATCTAAGAGCATAAAAATAGATATCAGAGTAATCTCTGCTACAAATGCAAATCTCTCCGATAAGATAAAAAACGGCGAGTTTAGAAATGACTTATATTTTCGCTTAAATACCATTCCTATAAATATCCCGCCTCTTTGTGAGAGAAAAGAGGAAATTTTGCAGATTGCGCAAAAAGTTTTAGAACAAAATTGTATAAAATACGGTTTTGAATTAAAAATATTTTCTGACGAAGCAAAAGAACAGCTTCTTACTTATGAGTGGCCTGGAAACATTAGAGAGCTTATCTCTGTTGTTGAGAGAGCTGTTATTTTGAGTGATGGTAATGAAATAACACCGCATGAGCTTTTTTTAGAGTCTCGCGGATTTAATTAAAATAATGAAGGAATAAGAATGACAAAAAAATATAATGTAGCGGTGGTTGGAGCAAATGGAGCGGTCGGTGAAGAGATATTGGCGATTTTGCATGAAGTTTCATTTCCTATTAATAAATTAGTTCCGCTGGCTAGTTCAAGAAGCTTAGGAAAGAGTGTAGAGTACGGCAACAAAGAGATAGCAATTAAAGAGCTTACCGACACTGTTTTTGAAGAAGAAAATATTGAAATAGCACTATTTTCTGCCGGAGGAAGCGTTAGCGCACAATTCGCTCCTTTTGCCGTTAAAGCCGGTGCTGTCGTGATTGACAACACTTCTCACTTCAGAATGGATGAGAACACTCCGCTTGTTGTTCCTGAAGTAAATCCAGAGGATATAGCGAAATGGAAAAAATCAGGTGTAATCGCAAATCCAAACTGCTCTACAATCCAGATGGTTCAGGCACTCAAACCGCTTGATGAAGCTTATGATTTGGTAAGAGTTGACGTAAGTACCTATCAAGCAACTTCAGGTGCCGGAAAAAGCGCTATGGAAGAGCTTGTTAACCAGATGAAAGATTTTTTCAGCTTTAAGCTTGATCAGAGCGTACACAAGGCGTTCAAACACCAAATAGCACTAAATGTAATTCCTCAAATAGATGTTTTTCTAGAAAACGGCTACACAAAAGAGGAGATGAAAATGGTGAACGAAACTGCAAAAATCATGCACAAAAAAATCCCTCTAAGTGCCACATGTGTTCGTGTTCCGACTCTTCGCGGTCATGCAGAGGCTCTAACTCTTACATTTGCAAAAGATATAAATGCGGATGAGGCAAGGGAGATACTAAGAAAAGCTCCAAACATTGTTATATTGGACAATCCATCAGAGTCTGTCTATCCAATGCCTTCAACCTGTTTAGAGAAAAATGAGACTTTCGTAGGCCGTATCAGAAATGATATCTTCTCTAAAAATATGCTTCACCTATTTATCGTCGCAGACAATCTAAGGGTAGGTGCAGCCACGAATGCCGTTAGAATTGCTCAAAAATGGATAGAAATGGATGAGGGAAAATAATCATGATTGAAAAAATATTTGAAAACAGCCTATGGGGTTCAAGATTTATAATAATTCTTTCTGTGGTTTTTGGTCTTGTCGGGGCTATATCGCTGTTTATAGTAGCAAGTTTTGACATATATGACACGGCAAATTATGTCTTATCAACATATATAAATCAAGCACATCCTGAAAATTTTCATCAAGATGTTGTAGGCGGTATTATTGGTGCGGTCGATTTATACCTGATCGGCGTTGTAATGCTTCTTTTTGCTTTTGGACTATATGAACTTTTTATCTCTGAAATAGATGTCGCAAAAGATGAGAATGGTGAGGAAAACAGCCTTTTGGCTATTCATTCACTAGACCAGCTTAAAGATAAAATATCAAAAGTTATCGTAATGGTACTTGTTGTTACTTTTTTTCAAAAAGTTGGTCATACAGAGTACAATGGCGCCTTAGATATGTTATACTTTGCGCTATCAATAACTGCAGTGGCAGTCGGACTTTTCTTCTTGGGGAAAGTTGGAAAAAGTCATTAGCACAAATTAAAAAAAGTTATATATAAAACTAATTAAACAAGGGTGATTAATGAGTAAAATATTTGTAGACGCATGCTTTGGCAAGGAGACTCCGTACACTCCGGTTTGGATGATGAGACAGGCGGGAAGATACCTTCCTGAGTATATGGAAGTTAGAAAACAGGCAGGAAACTTTTTAAATCTTTGCCACAATCCAAAACTTGCAGCAGAGGTTACGCTTCAGCCTGTAGATATTGTCGGGGTTGATGCGGCAATTCTGTTTAGCGATATATTGGTCGTTCCAAACGAGATGGGAATGAAGCTTGATTTTCTTACAGGAGAGGGACCTGTTTTTGAAAAGCCTGTAAAAAATGAAGCCGACTTGGATGCTCTGCTGGGCGGTGAAGAGGCAGCATCAAGACTATCTTATGTTTACGACACAATCAAAATCATAAAAGAGCAGTTGGCGGACAATAAGGCTCTTATCGGTTTTACTGGAGCTCCTTGGACATTGGCTACTTATATGATAGAGGGAGAAGGTACTAAAACTTACAATATCTGTAAAAAAATGATGTACTCCAACCCTGTGCTTCTTCATAAAATCCTTGCTAAAGTAACAGAAGTTGTAAAAATATATATGGAAAAGCAGATTGAAGCGGGAATAGACGTAGTTCAGATATTTGACTCATGGGCTGCGGCGATAGAGCCTTCAAAATATGATGAGTTCTCTTGGAAGTACATGGTAGAGATTGCAGACTATCTAAAAGCAAAATATCCGCATATCCCGATTATTATGTTTCCAAAAGGCATTCCTGCATTTTTAGACAAAGTTTACGGTAATTTTGACGTATTTGGTGTTGACTGGTCAACTCCTATGGGATACGCAAAAGAGAAACTTGGTGAGAAATACGTTCTTCAAGGAAATATGGAGCCGTGCAGATTGTACTCAAAAGAGGCAACAACAGAGTGTGTAGAAGCACTTCAAAAAATCATGGGCGGCAAAAGACACATATTTAACCTTGGTCACGGAATCCTGCCTGACGTTCCGGTAGAAAACGCAAAACACTTTATAGCTGAGTGCCATAGAGTAAGTAAAAAATAAGTGAAGACAATTTTTGGTCCAGTAAACTCAAGAAGATTCGGTTCTTCTTTGGGTATAGACCTCTCCCCCGCTCTAAAACAGTGCAATTTTGACTGTCTCTACTGCGAACTAGCTCCAAGTGCTACAACCGACACACAAAAAAATATAGTAGAAGTTTCTACGATAATTGCCGAACTTAAAGAGCACCTAAACGACAAGATAGACGTTATAACCATAACTGCAAACGGAGAGCCTACTCTCTATCCATATCTTGATGAGCTAATCGATGAGATAAACAAAATCAAAGGCACTACTGAGACACTTATTCTATCAAATAGTGCAACGCTTGTTGATGAAAAAGTTTTCAACTCTCTTTTAAAACTTGACCAAGTTAAACTCTCCCTTGATGCCGTAAGCGAGAGCGTGTTTAAGAGAATAGATAGACCGCATGTCGGGATAGAGATTGAAAATATTGTTCAAAAAGTGATAGATTTTAGCAAAGCGTACAAAGGCAAACTCTTTATCGAAATTCTTTTTGTCAAAGGGCTAAACGACACAAAAGAGGAGATAGAAAAGCTAAATGAGACTCTTTTAAAGTTACATGTTACAAGAATCGATTTGGGGACAATAGACAGGCCGCCTGCCTATCCTGTAAGCGGTCTTAGCTACAAAGAGCTTCATGACGCTTCGCTCCTGTTTGATGGCTCTTTGCCTATTCATATAGCTTCAAGAATCCACGCCGAACCAAACAACAGACACTATGACGATGAAGAGATTTTGAACACTCTTGACAAAAGACCACAAACCATGGAAGATATAAACCTGCTCTTTGATGAAGAGAGCAAAAAAAGGTTTCAACACCTCATATCTGAGTCAAAAATAGTAACCAAAAAAGTCGGGAATTTGGAATTTTTCATCCTGCATGAAAATGAGAAAAGAAAACGCTCAAAGTAGCGCAAAAATCCTTGACTTTTAAAGCCTCATAAAGTATAATTCCGTCTTCTTAAATATTCCGAATTAGCTCAGCGGTAGAGTAGGTGACTGTTAATCACTTGGCCACTGGTTCGAATCCAGTATTCGGAGCCACCCTTTTTAAGCCCTCATAAAATAGCCATTTCAACCAACTTTTTGATTACTCAGTGTCGTTTCGGTGCTATTTAGTGCTACTCTTTTTTCCAAAAATGAAGCTCTTTTTCTCTCATCACGCTTTATATATTTAGCATATCTGCTTAAAGTCAGTGTTGAGTCAGTATTTATTCAGAAGTTCTGAATAACATAAATAACTACAATTTGGTTTCATTTTTTATAACTCATTTTTCATAATTTTAATTAGCAAAAAGTTACTACGATAAAATAATATAATTTTTTACGATACAATAACATTATGAAATTTGAATGGGATTCCAAAAAAGAAAAATCTAATATCAAAAAACATAAAGTGGCGTTTGAAGAAGCTGCTTATGTTTTTAGCGATAAATATTCACTAACTCTTTTTGATAATGAACATTCAGAAGATGAAGAGAGATGGATATTGTTAGGAAAGTCTTTAAATGCTATGGTGCTTGTGGTAATTCATACATTTAGAGATAAAGATGGTGTTGAAACTGTCAGAATAATATCTGCTAGAAAAGCCACAAAAAATGAGCAACAAATATACAATGAAAGGTGTCCATTATGAAAAAAGAGTATGATTTTACAAATGCAGAACAAGGCAAATTTTATAGACCTTTGAACGAATTGGATGTACCAATATATTTAGATGATGATGTAAAAAGATTTTTTATGGACAAAATAAAAAGTACAAAAGATTTTTCGTTAAACACTATTATCAACTCATTATTAAAACAAGATATTGAGATTTCTAAAAAACTAGCTTAGCTTTTCGGTGCCGTCTCAGTGCCAGATATTAATATCAAATCAAGATTACGCAATAAATTTATATTTTGAAAACTCCGTAAATAGGGTATTTGGCGGTATTGTTTAGTATTAAAAGTTAGCCCCAGTATTCGGAGCCATATCTTCTATAACCCCACAAATACGGTTTTTTCAAGCAATAAATTTACTCTGTGTGCCCAAATGTGCCTTTAGATATTACCAAAAAAGAACTATGCGTCTGTTTGAACTTTACCCATTTTTAGGTGATTTTTTCAAAAAAACTTGTTCAAAAATATTTTCTGCCATTTTCCAGCGATTATCTTTTGCATTCATCATAACAATAAGACAATCCTTGCCATCTTTTTTTGCCCGTGCTATAAGGCAAGGTCCCGCTTTGGATGTATAGCCTGTTTTCACGCCAACGGCATATTCATAACTATTTAAGAGACGATTATGTGTGTACGCAAGAAACTTTTTATTTTTGTTTAGCGAGAAGTAGGTATGCCCGTTCATTTTGCTAATGTTATTAAATTGCTTATTCTTAATAGCATACTCAGTCATTGTAAGAAGGTCTTTTGGTGTTGAGTAATGGTTCTTGATGTCAAATCCACATGGATTGGTAAAGTTAGTATGCTTCATTCCTATTGCTTTGGCTTTGGCATTCATCATTTGGACAAATCTCTTCTGACTTCCTCCAACAGCAATTGAAATAGCCATTGCGGCATCATTATCAGATTTTATCATAGCTGCCATTATTAAGTCTTTTAGACGAATAACATCACCAAGTTTGTATCCTGCAACGGTTGGCTCTACCTTAGTCATCTCTCGCGTAATTGTTACCGGACGCTCTAGATTTCCTTGCTCGATTGCCAGCAAAACAGTTATAACTTTTGTCAAACTAGCCGGTTTTACCTCCTTAAACGCTTCTTTTGCATAAAGCATCTGATTGGAAGTCATATCTTTGACCAGTAACGCACCGACATTGAACTTATTTAACTCTTCTTTATTTATACTAGCATTAAGAGTTATAGCTAAACCAAATAATAATATGTAAAATTGCTTAATCATGCTTTTCCAAATCCTTAAATTATTCTCACTCGTAAGGTATAGAATACATTAAAAAAACTTAAAAAACAAACTTAAATGCAAATTTTATATGGAATGACCCTAAAATTGTAGATACTTTTTTAGAGATTCGCTCAAAGTTTAAAGATTAGCAGCACAATTTTAGTGTAATATTGTAACAAGATAATCACAAAATTATTACAATTATCACATTCTTGACATATAATAATAAAAACTTATACAATTATGATATTATTACGAAACAATATCACAAAATAATTATATTTAACTATCTAGGCAAATTATGGAAAAACACAAAATTATCATTGTTGAAGATGATGAAATCACAGCATTGAACCTAAAACTTTCTCTACAAAAACATGGATATGACATAATCGCGGTGTGCGACAATGCGCCACAGGCAAAAGAGAAGATAGAAGAGACTAAACCTGACGTTATAATAATAGATATCTCACTTCAAGAGAGTAATGACGGGATAGAGTTAGCAAAGACAATCAGACAGCACTACTCAATTCCGTTTATATACCTTACCTCTTACAGCGATGACGACATCATTGCAGAGGCGATAAAAACGGAGCCTTACGGGTACATCGTTAAACCTTTTGACCCATCATCCCTTCATGCCACTATACAGATGGCGATTTTCAAATTTGAGATGGAAAACAAGAGATATGAAGAGATAAATGCCTCTAAAATTGATGAGCAAAATATAGAGAAACTGCTCTATGCAAAAAGAGAGTCAGACAGACCGATAGTTCTCTTTGGAGATAATTACTATATAGACATCTCTAAAGATGAGATATTTTACAATAATGAAAAAATCAAACTTACAAAAAAAGAGAATGCAATCCTGCGTCTTCTTGTTGCAAAACTCGGACATGTGATTAGCTTCAGCCAAGCAATTGATTATGTCTGGAAAGACAACGGAGCAACTGAAAACAGCATAAGAACACTTGTATGGAGACTTAGAAGCAAACTTCCGACAGATATAATAAAAAATGCCTCCGGAATCGGCTACTACATAGAGTAACGCTCAAGAGATTTTTATCTTAGAGAGCCTGTTTTTTATCTTCTCAAACATAGCTTCATAGTTATAGTCGCTTTCTCTGTTTTTAGCCATCTTCTCTATTTTTGAACTATCCTCTTGCACCTCATCAAGCCTGAAGTTACCGCTTGAACCCTTTATGCTGTGGGTAATAAGCGCTATTTTATTATAATCTCTTACTTTTATTGCATCTTCCATCTCGGGTATCTGTTTGGACATTTTTTTAATAAAAAGTTCCACAAGCATTATCAGCTCTTCTCTCTCAAGCATCAGCTCTTGATTTAGTTTTTCGCAGTTCAACCCCTCGATACCACTGTTTATAGCACTAGGTTTTGATTCAACCAAATCATCATTTGTTACTTTTAGATAGTTAGAAAAGGCTCTTTCAAGCTCTGTAATAACAATAGGCTTTCCTAAAAATGAGTCAAAACCGCTCATCAAACCTCTCTCTTTCGCGCCTTTAATTACATTGGCAGTTAACGCTGAGATAGGCGTATGTCTAAGCTCTTTTTCTCTTTCATACTTTATGATAGCGCGTACGGCTTCGTTACCGTCCATAATTGGCATCTGCTCATCCATCAAAACAAGATCATAGTTGTTTGTTTTGTAAAGATTTACCGCTTCAAGACCGTTTGTTGCCAAATCATAAGTGAGCCCGTACTTTGTCAAAAGAATTTTTATAAGCTCCTGATTTGCCTCATTATCCTCTGCTACTAAAATATGTCCTTGAAACTTCATGCTTCGCACATGTTTGTGAGGAGAGAATGAGTCCGGATGGAGCAGCTCATCAAACGTAGTCTTGATTTTTGAGCAGTAAAGCGGGAAACAGATGCTTGATATATGTGAATATTTCTCATATTTATCACTTGGTTTGCTTATAAGTGCTATATATTTTTTATCAGAATCTAAAATTGTCTCTTTAAACTCATCATCAACGTACTCATCCAAAAATACTACTATATCCTGCTCTTCTTCTATCTTCTCAACCATATTTATATTCATATTGAACATATTTGAGTACTTTAAAAAAGAGTCTGATTTATAGCCTCTTACCATATCTTTTGAATAAAAAACTGTTTTAAGCATTCTAAGATCATCTAAATCACTAAAAATCTGGCACTCGTTGTTGTGAATCTCAACGGGGAGTTCAACCCAGAATGTACTTCCATGCCCAAGCTCTGAGTGCGCATGAACACTTCCCCCCATATGCTCAGAGAGCTGGTGACAGATGGATAGTCCAAGTCCAGTGCCATCAAGGTGCTCTATCTCTCCGCGTCCGGCTTGGGTAAATGCAGTAAATATGTTTTTAATATCTTCTTGTGCTATCCCGATTCCGTTGTCATGGACGCTGACTTTTAGGATTCTATCTTTGCATGTAGCCTCTACATTTATGTGTCCGCCGACTTTTGTAAATTTTATAGCATTGCTTAAAATATTTGATAAAATCTGTTTTATTCTCAGAGAATCTGCATAGAGCTCTTTAGGTATTGTCGGGTCGATAAACGAGGTAATAGTGATATCTTTGGCATTTGCGGAGGCAACAAAAAGCTCTAAAGTATGGCTGATCTCATTATGAATAGAGAAGATTCTAGGTTCAATCGTAAACTCACCGCTCCTAAGCTTTGAGAAGTCTAAAATATCGTTAATAATGCTCAGCAGATTCTCTCCGCTGTTTAATATAATCTCCAAATATCTTCTGTGCTGCTTTGAGAGGTCCTGATCAATAAGAAGATTAACAAATCCCAAAATAGCGTTAAGCGGAGTTCTGATTTCGTGTGACATGTTGGATAAAAAATACTCTTTGGCCCGAGAAGCCCTTTGAGCCTCAAGCCTTGCGTCTATGAGCGTCGTAACGTCATTGGCAATTGACATGTACTCAATGGAGTTATCATAAGGGTCGGTAATTTTTACAATCGTAACGTCGATATAAAAATACTCTCCGTTTTTTTTATTGTTCTTAATTGTTCCTCTAAAAATGCCTCTATTTTCAAGCTGAAACCATAAATCGTTAAAATAACCCTGAGGCATATCCTCATGTTTTACAATGCTGTGCTTGCTTCCCATAAGCTCATCAACGCTGTAACCGCTTAATTTTGCATACTTGTCATTAACATAGGTTATCATACCGTTCATATCGGTTTTAGAGATAATAGCGCTCTCATCAAGCGCCTTTTGATACTCGCTAAGCAATCTTACATGTCGATTTATCTCTTGCTCTTTTTGAAAAATCGTGTCCGAATAATATTTTAGGATGCCCCTGAGATTTTTATCAAAAATATAGGACAGCTCATCAAAGAGCTCTTTTGAATTTAACTTGGCATCGTATGTAAAATCAATCATAGATTTTCTAAAATGGGTACAAATCTCAAAAACCTCATCAGCTCTTATGTTTCTATCCTTTAAAAACTCAAGGAGGCTCTGCATAACAGGACACTCGCCTATCTCTACCTTATCGGAAATCACTCCCATAAAATAGTCAAAAACGCTATCCGCATACTCATTTAAAAAATTCTCTATATCTATGTCATGAAGTTTCAGTATCTCTTGCGGCGACTCATACGACATCCATTGCAAAAGTATAGACTTTTTTGACGCTATAAAAATATCCTGGTTTTCTACAAGATTTGGTATCTTTTTTTTCATAAACTTTTACTTTTCTTATATTATAAAATAAGACAATAACATAATTACTAAAAGCTTAATTAGTAATATTACAGATGTGCCGATTATATTTCCTATTTGACAGCTTGTACAGGATGTAAAACGCTTCCCCTCGTACTGGGCATAAAAAAAGTAGATAATATTTAACACGATTGCAGTAGAAAAAAGATATGTTTGATATTGCCAAAATCCTGCCGATGCCTCATCATTAACAAATAGTGAGCCCATAAGTAAAATTATCATTGTTATCATAACTATGTTTATAACTTTAATTATATAATCTCTTTTAAAAACTGTCGGGCAACTCTCAGAAATTGCAATATCGCTTCCAAACTCTAATTTTTTTGTAAAGAGCTTTTTCTCTTCTTTGCTTAGCTTATTTAAAAAACTTGACCCAAATGTATAATCAATTTTTCTTTGAAGTAAAATACTAAAATCACCATCGGCTTTTAGTGAGTGTTGATTGCCAAATCTATCTTGATAAACCAAACCTATTGTTTCATATCTTGTGATTTTTGCGCTGAGTTTTGGAAAATAAGCCGTTTTTTCAACGGTTGTTACTTTGCCGCTTTGGCTTATGATTCTTGGATTTATCAGCTCTAGAAAATCTCCGCCCCGCTCTTTTTTAACAACTACTACATTATAGTAACTGCCTATCTGAAAAGCCGCCAATCCATCCAAAGAGTTAGCCCCAATTGTATCTTTCATATCCTCTATTAAAGAAAATATCTCTTCATTAAAAATTCTTACATCAGTTGCATACTCTACGCTTGGCGGAGTTGGATATGTAATTATCTCTCTAATCATAATATGCCTTGTTAAACTATTTTTTTGTTGAAGATGTTAATACTTTTTTATGAATTAAGACCTTAGATTGTTCTCTAAGGTCTTTGTAGATGAACGCTAGTGGCTTTTTCTTACTACTACCAACATTTTTATGTTAATAATAATAAATCTGATAAATTGCCAAATCTTACATGTTCTTAATTTTATTGCAAACGGACCAGGTGTCATTGTCGTGAAATTATTACCATACGCTTTGATGTTATGTTCTGCTTTTTTACTCATCATATCTCCTTTGATATTTTTTTTATTTCTATTCTGGGATCAATGTCCAGCCGGCTTTTAGCTTAGCTTTCCAAATAAACAGGTGATGAAGGATATGTTTAATCCAGTGACCGGCAAGACCAATCTCGCCAAATGTATAATCCGTATCACGGCCTGTTCCAGGATACTTTTCAAAGTCAGGAACAACAGGATAGATTGTCATGGCAGCTGCAGTTCCGTCAAATATACCTTTTCCAGCTGAAGCAACACAAGCAGCACCCATATGAGCCATAGAGGCTTCATGAAGAGGAGCATTTTCACCTTGAAGGATACGGTCGCAAATACTGTGGGCAACCGCTTTACCGATAATACCTGAAGGCATACCGGTTCTTGGAGGAGTCGGGTTAATCGGCGTTCCGTTTGGAGAACTCATCGGCTTAGAGATTGGATGCGGAGGTGCAAATGCGATACCGCAAGCAAACATATTTGGGTAAGTAGGGTTTTGGTAAGTTTTTGGCCAGTCACTAGCTTTCCAGTTCTCATAAGTGCCCGCAGCATAGTTAGCATCAACTTTCATAAATCCGTTTGGAGCAAAAACAGTAGCAGTTATGTCAGTTCCGTCTTTTGCGTAAGCTTTAAGACCTACTCCTGCAAATGGAGGAATTAGCATTGAGAAATCAAAACTCTCTTCACCCATAGAACCATCAAGCAGTTCATAACTAACTTTTCCTTTTTCTACTTTGTTTACATGCGCACCTATGATCCAGTCAACATTTCTCTCAGTAAAAAGTGATTCAGCAAAGATTTTTGAACTAACTGCAAATCCCATACTTTTCATGTGCAATCCGCCAACGCCAAAGTCACCCAAGAAAGATTCGTTTGAAATCCATTTCAAGTCAGCCATATTGCGAACGCCGGCTTTATTTAACTCATGCTCTATGTTGAAGATATACTCAAATGCAGCACCTTGACACGTACACAAACCGTGTCCTGTTCCGATTAAAAACTTTTGACGCTCGCCTTTTTTCATCTTTTGGATGCACTTTTGAAACTCTTCATTTGCATGAACTGCGTGGTCCGCCGTACAAACAGAAACAGTAAACTCACCAAGACCGTTAGCATCACCAAGACCGGGTGTTGCACCAAAGTTAAGTTTTGGTCCCGTAGCGTTGATGAGATAATCATACTCTACATTTTCAGTCATACCCTCACGACCTGCAAGCGTATATTCAATAGTAACAAAAGGCTTATTGACCGCTTCACTACCCTCTGGATTAATTGAAACAGCTTTTGCCTGCTTATAATTAATACCTGCTTTTGCATAAACAGGAGCTAAATCAAAAGTAACTTCCTCTTTACTCATCTCTCCAACACCAACCCAAATATTTGACGGAATCCAATTCCATTTTGAGTTTGGAGTTACAACAACTACCTCATGAGCCGAGCCTAACCATTTTGCTGCGAAAGTAGCAGCAGTATGACCTGAAACTCCTCCACCTAAAACAACCAATCTTGCCATATATTCTTCCTTAGTTAAAAAACTTCAATTTCAATAATATCTAAAAATAGCACAAAATGTAATATTATTAACACATTTTATAAATATTTACTAAGAATTTAATATTTTACTGACGATTTCGTAAACAT
Source organism: Sulfurimonas sp. (assembly GCA_041654255.1). GTDB lineage: Bacteria > Campylobacterota > Campylobacteria > Campylobacterales > Sulfurimonadaceae > Sulfurimonas. Next base: position 42,810 of record JBAZDX010000006.1, read on the forward strand.
TCTTTGAGATAGATGGCTCGGATAGAACTCTGTCTAGCTCTACTTTCATCAACTTTTTATTTACACTGTTTAATTTTTCATATATTTTAAATGCTCCGGCAAGACCTGAAGCAATCTGCGGGTTTATCTTATCAATATCTATGATTTTATCTGCAACAAACTTATATCCGTATCCGTCTTTAGCGTGAAAGTGTTTGTAGTTTCTTGCAAAGACGCCGATTAGCGAGCGAACAAGGTTTGGCACAAGTTCATTATATGCCCCGTCATGCTCAAGTGCCATAACACGGTCTAGCGTACCGTCTCTATGCGATGCTGCCAAGATTGAGAAGTATTTATTCATAACAAGCGTATTGTCTTTATATTTTTTGTAAAAATGCTGCAATGCAACGGCTGAGTATTCTGGCGATGTATTTTCCAAAACATCAAGAGCGGCTATCCTGTCTGTCATAGTTATTGAGCTGTTATACTGAGTGTTTGCCATTGCAATAACCTCTTCACTCTCTAGGCTAGAGAGAAGCTTTAGGGCGCGGTTTTTTATAGCTCTTCTGCCGATATTTTGCGCATCAAGCTCTTTGCATGTAGGTTTGTGATTTTTGTTGTAAATCTCAAAAAGCTTATCTTTAAAAGTGAGTGCGAGATGTTTTTGCAGCTTCTCTTTTGCCTCATAAATCGGCTCAAAATCAACCACCACTTGCCTCTGCATCAGTGCCGTTACACTCGGCAGCTCCATAAGCAACGCCTTAAACGAGAGGTTCAGCTTCTCATCGTCTAAAACATGCCCGAACGCCTTCACAAACTCCTTGTCTATCTCTTCGCCCCTCATAATGCTCTCTATCGCCGCTAGCCCGAAAGATTGAGCCGACTCATACTTTACAAAACTGTTTTTATCATGCTTCATTAAAAAAGCGTAATTATTGTGAGTCTGCTCAATAATTATTGGGGCAGAAAAGTCTCTATTTATCGACAAAACAGGCTTTTTATCCGCCTTAAAAATAAACTCCTCACTCTCTTTTGAAACTATAATAGTTTTTGCCTCTATCTCTTTGCCGCTCTCATCCAAAAGGGCTATTTTAAGAGGGAAAAAGTATGGCTTCTGCTCGCTGCCGTCAACTGCATTTGGAATTTTCTGCGTCAAGACAAGAGTATATTTTCCGCCATCAAACTTCTCGTCAACTTGGAGTTTTGGCGTGCCTGATTGATGGTACCATCTCTCAAACTGCTTTAAATCAACTCCGCTCGCCTTGCCCATAGCCCATAAAAAATCATCCGTTCTCACCGCTTGACCATCAAAGCTCTTAAAGTACAAATCAGTTGCTTTGCGATACTTCTCTTCGCCCAAAAGAGTATAAATCATGCGGATAACCTCGGCACCTTTTTCATAAACAGTTGCGGTATAGAAGTTGTTTATAGCCATATAAGAGTTTGGTTGGATTGGATGCGCAGTAGGCGATGCATCCTCTACAAATTGGCGCTCCCTTAGAGAGTTTACATCATCGATGCGCTGTACATCTTTTGAGTTTAAGTCCGCCGAAAAACATTGGTCGCGAAATACCGTCAATCCCTCTTTAAGTGTTAGTTGAAACCAATCTCTGCATGTGATACGATTTCCTGTCCAGTTGTGAAAATACTCATGTGCAATAACGCTCTGAATTCCCATAAAATTAGCGTCAGTTGCACTGTCTTCGTCTGCTAAAACATAAGCTGAGTTGAAGATGTTTAAACCCTTATTCTCCATCGCCCCCATGTTAAAACTCTCAACCGCGACAATGTTATAGAGCTCCAAATCGTATTCGCGTCCGTAAACATCCTCATCCCACTTCATCGCCTCTTTTAGCGACTTCATGGCATGTTTGCACTTGGACTCATTCCCTTTGTCTGTATAGATATTCATTCGCACATATTTGCCGCTTTTAGTTACAAACTTATCTTCTATAACTCCCAAATCCCCTGCGACAAGCGCGAAAAGATATGATGGTTTTGGATGCGGGTCAAACCATGTGATGCCGTGTCTTCCGTCATCAAGCCTGAAGTTTGACTCTCTGTTTCCGTTGCTCAATAAAATCGGGTAGCGCTCTTTGTTTGCTACAAGGGTTGTCTTAAACACCGCCATAACGTCAGGGCGGTCAATGTACGGTGTTATGCGTCTAAAACCCTCAGGCTCATTTTGCGTACAGAAGATGTTTCCCGACTTGTAAAGCCCTTCAAGCTCGCTGTTTAACTGCGGATAGATTTTGTTGATGATGATAAGCTTAAACTCATCGCCGACATCTAAAACAGTGAGTGTCTCTTTCTCGATGACGTATCTGCCCTCGTCAAGCTTTGCATCATTTAAATATATCTCGATTAGTTCCAAATCAATGCTGTTTAGCACCAAATCCTTTGCACTTTTGTCCACTTTCGTGATGTTTAGGAGGCTTGTAACCTGCGTATGCTCTTCAAAAAGCTCAAAAACAAGGTCGCATGTTTTGACGCTAAACTCAGGCGCTTTATAATCTTTTAGGTAAATAGTTTCTACTTTGCTCATAGCTTCTCTTTAATTTTTTTATAATAATAGCATAAGAGAGTTATTTGAGGCTTATAGAGTGTTCTTTTGGTTATAATTAAATTTGACAAAGTAGCCGATTTTTGGGTAAAAATATGTTAACATCACACTATAAAAGGCGGTAAAAATGTTAGATTATCAAAGAATACTCAAAGACTGTTTTTGGGATATGAGGCTTGAAGTCCAAGAGATGAAAGCCATGGCAGAGGGTAATGATTTGCAAAAAAAATCATTTTTGTTTGAAAAAATTTTACTAAACAGCACCAAGCCTTTTTCTGATTTAACTATATTTGCCCAAGACGACTTAAAACTTCTTTTGGAAAATTACAAAGTACCACAATTTAACGGAGACTTTGCTTTTAGGCGAAAAAATATGGCGGAGGTCTATTTTTTCGACAAACCTCTTTTGATAGATGAGCTAAAATGGACAGCATAGGTTTTGGTTACCAAAAATTATATGAGCTTCAAGATGAAGTTTTAGGAGTGGTTTTTAGTGTTGAAAATATTTTTTACCTAACGGGTGGGACTTGCCTTAGCAGATTTTATCAAGAAAAAAGATATTCGGATGATTTAGACTTTTTTACAAACAACTCCCCGAGATACAGTTTTGCTATCAAAAAGATAAAACAAGCGCTTACGGCTAAGTTTGACCTTAGCATCGAGATAGAATCAAAAGACTTCACAAGATATAAAATCAACAATTTTTTGCAAGTAGATTTTGTAAATGATATTGATGCAAGATACAAAGATGTCGTTGTAACAGAAGAGGGTTTTATCATAGACAATATTGAAAATATCCTAAGCAATAAACTAACGGCAGTCATAGGAAGAGACAATCCAAAAGATATATTTGACATCTATTTGATTTGGAAATACTATAAATTCGACTGGATTGAAATAGCCCAGTCAGCCCATCAAAAAGCCGGTTTTAGTGATGAAGAGCTGTTAGTGCGGCTTAAAAGTTTCCCTAGCTCACTGCTTAATGACATTATCCTTGTTGATAAACACTTTTTGGATGATTTTGACAATGAGTATCCAAAACTTGTGGGTGAAATTTCTAGTGCTATTTCATAAAACACTCATTCCAAAAGTTTGATATAATTTTAGACATTACAAAACAAAGGATTTTTAGATGCAAATAACCATAGATGTCAAAGACTCTGCACTCGATAAAATTATGTACTTTTTAAATCATTTGAAGTCTGATGTGAAAATTATTGAAAAAAAAAGAAGTCTCACACACTCTTTCAACTAAAAAAGCAGTCCAAGAACTTTTTAAAAATAAAATTAGACTTCTTGCATAACCTAACATTTTACTCAAAATCCTCGGTCTGCGTTAATCAAAGCACATATCAGATTGAAGCGTAAACCAAATCGTTTTCTGCGATTTCGGTACTTTTCTCCAAGTATTTTAAATGTTTTTATTTTAGCATTCACATGCTCAACACATATGCGAGCAGATGCTTTCATTTTATTGGAAAGTTTATCTTCTTTTGTAAGAGGATGAAGTTTGGTTTTTTTCTTTGGAATATCACTATTCATATGAAGAGAATTGATTCCAAGATAGCCAGTATCTACTTTTACATTGGTCTCTTTTTTGATTGGCAATCTCGATTGTTTGAACAGCTTAAAATCGTGGATATTGCTTACGCTAACAGCGGTACAAATAATGCGTTGATTACTATCAATCACAATTTGCCCTTTGGCTGTATGTTGCCTTTTTTCACACTCAAGGGGTACCTAGTGGGCGTTGAACTGAGCATTCAGTTGCATCAATAACAATATAATCAAGCTCAACTCCTCCATCTTCATATAAGGCTTTTTTACCAGGTAGTGAAAATTTACCTGACTGTATCGGTACACTTTCCATCTCTTGAATCGCTCTTGATACTGTTGCTTCGCTTACGCAATAGTCAAATTGTGTCATACTCCTATACTCTCGGTAGTATCCCAGCATAAGCAATAGTTGATCTGCGATCGACAAAGTATTTGGTTTCCCGCCTCGACGTTTTTTCTCTTTATGATACTCTTGGCATACTTCAAGCATCAAAGCAAATGTCTCTTTTTTTACCCATACCAATCGTTTAAAATCAGTCAGTTTCATTTTTTGCAATCGTTCATATTTTTCCATGCAAACAAAAAGCAAGTTTTAGACCGTTTTTAGGGTTATGCAAGAAGTCTATTGAAGTTTTCTGTGATAGTAAAATGTTTCATGATGTTCTATTAAATATTTCATGTTTGTTTGTTTCCTGTTGTGAAACAAAAAGTGAAACAATTTGTGAAAAATTTCTGAAGAAATTGCGAAAAGCACCTAAAATAGGTAAAGATGGTGTCAGAGGGGGGACTCGAACCCCCGACCCCCGGCTTATGAGACCAGTGCTCTAACCAGCTGAGCTACCCTGACATCTTTTAAGAGGCAGAATTATACTTCTTTAAAACTTTAATTAACCTAAGATTCGCGAAAAGCTAAAAAATAATATTACTATCAACAATCTTAAGTAACCGGTATAAATAAACTTTAGTCTAATAGGCTAAGACGTTGACTTTGTTACCTTATTTGTATAAAATTCGCGCTATAAATTATATTATTTAAGGAGTTTAAATGAATTTTCAACCATTAGGCAAAAGAGTCCTAGTAAAAAGAGTAGAAGAGGCAAATACTACTAGCAGTGGTATTATTATTCCTGATAATGCTCAAGAAAAGCCTTCAAAAGGCAAAGTTATGGCAGTTAGCGCAGAAGTTACAGAGTTGGCTTGTGGCGAAATTGTAGTTTTTGGAAAATTTTCAGGCAGTGAAATTTCACTTGATGGTGAGAAGTTTCTAGTTTTAGAAACAGAAGATATTTTTGGAATAGTAAAATAAATTTAAAGGATTTTTAATGGCAAAAGAGATAATTTTTTCAGACAACGCACGTAATGCATTGGCTCGCGGTGTTGCAAAACTAACAGATGCGGTAAAGGTAACAATGGGACCTCGCGGTCGTAATGTTTTGATTCAAAAAAGCTACGGCAGCCCTATAATTACGAAAGACGGTGTTACTGTCGCTCGTGAGATAGAACTTAAAGATAAACTTGAAGATATGGGTGCTCAACTTGTAAAGCAAGTGGCATCAAATACTGCTGATGAGGCAGGTGACGGCACAACTACGGCAACAGTTTTAGCAAATGCGATATTTAGCGAAGGTCTTAGAAACATTACCGCAGGAGCTAATCCTGTTGAAGTTAAGCGTGGAATGGACAAAGCTTGTACAGCGATTTTAGAGAACTTAAAAGCTGCCAGCAAAGCGGTAAACGGTAAAAAAGAGATAGCACAGGTTGCAAGTATCTCTGCAAATTCAGATACTCAAATAGGCGACATGATAGCCGAAGCAATGGAAAAAGTGGGTCAAGACGGTGTTATAACTGTTGAAGAGGCTAAAGGTATCTCTGATGAGCTTGACGTAGTTGAGGGAATGCAGTTTGACCGTGGTTATTTAAGCCCGTATTTCATTACAAATACTGAAAAGATGGTTGCAGAGATAGACAATCCTTGGATTTTACTATGTGATGGCAAAATAAATTCACTTAAAGATCTGCTTCCTGTTTTAGAGCAGGTTCAAAAAACTTCTCGCCCGCTTCTTATCATCGCTGAAGATGTAGAGGGAGAAGCTCTTTCTACTTTGGTTGTAAACAAACTTCGCGGCGTTTTAAACATCTCTGCCGTTAAAGCTCCAGGATTTGGTGATCGCCGCAAAGCGATGCTTCAAGATTTAGCGATACTTACGGCAGGTACAGTAATCTCTGAAGAAACAGGACACACTTTAGAGGGCGCAACTATTCAGCATCTTGGTCAAGCATCTCGTATTGTAATCGACAAAGATAATACAGTAATCGTAAATGGCGCTGGAAAGCCTGAAAATGTAAAATCTAGAATTGCCGAAATAAAAGTTCAAATTAGCTCAACTACAAGCGAATATGACAAAGAGAAACTTCAAGAGCGTTTGGCAAAACTTTCAGGCGGAGTAGCTGTTATCAAAGTCGGTGCAGCAACAGAGACTGAAATGAAAGAGAGAAAAGACCGTGTTGATGACGCACTCTCGGCTACAAAAGCTGCTGTTGAAGAGGGCATTATTATCGGCGGCGGAGCTGCTTTAGTTCGTGCTGCTGCAAAGGTTAAGCTTGATTTGACGGGCGACCAAAAGATTGGCTGTGAAATTATCCTTCGCGCCGTAAAAGCACCGATGAAGCAGATTGCTCAAAATGCAGGATATGACACAGGTGTTGTTGTAAATGCGGTAGAGAGTTCTAAAAATGAAAATATTGGCTTCAACGCTTCAACAGGCGAATATGTTGACATGTTTGAAGCAGGAATCATTGACCCACTAAAAGTTGCTCGTGTTGCTCTTATAAACGCTACATCGGTTGCAAGTCTGCTTTTAACTACTGAGGCGGCTATTTTTGAAATCCCAGAAGAGAATCCAGCACCTGCAAATATTGGTGGCGGAATGGGCGGTATGCCGGGGATGATGTAACTCTTCTTCCCTCCGTTAAGGAGGGAGTCCCACAACTTCACTATTTTTCTCCATAGAGCCTTCAATAATTTTAGAAATACAAATAAAAAGTTATAATAATCAGTATAATTAAATAAAAACATTTGGTAAAAGTATGAAAAAAGAGATTTTAGAGCGTTATGAACAAAAGTATTGCGCTTACAGTTGCGGCATGGGTTTCTTTGTGGGAGTCTTTAGCTACTTTTCTTATAAGATGGATGCCGTATAAAAAGAAAATTTCTATCTACGAACGAATCGGCAGTGCAAAAATTATATTTATTTCTGGCACGAAATAGCATTTATATCCTGAAAAAAATCAGGATAAAAGAGGCTATCTAGCCTCTTTTATAGCCTCAAGCGCTGCCTCATAGTTAGGCTCGCTTGTAACCTCTTTTACAATCTCTTTATAGACAATAGTACCGCTTCTATCTACCACAAAAACAGCTCTTGCACTAAGACCTTTGAGTTTGTTGTCGTCCATCAAAACACCATAAGCCTTGCTAACGCTTTTGTCTAAATAGTCGCTTGCAACAGTTAGATTCTCAATGCCTGAAGTTGTGCAAAAACGCTCAGAGGCAAATGGTAAATCCATAGAGATAACAGTAGTTTCGCATATATCTAAATTGTTAACGTCCTCGTTAAATCTCCTAGTCTCGGCAGCGCATGTATTTGTATCCAGTGAAGGCACTGTAATGATTAGCTGTATTTTATCTTTTGCTCCGCCAATCTCTACATTATTTAAATCAGTCCCGATAGCAGTAGCAACCGGTGCGCTGTCGCCAACTCCGATAGCGTCTCCAATTAGAGTAACTTTTGTTCCATTGAACATTGTTGATTGCATAAATATTCCCTTAATATTTTTTTAATTATGTTATCATAAAAATTATGTTATTTATCTTTTATATCTATGTTTTTGAAGATAATTACAAAAATTTAATTAGAAGTTGATATATGCAAAATCCTTTTGAAACAGGTCATATAAAAAATTATATACTCTTGTATGTAAGTGTTGTTGTTATCATGGTACTTTTCTTTATAGCGACCACGCTTTTTCACGATGCAAAGAGTGTTGAGGCAAAGGTGTTTAGCACGGATGTGAATAGTTCGGAGTTGGTTGATAAGAGGGAGAAAATCTCCCAAGATGAGAGCAATCAAACCCAGAGGTTTAAACTTCTGGAGAAAGCTTACTGATTACTCTTTTGTAACTATGTAGAGTTGCTCGTGGTTTAGGCGTTTTAGTATATCCATAACGCTCACAAAGTCCTGAAACTTCGACTCTTTGTCGCTTCTTAGAACCACGGTCTGCTCTTTTGAAATTGCGGAGAGTTTTTCCTCAAGTGCCTTTAAATCAACTTTTTCTTTTTCAAAAAAGAGCTCACCATTAGCGTTTACGTAGATTGTCATCTCTTTTTTAGCATCCTCTTTTTTTGAGGCTTTTGCCTGAGGAAGTTCAATAGGTATGATTCCATGATTTACGAACGTCGCGGTTGTTAATACCATAACTAAAAGAACAAGCATAATGTCGATAAAGGGAATGACGTTTATCTCATCAAATCTTTTTCGCTGTTTTTTAAATTTTGCCATATCTAGTTACTTGTTTTTTTGTCTTGGGCAATGTCAAAAAATGTTAATATTTTCTCTACTTTGCGAAGCAGTATGGTATAAAAAATTATAGCCGGCATCGCGACAACAAGTCCCATAGCGGTAGCTTTAAGTGCAAGAGCCAGTCCTACCATTATCTTTTTTGCATCAATCGTTCCAACTTCGCCCATCGTATAGAATGTAAGCATAATTCCAATAACAGTTCCCAAAAGCCCGACATACGGGGCATTTGAGCCGATAACGCTTATAACGCTTATGTTGTCCGTTAAATCCATCTCAAGCTTATCTCTGTTCTCATAATCACCAACTCGCACAGTGCTGTAAAACATCATTCTCTCTATAAATAACCAAAGAGTTACGACACTCATAAGTATAAGAAGTCCCATAACTCCATAGTTTAATGTTACTTCCGCATAAGCTAAAATACTGTTTTCCACTAATTTTCCTTGAATTTTAAAATAACTGTTGTGCCAAAATTGGGCTTGGATTTGAAATTTAATAAAATTTCATTTGCATCACAAAACCGCTTAACCATACTAAGCCCGATACCAAAACCCTGCATATTCTCATTGCTCTGGTAATATCTGTCAAAAATTTTTAAAAGCTCTACTTCATCCATCCCGCAACCGTAGTCTTGTATGGATAGAGTTTGGTCTTGCAATTCTATACTTATTTTGTGAATATTTTGTGAATATTTTACAGCATTGTCTATAAGATTGTCAATTACTTTTGATAAGCCTACTTTATCATTGTTTATTTGCGTAGGCGTCATCTCAATGGTGAATTCTATATGCGGATAAATACGGTTTAAAAACTCAACTCTGCTTTGTATGAGTTCATCAAGATTGATAATTTCATGTTTTATGTTAGAGCTCTGCAATTTTATCATATAATCAAGCTCATTATAGCGCTGCTCAAGCATATCGCAAGCGCTCTCAATCCTAGAGATTCTCTTTAAATCTTTCTCTGCGGTTAGATTTTTTTTTAACATGTGGATATTTGTCTTGATTGTGCTTATTGGGAGATTTAGCTCATGAAGAGTCTCTGTCGAGAGGTTTTGCAGATTTGTTACATGTTCAAACAGCGGGTCTATTGAGAGTTTTGCTATTATGAAACCAGTAAACGCTATTAAAACAAGCAGTATGAGCAGCAGCAAAAATATATTTTCTATCTCTACAACAGCTGTAAAATAGTACAGAACAGTCATTAGAGAGATGACGGTAAGTGCATAATATATAAAAATATTTATGCGCAGGTTACGAAACAAGTTTGTATCCTATTCCGCGGACGTTCTCTATATTTATTTGCGGGACAAGCTGCTTTATGCGGTTTATGTAAACTCTGAGCGCTCCATCACTCCCGCCCTCGCTGCTACTCCAAAGCTCATTTAAAATCATCTCTTTTGGTACTGTGTTGTTTGCATGTTTCATCAAAAGAAGAAGAAGCTCATACTCTTTTTTTGAGAGGTCAAGCTCCTCCTTGTTATAAGAGATGCGTTTGTGAATATCGTCGCTGCACAACAACCCGATACATAAGGCACCCTCACTCTGAAACCTTTTTAAGAGGGCATTTATACGCAGCAGAAGCTCGTCCGTATCGAAAGGTTTGGTTAAAAAATCATCCCCACCGCTCATAAAACTTTTTTTGAGCATCTCTTTGTCTTTATGTGATGTTAAAAAAATGGCAGGTGTGTTGTCGTTTGAATCCCTTAGCTCTTTAAGAAGAGTTATCCCATCAATCAGAGGTACATTTATATCAAGAAGGTAGAGGTCAAATTTTTGCGTAAATGTCTTATCTAAAGCGTTCTGCCCATTTGGTGCGAGTTCGACTTCAAAGCCGCTCTCCTCGAGCAAATCTACGAGTGTATCCGCAAAAAGCGGATCATCCTCTAAAAGCAAAACTCTACTCAACGCTTCTTATTGCCCAGTTAATAACTTTGTTAGCATACATAGGTACGACATTTCCATAGATTGCCGGTACGACAAAAGGACGCTTTTCTAAAATAACTTCCTTAAATTCGGGACAGAGTTTATATATGCTCTGTGCATTGTCGCTGACAAAGGCTTGAAGGTTCTCAAGCTTGCCATACTGCTCAAAAATCTCACAAAGAAGCTGTAGGGCAATAGGTCCGCTAAAGACTCCGGCTGCACATCCCGCGCTCTCTTTTTTATCTCTTGGATGAGGTGCCGAGTCTGAACCGAACATTACTTTTGGATGAGCCGCGAGGGCTACCGTTAAAAGTGCGTCCAAATCTTCGGGTCTTTTTGCGATTGGTTTGCAGAAGTTGTGAGGCATCATCATTCCGCCAACTACATCATCAAGTGTGAAGATTAGGTGGTGAACGGTTATAGTTGCGTAGAGATTTTTATATTTATCCAGCATATCAACCGCTGCTTTTGTTGTGATATGCTCCATTATAATTTTTAGATTCGGAAAGTTTTTGGCAAGAAGCTCGTAAATGCTCATAAACTCAGCTTCTCTGTCCATAACAAAACCATCAGTCTCTCCATGAACACAAAGCGGAATTCCCAAAATGCTCATGGCTTCAAGTGTCTCGCGCATCTCCTCTATGTTAAAAGAAGAAACGCCTCCCTCTGAGTTTGTCGTAATTCCGGCAGGGTAGAGCTTAATTGCAGTAACATGGTCCACAATGCTTGCTAGGAATTTTTTATCATAATTTTTATAAAACAGCGTCATGTAAGGCTCAAAGTAGTCATTTGGCACAGCTGCCATGATTCTGGCTTTATAAGCTTTTACATCCTCTAATGTTTCAACGGGCGGAACAAGATTTGGCATAACAAGTCCGCCGCTAAAGCTGTAAGCACTAAGAGGAGCGACATTCTCAAGCATTACTCCATCGCGAAGATGAAGATGCATGTCAAGAGGCATTAAAAGAGTATGAGTTTTCATTATTTTCCTTGTTATAGAGAGTTTTTAGCTTCTAAAATCAAATCGTTTATAGCTTTTTCATAGAGTTTTGCCTCTTCTTGTGAAGTTGATTCAAAACGAGTAACCAAAACCGGGGTTGTGTTGCTTGCGCGCACTAATCCCCAGCCGTTTTCAAAGTTTATGCGGACACCGTCAACATCGATGATGTTTCTTATTTTTGGAAATGAAGAGGGAGGATTTTTAAGAAGCTCTTTTACTCTGTTGATGATTTTAAACTTCTCTGATTCGGTAGTCTTTACCTTTATCTCCTCTGTTGAGAAAACATGCGGAAGTTTTGCAAGTTCAGCGTCTAAGTCTATGCCGTCATGTACAAGCTCTAACATTCTAAGAGTTGCGTAGATGGCGTCATCATAACCAAAATAGCGGTTTTTGAAAAATACATGTCCGCTCACTTCGCATGCAAGGTCTGCGTTTGTCTCTTGCATTTTTACTTTCAGATTTGAGTGACCTGTTTTGTACATTATGGCTTTTGCACCGCGGCGTTCAAGCTCATCATACATTACCTGAGAGCATTTTACCTCTCCGATTACGGTCGGTTTATCCATCTTCAAAGAGAATAAAAGAGCCATCATATCGCCCTTTATGTTGTTTTTGTGCGTAAGAACCGCGATTCTGTCTGCATCTCCGTCATAAGCAAAAGCGATGTCGCCATCGGTTGCCAACAGCTTTTTGATATCTTCTAAGTTGTGCTCGTCTGAGGGGTCTGGATGGTGGTTAGGAAATGTTCCATCTGGATCTACAAAAAGCCCTTTTGCATTAAGTTTTAAGGCGCCAAAAATTCTTTCAGTCACAACGCCTGCAACACCGTTTCCGCAGTCATAAACTATGCGCTGAGGCATTCCTTTTAGGTGTTGAAACTGGTTTACCAAATAATCTACATATCTAGTTAGGGCATCTATTTTAGTAACTTCTCTTTTTGGTTTAAGCGGAAAATCTAGGGCTTCACACTCATGACCGAGAGCATATATATCTTCGCCAAAAAATGGAGCTTTGTTGATTGTGATTTTAAAACCGTTGTATTCGCTTGGGTTGTGCGAGCCTGTAATCATTACAGAAGCCGATGCAATAACACCGTTAAACTCGTTGTAGTTACAAAAGTAGTTAACCGGAGTTGGAACAAGCCCCATATCTAAAACTTTTTTGCCTCCGGCGTTGAGTCCGTGAACAAGGTATTCAAAGAGAATAGGGGAGTGATTTCTGGCATCATAACCGACTGCTACATATTCGCCGTCTATCTTTGAAGCCAGCGCATAACCTATTCGAACAACACTCTGCTCATTTAACTCTTCTTGAAAAACACCTCTGATGTCATACTCTCTGTAAATGCTCACTGTTTATGCCTTTAATAATTTTATGAATGTAATTTTACTACAACTCTCTTTATTATTAGGCAATAAATAGTGATAAATATTATTGTCTGGTTATTAATTTATGCTCTTTTATCTTGTTTATAAGATTCATTATAAATGAAGTTTTTTCTTCCTCTTTTGCTATTGACTTTGTAGCATTTAGGTTGAAAAGTTCCATCTTTTTATCTAGGTAGCTTGTATCTAGTTTTCCTGCGATAAAATCAGCATCTTTTACTATCTCTCTATGAAGAGAGAGGTTCGTGATAACGCCGTCGATATAAAATTCATCTAAAGCTCTTGAAGCTTTTTTTACAGCGCCTTCCCAGTCAAGTGCCCAAACGATAAGTTTTCCAACCATCGAGTCATAGTTTGGAGGGATTGTGTATCCTGCATACGCACTTGAGTCAATTCTAACACCTGGACCACCCGGAGTGATGTAGTTTGTAATAGTTCCGGCTGAGGGCATGAAGTTGTTTTGAGGATTTTCAGCGTTGATTCTAAACTCGATAGCATATCCGCGAAAGTTAATCTCTTCTTGTAAAAATTTCAGCTTATCGCCCTCTGCAATCTCTATCATTCTTTGAATTATGTCTATTCCAGAGATTATCTCGGTTACGGGATGCTCAACTTGAACCCTTGTGTTCATCTCTATAAAGTAGATATTGTCGTCTGCATCAAGCAGATACTCTATCGTTCCAACACTCTCATAGCCAAGTTTTAGCATCGCTTTTGTAGAGATTCTGTAAAGCTCTTTTCTTGCTTCAGGGCTTAGTCTTGGAGATGGAGCAATTTCGATTACTTTTTGGTGTCTTCTTTGGATAGAACAATCTCTCTCGCCTAAATGTACAACATTTCCGTATTTATCGGCAACAATTTGGATTTCGATATGTCTTGGATTTTCTACATATTTCTCTATGAAAACTTCACCTTTTCCAAAATATTTTATTGCTTCATTTGTCGCCGAATCAAACATTTCATCAAAAAGTTTTGCACTTTTAACAATTCTCATACCTCTTCCGCCGCCGCCAAAAGCAGCTTTTATGATAACTGGGAAGCCTATCTGCGCGGCAACTTTTGCACCTTCTGCTTTATCTATAACAGGCTCGTCTGTTCCTTCTAAAACCGGAACACCAATAGCTTTCATAGCAACCTTTGAAGCCATCTTGTCTCCAAAAAGTGCGATGTGTGCAGGTTTTGGACCGATAAAAATAAGTCCTCTGTCTTCACAAGCCTGCGCAAACTCTGCACTTTCAGATAAAAAACCGTATCCGGGGTGAATAGCATCACAATCAGCTTTTAGCGCTAAAGTGATGATTCTGTCATAGTTAAGATATGCTTGAAGTACGTCCCCCATAATTGGATAACACTCGTCAGCTTTTTTTACCCAAATTCCCTCGACATCAACTTCGGAGAAAATAGCTACACTTTTTATGTCTAGTTCTTTACACGCTCTAATAATTCTTAAGGCTATTTCGCCTCTGTTTGCAACTAGTATTTTAGAAATTTTTTTCATATCTAAACCTTGTGGGTAAATTTTAGCGGTATTTTACACTTTCGTGATTTAAAAGTAAGTAAATTTCATATGCATAGAGTTTTTAAAGAGGTGTTTGGAAAAAATATCCATAAAGGTATAAAGTATAAGTTTATGGGAGTATGTTGCGTAGAGTGTAGATGCAGTGATTTTTTGCTGCTGCATTTGGCGAAATAGGGCTATGGCGTAAAATATATTATGAACTAAAAGAATAGGGTGGTAGTTGTAATAAAAAGTAGCTGATTTAAAATAGTAAAGATGACCCGAGAGATGACCCGATGAATTTTTAAAGCTTGAAAGTTAGGTAAAAGAAGTATTTAGTTGGTGACCCCGAGGAGAATCGAACTCCTGTAACATGGATGAAAACCATGGATCCTTACCGCTAGACGACGGGGCCAAAAAATAAAATGGTGTCCTGTGATGGATTCGAACCATCGGCCACCTCATTAAAAGTGAGATGCTCTACCGGCTGAGCTAACAAGACATTTACAAACATAGTGTTTGTGGACGCGAATTATAGACAAATAGAGTCCATATGTCAAGAAAAAAAAGACTAAATTTCCAAACTATTTTAAATTCGTTTTTATAGGGCGCGGTTTACTTCCAATTTGTCTCTTTTTGGCTAAAATAAGGGCTATAAATTAGGATTTGCATTTAAATGAACCATTACAGTTTCGAGTACTCATATTTAATTTTACTGTTAATCCCTATACTCTATTGCCTATACAGGTGCAAAGAGCACCTCAAACCTAGATTTTTTGTACATTTGCAATTTCTAGGAGCAAAAAAAAATCTTCTAAAACTTGAGTGGATTGTAAAGATAGTTATCTTTACACTGCTCTGCATCGCTTTAGCCTCCCCGATAGTAGTAGATAAATTAAATCCGCTAAACAGGCACGGCAAAGATATAGTTTTGGCAATAGACGCAAGCGGCTCCATGAATGCAACGGGCTTTGATATGGAAGATGAGGTAAGCAGCGGTGAGCGTCTTGGCAGGTTTGAGATAGCAAAGATAATTGCAACCGAGTTTATACAAAAGAGAGAGAGTGACAATCTCGGCATAGTTCTATATGGAGATTTTGCTTTTATAGCCTCGCCGATTACATATGAAAAAAATATAGTCGCAGATATGCTAAGTTATCTTACTCACGGCATGGCAGGGCAAAACACCGCAATAGGCGAAGCGATAGCGATGAGTGTGCGGGCATTTAAGCACTCAAAGGCAAAGACAAAAATCATCATACTCCTTACAGACGGCGAACACAACAGCGGCTCTATCTCGCCAAAAGATGCCATAAAACTGGCTCAAGATGAAAATATAAAAATATACTCGATAGGCATGGGAAACAAGGGCGAAGCGGATGAAGCGCTTTTGAGAAAAATTGCAGATGAGAGCGGTGGAGAGTTTTTTAGCGCAACTTCAGCAAAAGAGCTAAAGAGTGTTTATGAGAGGATTGACGAGCTGGAATCCTCAAAGATAAAGAGCATGGAGTATCTGCTGAAAAATTACTATTACCAGCTACTTTTGCTTCTTGCACTTGGCTTTTTGCTCTTTTTGCTATACAGGGAGATTAGAAAATGATGTTTTTATCTCCATATTATCTCTGGCTTTTATTACTGCTTCTGCCGTTTTTTATAAAAAAAGATTTTAGAGAGTTCAGAATAACCGCATACGGCTACATATTGACTTTTATTTTTATCGTTTTATCGCTTGCAAGACCCGTCATAGAGCAAGAACCCATAAAGTCGGAGCAGATTTTAAGTGACGTTATCATAGGTGTTGACCTCTCATACTCTATGCAGGCTTCAGACATTGAGCCTACGAGATTGGCATACGCAAAAGTGATGTTAAAGCAGTTGGTTGAGGCAAAACAAAAGAGCAGATTCGGAGTTTTGGGCTTTACGACAAACGCTATCGTGCTCTCGCCGTTAACCGAGGATAAAGAGCTTCTTTTGCATCTCTTTGGCTCGCTGAATGAAAAATTTATTATCACTCAGGGAAGTGATATTATGTCTGCGCTTAAACTCGCAAGAAAGATGTCTGGTTCAAAAAAAGTAACGGTGGTGCTCTTTAGCGACGGGGCTGATGAGCTAAGCTACGAGGCGGAGGCGCATTTTGCCAAAGAGAACAACTTAAGAGTAAATGTTTTTATGACAGCCTCGATAATGGGCGGAACTCTGAGGCTTGAGAACGGGGAGCTGCTTAAAGATGAACTAGGCGACATTGTCGTAAGCCGTGAAAACAGCGCTATAAAAGAGGTTTCAGAGGCTACCGGCGGGATTTATACAAAAGATTTTGATGAACTGCTTGACGCTCTGGAGTCTCAGGGTAAAAAAGATTACAAGGGCGAAGTGACGATTATCAGAAATATGGAGCTTTTTGGGTACTTTATAGTGCTTGCTATCATTACATTTTTGGTAAGCGTGACTACATTAAAGAGGTTTGTAGTGGCGTATTTGCTTCTTTTTGGAGTGCATCTGAATGCAAATGCCAACATGGAATTTTTCAACAAAGCGACGCAGTTTTACAGAAGCGGCGAGTACGAAAAAGCGCTGCAGAACTTTGAGATGGTAAAATCCGCCGATATGGAGATAAAATCTATAATCTACTACAATATCGGAAATTCTCTCATCAGGCTGCAGCAGTTTGAAAAAGCGAGAGAGGCGTATTTAAAATCATTGACGCTTCTCTACTCCAAAGAGGCTGATGAGAACTTGGAGTTCATCCGAAATGTCGATGAAAAAAAAGAGATGAGCACTGGGCAACAGCAGAGCAAAGAGAGGTCCGCACTTGCAAAAAAAGAGCAGAGCGACAAGAAGCAAAAAGAAGGCGGCGGCTCAAATATGCAAGTAAGCGCACAGGCAGGTTCGGGTGCTGATGAGGGCGGTAAAAAAACAAAATCGCAAAATCAGGTAAATCTAGAGGGCGGCAAAGCAAAACTCAGCTCAAAACAGTATGAGCTGATAAACAAGAGGAGAGTAGATGAAAAAAAACCTTGGTAGAGCGGTTTTGGCGATGCTTGTTTTTTTACATGTAGAAATTTTTGCCTCCACCTACATATGGAGTGCAACTTCAAATAAAACGACGGCTTACGTAAACGAACCTATCTATCTAAAATATGTCTGCGAATTTAGCGACAGTGCGGAATTCTTTACAATCGATTTTAATATAGCCGGCGAGCATGAAAAATATCTGTTAAAAAATCTAAGAGAGAGTGAAAATATAGTAGGCGGGAAAAAAATAAGCAGTTACGAATTTGTGCTTTTTGCCAAAGAAGCGGGCAAAATAGAGCTTGATTTTGAAGCCATAATGAAGCAGACAAACAAAGAGTCTGTTGAAAATATGGTAATCGGAAGAGACAACATGAAAATAGGCGAGTTTGTAAAAAAAATAATAAAGCAGGAAGTTTTAACTCTGGATATAAAAGAGACAAACAGCACTATAGTGGGAGAACTTGGCGTAGAGATTAAGAAAAATGAGCCGCGCGTAAAAGCCTACGAGCCATATCATATGCAGGTTGTTATTAAAGGAAGTGCCAATTTTGAAGCCATAAAACCAATAGCGTTTAAGATAGATGACGTGAAGATTTTTGCCGGAGAAGTTGAACGAAAAGAGGAGCTTGGTGAAGAGGGAGAGCGTGGAGAGTGGAGTCAGAAGTTTGCATTTGTGGCAAGCAAAGATTTCACGATTCCAAAGATAGAGATAGAGTACTTTAATTTAAAGTCCCAAAAGATAGAGCGCCTCGCACAGGAAGCTCTAAACGTAAAAGTTGAGGGCGGTTTTAGCAAAGAAGAGCTGCTTGACGAGGCGGATAACGGCGGTTTTAAATTTAACTATTCGTATCTTCAGTACATGTTAGTTTTTATAGCCGGTTTTTTGGCGGCAAAAATAAAAATTAAAAGCAGTAAAACTACAAAAAATAAAAAAGAGCTGTTTCATCAAAAGATAGATGAGGCAAAATCGTTAGAGGAGCTGATGATTGTTCTGGCTGTTAGCGATTCAAAAAGATATGAGAGTATAATTTTGGATATAGAGAGAAAAAAGCTTACATCGCTTAAAAGCGCGAAAAAGATGAGCAAGTTAATATGATGTTAAATATTTTTTAACTAAAATTGTTCTTAAAACAAACTAAATAATAAGGTAAAAAGTGAGATATTTTTTAATTTTTAGTATATTTTTTTTAACCCTAGCTCTTGCAGATAAGAGCGTTGTAAAAACGGTCACTATAAATCAGATGCAGTACGCACAGAAGACTTTTTTGCAGGCAAAAGAGATTGCATTGCAAGAGGCAAAGAACGCTGCCGCAAAAGAGATTTACGGCGAGGTTGTAATCTCTGAGACGGTAACGGCAAACGGCAAGATTTTAGATGATGTAGTGCGTGAACTTTCAGGCGGCATTGTTCGCATAAAGGGCGAGCCTAAGTTTAGAAACGGCAAAAATTTCGGAGACATTGAAGTAACCATAGAGGCTTATGCGACTGATGAAGATTTGCAAAACAGGAGTGTGCTAAAAGCAAGCCCAGAGCGTGAGGAGAGTGAGAGCAACGGCGCAATTAAGAAGATAGAGCAGGTTAAACGCGGTTTTTATGGCATTTGGAGCGGATTTGTTGTGAGAGGGAGCGGCGGAAGCGGTGATATTATGATTAAAATAACCTACTCAGGAGAAGCTACTATAAACTATGACTCGCTTCATTGCGGCGGCGAACTTATTATTCAGGAAAAAACGGTTGATTTGGTAAAATTTAAAGAGAAGCTTACGTATGGAGCGGATAAGTGTGTTGATAGACACTCTATCACTTTGAAAAAGTTAAGCAACACGCAGATGCTCTTTATTCAGTTTGATAAAGATGAGAGAGAGGTTGCAAAAGGCACTCTTTACAGAGAAGAGTAGTCAAGGGCTTAAAATTATGGAGCAACATGTATAAATTATTTCCGATTGTTTTTGTATGCCTCCTAGCAGGTTGTGCCATTCATCCAGGGCGCAGTTCATCAGAGGAGCTCCCAGCTTGGGTTAACAATCCTCCAGAGCTGCATGCGGTGGGTTCGAGCGATGTCAATTTTCAAGGCATCTATATGCAGCAACTAGAGGCAATAAGCAATGCCAGAAGCGATTTGGCGCATAATTTAAAGTCTTATATTACCTCACAATTTGAAATTAGGTCTAAATCATCTAACGAGAAGTTTTCAACTAACGTTTATGACAAAGTAAATGCGCTCTCAGAGGTATTTTTAAATGAGAGTTACCAAGTTGACGCATATATAGATTCAAAAAAAAGATTGTATGTACTGGTAGAGAGCAAAAAAGAGAGAATAAATAGTTTGATTGACAGTAAAAATATTAATCCCGACAAAATAGAGCTGCCGGTGCTAAAAACGGTCCCATTCGATAAAGAAAAGCTTATGCAGAGCAGATGTTATGACTCTTATGTGTTGCAAAGCATAAACACGCAGTCAAATCTTTATCAAAACAGACCGGTCTGGTTCTTTCGACCAAATCAAAATGGCGTTGTCGGAAGCATTGGAATTGCAGAAAAAGAGGAGGGGAGAAACTTTTTAGAACAAAAAAGCGTCGCACTCTCTCTTGCAAAATCATCCCTTGCGAAACGTCAAAAATCCCAAATTGCATCAGAGCATGAAGCGCTTAAAATTGTACATGACGATGTATCTGGAAAACTTTTTGAAACATCATCGATTAGTAGAAGTGAAACTAATCTGGATCAGGTCGTAGAGAGAGATATTTGGTTGGACCCGAATAGCTGCGAGCTTTATATCTGGGTTATTAAAAAATGAGCAGACTTTTAGGAGTTGCAAAACTTTTAACCGTTGCCGTGCCTTTTCTATTTGGCGGCTGTATGTCAAATTTGGCTAGTTCTGTCGGTGTAGATATAAACAAAGAGGCAGAGCAGGAGAGGATGTTTGCAATTGGCGATTATGCGTCCTCGGCAGCTCTTGCAGATATGAATAAAAAAAGTATGCCCTCGATGCTAAGAGCAGGAAACGGCTACCTTTATGCAAAAAATTATAAAAGCAGTATTGCTCTGTTTGATGAGTCTGAGGCGGTTATTAAAAACCAGCATGAAAGCATAGTTGCAAGCACGGCGGCCCAATATATGGCTCAGCTGATGATAAATGATGCCGCAGTTGCCTACCGTACCTCAATATCCGAGGCGATTATGGTAAATACATACAAATCCATAGATTATATGGCGCTTGGAAAGTTTGAAGAGGCGCGAGTTGAGCTAAACCGTGCCATTGAGAGACAGAGACGGGCAAAAGAGACCTATGCTGAGCTTATCGCAAAACAAAAAGATGTGATAGCCCAAAAAAGGCAGGAGAAAAAAAATCAGGGGTTTGACAGGACGATGAATAACCCGCAGATTAGGGACATAGTAAGACAGAAATACTCATCTTTAGAGCAGTTTGAGGCGTATCCTGATTTTATAAACCCGTTTACCACATATCTTGCTGGACTTTTTTTCTTAATAGAGGGTGACTATGCAAAATCTTCATCGCTTCTAAAAGAGGCATACGGGATGGTTCCGCAAAATGAGACTCTAAAATCAGATTTTTTTATGGTCGAGAGTGCGCTTGATGGAAATCTCCTCAAAGAGAGATATGTGTGGGTAATCTATGAGAACGGATTGGGACCTGTAAAAAAAGAGTACAAGATAAATATTCCTATGTATATGGCTTCAAACAAAGTTTTCTATACGGGAATTGCACTTCCAAAGATGGAGATAGGGCGTCAGGCAACGCCGACTTTAGCGATATTTTCCGCCAATGAAGAGGTTGAGAACACATCTATTGTGGGCGATATGGAGAGAGTAATACTCAGCGAATTTAGGTACTCTTACAATGATATCTTGACTCGGGCGGTCTTTTCAATGCTTCTTAAGACATACTCACAATATGAGGCAAGTGAGAAAAATCCATATTTTGGTTTGGCAACTGCGGCGTTTCAACTCTTAACAACACATGCAGATACAAGAATTTGGAGCACTCTGCCAAAAGATTTTCAGGTTGCAAAGGTTAAAATGCCAGAGGACGGCAAGCTTCGCTTAAGAGCGGGAGCGCAAAATATGGACGTAGAGCTTGGTTTGGGCGTAAGGCACGCCATTGTGTATGTAAGATTGCCAACAGCTGTCTCAAAACCTAGCGTAGTTGTTATAAAATTTTAGGAGCATTTATGAGATTAATCGGATTAATTATATTGACGCTTTTTGCGTTTGTGGGATGCAACAAATCGCCTGAACCAAATGATGCAATTGTGAAGGTCGTCGGCGGTTGTGGAAGCAGTGATATTGTCGTGAGCGATATCAAAGGGCGAAAGAAGAGTGACGGTTTTATGCAGGCACAGGTGGTAGGCGAAAATAGCTCAGGCAGTTATCAAAATCTAGAGTACCGCGTTGTCTGGCTTGATAGCGAAGGATTTGCGATAGATACGGTTTTATCAAACTGGAACAGTGTCCCTGCATATGCGAATCAGCCTTTTTACATCAACGCAACATCACCAAACACAAAAGCGAAAACATTTCGCCTATATATCAAAAGAGATAAGGAAGTAATATGCGACAAACAATACGATGGACAATAATTTTAGCTTCGGTTGTAGTTTTACTCGGCGGGTGTGCCACTAAAACTACAAATATTGATATAAATAATGACAAGGGCGATGCGGTTATGGGTCTTGACTATAGAGATTTTCAAGCTGCTGCTCAGGATATGGTGGAGTCACTCTTAGCTTCGGGTGCGGTTACAAAAAAGGACGGCGGACGCTATGTCCTTGCAGTCTCACGGGTTGTTAACGATACTATGCAGCATATAGATACGGACCAGTTGGTAAAAAAAATACGCGTAGGTCTGCTTCAAAGCGGCAAAGTTATAGTCACGACTGCTGTTAGTGCAGACGGCGCTGAAGACAAAATGTCTATGCAGGCAAGAAAAGAGCTTCGCGGCAATGAAGAGTTTAAACAAGAGAGCGTTGCAGGAAAAGGAACTATGATTGCACCTGACTTGAGCCTCTCAGGGAAGATTCTTCAACGCAATATCCGTGTAGACAGTTCAACTCAGAGAGTTGAGTACTACTTCCAGATGACATTGACAGAGATAAAAACAGGTCTGGCATATTGGGAAGATGAGAGAATTATAGGAAAACAAGGCAGTAATAAATCTGTTGCTTGGTAATGTGAATGCATAGAACAGGTTTGAAATTACTCTCTCTTGTATACGCTCTTTTTATCCTAAGCGGCTGTTCGCAAAAAGTCGCTATCCGCGCGCTTGAACCCTCAGAGATAGACAGAGCTACTCTGACAAAAAAGGTAAGTGTTGCACCGTTTGAAAATGATTATGATGGGCTTTCAAACAAGATAGAGACAAATCTAGTCAAACAAAAAATCGAGAATAAAAATTATTTTACGGTTATAAGCAGAAAAGATTTTGACAAAATTATAGCCGAGCAAAAGATACAAAACAGCGGTTTGGTAGATGTGTCAACCGTTGTTGATGTCGGAAATCTAATCGGGGCTCAGGCAATAATATCAGGAAGAGTGGGAGAAGCCACATCAAAAGATACATACTTCCTTGAAGAACGCTCTAAATGTCTAGACAAAAAGTGCAAAGAGAGTGTTGCGTACATGGTCGGATGTACAAAAAGAGCGGTCGGACTCTCTGCGGAGATACGCATGGTTGACATCTCAAAGGGCGATATAATCTATGCGGATACGCTAAACAAGTTCTCTGAATTCAAGCAGTGCAAAGACAGTGTTAACGGACTTCCGGCAGTTGAAGCGGTTTTGCAGAGGTTGGCAAATAGCATAGCCGATGATTTTGTCTATAAATTGATGCCGCACTATCGCAATTTTGAGGTTGTTTTGCTTGATGACCCCGATATTAAATACAGCACTCAAGAGGAGAAGCTTTTAGAGGCATCGCTTGAGTACATCAAACAAAACAGGTTCGAGAAGGCTGAGAAGCTTCTTGTTGATTTGATTGATTCTACAGAGCAAAAAAGCTACGTTCCTTTTTATAATCTTGGTGTTATAAAAGAGGCACAAGGTGCATACGGCGAAGCGCAAAAATATTATAAAATGGCTGATGATTTGGCGGTAGAACCTGTTGTGGAAGTAAGCAAGGCATATGTCAGAATTCAGAGCTTGATTGAAAAAAGCAACAAAGCAAGAGAGCAGTTGTCAAAATAATGAAGAGAAGAATCAAAAAATTTTCAATATTATTCCTGCTGGCGAGCCTGATATTTTTAGCAGGCTGTACGGCACAAAAAGAGGTTGAGGCAGCGCAAAAAAAAGTTCTGCCTTCTTGGTACCTTAATCCTCCTCAAACAACACCGACGACGCTTTATGCCATAGGCGAGGGCGAAAATAGGGATGAGGCTGTAAAAAATGCGCTAAATATGATGGCTTCAACACTAAGCGTCTCAATATCATCGCAGTTTGATTCCCAAAAAGTTGTGCGGGAGGGTCTGCTCAACACTCATCAATCAACAGTTCTAAGCAAGACGCAAAGCGATGTTAAAAAAATACGCATAAGCAGCTACGAGCTTATAGAGTCGCATAAACTCGGTTTTAAAAGCCATATAGTTTTAATTAAATCAGAGAAGCAGAAGCTCTTTTTGAGTCTAAAAAACGAGCTGGAGCAGAAGTTTAGCCTTATAGACGCCCAGATGAAGTCGCTCCCTCTTCATCACGCATTAGAGCAGTTAAATATCTACAAAAAAGCAAAATATGAGATTAACGCACTTTAACATTGCAGTCAAATCAAATATTCAAAAAGCCTCCTCTTACGGATTTACGCTTGCACGCTCTGCAATAGAGATTAGTATAAAAGATTCAAAAGGCGCTGTAGTGGCGAGTAATAAACTAAATATAGTCGGACAATCTACTCAAGGGTATGAAATAGCCAAAGAGAGCGTTGCCATGAAGCTGGATGAGATGATAAAAAAAGAGGGAATAGGTAAAATAATCGGTCTTGATTTATAGTTGTTTGACCGACTGTTAACGCCATTTTGATATACTTTACACAATTTAAAAATAAGGCGAAGAACTTATGATTTCTAAAATAGAGTTGATTAAAAAAGAGGTTGGCAAAGTAGTTGTAGGGCAGGAGAGGATGATTGACTCGCTTCTGATTGCTCTTTTATGTGAAGGACATATCCTGATAGAGGGTGTTCCGGGGCTTGCAAAGACTACAACGGTTAACGCATTGGCTAAAAGTTTGGGGCTTGACTTTAAACGTGCCCAATTTACTCCCGACCTTCTTCCATCAGACATTTTGGGCGCTGAGATATATGACCCTAAAAACAACAGCTTTAAGATAAAAAAAGGTCCTATTTTTACGAATCTTCTCTTGGCAGATGAGATTAACCGCTCTCCGGCAAAGGTTCAGTCGGCTCTGCTTGAGGTTATGCAGGAGAAACAGGTTACGTTAGGTGACACCACCTTTAAACTCTCTCCGCCGTTTTTTGTTATGGCTACCCAAAACCCAGTTGAGCAGGAGGGAGTTTACCAGCTCCCTGAGGCTCAATTAGACAGATTTATGCTAAAACTCATCGTAAACTACAACACAAAAGCGGAGGAGCTTGAGATTGCAAGGAGAGTTTCAAGCGGAAACTTTGAAGCCATAGAAGCGGTGGTAACAAATGATGATTTAAATGAGATAAAACAGGCGATAAAAAATGTACATGTGGATGAAGAGGTTCAAGTGTACATGATAGATTTGGTAAATGCGACAAGAAACCCGAGTGACTACGGACTTGAGAGCATTAAAGACTATATCCAGTTTGGAGCGTCACCTCGTGTTAGCATTGATATGTTTAAAGCGGTAAAAGCGATGGCGTTTATGAGAGGCAAAGATTTTGTAACGCCTGTTGATGTGGCTTTCATCGCAAAAGAGCTTATGCGCCACCGTATCGTTTTAACCTATGAGGCAGAGGCGGAGGGTGTTACAACGGATGAGATTATAGAAAAAGTGCTCCAAGCCGTAGCTATACCGTAGAGTTGGAATAGAGTTATGAGCAAGCTGCAAAAAATCTTAGTTCGAGCAAGACGCCAAGTCTTTAGTGAAATGGTAGGAAATAACCCGTCTGTTTTTCAGGGCGAGGGGTATGACTTCATCGAGCTTCGCGAATATATGCCCGGGGACGATATCCGCCATATAGACTGGAATATTACCGCTAAGATGCAGCGTCCTTTTATTAAAATATTTCGTGAAGAGAGAGAGCTGAATGTCGTTATTGTCTCTGTTTTAAACGGAAGTGTACATTTTGGTTCAAAAAAATTCAAACAAGAGAGCATCGCAGAAGTTGCAGCTCTTTTAGGATTTTCTACTCTTAAAAACGGGGATTTGCTAAGCTCATATATCTTCACAGACGAGATGGTTTCATACACAAAACCTAGTAAAAAACTGCACCAAATCCATAAGAGTGTCGAAGATATTTTAAATTTTGATGCCATAAACAAAAAAGTTGATTTCAAAGTTATAGCCGATACGCTTTTTAAAAGATTGAAGAGAAAATCGCTTGTTTTGATAATCGGTGACTATTTTGAGATACCTGACTTTAGGCTTCTGGCGAGAAAGCATGAGGTGTTATCCGTCATAATCAGAGACCGCCTTGAAGAGCATCCGCCCGAGATGGGGTTTGCATCTTTGGTGGACCCTGAGAGCGGAGCGGTTTTGGAGGGCGATTTTAACGCTTCTAGTGTGAGAGCCTACGCACAAAAAGTCGCCGCACATGACCACAAACTTTTTGACACGTTAAGACGTGAGGGCATAAGATTTACAAAAATATATACCGACAGTCATGAGGGCGTAGAGCTTCGCAGACTTTTTGAGGGCAGATAATGGCACAAGAGCAGAGTTACGATATCCCGCTTCATGATATAAAACCCATTGTAGAGGTGCAGGAGTATTCGCTTTACTATTTTTTAGGCGCAACTATTCTTGCCCTGATTTTGGTTTTGGGAGCGGCTTATCTAATCTACATGTTGCTTCAAAAACGAAACAGGTTTAATGTTCGAAAAGAGCATTTTAAGCTTCTTAACTCGCTAGATTTAAGCGACGCTAAACGCTCTGCCTACAACATCACGCTCTACGGTGCCACATTTAAAAATGATAGCCCAAGACATCAAGAGATGTATGAGAACCTTATAAACAGACTTGAGATTTACAAGTACAAAAAAGATGTGGACGCGTTTGATGGCGAAATCATCGGATATATAGAACTTTACAAGGGAATGATTGATGTTTGAGGGAATTTATTTTGAGTTTCCCAAAATAATTTTTCTTATTTTTCTTTTTCTTATCTGCGCTTTTGTTTGCAAAATGAGGCTAACTTCTATCTATTTTCCGCACACGGCAGAGTTTTTAAAAAACTCTATCTCGGCATCAAAAACACTTTTTTTTCTAAAATGGCTAGGGGTTATTATGCTGATTTTGGCTCTTATGTCGCCAATAAAAGATGAACCTTATGAGCTGGAGCCAAAAGACGGGTACGAAATAGCCCTGATTTTGGATGCTTCTGAGTCTATGAAAGCAGAGGGATTTGACAGAAGTAACGAACAGCTTACTCGATTTGACGTAGTAAAAGAGATAGTCGGCGATTTTATCTCGCAGAGGAAAAATGACAACATGGGTCTGGTCGTATTTGGAGCCTACTCATTTATAGCTTCGCCGCTGACTTATGATGAAAATATTTTAAATAAAATCCTCTCTCAACTCTACATAGGAATCGCCGGACAATATACGGCACTCAACACCTCTTTGGCTCAAGGCGTAAATCTTTTTAAGAAGAGCAAGTCAAAAACTAAGATAGCGATTTTGCTCACAGACGGATACAGCACGCCGCAGATAGATAAAATCCCACTCGAAATTGCTCTGGAGATGGCAAAAAAAGAGGGTGTCAAGGTCTATCCGATTGGAATAGGTATGCCTGATGAGTACAACAGGGAAGTGCTTCTTCGCATTGCAAACGAGAGCGGAGGGGTTGCTTTTGGAGCATCAAGCGCCGCAGAGCTTCAAGAGGTCTATAAAAAGATTGATGAGCTGGAGAAGTCTGAGATAAAGAGAGAGAGTTTTACACACACAAAATATTACTATCAGTTCCCGCTTTTCATAGCGCTTATCTCTTTGATGCTCTACATCTACCTTAGAAACAAAAGAGGGTACGCATGACCTTTTTGCACCCTGAATTTCTCTACTACATGCTGCCTCCGCTTTTTATTCTCTTTGGGCTTCTGCTTACACAAAAAGAGGCACATGCAGATTTCTTTAGCCAAGATGTTATGGAAAAACTTCGCGTAAATGCAAATACGTTGACGCTTAAAGCCAGAAGCGCTCTCTTTTTTCTTATGGCATTTTTTATGATAATTGCTCTTGCAGAGCCTGTTATAAAAGATGGAAAGGTTGAAATAAAAGCAAAGAGCGCTGATATTATGATAGCACTTGATATATCCGACTCTATGCTCGCAACAGATGTCTATCCAAACCGTTTAGAGTCAGCAAAAGAGAAGGTGCTCACACTTTTGGACTCTGCGCCAAATGAGCGCATAGGAATTGTAGCATTTGCCAAAAACTCATATCTTGTCTCGCCTCTTAGTTTTGATACGGCATCGGTTGCATTTTTGCTTCGTCAGCTTGACACCTCTTCAATCACAGAAAAGGGGACTGACTTTTTATCAATCCTTGAAGTCGTGAGCAAAACTCAAAAGAGCCAAGAGAAGAAGATAGTTCTTATTTTGAGTGACGGCGGAGATAAAGACGATTTTTCGCATGAGATAGAGCTTGCAAAAAAGCACGGCATAACCGTTTTTGTCTTAGGAGTTGCAACCAAGCAGGGTGCGCCGATAAAGCTTCAAGACGGAACTTTTATAAAGCATAACGGCGAGATAATTATCTCAAAACTAAACGAAAAGATAGCAGATTTGGCAACAAAAACAGGCGGTGTTTACATAGAAAACACGACATCATCAAATGATATAAAAACAATGTTGCGCGAGATAATGAGCAAGAGCGAGGAGAAGGAGCTAAAAAGTCAGGAGATAGAAAAGAACAGACCTCTTTTTTACTATCCGCTTGGTATGGCACTTCTTATTCTGCTTATTGCGACAAGCTCATTTCATAAAAAATCACGTGCTGGCGTTCCGTCAATCTTTATTTTCTTTTCTCTTCTTTTTTCAAATCAACATGCAGAAGCCGGAATTTTGGATTTCATGGATTTAAAAAAGGCAAAAAAGGCTTATGAGAGCAGCGATTATGAGACTTCCGCCAAGCTTTACGAGGAGTTTGCAAACAAGAGCAAAAACGGCGAGAGCTACTACAATGCAGCAAACGGCTACTACAAACAAAAAAAGTACAAAGAGGCGATAGAGTCATACACGAGAGCAACGTTTGATGATGAAGAAAAGAGAGCGAAAAACTTCTCAAATCTTGGAAACGCTTATGCTAAAGATGGAGATTTGCCAAAAGCGGTGGAATCTTACGAGGAGTCCTTGAAAATCAAAGAGGACAAAGAGACGAGGGAGAATCTCCAAGAGGTGGAGAAGTTTCTTAAAAAGCAAGAACAGGAGCCTGACAAAAAGAGTAATCAGGATGAGAAGAAAAAAGAGCCAAAAGATAGCCAGCAAAATAAATCTGATAAAAATAGAGAGAAAAACTCAGATAAAGAAGATAAAAACAAGAACCAAGATGGTAAAAAGTCTGACAAAGAGAAAAAAAGTGACGAGACAAAAAATGATGATAAAACAAAAAAAGATGAAAAAAACTCATCTTCGCAGACAAAAGGGTTAAACAAAGAGAATAGTATGAGCGATGCAGAAGAGCAGAAGTGGATAGAACAGCTAAATATGAACTCAAAAAGCTACATGTACAAACTAAACGACAAAGAGAGCAGTAGCATTAATAAAGATGAGAAACCATGGTAGAAAATAAGTCAAAGGAGAAAAATTGAACAATATTATAAAATTACTGTTTTTATCACTCATTACATCACACTCACTTTTTGGAGCACTCACAGCTACTGTTGATTCAAAAACAGTAGAGCTTGGCGAGACGGTTACATACTCTTTGAACACATCAGGAGAGAAGATAAAAAGACCAAATATACAGAGGTTGTGTAACAGCGATGTACTCTCTACAAGCTCTCAAACAAGCATACAGATTATAAATGGAAATACCAGCAAGAGTTATACTCTGAGTTATAAATTTTTGCCGCAAAAGAGCTGTAAAATCGAGAGAGTTGAGGTTGAGGTTGATGGCAAAATAGAAGCCAGCAGCGAGATAGAGATAGAAGTAAAACCCGTTAGCGGAGCAAAAGATTTAGATTTTGAACTAACACTCAGCAGTAACAAAAAAGAGCTCTATGTCGGCGAAATATTTGATGTAACACTGACATTTAAGCAAAAAAATAATGTAAGTGCCGTTGATAGCGAATTTACCCCTCCGGAGCTAAAAGGTCTTTGGGTTAAAAAAGAGTCAGAACCCAAGAGGCATCAGGATGATAAATATACGGTTACGAAAGTAGTTTACAGAGTATCGCCGCAAAGAGAGGGTGAGCTGAAAATAACAAAAGCACAGATGAAAGTAGCTTCAAGAAACAGCAGGGAAAATAGCTGGGGAGCTTGGATTCCAACATTGAAATGGAAAACATATTTTTCAAATGAGTTGAATTTGGACGTAAAACCGCTTCCATCCGGAGTTGACTTGGTTGGAAGCTTTACCATAAATGCAACTCTCCAAAAGAGAGAGATAAAAGCAAATGAAGCTCTAAACGTTATAGTAGAAGTGCAGGGTGAAGGAAATTTAGAGGATATAAAAAGCTTTAAACAAAATGTAGAAGGAGCAGCTGTTTTTGACGAAAAAAGAGTGATAAATGGTACAAAACTGACACAAAAGATAGCTTTTGTTGCCGAGAGAGATTTTGTTGTTCCGGCTTTTAGCCTAAGCTATTTTGATACGAAGACAAAAGAGATAAAAACTATCTCAACAAAAGAGATTCCTATAAAAGTAAAAAATAGTAAAGTTACGGAGGAGCTGGTTGTCAAAAAAAACAGTATTGATGAGAGTGTAGAAATAAAGACAAAAAGCAGTAATGAGTATGATAAATTAAATTATATTTTAATTTTTGTTTTTGGTCTGATTATCGGTGTTTTAGCGATGTTTTTTAAAGAAAAAATAAAATTCAAAAACAGGAAAAAGAGCGATTTTATAAATAATCAAAAAACTCTACTGATGAAACTTCTTCCATATAAAGATGACTTGGAAGTAAAGGAGATAATTGAGAGCTTGGAGGATAAAATATACTCAAATCAAGAGATAAATTTAGATAAAATAATTTTAAAAAAAATAAAAAATAGATATAGAATAGATTAGAAAAAATTATGTACATAAATCTGTTTGTTTCATAAGGTAACTAAATGCAAAGTTTGTTAGAAAATTTATTTTTGTTTAAGATTATGAGCATATAATTCCACTCGTTAATAATAACAACAAAATTGAGTTGTTAATTATATTGAGGAGAAAACATGAAAAAGTTAATCGGTGGTTTATTAGTTGTATCAGCACTATTTTTAGGTTGTGATAAAAAAGCAGAAGAGGCTCCAGTAGAAACTGCAGCTCCAGTAGAAACTCCAGCTCCGGTTGCAGCTCCGGTTGAGGCTCCAGCAGAAGCTCCGGTAGAAGCTCCAGTTGAAGCAAACGTAACAGCTGAGACTCCAGCTCCAGCAGCAAACTAATAACTTAAAGAGCAACACGAATGTGCTGCTCTTTCTTCTTTATGCACAATCCAAATAATCTATTTTAATTTAATCTAAAATATCGTGAAGCCTGTTTCCTGCTTCTATATTTTTATGTACATTTTCCCACTCATCGTTTTTAATATTCTCTTTTAGCACTCTTAGCTCATCTTCAAAAAGCTCTATTGCCTCAACTAGATTGTCTTTATTTTGTCTAAAAATATCTTCCCACATATTTGCCGAACTCTTTGCCAGACGGCTCATTGAACGAAATCCGCCCGCCGCAAGAGCTAAGATATTGTGTTTATTCTCTTGGTGCATTACCGTATTTGCCAAAGAGTATGAGATAGCGTGTGGCATATGCGAGATAAATGCTGCGTGGCGGTCGTGACTTTTTGCCGACATAAAGTGTTTTTTCATATGCAGAGCTTTAAATATTTTTTTTGCAACTTCTGCTTGATGCCCTCCACTGTGTTCAATATCGCACAAAACGACGACTTTATCTTCATACAGTCCATCAACAGCGGCTTGGGGACCAAAATTTTCAGTTCCCGTCATCGGATGGGCTGCTACAAAGTTTTTTCTGATACTTAGTGGAACTGAAGCGATAATTTTTGTTTTTGTGCTTCCCAAGTCTATGATAGTTGCATTTTCTTTGATGTCAACTAAATTTTCAAGTGCCGAAATAACACCGTCAACGGGTATTGCTAAAAAAATAACATCATAATCTTTAACTTCATCAAACTTTACTATCTTCTCAACCAAACCAAGCTCAATGGCCTCTTTTTGATGAGTAGGATTGTGGTCACTACCGACAACGCTCTCTATAAAATCTAATTTTTTTAAACTTATGGCAAGCGAACCTCCCATAAGACCTAACCCTATTATTGCTACATTCATCTCAGTTCTTCTTTTTTATTTGCCAAATTATACAAAGTTTACTTAATATTAACCTCATAAAAGGTAAAATCTTTTCTTATTTTATAATTATGGAAACTCAATGAGAATATTTTTAGCAACCCTGCTAACCCTAATCGCCGTAAACTCTTTCGCATACACAATTAAATCCATTAAGTACGATGGTATGGTTCAGATGTCAGAATCTGTTGCACTAAGAATGTTAAAATTTGAAATTGGCGACAGTGTCGATGACAAAATGCTTGATGAATCAATAAAGACATATCATAATCAGGGCTATTTTGAAGATATATGGGCCGATGTGGATGAGAACGGTGTATTAACGTTTCATTTTAAAGAAAAACCGCTTATATCAAAGATAGAGCTAAAGGGCTGGAAAGAGGGTGACTCTGAGACTATGGATAGTGTTATCCAGATAAAAGTGGGTTCACTCTATGATGAAAAGAAGCTTGAAGCCGCAAAAAAAAGAATCATTGAAGCGATAAATCAAGAAGCAAAAATTGACAGCGTTGTAGAAATTTCAAAAGAGCTTCTTGATAATGGAAGTTACAAAGTTACATTTTTAGTCAATGAAGGCGAAGAGATAACAATAGAAGAGTTGCTATATAGCGGAGCAGCTGGCTTAGACAGTGATGATTTTGACGATATGATAGCCAATAAAGAGCGTGAGTTTATGGGCTGGTTTTGGGGCAGAAATGACGGAAAGATGAAGGTTGCCGATTTGGCATATGACCCTCTTAGAATCCGTGATTTGTATATGCAGCACGGATATTTGGATATTGACGTAAAAGAGCCGTTTGTGAAAGTTAATTTTGATAATTATACCGCAGAGATGAGTTACCAGATAAAAGAGGGCGAGATTTATAAAATTAGCGGGATAAGCATAGAGCAAGAGAAGCATGTAATTGATGATGCCCTTGTAAAAGAGTTAATAAAACTGGAAGTCGGCAAAGCTTTTAACGTGCAAACTTTTCGTGATGACTCGCAAAGAATCAAAACTCTTATTGCAGACTTAAGTTACGCTTTTGTTCAAATTGTGCCGGATTTGAAAAAAAATAAAGAAAAAAAAGAAGTTGAAGTTGTTTTTAAAATTATGCCAGGCGAAAAAGTAAAGATTAGAAATGTGGTTATTTCAGGCAATAGCAGAACGCTTGATAGGATTATAAGAAGAGAGTTGTATCTTGGGCCTGGTGACATGTACTCGTTGACAGATTTAACGGATTCTAGAAATTCTCTTGGAAGACTCGGTTTTTTTGATGGAAATACCATCGAAGAGAAGAGAATTGACAGCAAGACTATGGATTTGGTTGTCAAGGTTAAAGAGGCTCCGACAGGAAATATCCAGCTAGGCGGCGGATATGGAAGTTATGACGGATTGCTCGTAAGTGTGGCAGTTGATGATAGAAATGTTTGGGGTTCAGGTATTGACGTCGGCGTAAAAGCAGAGCGCTCTTCTCTAACCTCAAACTACTCTTTTACTATCTCAAATCCAAGACTTAACGACAGCGATTTTAGCGGTAACTTTTCTGTTTATACCAGCAATTATGAATATGATGACTATACGGTAATGTCTGACGGATTTACGACAGGAGTTGGACATAGATTTACGAGATATATAAGCGGTCATATTGGTTACGGATATTCTGCAAATAGTTATAAAGTTGATGACAATCTTTCGTATATAGATGCAGATGGAAATATACAAGAAGATTATCTCGATACTTTTTATTTTGAAGATTACTCAAAGAGTTCTGTGACTCTTAGCGCGAAGTTTGACAATACGGATGACTTTTATCTTCCTAGAAAAGGTGTTATGCTTTCTCAAAGCGTTGAGTACGGCGGTCTTGGTGGAGATGCAAACTTTGTAAAAGCCAGAACAAATTTCAGTGCATTCAAAGGACTTGAAGATTGGTTTGGATTTGACGTGATTGCGAGATATAAAGCAAGACTCTACTACGTAAAAGAGACTGGATATCTTCCTATTGCAGAGAGATTTTATATGGGTGGTATCGGAAGTGTTAGAGGTTATGAATCGAATTCTCTTTCTCCAACAATTGTCAATACTGATGTGAATGCGACCGACGATAGAAGGGTCGGCGGTGAGTTTACAGCTTCAAATAGCTTTGAGTTAAGTTTTCCTCTTGTTCCAAAGGCAAAAATGCGTCTTGTAACATATCTTGACTGGGGATATATATCTGCGTCTGGTGATGCGTTAACGAGTAGTTCCCCATATCTTTCTAACAATATTAATCGCGGCGGTTTTGGAGCGGGGCTTGAGTGGTTCTCTCCCGTTGGACCGATTCAGCTGATGTTCTCTAAACCTTTAGCAGAAGAAGATGGTGACAAAACAGCTGTATTTGAATTTACAATGGGTCAGAGATTTTAAAGAGAAAAATGCCTTGATAATTCAAGGCATTATAGTTATAAAAAAGAGATATTTATACTACTATTTTTGAGATTTTCCAATTTTTTAATATTCTCTTTTGCTAAATATAGACTATTTTTAGACTCAATCTTAAGTTCACTGTTCTCAAAACTGAGAGTAAAGTCAATATTTCTCGGCTGGTGGCTAAGTAGAGCAACACTTAATGAGAGAAGATAGCTAAGAGCGTTTAGCTGATTTGTGTCAGGAAGCAGAGATCTAAAATCATCTACATGCGATGTTGATGGAAGTTTTCTTTTTGAGTATCGTGCTAGAGTTGCAATAAGAACTATCTCTTTGTGTGTAAAACCAAACTCTAAAGCGTCCTCTATAAGTTCGTAGCTATGCTTGTTGTAAGAGTAGTAGTGAATAGTACTTCCGCTCATGCAGAGTTTTGCGGCTATTGCTAACTCATAACGATACTTTTTATCTATTTTAAGCTCTTTGTATGTCAGGTCAAATAGCTCTTTTGCAACTCTGTTTAGTTGGTTTGAGTGAGCTTGATTGTCAACATGCGAATCCAATATGTATCTTACTGAAGTGTTGTAGTTTGCGGGAAATTTATCTTTTGATGTTCTAAGCAGATCAGCCAAGAAAGCCCCCTCTCTAACTCCAACCCCGCTTGTAATCAGCTCTTTTATCTTAAATTTTTTAAAAACTCTAAGAAGTATTAGTGCACCAGGTTTGATGACATCAAATCTGCTGTTTTTTATGCCGAGTTTTTTTAGATTATTTTCGTCAGAATCCAATATTTTACTTAGTAGCGTATGAAAATTATCATAGTTTGGTTCGTATGCATGAAGCTTATCAAGGGGATAGCCGCTGTTGCTTAGTATGGCATAGGATATTGCTCTGAAAGTTCCGCCTATTCCTATTATTGTAGAAACTTCAATTCCGTCTAGCTTGGAGAGCTGTAAGTCAATATATTTTTTGGCGCCCTCAATATCGTTAAAATCAAAAAATAGCTCTTTTAATCTTACTGTTCCAAGGTTAAGAGAGATATTTGCATTTATATCTTTTTTGTTGATTAGGGAAAATTCAGTGGAACCGCCGCCGATATCTATGCTTAGGGCATTTTCTTGTTCAGGTAGTAGATTTGCGCATGCGATTGCTCCGAGATAAGCCTCTCTTTGACCGTCAATAACCTTGATGTTTAGTCCAAGTGAGTTTTTTATTCTGTTAATAAAATCTTTTTGATTTGGTGCATCTCTAAGCGCAGATGTGGCAACACAGAGTGTTTTTCTTGCTTTGAAAGATGAGATAATAGTTAAAAAATCTTCAAGAGCTTCATAAGCTCTCTGCATTGGAATTTGTTGAAGATTGCCGCCATTTTGGTAGGCATTTTCAGAAATTCTTACTCTGCTTTTTGCTTCATGAAGTATGTGAAATGCAAATCGGGAAGTTTTCTCATAAATAACCATTCTAACCGAGTTAGAACCTATATCTATGACCGCTACCCGCTTTGCCAAACCTTCTACTCTTCCGCTAGAATATTTTTATATTTAAACTGCAGTTCTGCAATAGACTCTACGTTATCTTTATCAGGAATAATACAATCAACAGGACAAACAGATATGCATGCCGGCTCATCATAAACGCTGACACACTCAGTACAACGATCCGGATCGATGTAGTAAATTGGGTCGCCCTCTTCAATAGCTATGGTAGGGCACTCTTCACGACATGCATCACATGCAATACACTCATCATTTATTATTAAAGCCATTAATATACCTCGTAGTTATAGTCCAAATTAAATATATTTTAAAAACATATTTTCATGTGCTCGATTTATAGCTAAATAAAGCTTTATAAATTTTTAAAGCTAACTGTTTTCTAGCTAGTTGGCAAAATGCATGAAAGTTTTGAGTTTAGATTTAAGCTGGAAACTGTTCCCATGACGCCATCCGTTCTGTTTTTTATGCTTATTTTTGCACCAAGCGCGTCAGCCGCACTTTTAGCTAAAAAAAGTCCAAGCCCAACGCCTGGTTTATTCCCCTCTCTCTTAAATGGTGCAAACAAATCAGAGCTCTCATCAATGCCGCATCCCTCGTCTATAACTTCTATAAGCAACCCATAGTCGTTTAGTGAACTTTTTAAGGTTACATTTTTGTCTTTTTGGGTAAATTTTAGTGCATTTTGTAGAAAATTTTGTACGATTTGATTTAGAAGCCCGACTTGAAGTATTGCCATAAAACCGTTTGGTTCAAAGTGCATATCGAGAGTTTTACCCTCGTTTGCGGCAAGAAGTCTAAAGTCGTCAGCTTTTTGTTTTAAAACCTTTATAACATCAACTTCCTGAGGTTTTTCTAGCTGCATCCCCTCTTGGCGACCGATATTTAGTATGTTTGAGACTATTATGTTCATCTCGTCAATTGTTTTGTTTGTCACTTTAAGTGCATCTATATACTCCTCTGCAGAGCGTTTTTTAATCAGTGTCACCTGATTTTTAAGTTTAATAACTGCAAGCGGAGTTTTAAGCTCATGGGCAGTCCCTATAAATAGCTCTTTTTGATACTTTACGAAATTCTGTATCCTTGCAATTAGATGATTGATTGTTGCTCCGAGCGGCTCAAACTCTTCCGGCAGCTCTTCTACTTTTATTGGACGCATAAGATGTTCATTCATGTTTGAGAGTTTGTTGCTCAGTGTTTTAACTGGAGTTACAAGCATTTTAGACAATCCAATGGCATAAACCACTACAAGCAAAAATCCTGCAATGTTTATAATAAAAAGATAGTGAAGTATCTTATCTAAAAGCACTCTTGTAACTGTTATATCTTTTGTTATTTTCAGATAGCTTAGCTCATCTAAATTAAACGGATAAATAAGTGTCAAGTATGATTTTTTGTCTTTTGTTGTTTCATATAGGTCAATATCCAAATGCTCTTTATTTAGGTGCATTATCTCGATGCTTAATCCTAAATACTCTTCCGGTGTCGGTACTTCAGAACCATAGATAGACTCATTGCTTGCAACATTTTTTGCATAGACCAAAAGCTCTTGATGTTTTTCGTCAAAAATAGACTTTTCAATATAAAAATATAAAATTGATGAAAATATAAGTATGAGTGAGGCGGAGGCAATAATAAGTTGAATTAAAAAACTTTGTCTAATACTTCTTTGTGAGAACATTTTTTACCTACAATTTGTCTCTGCCACCAAAACGAAGTTTTCTAAAGAAACTTCGTTTTGGCGCATAAAATCAGTTAGTTAATTTCTTTAGGAAAACAAAAACGGTAACCGCGACGACGAACAGTCTCAATAGTTGTTATGTTTAACGGTTTATCCATTTTTTGTCTAATTTGATTAATCGCAACCTCGATTACGTTTGGAGTTACAAGTTCAGGCTCTTCCCAGATTGCATCCAGAAGCTGCTCTTTAGATACGATTTGATCACGGTGGCGAGCTAGGTGAGTTAAAACTTCAAAAGGTTTACCTTTAAGCTCTATCTCTATCTCTTTATAAGTGATTTTTTCTTCTTCAGGATTGATGATTAAATCTTCGATTTCAATAATGTTGCTGCCGCCAAAACGAAGACGAGCTTCGATTCTAGCAACTAAAACATCAAAATCAAACGGTTTTCTGATATAGTCGTCAGCGCCGCTTCTTAGAGCTTCGATTTCACTTTCGTTGTCATCTCTTGCAGATAAAACGATTACAGCAGTTTTAGGAGTATTGGTTTTAATATCTCCTATTATATCAACAGAGTTTCCATCCGGAAGCATCCAGTCCATTAGTACTAAGTCATAGTTACGAATATCTAGGTAGTATTCGCCGTCTTTAAGAGTCTCTACCACATCGCTTTGGTAGCCAAACTCTTTTAGCCCCTCTGCAAGCATTTTATTTAATGTAACTTCATCTTCTATAATAAGAATGCGCATAAATTATGTCCTATAAGTGAATATTTTGGCGGAATCATATCATAATTTTAGGTTAATTTAAAGTAAATTTCAATTTTTTTTAATAAAACTTTAACTTATATTTAAGATTGGGCTTTATAATAATTGCTTAAACTTACCTTGCAGTCGGGTAAAATGGATGGTTTTGTTATCTTTAAATTGATGCTTTTTATGGTGTTGAATTCTTTAATTAACTTTAAATTTATCCCATTTAGTGCATCTTCAATAAGCAAAAATTCACTTTTTATCATCATCTCTTTGATTATTTCAACAATGTCGGCATAATTTATAAAGTTTTTTTGGTACTCATACTCAATAGCAATATTAACAATTACATCTTGAGGTTTTACCCTCTCAAAATCTAAAATTCCAATAATGCATTGGAACTTTAAATCTTCTATATGTATGGTCATCTTTTAGGCCTTCATTTTGGTCAAACTACTCTTTTTTCTTCACCTTTTAAAAGACGAATGATATTTGGAATATGTTTGTAAAAAAGTATAAATCCTATAATTAAAACGGGAGAGTGCGCCATATCGGGATGGATTATAAAACTTGCAACAATAAGTGCAAGAAGCGCAGTAAGTGAAGATAGTGAAGAGATTCTTATAAATTTTGCACCAAGCGCCCAAACGACTAGAGCGATAATTGTCTCCAGCGGAAGCATAAACATCATAACTCCCATGCCGGTAGCAACGCCTTTTCCACCCTCAAACCCTAAGTATGGGGAGAAACAGTGTCCGATAACCGCTAAAACGGCTATACCCCAGAGCGTAGCTTCGCTAAGACCCATAAAATAGGCAACAAGAAGAACTATGACTCCTTTTACAGCGTCAAGTGCCAGTGTCGCAATTCCAAGTTTTTTTGCCAAAGATGGGTCGGTCTCTTTTACGACTCTTAGAACATTCGTAGCGCCTATGCTGCCCGAACCGCTTGCTTTTATATCTACACCGGCAAATTTTTTAGCCAAAAGAAGACCAAAAGGGATACCGCCGAATAAATAAGCTGCAATAAAAAACTGAGCATTTGTGTTAAATAAAAAATCCATTCAAGACCTTCTGAAATATTTGTGACATTCTACTTTATCTATGATTATAGAGATATAAAATCTCCTAAATACTATTTTTTGCTATAATTACACGATTATTTAGAGAAGGAATTTTTTTGGAATTTACTACAGAGCAGTTAAAAGAAAAAATTAACGAATATAAAAAAAAGTTAAGTGTGATAGTCGTCGCACACCACTACCAAAGGGATGAAGTTTTTGAGATAGCCGATATAACGGGCGACTCATTGGAACTTGCAATTAAAACCAAGGCAGATACTTCCGAATTTGTGGTTTTTTGCGGTGTCGGCTTTATGGGGCAAAGCGTAAAGGTTTTATCTCCGAGTAAAAGAGTGGTAATGCCAAAAGCAGCTTGCTGTGCCATGGCAAAAATGATCGACGGCATGCAGTTTGACGCATCAATAAAAGCGCTTAATGAAGCCGGTGTGCCAAACGAGAATATTTTGCCGATAACCTACATCAACTCAAATGCCGATGTAAAGGCAAAAGTGGGGCAGATGGGGGGCATGGTCTGCACAAGCTCAAATGCTAAAAAAATTATAACGACAGCACTCCAAGAGGGAAAAAAGATACTTTTTGTTCCAGATAGATGTTTGGGGCAAAACATAGCAAACCAGATGGGGCTTAAATCTTGCATAATTGGAGACGGAACCAATCCTGCCGATGCGGACAT
This sequence comes from Sulfurimonas sp., assembly GCA_041654255.1. GTDB lineage: Bacteria > Campylobacterota > Campylobacteria > Campylobacterales > Sulfurimonadaceae > Sulfurimonas. The sequence goes on from JBAZDX010000006.1 coordinate 83,033, forward strand.
CATCTGTTTTAACGGCTTTTGTTCTGTTCATCAGCTCTTTACCGTGGATGACATCAACTTTTACCGTAAAAAATATCCCGGAATTTTGATAGCTGTTCACCCAGAGTGTGACCCGGCAATCTGCGATGCTTCTGACTTTGTAGGTTCAACTTCACAGCTAATTAAATTCATCACAGATCTTCCTGAGGATCAAAAAGTTGCTGTTGGAACTGAGTTTAACATGGTGAACCGCCTTCGTAAAAAAAATACTTATGTTTTATCATCTACAAAACCGGAGTGCCCGACTATGAATGAGACAACTCTTAGAGATGTTTATGATGTGCTTAAGTCTATAGATGAGGGTACGCCTTTAAATGAGATACAGATAGACGAAAATACTCAAAAATGGGCAAAAATCGCGCTAGAGAGAATGTTGGCGTTATGATGGAAGATTTTGTAAAAGCCTCGCTGGAGCAGGATGTCGGTCGCGGAGATTTGTATGCGCTTGTTGAGCCAAGCGTAGGAGCGAGCGCAAAAATTATTGCAAAGAGCGACGGTGTCGTGGCTGGAGCAGAGTATATAAATGTTTTGGCAAGGCTTGAGAGTTTTGATATAAAATGGAATAAAAATGACGGAGAGAGTTTTATAAAAGGGGATGTTTTAGCTACTTTAAGCGGAACTTCACATGCCCTTTTAAAAATTGAGAGAACGCTCTTAAATATGCTTCTTCATGCCAGTTCTATCGCAACTTTGACAAGAAAATATGTAACTATTGTAGAGCCTTACGGCGTAAAACTTTTAGACACAAGAAAAACTAGACCGCTTTTGAGAGTGTTCGAGAAGTATGCGACAAGATGCGGCGGAGCTATAAATCATCGCATGGGTTTAGATGACTCGTTGATGATAAAAGATACTCATCTAAAAACTATTAAAGATCTCAAAAGTTATATAGAAAAAGCGAGAAAAAAGATTCCTTTTACTGCAAAGATAGAGGTTGAAGCAGAAACATTTGAGATCGCAAAAGAGGCGTTTGCCGCAGGAGCTGACATAGTTATGTGCGACAATATGACACCGAAGCAGATTCTCGAGGTTGTAAAATATAGAGATGAAAATTTTTCACATGTACTGCTAGAAGCAAGCGGGAATATCTCGTTTGAGACCATAGAGAGCTATGCTAAAACAGGTGTTGATGCGATAAGCAGCGGCTCACTTATTCATCAGGCAAATTGGATTGATTTATCAATGAAGATAGACTAAAGTTGATATATGGCAGATGATTTAGAAAAAACCGAAGAACCCACCGAAAAGAAGATAGAGGACGCCAGAAAAGAGGGCAATGTCCCAAAATCTCAGGATGCTTCTGGTGTTATAACTCTGTTTGTTGCAATTTTGGCTTTTTTGCTCCTTTTTCCATATATGAGTTCTCATATGATTTTTCTGTTTAAATATTACTTCTCGCTGATAGGTATGACGGTCGATAGAGCGTTGATGGTTAATATCGCAATAGTAACAAGCAAAGAGTTTCTTCTAATTATTATGCCTCTTTCAATCGCAGTCGCTATCGCCGGTGTCGTAGCTGCAATTGCTCAGTTTGGTTTTCTCTTTACAACAAAAGCGATTATGCCGGACTTTAAAAAAATAGATCCGATTAAGGGTACAAAAAATCTATTTTCAATGAAAAAAGCCGTCGAGGGCATAAAAATAACTTTTAAATCTTTTACAACTTTGGGTGTTGGATTTATTTTCTTCTTTTTCTTCATAGTTGAACTTCCCACAGTTGCTCTTTTTGGACTTGGCGATCAGATGGAGTGGCTTAGGGACAAAGCGATTGTTATTGCATTTGTAATGCTTTTAATCATTTTTATATTTGCGGTAATTGATATAATAATTGTTAGAAAACAGTATTTTGACGGCTTAAAGATGAGTAAGCAAGAGATAAAAGATGAGATGAAAAATATGGATGGAGATCCGCTCATCAAAGCAAAAATTCGTCAAATTCAGATGCAAGCCTCAAGAAAGAGAATGATGGCGGCAGTTCCGACGGCCGATGTTGTTATAACCAATCCTACCCACTACGCTGTTGCTATAAAGTATGATGAGCAGAAGTCGCATGCGCCCATCGTTGTGGCAAAAGGGATGGATAATATTGCACAGCAGATTAAAAAAGTTGCCAGAGAAAATGGGGTGCATGTAGTTCAAAATCCTCCGCTTGCAAGAAGCCTCTATGCGCAGGTAGAGTTGGACAAACCGATTCCGAACGAACTTTTTGCGGCAGTTGCGGAGGTATTGGCGTACGTTTACAAAATGAATAGGAAGTAGTATATAATCACAAAAAAGATAGGCAGCAGAGAGTAGCTCTAAATTGAATGAAATATTAGAAAAAATAGAAAAAGCCGGTCATATTGTTCTTATATCTCATCCAACTCCTGATGCTGATTCAATAGGCAGTGCAAGTGCGATGTATAGTTTCTTGCTCCAAAACCATAAAAAAGTTTCATGGTTTTGTAAATCTGAGATAATTAACAATAAATTTTCTTTTATGCCGTGGTTTGAAAATATCAGAGTAACATTTCCGGCTTCTGCCGATTTGGCAATTTCACTGGATTGTGCAGATAAAAAGCGTTTAGGCGTAGATGTTACGTGTGATTTGATAAATATTGACCATCATGCTACAAATAGCAATTACGGCGATATAAATTTTGTTAAAACCGACGCTATAAGCACAACGGAGATATTGCATGATTTTTTTAAAGAAAACGGTGTAAAAATAAACAAAAAAATGGCAACTGCTTTATATGCAGGGCTTTTAGATGACTCCGATGCTTTTTTGTCAGATGAGGTCGATGGCACAACATTTGCTTTGGCAAAAGAGTTAATAGAGCATGGCGCAGATTTTAAACTTTGTAATAAAAATATTATAAAAAGCGTCTCTCTGGCGGCTTTAAGACTAAGAGCTGTTATGTTTAAAAATATGTCGCTTGAACTTGATGCAAGAGTTGCAGTTTTTTGTGTAGGCGATGAAGATATGAGAGCTACCGGGGCAGTTTTAGAGGATTGCGAAGCTGCACTTCTTGAGTCTTTAAATCTCATATATGTAGAAGCTGCCCTGCTGTTAAAACAAAACAGCGATTTTACAATTAAAGGCTCTTTGCGTTCAAACTCAACACTCGACTCTGCAAAAATCGCTGCAAATTTTGGCGGCGGCGGACATATGAGAAGAGCCGGTTTTGATATAGAGAGCAGAGTGCCTTTAGATGAAATGAAAAGAGAAGTGTTAAATTTAATAAAGAAGGAAATAGTAGTTTGAGAAGAAGAGAAAATGGATCTTTATATGGGATGTTATTGATACTTGCAATTGCAATAGGTGGAGCTTTTTATGTATATAGTTCTGTAATGTTTGAGAGAGAGATTCCTGCAATTTCAATGAAAAACAGTGGTTACTGGAATTTAAAAGATCCGCTTGAAGTTGCTATTAACGATATAAGCGGATTAAATTCATATAAAGTTACTTTTAAAAGTGCTACCGAAGAGACGGTTCTATACCATGAGCAGTTTATGGAAGCTCACGAATCGGTAAATGTAAAAATAGATCCGCCAAAGAGTGCTTATGCCATAAATGTGAAAAATATTAAAATAGTAGTCGAAGCAAGAGATGCAAGTAAATGGAATTTATTTAAAGGAAATATTGCGCGAAGCGAGTTTGAATTAAAAATTGACAAGAAAAGACCGCTGGTAAACATTATTGCAAATTCATATAAGATAAACAAGGGCGGTGCGGCACTTGTAATATTTAAAACAGAAGACGAAAACCTAAAAAATGTCTATATTGAAACAAATTTTGGTAAAAAATTTATTGCACAGCCGTTCTATAAAGAGGGTTATTACATATCGCTACTGGCTTGGCCTATAACCGAAAAAGATTTTAAAGCAACCGTTGTAGCAGAGGATTATGCACAAAACACTATTCAGGCATACATTCCGCTCTATTTGCAGGACAAAATTTATAAGGTTTCAAATATCAAAATCGACGATAATTTCTTAAAAGGAAAGATTGCAGATTTAGCTGAAGAGTTTGAAGAGACACAGGGTGTTGTAGATCCTATAAAGCAGTTTAAAATTATAAATGAAGATGTAAGAATTAAAAATGAAAAATTAATTCATGAAATAACATCGAAAGTTTCTGACAAGATGATAAATGATTTTAAAATAAATAGCATGTATCCTCTTAAGAATGGTCAAGTTGTTGCTCACTACGGAGATCACAGAATCTACTCCTACAACGGAGAGGACATCAGTGAATCGTATCATATGGGTTTAGATTTGGCAAGTAATGCAATAGCAGAGATAAAAACTCAAAACAGTGGAAATGTTGTTTTTTCAGAGTACAACGGATTGTATGGAAATATGCCAATAATAGATCATGGGCTAGGTTTATACACACTTTACGGACACTGTTCAACTGTTAATGTAAACAATGGAGACGCCGTAAACGAGGATGCAACAATAGCAAACACAGGCAAAAGCGGGTATGCTATGGGAGACCATCTGCACTTTGGAGTTCTTGTTCAGGGGATTGAAGTTTATCCGGCAGAGTGGATGGACAACAACTGGATGAAGTTAAATATTACCGATGTAATAAGCAGCGCCAAAGATATGATAGATAAAAAAATATAGAAATTATTGATTTTAATCATAGGAATAAAAATGTATCAAACAACTATAAAAAAAAGTGTTGAACTGGTTGGAATAGGTCTTCATAAGGGCTCGGCTGTTAAATTAAGACTTGAGCCTTTGGAGTCAAATAGCGGTTTGATATTTTACAGAAGCGACGTTGATGTGGCAATTGCGCTGATTCCGGATAATGTTGTTGATACAAAAATGGCTACCGTTATAGGCAAAGACGGCTACGTAATCTCGACAATCGAGCATATGCTCTCAGCAATCTATGCCTATGGAATTGATAACCTAAGAATAGTGGTTGATGCGGATGAAGTTCCGGTAATGGACGGAAGCAGTGCAAGTTTTTGTATGCTTTTGGATGAGGCTGGCTTAGTTCAGTTGGATGCGCCTAAAAAAATTATGCGAATAAAGAAAGAGATAATTGTACAAGAGGGCGATAAGTATGTAAAACTCTCTCCGTCGCCTGATTTGCAATACGGCTTTACAATTAAATTTCCACATCCCGTAATTCAGCAGCAAGATTATATTTTAAATTTTACCAAACAGAGCTACAAAGATGAGATTTCACGCGCTAGAACCTTTGGTTTTTTGCATGAAGTGCAGTATCTTCGCTCAAAAGGTCTTGCACTCGGAGGCTCGCTTGAAAATGCTATTGTTTTGGATGACAAAAAAGTTTTAAATCCTGAAGGATTAAGATTTCCTGATGAGTTTGTAAGACATAAGATTTTGGATGCAATAGGCGATATGGCACTTATCGGGATGAATTTTGTCGGCAATTATGAGGCTATGGCAGGAAGTCATGACTTAAACCATAAACTAACCCTTGAACTTTTAAAAGACGCCCAGAATTACGAAGTTATAGAGCTTGTGGGTGAGAAGACAAAAGAGTTAGAAAAAGCGTATGCTTAAAAGCGTTGATTTAGTTTTTATTACACTGTCTTCCCCAATCCAAGTCGGAGTATATGAAGATAATCTGCTTATAGAGAGTATCTCGACAAATAAAAAGAGTTCAGACGTTTTGCCAAATATATTTAATGAACTCTCAAGCAGATATGAGATTAAGAAGCTCTTTTACTCCAATGGACCCGGTAGTTTTATGGCAATAAAGATTGCCTATATCTTTCTAAAATCCATGAGTATATTGAAAAATATACCGCTGTTGGCTACGGATGCATTTTATTTTAATAAAAATCAGCCAATCAAAGCGATTGGAAAGCTATATTTTGTTAAAATCCGCTCAGAAATAAAAACTCAAAAACTAGAAATAGCGCCAGAGGTAAGCTTTGTGCTTCCGGATGTACTTGATTATAGTGAGTTTAGCACAACTGCTGCGCCTCTTTATGGAATCGGAGCGGTTGGATAGGAATAAAGTGACAGTAAGTGTGCCGGCAACTAGTGCAAACCTTGGACCAGGGTTTGATTCTTTAGGTTTAGCAGTTGATCTACGTAATGTAGTTGAATTTCATCACTCAAAGTTCTTTAGTGTAAGCATTAAAGGCGAGGGTGAAAACAATCCAAAGCTAAAGGGAAACAATCTATTTATTAGTATTTTTAATGAGCATTATAATAGGTTGACTAAAAATCGACAAAGTTTTAAATTTACTTTTTACAATCAGATACCGATGTCAAGAGGACTTGGAAGCTCATCGGCCGTAATTGTGAGTGCTATAGCAAGCGCTCATGAAGCTGCAGGTATAAATGTTTCAAAGAGAAGAATCCTAAATCATGCTTTAGTTTATGAGTCTCATCCTGATAACATTACCCCAGCTGTAATGGGTGGTTTTAATGCTGCAACAGTAGAAAAAAACAAAGTATTTTCTCAAAAAAAACATCTTCCTGATTATATTAAAGCGGTTGTGGTAATACCAAATAAGCAGATGAGCACATCAAAAGCAAGACTGCTTCTTCCTAAATCATACTCAAAAGAGAGTGCGGTTTACAATCTCTCTCATACTGCTCTTAGCGTTGCTGCTTTTTTCAATGAAGATTGGGAGATTTTAAAACTTGCTTCTCAGGACAGGTTCCATCAAAAAGCAAGAATGAAAACTTTACCCGAACTGTTTAACGTGCAAAAAGTGGCATATGAGAGTGGTGCGCTTATGAGCACTCTCTCGGGAAGCGGTTCTACATTTTTTTCTATGGTTTATGATGAAGATGCTGCGACAATTGCTAGTAAACTTGCTCAAAAATTCCCTGAATTTGTTGTTAAGGTTTTAAATTTTGACAATGATGGACTTATTGTAGAAAAGTAGGTTAATTTACATCTTCTTATCAAATCAAGGAACTTTTGGATATAATGGCAAAAAAATTTAATCAACCTCTTAGAATGTGTATTTCTTGTCGGCAAAGAGATGCACAAATTAATCTTATCAGACTTCAGTGCTTAGATTCACAATTTAGTCTTTTTAGAGGTAGCGGTAGAAGTTTTTATATATGTAAAATTTGTCTTGAAGATAGCAAGAAAGTATCAAAAGCGCTTATGCGACAATGCAAAAGTGGTGACAAAGACAAGTTTTCGAACATACTAAAGGAGATCATCACTGATGACAGAAAAAGTTAGAGTACACGAAATTGCTAAAGAGCTGGGAATCACTTCTAAAGATATAGTTAAAAAAGCCTTGGATATGGGCATTGATATAAAATCGGCAAACAGTTCGGTAACAATGCAAGAAGCTGAGGGTTTGATGAACTATATAATGAGCGGTGAATTGGCCAAAGCACCAAAATTAGAGATAAAAGCAGATGTAGAGTCAGCAAGTGATACTCCTAAAGAAGAAAAAACTCCTCAAAAAGAAATCAAAAAATCTGAAGTTAAAGCGCCTGTAAAAAACAAAGATGCTCAAGCACAAGATACCAATAAAATAGAAAAAAATAAAGAAGAATTAAAAATAGAAACCCAAGAAGAAGAGATTAATGAGGATGATGATGCTCTCTCAAGCGCTGTTGATCCTAAAAAAATGATTATAAAGAAATCTGGACTCAAGATTGTAAAGAAAAAACAGCCAAAGCCTGAAGAAAAAAGTGAAGAGAGCTACTTTTTATCTTCACCCGCAAAACAGGCAACTGCGGTTTCATCATACGGCAAGATAAGTGCTGAAGTTTTAGAAGAGCTTGCAAACAAGAAAAAAGCAAAACAGAGCGGTGTCTCAGGAGCTAAAAAACAGGAGCAGGGGATAAAAATTGATATTTTTGGCGGCTCTTTGAGCGAAGTATCTATGGATATGGATGACCAGATTGTTTTGCTTGATTTAAATGCTACTGAAAGACGCGTGATTATTGAAGATGAGCCTAGAAAACCTAAGGTTGCAAAGCCTCTTGGAAGAAATTCAAATAAAAAATCAGCTCCTAAAGGTAGAAATGTTTCTCGTGATAAGAGAAAAAAATATACCAAAGAAAAGCCGGAAGATATGGTTGTAACTCATGTAGAAATTCCTGAGGATATTCGTGTTTATGAGTTCGCAGAAAAAGTTAACCGCCCTATTGCTGATGTTATAAAAGTTCTATTTAGCCTCGGTTTAATGATGACGAAAAATGACTTTTTAGGACATGATGAGATTGAAATTCTATCTGAAGAGTTCGGTGTTGAAGTAACTATTGTTGACCCCAAAGATGCTTTTAATTATGAAGAAGATTTAGCACATGAGATAGACGCAGATGCTACAGAGAGAGCACCTGTTATAACAATAATGGGGCACGTCGACCATGGTAAAACATCACTTTTGGATGCTATTAGAAAAGCAAAAGTAACCCAGAGTGAAGCCGGTGGAATTACTCAGCATATCGGAGCTTATACGATTGAGCAGCATGGCAAGGCTATTACATTTATAGATACTCCGGGTCACGCTGCATTTTCTCAAATGCGCCAAAGAGGTACGGATGTCACGGACATTGTTGTTATAGTTGTAGCGGCTGATGATGGTGTCAAACCTCAGACAGAAGAAGTTATCAAGCTTGCAAAAGAGTCTAAAGTTCCGGTTATTGTAGCACTTAACAAAATGGATAAAGAGAGCGCAAATCCCGACATGGTTATGGGTCAGATGGCTGAACGCGGGCTTAGTCCAATTGCTTGGGGCGGAGATATTGAGTTTATACCGATGTCTGCAAAAACAGGAATGGGAATTGATGATTTGCTTGAAAATATCCTGCTAACCGCAGAGGTTATGGAGCTAAAAGCAAATGAAAATGCAATGGCAAAAGCTGCCGTAGTTGAGTCTTCGCTTGAAAAAGGGCGTGGTCCTGTTGCGACGGTAATCGTTCAAAACGGTACGCTAAAAGTTGGAGATTATGTTGTTTGTGGCAGCTCATACGGGCGTGTAAAAGCTATGATTGATGAAAATAAGCAGCAGATTAAAAGTTTGAAACCAAGCCATACAGCGGTAGTTGTCGGTTTAAATGAAGTTCCATCTTCAGGTGAAGTTATGATGGCTGTAAATAATGAAAAAGAGGCTAGAGAATATGCTCAAAAACGTCATGAGTATGACAGACACAAAGAGCTTTCTCATAGTACAAAATCTACGCTAGAAGATATGACGAGCATGATTGCCGAGGGAAGACTAAAGTCGCTTAAAGTTGTTCTTAAAACAGATGTTCACGGTTCGTTAGAGGCTATTAGAAGTTCATTAAACGAGCTTAGAAATGATGAAGTTAAAATCAACATAATCTCTTCAGGTGTCGGCGGAATTACTGAAAATGACGTTGAACTTGTAAGCAACAGTGAAAACTGTGTACTGCTTGGATTTAATGTTCGCCCGACAGGCAGTGTAAAAGCTCTTGCTAAACAAAGAAATGTTGATATTAAAACATACTCAATCATCTATCAGCTTCTTGACGATATGACAGGAATGCTAACAGGTATGATGGCTCCGAAGTTCTCAGAGATAAATACAGGTCAGGCTGAAGTTAGAAACACATTTAAAGCGCCTAAAGGTATGGTTGCAGGATGTGTCGTTGTTGATGGTAAGCTTATCCGCGGCGGACTTGTTCGTGTTATACGCAAAGGTGTGGTTGTACATGAGGGCGAGCTTACATCGCTTAAGCGTTTCAAAGATGACGTTGAAGAGGTCGGAAACGGTTATGAGTGTGGTGTTATGATTAAGGGTTACGACGATGTTATCGTTGGCGACGTAATTGAAACATTCAAAAAAGTTGAACAAAAAGTATCATTATAGAAAGCATTATAATGAATGAAATCCATTATAATGGCAGGGACACAATGTCCCTACAACCCCCTAAAGCTATAAAAAGCAAGCTTTTTAAGATTGGAGTTTAGATTATGACCGAAGCTCAGATTAAAGTTAAAAGAACAGAATCACTTCTGCTTGAGTTGATTCCTGAAGCGCTAGGCTCACTAAATGATGAGAGATTGCATGAGTTAGATGTAATTGACATCAAGTGTTCACGCGGAAGAAGCGATGCAAAAATCTATCTTGACCCCGCTTCTTACAGCGAGGCGCAAAAAAACGAGTTTATAAGACTTCTAAAAAATGCCAGACCGATTGTAGAGACATACTGTATGAAAAATCAGGGCTGGTTCCGTTCTCCTAAATTTACGTTTGAGTTTGATGAACAGATGAAGAAGGCTCAAAGTATAGAAGAGCTGTTTAAAAAAATTGCTAAAGAGTAGGCAGGTTTATTTATGAGTTTAGAAAAAGATATAGAGTCGTTTGTAAAATCACTGGATTTAGAGCTTTATGATATATCAATTGTCAGAGACGGCGAAGATACTATTTACAGGGTAAGTGTTATTTCAAATGAGATACAAAATGAAAGAAAAAGAAGTGTTACTTTGGATGAGTGTGTTAATCTGACACATCTTATTTCACCTCTTTTAGATGTAACACCGCCTCTCTCTGGGGATTACAGGCTTGAAGTTGGAAGTCCAGGGATTGAGAGAAAAGTATCTACATTAAAACAGTTTGAAATGTCAGTAGGAGAGATGGTTTCTCTTGTCTTAAAGTCAAAAGATAAAATCAAGGCAAAACTGCTTAGAGTTGAAGATTCTAAAATAATTCTTGATGTTGATGGTGAAGAGATTAGCGTCGATTTTCCTCAAATTGTCAAAGCTAAAACATATTTTGAATGGTAATAGATAACGATTTTTATATGAAATTAGCCCTTGATGAGGCTTGGAAGTATCAGGGTTTAACTTATCCAAATCCTGCTGTCGGCTGTACTATTGTTGGTGGCAGAGGCGAGATTTTAGCCGTTGAGGCTCATAAGTGTGCAGGTGAAGCGCATGCTGAAGTTGAAGCTCTTAAAAGTGCATACTTAAAACTTACCAATGATGAAAAAATCTTAGATGCAAACTCTTCATCTGATATTCACACGTATCTATTAACAAACCACAATAATTGCTTTAACGACATCTCTCTGTTTACTACGTTAGAGCCGTGTTCACATATTGGCAAAACACCGTCTTGCGCAACTCTTATTGCTGATTTGGGTATAAAAAAAATATTTGTTGGCTCAAAAGATAGCAACAAAGAAGCTTCCGGCGGCAATGAAATATTAAAAAAAGCAAATGTACATGTAGAAATTAATGTTTTAGCAAATGAGTGTGAAGAACTGCTGGCTCCTTTTAATATGTGGAATGAAAAAAGATTTGTTTTTTTTAAATGGGCGCAGAGATTAAACGGCACGCTAGATAACGGGGTTATAAGCTCACAGAAGTCAAGAACTTTAGTCCATGCGATGAGAAATGTTTGTGATTTGCTTGTTATTGGCGGCAGCACACTCAGAACTGACAGACCAACGTTAGATGCAAGGCTTGTCGGCGGGAGAGCACCTGATGTTTTGATACTATCAAAGAGCAAAGAGTTTGACCAAACAATCCCGCTGTTTGGTGTCAAAAATAGAAAAGTTATGATTATGGATAATTTTTCTATTTTTGATAATTACAAAAATATTATGATTGAGGGGGGAGAAAATATGTTTGAGTTTACTAAAGAGATTGTTGAACACTATTTATGTTTTGTCTCTCCTTCTATTGGCGGCAAAAAATCATTTATCGGCAGAGAGTGTAAATTTGGTATTTTAAATATACTCCAAGATGAGCAAGATATAATTATGTGGATGAAGCAAGTCCAGAGCAGAGGAAACAATTAAGATGGAAAAACAGGAAAAAATCGTATCAATGTTTGATGATATCGCGCCAACATACGACACGGCAAATCGCGTTATGAGTATGGGTGTAGATAAAAGCTGGAGACGAAAAGCCTGTGATTTAGCTTATGAGTTCTATGCGCAAGACTCCATTGACAAGATTGTTGATGTTGCATGCGGAACCGGCGATATGATGGACTTTTGGAAAAAAAGATCACTCTCTAACGGCATAGCTGTAGGAGAGATAGTCGGCGTTGACCCCTCAAAAGGAATGGTTGGCGTAGCAAGAGAGAAATATCCAAAGTTTAACTACCATATTTCGACTGCTACAAATATACCTCTCCTAGATGCCACTGCCGATATACTTAGCATTACATACGGCATAAGAAACGTAGTTGAGAGGCAAAAAGCACTTGGAGAGTTTAACAGAGTTTTAAAGGCCGGCGGGCTTGTTGTAATACTCGAATTTATGAAAAACGAGAATCCGTCGTTTCTTGGAAAAATAAGAGACTTTTATATGAACAAAATTTTGCCAAAAATCGGCGGTTTTATCTCCAAAAACCTTGAAGCGTATGAGTACCTTCCAAATTCGATAGAAGATTTCTCAACAGTTGAAAATATGAAAAAAGAGCTTGAGGCTGCCGCTTTTGAAATCGTTTATGCAAAAAGTTTTTCAATGGATATTTCAACGCTTTTAATAGCAAGAAAAAAATAGGTAAATAGTGTACACGCTTAGTGTCTCCTCGCTAAATGAGCAGATAAAAAGCCTGCTTGAGAGTACGTTTGAGAGAGTTTTAGTTGAGGGAGAGCTCTCTCGCATAACTTTTCACAACAGCGGACACATATATTTTACCCTCAAAGATGAATCCTCTACAATTAAAGCCGTTATTTTTAAGGCTAATGCCGCAAAATTGAAGTTTCAGCTTCAAGAGGGACTAAAAGTTGTTCTTGATGGAGCAATAACTCTCTATAAGCCGCGCGGAGAGTATCAGATAAACTGTTTTAGTATTCAGCCTTCAGGACACGGCGCATTGGCACTGGCGTTCGAACAGCTAAAGAGCAAGCTCTCCATGAAGGGTTATTTTGACACGTCAAGAAAAAAGCCTCTTCCCAAATTTCCAAAAAAAATTGCTCTTATAACTTCGGCTACTGGTGCGGCATTGCAGGATATGCTTCGCGTTGCCCAGAGCAGATACAGGGCTATTGAGATAGATATTTACGATGTTTTGGTTCAGGGAGAGAGTGCCGCACCCTCAATCGTGCGGGCGCTGGAGCGTGCAGACACAAAAGAGTATGATGTTATTGTAGTAGGTCGCGGCGGCGGAAGTATTGAGGATTTGTGGGCTTTTAACGAAGAGGTAGTTGCAGATGCCATCTTTAAAGCCATAACTCCAATCGTCTCCGCTGTCGGGCATGAGATTGACTGGGTTATAAGTGATTTTGTAGCGGATTTAAGGGCTCCTACTCCAAGTGCCGCAATGCAGATGATACTGCCTGATTCTAACGAACTTTACCAATATATCGACTCTTTAAACTCTCGGTACAACCAGACAATCAAGCAAAAAATTCATAACTCAAAACAAGAGCTTACCCATTTGGTAAATCTATATTCACAGCACTCAATTGAGAAAAAAATAAGTCATAAAATAGATGAAATCAAGCAGTTTCGTGACTCTTTCAACCAAACCATCTCGTTTAAAATGCAAAGTTTCTCTAAAGAGGTTGAGTCCATAAAAATCAGATTTCCGCATGTCATAGAGAGTAGGATAAATATTGCTCAAAATCAAGTATTAACTCTGCAAAAAATGCTAGAATCCAACCATCCAAAATTAAAAACAAAAAAAGGTTTTGCGCAGATTTCCAAAGATTCTAAAGTTATCGATATAGAGTCGTTAAAAGTTGATGAAACTTTTGATTTAATGAGTGATAGGGTTATCATAAGCGCGAAAGTGCTTAATAAAATAGACATATAGGGGTTTGTATGAATTATCCAAAGTTTTTTGACACTGTTGAGAGCATCAAAGTTGTAGATCCTCTTTCAAATGTTTTAGGTGCCTTTGAAGGCGGTGTGTATGAGTTTAACTACTTAGAGGTAGTAAAAGCGGCAGGACACAGCTGTCCTACGGTTGCAGGTGCATACATTACAACTTTAGTTGGATTAAAAGCTCTCTATCCAAACTCTCCAGCAATTAGAGGAGAGATAAAAGTTGAGTTTAAAGAGTCTTTGGAGGATGGTGTGGCAGGTGTTATCAGCAATGTTGTCTCACAAATTACCGGAGCAACAGACAAGAGCGGCTTTAAAGGATTGGGCGGAAAATTTGCCCGTCACTCTTTAATGAAATTTGATGCAAAAATAAGCTCTTCGGTAAAGTTTACAAGAGTTGATAACGGCAAAAGCGTGGATGTCTATTACGACCCATCACTTGTCGGCGGAAGTCCAAAGATGCAGTCGTTAATGCAAAAGATGATGGGCGGAATGGCAAATAAAGAAGAGATGAAAGAGTTTGGCGAACTTTGGCAGGATAGAGTTAAAAGAATTTTTGAGAACATACCTGCAGTTACCAAGGTTATAATTTAGTACCTGACCTTACGCACTTTTGCAAAAAAAGTTCGTAAAATACTTTATGAATCTTGAAAAACTTGTTTTTCGTAGCTTTAGGGGGTTGCAAGGGACATTTGTCCCTGCCACTAAAACGGACGCGTTCGTTTTAGTGCGTAACATCAGTTAGTACATGTAATTTTTTCGTAACCTGTTAGCTATACACTTCTTTTTAAAAATAAGAAGGAGTGTCAATGGTCTATTTTGAGAACGCAAAAATGGGTGAAAATATTTATGATTTGGTATTTGGCGCTGGAAAAATCGCTAAAATATTTGACAACAGCCACTATAAAATAATGATAGATTTTAAAAACGGATATGAGGTTCCATACACCGAAGATGGTGTCTCCGGATGGGGAAACTTCAGCAAACAGACTCTTTTTTATAAGAATGATATTGATCTTACAGATGTTGACTTCTCTCCGGTTTCAAAAGTGCTATCCGCTAAAAAAATTATAAAACTAAGAGAGAAAAACAGACTTCAGGTAAGATTTCCTTCCGGAGTCTGGAAAAATGTAAAAAAGGCTGAACCATCTTATGTTGAAGATCTGCTTGAGAGAGAAAAGTACTACATGTTTAGAAAAAAACCTGAAAAAAAAGAAGAATGATTAGCAGTACAAAACCACCTCTTTATAGCCGTATTATCACAACTCCTATCGGCGAGATGATTGCCATCGCAAACGAAAAAGCTCTTGTTTACCTTGACTTTATAGATGATAACGAAACTCCCCAAATCAACAATCCAAACCATATTTTATTAATCAGGCTCGAAGATGAGCTTGGCGAATATTTTGCACAAAAACGACAGCTCTTTACTCTGCCTCTCTCTCCAAACGGAACCATATTTCAAAAAGCGGTCTGGGAAACGCTGCTTAAAATACCGTATGGCGCGACACTCTCATATGCCGCTGAGGCAAAAATGTTTGGTAACCCAAAGGCCACCAGAGCAGTTGCAAGTGCAAATGCAAAAAATCCAATCTCTATTTTAATTCCGTGC
Organism: Sulfurimonas sp.; assembly: GCA_041654255.1. Classification (GTDB taxonomy): domain Bacteria; phylum Campylobacterota; class Campylobacteria; order Campylobacterales; family Sulfurimonadaceae; genus Sulfurimonas. Next base: position 98,389 of record JBAZDX010000006.1, read on the forward strand.
CATCGTGTTATAGCTTCTGACGGCAAAATAGGCGGATATAGCGGAGGATTGTGGAGAAAAGAGTTTTTACTCTCTCATGAATTAAACACTAAAACGAACGCGTCCGTTTTTAGTGGGAGGGACTAAAAGTCCCTTCCAACCCTCTAAAGCTACAAAACGAAGTTTCTTTAGAAAAAACATAGTTTTTCGAGAAAAAATGCGTAAAGTTAGTTATTTTAGTACCAGTGTCGGAAAGTAGGTATGAAGAGCTACCGCAGTCTGAGCTGAAAGTTTTTTCATCATCCTGTCAAACTTATCCTCTTTATTCCAGATTGGTTCATGTACTCCGCTAAGTTGGGCTGTTCTATTTTTAGCGTCGTAGCCTACACCTATGCTATCTATTAATCCGACATCTTTTGCTTGGTGGGCTGTAAATATATGAGCATTGGCAAAGTCGTCCCTTTTGTTTATATCTAATTTTCTTGCAGTAGCGACATCGGTTGTAAAAAGGTCATACGTTCCATATATAACTTTATTTAGCTCATTTACCTCAAACTCAGTCCACTCTCTATCGCCTGTGCCGACTTTTTTATATTTTCCGGCTTGAACACTTTGGGTTTTTATACCGATTTTGCTCATTAGCTCGCTAACGTCAGCACCCTGCATAATGACACCGATACTCCCAACCATAGAGCCTGGGTTTGCGATTATCTCATTTGCCCAGATGCTTGCATAGTAGCCGCCGCTTGCAATAATTCCACTCGCATAGACTACTACCGGTTTTTTCTCTCTGGCTCTTTTGATGGCATACGCTACCTCAATAGACGGGGCAACTGCTCCTCCGGGTGAGTCAACATTTAACAAAATACCTTTTACATGTTGGTTTGCTGCCGCTTCATCAATCTGCTCAACAACCTCTGAAACATCTATAATAGGACCGGTTAAGTGAATTTCTTCAAGATTATGCTGTTTTAAATCTTCATCGCTGCTCGGTGCAAAGATTAGAAAAACTATAAGTAGAAAAATCATAGCCTTAAAATGGTTTTGAATAAACCTCATTACTGCTAAAACTGGAGAAAATATATTTTTTAGAAATTGCATTAATTACCTTTTTTTTAACATTCCGTTTATGTAAACTTTTGAGATATTATATCTATGAAGTATTAAATGAATGGCCAACTCATCGTTTGGCTCTCTGTCCAAATCAAGAACAAGCATATCGGCATTTTTGCCCTCTGCTATTTCTCCACAATTAAGACCCAAAGCGTCTGAGGCATTTATTGTAACGCTCTTTATCAGTTTTTTTGCCAAATCCAGCAGAGGCATATTTGAGTGCATAAACAGGGCGATTTTCATCTCTTCAAAGAGGTTAAGTTCATAGTTTGAACTAAGTCCGTCGGTTGCGCAAATCCATCTAATATTGTGTTCTTCTAGTTTTTTTAAATCAAGCGCACCGTTGCCTAAAAGCCTGTTTGAAATCGGGCAGTGAATTACGGTATGAGAGTTTTTAGAGAGAGTTTTTAACTCCTCTTCATTAGCTTTTACGACATGAGTAAGCAGTGCTTTGTGTCCGTCAAAGTGCTCTAAAAATTCGCTAGAATCACTGATCGCACTATTTTGTTTTAATAAATTTTCAAAAAATTCTTTAAAATCACCGCTGCTCTTATCAATCCAATCACGCTCGGCATTGCTCTCCATAAAATGAGCGGTTAGTTTGAGATTTTCATTTTTAACTTTCTGGAGTGCTTTTTTGATTAAAATCGGGTGAACGGAGTATGGCGAGTGGATAGCAACTGCCGGATAAAAGCCATCTCTTTCTACGGCTTTTGATGCATCCAGCCTTGCTAAAAAGTCGCCAAAAAGCGCATCTGCCATAGTCGCCTGCGAGCCTATGAGTTCATTAAAAAAAACAACATTTTGAGGTGCATTTGCGCAGACCTCCAAATCCATGCCGTGTGAGCTTATTGCACCGAAAGTCGTAATTCCGCCCTCAAGCATAGACACAATCGCTTTTTTCATACACTCGTCGTTGCAACCGTTAATCAGCTTCTCGCGATTTTCAATAACACTGTAGAGCCAAGAGATGAAATCACCGTAGGAGAGCTCGGTCTTATTTGCGCTAAACTCTATATGTACATGTGCATTTATAAGTCCAGGCATTAGAAGCGAGTTTTTTTCCAGTTTTGTTACTTTTGCATTTGGAAAATCTTTTAACAACTCCTCAAGCGGAGCAATTTTTTGTATGATTTTATCAAATGCCACCGACATGTTTGACAAGAGAGTATTTGGTGTTAAAATATAACTTGGAGTAATTATTTGCATATTTTATCTTTTTTAAAAATTTAAAATAGATTATGCTTAATTTAGATAAAATAGCTCCTTAAAAAATAGTAATTATTAAATAAAAAGGCAGAAGATGAAGATAGTAGTAATTCAGGGACCAAACTTAAATATGTTGGGCGTAAGAGAACAGCAGGTTTACAGTTCGATGAAATTAGAGCAGATACATGCTCAAATGAAAGATTTTGCAAGCCAGAGCGGTATGGAGATAGAATTTTTTCAAAGCAATTTAGAGGGTGAGCTTGTGGACAAGATTCAGGAGTGTTACGGGGATGCAGATGGCATTATCATTAATGCGGCTGCATATACGCACACCTCAATTGCAATTCGTGATGCCATCTCTGCAGTAAATCTTCCTACTATGGAAGTCCATATCAGCAATATTTATCGTCGTGAAGAGTTTAGAAAACAAAATATGATTGCACCTGTTTGTTCATCATCTATCGTTGGATTTGGCCCATTTGGGTACCATTTGGCAATGGTTGGAATGCTTCAAATGATGAATGAGATAAAAGCAGTTCAAGAGATGCAAAAACAGGCAGCTCAAGCTCAGTAGTCATGTATATAAAACGTAAGTTAAGTGATAGTCTTACTACTTTTAAAGGCTTACGTTTTGGCAAGACTAGTAGCAAAAAAAGTCTCCACCGCCATAGGGTTACGGTAGGTATAGGCGGAAATCTTGGCGATGTAAAAAGAAGGTTTGAGCGTCTTTTTATATACTTTAAAAGAGATAAAAGAGTTACATTGCTCCGTACTTCATTGATTTTGAAAAATCCTCCTTTTGGTTTTGCCAATCAGGATGATTTTTTTAATTCAATAATTGTACTAAAAACGAGTATGCAACCAAAAGTTTTTTTGGATTATTTAATGAGAGTAGAGAAAAAATTTGCCCGTAAAAGAAGTTTTGCAAATGCTCCAAGGACACTAGATTTGGATATTATTTTTTTTGATGAGAGAGTTGTTAAAACGTCTAAGCTCCAAATTCCACATGCAGAGTGGGACAAGAGAGAGAGTGTGCTGATACCATTGATGGATATATACAAATGAAGATATTAACTTTTACCGGAAAAACGCCATCAGAAGCTCTTAAAAAGGCAAAGATGCATGCCAACTACGCTCAGATGCTTCATATTGATACAAAAGAGATTCAAAAAAAATCACTTGGCCGTGAGCCGATTTATGAGATAGTAATGGGACTAGAGAGTGACGCGGAACATGAGACCTATAATAAAGTAAACACTATACCAAAAGACGGAAGACCGCTTACCCAAAAGAGTGCTGATGTTCTGTATGACATCTCCTATGCGGCAAGGCAGATATCAAAAATTGCTGATGTAAGAGACCCTCTTTACCAGTATCAGGATCAGGAGCACGTAGCGCAGAATATATTTGAGCCAAAAGAGCTAAAAGAGATAAAGTCGGAAATAGCAAAACTTGGCGATAAAGTTAAAATTATTCAAAATATGTTTTGGGATGAAAAAGCGCCTGATTTGGAGAGCCATATACCGTCTGAGTTTGCAGAGATATACAGACTCGCTTCTCAAAGCGGTATGAACAGAGAGCATCTTGACGCTATTATGAGAATGACGCTGGAGCATATGCCCTTTAAAATGAGAGAAAACTCGGCAACTGTCAAGAGATATTTTCAAACAATTCTTAGAAAAATGGTGCCTGTAAGAATGGAAGCTACTCCGTCCATAGGAAACAAGAAGGTTATCATGTTGGTTGGTCCGACAGGCGTGGGCAAAACAACATCAGTGGCGAAGTTGGCGGCAAGATACTCTTACTTGATGCAGAAAAAATATAAAGTAGGGCTGATTGTGCTGGATACCTACCGCATAGGCGCCGTTGAGCAGCTTATGCAGTACGCAAGAATGATGAAGCTAGGTATTGAGACGGTTGTTGACCCGTTAGATTTTGGAAGTGCGCTTGAGTCACTAAAATATTGTGATTATATTTTGATTGACACAATGGGTTCAAGTCCATACGATAGAAATAAAATTGAAAAAATATATGAGTGCTTGGATGGAAATGATACCAAATATAACATCGATGTTGTTCTGGTGATGCCAAGTTCTATAAAATATGAAGATTTAAAAGCTACATATGAAAATTTTTCATCTCTTAATGTTGACACGCTTATGTTTACAAAACTGGATGAAACAAGAGGTTTTGGAAATATATTTTCTCTTGCATACGAGACAAAAAAACCTATAAGCTACTTCTCCGTAGGACAAGAGGTTCCGGAAGATTTAGTGTGTGCAAGCAGCGACTTTTTGGTTGAGTGTTTACTAAACGGCTTCAACAGGAGCAAAGCATGATTGGGCATCAGGCCAAGAAGCTAGAAGAGCTGGTTTCTTCTAACTCACAAAAAAAATCCAAAAAAACTCGTTTTATCGCCATTACAAGTGGTAAGGGCGGTGTCGGAAAAAGTACAATAAGCTCTAATTTGGCTTATGTTCTCTCTCAAAGCGGTCTTAATGTAGGCATATTTGACGCTGATATCGGACTTGCAAATTTGGATGTAATGTTCAATGTGAAAATAAAGAAAAATATACTGCATGTACTAAAGGGTGAAGCTACCGTAGCAGATATTTTGATTCCAATTACAAGAAATCTTATACTTATTCCGGGAGAGAGCGGCGACGAGATACTAAAATATTCGGACAAAGCCCTTTTTGAGAGATTTATGAGTGAAGCTGAGGTCTTAGATAAACTCGACATTATGATTATAGATACCGGTGCCGGAATCGGAGAGCATATACAGATGTTTTTGGATGCCGCAGATGACGTTATAGTAGTAACAGTTCCAGATCCAGCGGCTATAACGGATGCTTATGCAACAATAAAAACAATTGCAGTTTTAAGAGATAATATAAGTTTAATTATGAATCAGGTGAAGAGTGAAAAAGAGGCAATTGCCGTATATGAGAAGATAAAAAAAGTTGCTTTTGTCAATATTGGAACCAAATTGGATTTAAAATTAATCGGAAAGATAAATAGCGACGTAAAAGTTTCATCTTCTGTAAAACAAAGAGCGCTTTTTAGCGTTTCATATCCCGGCTCAAGTGTGCATAAAGATATAGTTGCTATTGCCAACACAATTAGTCAAAGTTTGGAACGAAATGTGCTAGTTTTACCTAGCGAGAGTGGATTATCTGGGCTTTTTAGGCGTTTGGTAAAACATTTTTAAATCAAATTTGAGGCTATTGTAGATGCTGGGCGAGAATTTTGTATATTTTTTTACTGTTCAGGGCTTTTTTGTCGGAATAGTTTTTGGTATATTAAAGTCGTTTGACGCAGAGGGTTTGCTCGTATATACATTTTTTATAACTGCATTTTTTTATCTATTTTCACATATAATCGTTGCCTTTTATTACAAAACTACAATCGCGAAGAACCATTTTTTTCCAAAAGATTCACATGAAAAAAGGCTTGATTTTTTTGTGCTTGAGATAAACAAGAGAGAAAAACTTATAGATTCTGCAATTAAAATTACAGATGCCGCAGTTAAAACAAATGCTAGGGATCTTGGGGGTAATTTATGATTACTGCATACACGCAAGATATGAAGCATAAAGAAGATGAACTGGCTATTCAGTACTTACCGGCTGTTAAAGCCATGGCTTTTAGACTAAAAGAGAGACTTCCAAGCTCTGTTGATTATATGGATCTCTCTGCCATTGGAACAGAAGAGTTGATAAAACTAGCAAGAAGATATGACGAAAAATTAAACGACTCTTTTTGGGGATATGCAAAGAAGAGAGTTTATGGAGCTATGCTTGATTATTTAAGAAGCTTAGATATACTTAGTCGTTCAAGCAGAAAGCTTATAAAAGCGATAGACTACGCCGTTGAAGAGTATAGAGCTATTCATGACGAAGAGCCTACTGATGAGGAGTTAGCAGCAATTTTAAGAGAGAGTGTAGAAAAAATTCACGAAGCAAGGATAGCTTCATCTATCTACGCAGTAATGCCGCTTCATGATCAATTGCAAGCAGGAGATGAAGGACTAGCGCTTGCAAATATAGAAAAAGATGAGTTAATCAATGTCATTAAGGCAGTACTTAGTGAATATAGCGAGAGAGAGCAGTTGATAATACAATTTTATTACTTTGAGGAGCTTTCCCTTAAAGAGATTAGTGATATTTTAAATATTACAGAATCTAGAATTTCACAAATCCACAAATCCGTAATACATAAAATTAAAGAGAGTGTAGGAGCTTAATATGGCAGATATACTTTCACAAGAAGAGATAGACGCGCTTTTAGATGTTGTTGATGATGAGGGGGATGATGGATTTGACGGCTCTGACGACTCTCCCATTTCGCAAAGACAGGTAACGCTCTACGATTTTAAAAGACCAAACAGAGTTTCAAAAGAGCAGCTTCGCGCATTTCGCGGTATCCATGACAAAATGGCAAGATCTTTGGCTTCACAGATATCTTCCATAATGCGCTCGATTGTTGAGATACAACTTCACTCCGTTGATCAGATGACATATGGCGAATTTTTAATGTCACTGCCAAATCCTACTAGTTTCAACGTTTTTTCTATGAAGCCTTTGGAGGGAAGCGGAGTAATAGAGATAAACCCGTCTATTGCATTTCCGATGTTAGACCGTCTTCTTGGCGGAAAGGGCGAACCGTTTGACGCTAGCCGCGAATTTTCAGATATTGAGCTGAGTCTTTTTGAGACAATTTTGAGAGTTATGATGAGTACTCTTAAAGAGGCATGGGGACCGGTTATGGATGTTTTCCCAAATGTTGAATCTAAAGAGTCAAGCCCGAATGTTGTACAAATTGTTGCTCAAAATGAGATTGTCGTGATGGTGGTAATGGAGATTATTATAGGGCAAAGTTCTGGAATGATGAATATCTGTTATCCGGTAATTGCGCTGGAACCTGTTTTGCCAAAACTTGCAAGCAGAGATTTGATGCTTAATGAGACTAGTACAAAAAAAAGTAGAAATACAGAGCTACATGTACTTCTTGGCGGTGCTAAAGTTGGAATAGAAGCTATGCTTGGCGATGCGGAACTAACATTGAGAGATGTTTTAGAACTGCAAGCCGGTGATATAATCAGACTAACAAGTCCTGCAGACGACGTTGTAACCATTTGTGTTGACGGCAAGGACAGATTTCGCGGTAAAATAGGTTTAAGAAGATTTAGAAAATCTATACAGGTCACTGAGATAATTGAGACAGAAAAAGATGCTGTGAAAAGAGCGTTAGAGAATTTTGAATCTATAAGACGTGAAAAAATATCCGGCGTAAAAGAGATTATGCTTGAAGAAGAAAATGAAATGGATGAGGATTAGACGATGAACAACTTTATGAAGCTATTTGAGAACGAAACCGTAGGTACTATTGAGGCATTAATCGGTCAGGCCCCGTCTCTAGATTTAAAAGAAGAGCAAGAGTTAAGCATAATCTCAAACATAGTTCCTCCTATCGTACTGCTTCATATTGCAGTAAGCGGTGATGTAAATGCTTCGGCAATGATTGCCCTTACACCAAACCTTGTTACTTCTTTATCGGATATGATGATGGGCGAAGAAGGTAGTCAGAGAGAAGATGTTACTGATGATGATTTAGATGCGGCAAAAGAGATAACTTCAAATATTTTTGGAGCAATCTCAAGCAGTCTTGGTGCTCAAAAAGAGTTACCGGCTCTCTCTTTTAGTATAGAAAACATTGAGTATATAGGTGAAAACAAAGAGGTCTCTTTGGAGAATTACTCCAAGATGTTTGTTTACCACTTTAAAATTGGAGACGTAAAATCTCTTTTTATGTTTATAATGGACGAAAATTTGCATGATGCTCTGTTTAAAACGAGTGCAGCATCAACCAAAGAAATAAAATATGAATCTTATAAATTTCAAGATAATACACACAATATTTCTCTTAACAGTGAAGAGATGAATAATATATCTCTAATTATGGATGTTAAGCTTCCGGTTAAGGTTAGAATCGGGAAGAAAAAAATGCTCTTAAAAGATGTTTTGAACATGGACATCGGCTCTGTAATAGAGCTTAATCAGCTGGCAAATGACCCGCTTGATATATTGGTAGATGACCATGTAATAGCTGAGGGCGAGGTTGTTATAGTGGATGGCAACTTCGGTGTTCAGATAACTACGATAGGCACAAAAAGAGAGAGATTAAATCAGCTCAAATCATAGTAAGGGTTGTGGTAAATGCGAAAACATCAGGATGATTTAGCAAAAAAATATGTAAAAGAGATAAAATCTGCTGATACATGGAGTGTTTTTAGGATACTTGCAGATTTCGTAAAAGGTTTTGACGACCTTGGAGAGCTTGGACCGACAGTTACGATGTTTGGAAGCGCAAAAGCAAAAAGCAGCGGCAAATATTATAAAAAAGCCGAGGAGCTCTCTTCTATGTTAGCAAATAGAGGGTTCAATGTAATGACTGGCGGCGGACCAGGAGTTATGGAAGCTGCAAACAGGGGTGCTTTTAAATATAAAAATATAGAATCCATAGGGCTTAACGTAGATCTCCCTTTCGAGCAGACGCCAAACAAGTACACCACAATAGATTTGAGTTTTGATTACTTTTTTTCAAGAAAAGTAATGTTGGTAAAATATTCAATCGCATATGTTATATTTCCAGGCGGCTACGGGACGTTGGATGAGCTGTTCGAAGCTTTAACTCTTATACAGACAAAAAAAATAACCGGTGTAAAAATTTTTGTATTTGGGGTAGCTTTTTATAAACCGCTTCTAAAATTTTTAGAAAACAAATTATATAAAAACGGTATGATTAGTGAGCAGGACCTCCATATTATAACACTTACGGACGATTTGGAACAAATAGTGAGGGAAATTGAAGCATCTGTTTTAGATCAAATAGATATTTTAAAAGAGGCTGGGCTTGATGGTACGAAATATTATAAATTACTTACTGAGTTTTTTTTAGAAGAAAAATCAGATAACAAAGAGGCAGAGTAAGTTGTATGCGAAAAACTGCAAATAAGAAAAAGAATAAAAATGAAAAATAAAAAAGTTTTAGTAGGAATGAGCGGAGGTGTAGATTCTACAATTTCAGCACTTTTTTTAAAAGAAGAGGGGTATGAAGTAGAGGGTTTATATATGAAGCTTCACTCTAAACCTGGGTATCACGAAATACATCAGGCAAGAGCACAAAGGGCTGCTGACTTTGTCGGTGTAAAACTACATGTAATAGATTTGCAAGAGGTATTTAACGAAAAAGTTTTTCAGCCTTTTATTGATACTTATGCCGAGGGAAAAACACCAAACCCGTGCGCACTATGCAACAGAAGCTTAAAATTTGGGGAAATGGTCAAATTTGCTGATAATATAGGTGCCGACTTTGTAGCAACAGGGCACTATATAAAAACTGACGGAAAATATTTCTATGAAGCTGACGATGAGACAAAAGACCAGAGCTATTTTTTATTTTATGTCAACAGAGAGATACTGCCTAGACTCTTATTTCCATTGGGGGATAGAAAGAAGAGCGAAATAAAGGAAATTGCTGCTTCAATTAAAGGCTTGGAGTCATTCGCTTCACAGGGCGAATCTTCTGAAATATGTTTTGTTGAAACAACATATACAGACCTGCTTAAAGATTATGTTGAAGTTGATAAAACAGGCGAGGTTCTGGACAAAGATGGAAACGTAGTCGGTAAACATAAAGGTTATATGCACTACACGATTGGAAAAAGAAGAGGTTTTAGTGTTAAGGGCGCTCATGACCCTCACTATGTAATAAGTATCGATGCAAAGAAAAATCAGATTATAGTAGGTAAAAAAGAGGAGTTGGCGTGTGAGAGTGTTGTTTTAAACAATTTAAATCTCCACACCGATGAAAAAGAGTTTGATACTACTGTGAAACTAAGATATAGAACTAAGGCCGTGCCTTGCCATGTTGTTATAAAAAACGAGAAGGCATATGTAACTTTAAAAGAGAGTGTCTTTGGCGTTGCAGCTGGGCAGGCAGCTGTTTTTTATGATGATAATAAGCTAATAGGTGGTGGTTGGATAGAAGAAAATTAGAGATTACTTCTATCTAAAAACTCCTCTACTAAAAATTCTTTCAAAACTCCCTCGATAATTAAGAAATAAATAAGCGTAAGTTGCCTATAATTCCCATCCACAAACAGAGAGACCTTAAAGTTTAGGTTTAAAAATCGAAGTTTGAGATCATTGAAAACTAAGCAAGTAAATAGACTTTAATAACTAGAAATAGTTAGATTGGTCATTAATAAGTTTACTTAGAAATAACTAAAATAACAACAACCGTCTATTCTATTTATACCCAATGGTATTTATAGCAATAGATACTTTACAAGTCTATTATATATTTAGCGTATATAGTAGCAAACATAAAGCCAATGATTTTTAAATCTTGGGCAAAGATTAAACAATTCAATTATGGAGAGTTTGATCCTGGCTCAGAGTGAACGCTGGCGGCGTGCTTAACACATGCAAGTCGAACGGTAACAGGAA
>JBAZDX010000007.1:0-87230 GCA_041654255.1 Sulfurimonas sp.
ATATGCTTCCAACGATAACTATGATTACCAAACTATCTAAAAAACGCTTCATTTCTTTGTCTCCTTTGTTAAAACAGCTTCATAAAAAGCTCTCTAATCTTGCGGTATCGCTCATACTTTACTATTACGACTACTACACCTATAAATATACCGATCCCTAGATAGAGAAGCAGCGGCGGCTCATTTGAAGGTGGAAAAAACTCTCTTATAAGTATCAGTGTATCTTGATTTAAAACCATTGCTATTCTCTTTTATTACATCTAGATATGGAAACTATCTTGTCTTCTTTGACAAACTTGTCTTTTTCTATACTCCATCCGTTTTTGTTGCTTACCAAAAAACTATCATAGCCGTCTCTGCATATAAACTCTTGATTGCTCTGCAAAAAAGCTTTTTTCTTATCGTCATTATCTAGTTCTAAGATGTACCCGAACACTTTAAAAAACCCTAATAGCATAAGAAGAAAAACTCCTATTGCTACTGCTGCTACAATTATCTTCTCAACTTTTTTTTTCATTCTTGCACCTTTTTTGGTTTTTTATAGTCTCTTGTATGGAAGCGTTTTTAAAAACATCAAAGTGCTAAAAACAAGAAGTGCAGTTTGGAGTTGCTCAGGCATCATTTTTTAACTCACTTTTATCTTCCGCAAACTCATGTGAGAGAATCTTCTCTCTTTGGATGATGCAGTACTCCTTGTATCTGCAGATATATTTAGAGTGCACTTCTCTCTTATGCACTCCCGAAACCGTGTATGTTCCAAAGAGCCAGAAGAGCGAACTCTTTTTTATAAGCTCTTTTGGGTGTTTGCAAAGAAGCTTTTCATAATCACTTCCCATAGCGCTGTGTTCACTATAGATTGTCTGTCTTCCCTCTATAGTATAGATGCCATCCTCGTTCAAGGAGAGCGTTGCATCGAAAAAAACACTATGCATCTTTTTATGCCCTATATAGTAAAAACGCTCATCTGCTGGATTGACAAGTATCTCCCTATTGTGCTCATCTATTAAGATATTTACATTGCTGTAGAGTGTTTTTGACATTGGCTCTCCTTGTTTCTTTGGTATAGTGTAATTGTAAGATATGAGAGTGCGGGCGTTGTTTCGCTCTTTTTATTTTTAAAGCTCAAACCTGCTAAGTGTGATGAGTTTTAGATTTTTATCGCACAGATTCATCTTCATGGCTATGCGTTTTTTATTGGCGTCTTGCATAATCCAAATTAGTTTTTTACGCTCAGAGAGTATCTTTTTGCCGATATCCACAAAGTCGCTGTCAGAGGAGATAAATATAAACTCGTCATACTCTTTGAGGATTCTGTAGACACTCTTTATCTTCGTGTCGCTATCGCTCTTATGTGCCATTAAAACTTCGAACCCTTCTCTATGCATCGATTTTAGTTTAGAGGGATTGATAGTTTGAGTGGAGATGATAAAAGATCTCTCAGGAGCGAATTTAAGTGATTGCTTTACTTTTGGAAGATGGCTGTAAGGTATATTCTCCAGATCCCAAAGCAGCACCGCCTTTTCTCTATAGTTGCCGCTTCCCCATGTTATCTTTTGGATAACATCTCCATTGACAATTTGAAAATAGTTCTCAAAACAAAAAAATGAAAACATATACGCATTACCTCTTTTGCTCGCAGTTTATTATTTCTAAAAGCAGATCCTCTTTTTTAAAATAGCTATCCTCATAAACGCTCCACCCCTCATTTATAGAGACAAGATAGTGCTCTTTCTTTTTAAACACTCCGCTTTCACAGATAAAAGTATTTTTGTCATAAAACGCTCCTCTTTTCTCTTTAACGGCGCTATTGTCATAGAGCTCAAAGAGATAGGAGAGTATGGTTACAAATATAAATGAGCCCATAAAGATAAAGGGTATCGTCCGCAGTGAATGTTTCTCGCTTTTTTTTAAAGCCGAGAAGTACAGCAGCACCAGCGCAAAGCCAAGTATGATTGAGAGTTTAAAGATTTCAAGAGCCACGCTATCGCCTTCTTCTGTTTTTATAAAAAGTATAAGAAATGCGAGTGAAAGCGTGGTTTCGTTTCAGAAAGGGCGGAACATATTTAGATGAATTGAGGTTTGAAAAGAGAGTGCGGACTACTTTTTTACACTCTCTATCTTTTGGCAGATCTCAGTCATAACATACTCTAGCTTTTTTGCTTTTTCGTAGTAATTCAGAAACGGTTCTACCCAGTTTGGGATTATCATGGGTTTGCCCTCTCTCATTACTCCCCAGTTTGTAACAGTTGAATAAGGCACTTTTGAGATCTCTGAAAAATCCTGCTTATTGATCCCGAGCTCTTTTAGCCTGTTTTGAAAAAGATCTTTATCCAAATTTTATCCTTTATTGCTATATTTCAGATAATTGTAACATATTTATTTCCAATTTACATACTTTTCCTTGACTCTTTATGTATATTTATATATAATACTTAATATATATTCCATATCACATCAAGGAGTAACAGGTGAGAAAAGCAAAACACTTAGCAAAAGAGTACAGATATACAATCTTAGTACTTACAGTAGAGCTTTTGGTGAGTATTACTCAAGCACTGCCGCTTTTAAGTAACGCTGTATAATGGAAGGAGTTTTACTATGGCACAAAAATCATACGACAAAGCACTTTTTAGACTTATCTCCATACTCTCTATGCTCACTAAAGACGAAAGACCTACCATTTCATCTTTAGCGGAGGAGTTTAACGTTTCTAAAAGAACAATACAGACAGATATTTATCAAAGACTCGGTGGCTGGGATATTACCAAAGATAAATTTGGAAGGCTTGTTTTTAGGGATGGTGTTGATGTTTTTGGTCTAAATAAAGTTAAGTAATTAAAGTGACAAGCCTTTCCCTTGTTCCTTTAACCACTCTTTTTTTTCTGCATAACTAGGCATGATTTTGGCTACTTCTTTCCAAAACTTTTCATTATGCGTATGCTCTTTGAGATGCACTATTTCATGAATGATAATATAATCAATCACGCCAACGGGAGCCATGGCAATTTTCCAGTTGAAATTTAAGATGCCATCTTTTGTACAAGAGCCCCAGCGAAAGCCAAGTTCCATTATTCTAAAGTCAGGTTTTAAAATATTTGCCGCTTTGCAAACACTCTCTAACCGCTCATCTATTTTAGTTTTTAGATGTTCGCTGTACCATGTCTTAAAAATCTCTTTTGCTTTTGGTTGCTTCTTTTGCCCCAGCACAAACCAACCGTTTTTGAGTTTTAGTTCACTACTTCCCTCAACTATTTGAAGTCTATAGTTTCGTCCTAGATAGTTAAAACTCTCTCCTGAGATAAATTGTTTTTTAACTACGTTTTCTAAAGTATTTTTTTTAAGAGCCAATTTTTCCCAAATCCACAATCTTTTTTTATGCAGATGCTTGTCTATCTCTTTGTTATCCAAATCAAGTGGAGCATTAACTACTACTTTTGCATCCCTTTCGATAGTGATGCCGATGCTTTTACGCTTGGATCGTATGAGTTCGTAATCAATTATCAAGCTTTAAACCTTGAAGCTCTTTTTGGTTCTCTTTTGTAAGACTCATAAATCGCTCTTTAATAGCAGGAATATTTTTTATCAAAGTTGTCTCTTTTTTCTCTGCAATTAACCTTACTAAATGATTTTGAAGCGTTGCTCTGCTGTTTTCTCCGGTGCTTCCCCAAAAGTCAACTCTTTGTATCTCTCTAGCTGTCGCTTGAAGAACATCTATAACAAGTTCTATAATGACATCTTTTGTTTTTTCGCTCACTTCTCCATCGTAAAAACTTAAAAACATATCATAATACGCCATACAGACGTCACAGCCAAGCTTTTTAAATACTTCTATAACCTCTCTTCCGCCGACTATCTCTTCTTTGATTTTTGAGAGTTTCTCTACAAGCTTATCCCATTCACCTCTATGCTCTGCAATGATTTTTTCTAGCTTCTCAGCCAAAGATCTGTAGTAGATCGGGTCTTTATCAATGTTGATCTTTATAGTATACCTAAGGGCATGTTCCATCTCTGAAGCAACTGCTTTATTTGGTCTATCTTTGAGTGCATCTTCAAACTCATCATCAAATATCGATACCGGTCTTACTCTTGTCTCAATCCCTTGGCTCACGAGATGTTCATTGATAAGTTTTTTTACTTTTTCGCCAATCCCTTCTATTTGAAGCTCTTCATCTCTGTATCTCCGTTGAGCCTCATTTTTTATAACTCCTAAAATTTTTGCATCATCTAAAAAGTATTTTTTGATAGGGTGTGGCAATATGAAATCTATGAGTTTTGTAAACTCTTTATAGTGCATTTTAAACTCAGATCTTAGCTTTTCATCCGCAAGAAGCACCACTGCATCCTCTAGGGTTTGTTCATTTATCTCTTCAACACCATTTTGACTAAAAAACTGCATCACTTTTCTGTGCGAAAGTTCTAGTTTATCTATCTCGCAGCTTATGTCTTGCATTACATCCGCTACATCTGCATCTTCATAGTTTGCCAATGCCTCTTTGAGATGCGCTCCTACTCCGTAATAGTCAACGATAAGCCCTCTAGTTTTGCCCTCATAGGTTCTATTGACCCTTGCTATTGCTTGAAGAAGATTATGTGCGGTAAGCTTTTTGTCTAAATACATCACCTGCTCAATAGGTGCATCAAAACCTGTAAGAAGCATATCGCTCACCACAAGAAAAGCCAAGTTTGATCTATCTAATGGCTTTTTAAACTCTGCTACGGCACTGTCTTTGTGAGATTTAGTAGTAAACTCTTTTGGAAAGTCGTCGCTGTTGTCGTTATGCTTAGCAGATATAACCACACTAGACCTAAGTTCTCCAATCTCATTTTTATACGCCTCTAAGGCTTTATTTATCGCTTCACTGTAAAGAATCGCTGCTTTTCTTGACGAGCTTACAACTTGAGCTTTATAACCGTTTGGCAAGATATTTTTTATGTAATGCTCTACCATATGTTTTGCTATAGCTTCGATGCGTTTTGGGGCTTCTAGTATGTCGCCTTTTGTACCGTACTTTTTCTTAATAGCTTCTATCTGTTCAGAGGTCAAATCTGCAAATAGATCCTCAAACTTGGCGTCAAATTCACCTCTGTTTTCAAGAGTATCGTTTGAAGTCATTCCTTCGTAGATGATTGGCACAGTTGCACCGTCTTCTACTGCTTCACGGATTTTATAGGTATCAATGTAGCTTCCAAAAGAACCTACGGTTTTCTCTACAGGTGTTCCAGTAAATGCTATTTTAACGGCATCAGGCAGAGCAAGTCTTAGAGCGGAACCAAATTTTGAGTATTGTGTACGATGTGCTTCATCGATGAGCACTAACACTTTTGAGGTATCCAAACCTTCACTTGCCTTTTCAAAGTCACCGTCATTAAACTTTTGCATCATGGTCATATTGATGTTACTCACATCGTTAGAGAGTTTTTTCTTTAGGTCTTTTGCGTTAAGTGCCGTATCTATTTTCTCGCCTATTAGCGTGGCTGTCTCTTCTAGCTGCTCTTGCAGGTCGCTTCTATCGACGACAAAAAGAATTTTATAATCTTGCAGTTCTTTTATGCTTCGTAAGTGCCTAACCAAAAAGACCATCGTAAGAGACTTACCGCTTCCTTGCGTATGCCAGATGACCCCGTTTCTCTCCTCTACCGTATTGGCTTCAAGGATTCTTTTGACTGTCTTTTTTACCGCTCTGTATTGCTGATAACGACAAACTATTTTAACTCTTTTTCTACCGCTTCCCATCACTACACTAAAGTCTCTCATGATCTCAAGCAGATTTGTAGGCGCTAACATGCCGGCGACTAATATATCTTGCTCATCTTTGCCAAATTCGCTTAAATCTCTTGGATAAGGGTCTTTCCAACTGAGATAATGTTCTAAGTTTGAGCTGATAGTTCCGCTTTTCGCCTGAGTCCTTGCGCTTACCACCACAAAAGCATTGGTATGAAAAAGTTTTGAAGCACCCTCGCTTTGCTCTGTTCCTCTTGTATTCATATATCTTTTTAGTTGATTTACACCTTCATGGATAGGGTCGGTAACATCAGGTGCTTTGCACTCTATGACTACCAAAGGGATACCGTTTACAAAAAGAGTAATATCTGGGATAATAGTCTGAGCACCATCGACCATAAACTGCGATACTGCCAAGAAGTGATTGTTTGAGATATTTTCAAAATCTATATATTTTACCGTTGGAGATTTCGCACCTGTCGCATGATTTACATCGACGGATGTATTTTCGATAAGAAGAGCAGTAGAAGCAAGGTTGTTTTCAAAAAGTGATGAGTGGTTGATGTTCTTTAGAGTAGCTATGACCTCTTTGATCTGCTCCTCTTTGAGCCAATCACCGTTTATTTTGACTATAGCTTTACTAAGGATATCTTCTAAAATCACATCTTTAAAGCTATCTCGCCCTTGTAGAGCTTTGGCAGTTCGGTGCTTGTTGTCATTGTCTGCTATGCTTAAAGTATCCCAACCCAAACTTTCAAGCTGTTCTAAAAACTTCTCTTCTACATAGGCGGCTTCTCTTATCCAACTGCTCATATCAATCCCTCTATTTAACTTTCTTTGAATTTATCTCATTTTCTAAAGCTCTTAATATTGTTAATATTTCCTCAAAAGTCAATTTCTTATCAAATATCATATTTTCCATTGATTTATAGTCTTTTTTGAGTGTTTCGATATGAATATCAGAAGGCAAAAGTTTTAAAGTACCTGGTTTTGCTTCTTCAAATCTTGCCCAAGCAGCAGGATAAAATTTTAATTTAAAATCAACAACTTGTTTAAGCAACTCTAAATCACTCAATGCTTCGTCTTTGATATCTGATTTTGCCATCATCGCCAAATCATAATAATGTCTTGAATATCTAAGCGGCAACTGTTTGTCTTCACTTCTATTGGCTTCTTGATGCAAAATAGTTGCTTTCTCCCAAAAAGTTCTTTTGGCAAGTATGGCATTTACTTTGCAGAAAAGCTTATCGAACAATGTAGGAAAAGCATCTACTGCATAGGCAGATATTTTAAAACTCTCCCACGGCATCCATGAAGCAAGTGGTCCAATTTCAAGTAATATTTCATTTCTCAAATAGCTATCTTTAAATGTAGCTGGGTATGTTATATTGATATTAAAAGGGTTTTCTTCATCTATTTTACAAGAACAAAGAGGCGCTAATATATCTTGTACAATAGGAAGTAGCTGCTCTTTTATATAAATTTTTGCATTTTCGTTTATTTGTTCATTGAATTTTACTTGTTGATTTTTTGTTGGTTTATCTACTTTTGGATTATCTTTTGTAACTTCTCTCCAATCAAGTATCAAATCTATATCTTCTGAAAACCTACTTATGACATGAAACACTTTTGATAATGAAGTTCCCCCTTTAAACATCAGTATTTTGCTTAAGGCTTCATCGCTAAATATTTTATCAAGTATCCAAACGACCCAAAAATCTTTTTCTACTATGGCAGGAGTTGCACCTATTTTAAAAGCAGCTTCAGAGAATATCTCTTCTCTTTCAAAAGCTTCTAGTTTTATGATTCTATCCATCTGTTGGCTCTTTTTTGCAAATCTTTTTTATGACTTCATATATCCAGTCCGTAGCTGTTACTGCATCTTTTAATATTTTATCATACATGTTTTCATCTATCTGTTTTTTTATTTTTGCGATAGTTTCTTGCGTAATGTTTTCTTTACCCAAAGCTTTGAGTGCCTGAACAATCAAGGAGCTCTCTTTATATTTAAAGCCTATATTTTTTAAAGCCGATTTTTTAAATTCTATGGTGACATTTCCTAGTATTTTATATTTTTTGGAAGGACCATTGCTCAAATAGAGATAGTTTCCTACCACTTGAGAAGAAAGCCCCAAGATATTTAGTGCTGCATCTCCGCTTACTTCTATTTGCCAGTTGAATTTTCTAGCGTATGCAAAAGCTACCTGTTCTATATCTGGAGAGAGTTCCGCTTGCAAAAGTTCACTATATTTTGGAAAGTCATAGATGCCACGAGAAATTCTTCTGATTTTGCCACTAGCTACAAGGTCTGAGAGGGTATTGTCTATCTCTTGTCTTGAAAATTTATGTATCAAATCATTTGAAGAAAAAGCCCATCCTCCTCCATGCTCTGATATAAAATAAAATACTTTTTCATAGAGTTTCAATAGCACTACCTTTGAAATATTTTTCTAGAAAAAAGTATATCAATTTCTAGATTTTAGTTTGCTTTATCAATTCGAAAGTCAATAACTGCCAAAAATTGTTGGAGTTTTTGATTAATATCTATCATTTTTTTAGCTCCTTTATTATTTGTCTTAAAGTTTTTTATCTATTTTAAAATCAATTGTTTTAGAGTAAGCGTTTAAATCAATCGCAGGAATGGTACCTATCGCTTGTTGTAAATAATTTGTTAATTGAAGGAAAAAGGACACTAAAGAGTTTTCTGAATTACTAAATGTGATATTTTCGATACTTCTATTCTTATAATAATCTACTATTCTTGTATTAAAATTTATTTCTTTATCATCTTCTTCTCCATTGTAATCAACATAAAAAAAACCATAATCAGCAATACAGCCTATATCAATACTTTTAAGACCTTGTTGTTCGCTTAAATGCTGTTTTATTGTATCATTGTTTTTATGAGTGAATGAATTTGTACTAGATAAAATACCGCCAATAATTTTTGTTAATTGTCGTGCTGGTGTAACTCTACCTGAATTTATCATATCAGTGGAAGTTCTTTTTAATATTCTAACACTTTCAATTTTTTCAGCAGCATATTCAATATAACTTTTGTCTCCGACATTTCCTTGAATATCAGGCTTAACTTCAAAAATAGCATATACACCTTCAGCAGGGATATAATGAAAACCGTTTTGAGAGAAGATAAAAGGGGTGAACCAGTTATCATAAATTACAATATCAATTTGATGACTTGTATTTCCTTCATGGTCTATAACTATGGCTTTATCAACACTATATCTATTTGGTAAATATTTTTGTAACCATTCTATCCAAGCATTTTCTAAAGAATCTCCTTTAGAGCCAGGATGGGGTATAAACTCTCTATTAGTGTTTAACTGAGCAACCATTTGATTTTGAAGTCCCTCAAATAATTGTTTTAAATCTATTTTATTCATAGTGATATAACCCTTTATTATCATAAATATAAAATGAAAAATCTTGTAATTTGTTTTTGCTAATACTAAAAATCAATAGTATCGGATTTGTAATATTAACAGTTTCACAAGTTGCAATTTCAATCATAGCTTTTAAGTCTGTTTGGCTATACATAGAAGAACCATTTGGATGAGTATGCCACTCTCCTATATAATAATACTTTTTTATTGCAAAGAGTCTATTAAAAACTTCTTTAATGCCAACTACGCTTCTTTGAAATAAAAATGATGAGCTTTTTTGCTGTTGAGGCAATACAAAATCAGTTATATGTAGTGTCATAAAATCTTGTGAATAATATCCGACAAGAAAACCACCACTTTCATTGGGATAATTTTGTAGAGCAATTTGAGTAAGTTTGTCTAGTAGTGATTCTTCAATCATCAAACTTACATTTTTATATGTATTTGTTAATTTCATTAATATTCTTTTACTTCTAATTTTAGATTATCATTACTCATTTTAACAATAAAATTATTTTTTTGCTTACTTTCTCGATAAAGATTATTAATATGTTTTATCGAAAATTGTATAAGTGTATTGATGTCATTATATGAAGCTTTAAAAGTAGGGCTCCAACAGCCTGTAGGCTCATACAAATCACTTAAATCATTCTTCAAAATGCTTCCAAATTGAGTATCAACAAAATGATAAATATTAGGATAAAAACCACAAACTAATTCTTGAGCATGATTAGTAATTGACAGATTAATTATGTCACATTTTAAATCTAAATGATTTAAAATAGACATTAAATCATTATCTGTACTACAGTCAAAAACTATATCATAGTCATTTAAAATTGAAGTCAAGCATTCTTTACCTTTATCATTCTTATAAATAATTTTTGTGGTAGATTCAAAAAATTCATCTTTTAAAAGAGTGATTTCTAAAAAAGGAGATATAGATACTAAAATTTGTTCTAATTCTGTCACCTTGTCAGTAAGTCCAAATTGAAACATATATTCAGAACGGCACACATTTTCAGGTTCTTTGATGTCATAATCTACAATATCAATATATTTACAACCACTTCTCGTTAATGTTTTTGCTACCATACTACCAATGGCACCAACGCCAATTATAAGAATTTTTTTCTCAGTAATAGACTCATCTAAAATTCCACGACCAAAAAAGTATTTATATGAGGAGTCTCTTGTCAAAGCCCATTGAATATCACTATCAATAAGTTTACTATTCCATTGACCAGTTTTTATTCCAAGGAAAACTTCTGCTTCTCCGATTATTGGAAACCACCCTAGTTTTATTAAGGCTACTTGCCAGTGAATTTCATCATTTATAGTTTTATAACCAAAAAATAATGGCAGGATAGTTCCTTTAGATTTTTTTAGATTTTTTTCTTCAAATTTATGTAAAAAGTTTAGAAAATCTTTTGAGATTAACCCATCAAAATCTTTCCAATTTTTAAAAATAAATTTATTATATTTTGCTGGATGTTCTTCTAAAAAATAGAACAACCCTCTTTTATCTGCATTAATATTTTGATAGTAAGAATTCCACTGACAATTAATATTAGCCTTATTAAGAATAAAGCCGTTAACTAGAAAGTTTTGTATGGCTTTTTCTTTAAAAATAGTATTGGATAATGAAGAAAGTTTCACTTCCCCATAATCACCTTTACTAAATTTATAATTAATGTCAGTGAAAATATAAGAATAGTATTTATCATCAATGAAACTTTCTTCAACTACTATATGCTCGTAGTTTGAGTCTTTTTTCTTATTAATATAGTATTTTTCTATCCATTGTTTTAGTGAATCAAAATCTATTAAAAGTTTTTGTTTAAGATTAAGGTTATGAGAATTATGTATGCATATATAGCCATCTTCCATTACATGATTTATTTCAACTAAATCTTTATTAGAAAACCTTATTGACTCAGAATTATGATGTTTTAATGGATACTGTGGATATATTTTAAAACTAAAATCTAAGACTTTATCTAAGCCATCGAAAAAAATCCCAATTTTTCCTTCGATAATTGAGTATTTTTTTTCAATAGAATAAATCTTACTTATAAAAGAAATATCTGATATTATCCCTTTTATGTTTTCAATATTTAACATGTAATTCAGATTATCCAAATCTTGTATTATTAGGTGGTAGTGAAGCGGATACTGATGCAGTTTTTAATCCATATCCTCTTTGAGAAGCATTTTTGTCATCATCTTCCTCTTCAAAGTCTTTATTGACTGGGAAATAACTCTTGATATAATCTTCATTATCCTCAATGTTGTTAATAATTCTATTCATTGTATTAGATAAATTTGTTCTTTCTAATGAAGTTAATGTATCGATAACATCATTTCCACTATTACCAGGGTCTTTAAGTGTAAAATTTTCTTGTGTTACATTATCCTTAATGTATTCCATCACTTTTTTCAACTTTTCCCATAAGTTTCCATCGATATTTTCCTTATCAAAAGCTTTTATAGCCAGTAACTCAAGCAAAAAAGATTTATAAGGTTCATTATTGTGTTTTTTCCAGATTTTTAATAAGCGAATAATTTGTCTTTCATTATTCTTTAAATTTATATGATCAATTTGAGCCTTAATATTTGTTTGAAGATGTGATTTCTCATTAATTAAACCATATTGAGAATTCACATATAAATTTAATTTATCATCATCATTATATTGGTCTTTATTTAATTCTCTTCCAGGAACAACATCAATATTAATAACATCTCCATCCTTGTCAGCATAAAATTCTATGCCAATTGAAACCTTTTGTTTCCTTACATTCGCTTCTTCTTTATATATTTCATAAAGAAAATCAAATATATCATCAAACATTTTCTCTAAAGTATCAAACGAATTTTTTTTATATGGTACAACCAAATCCCAATCAAATTTTACATTTATAGCTGTATGTTTAGCAAATGAGCCTGAATTCATAGGACTATATATATTATCTGAATACTTTACTTCAACTTTTTCTTTTATTTTATTTCTTTTTTCTTTGTGTTTGTCCACTAAATCTTGGATATGTGACATTTTATGAGTTTTTAGAACTTTATCTAAATGTTCTTGCTTTGAGATATTCATACTTTTTTTCCTATATTAGATTTTTGATTTATTTAAATAATATTTTTTAGATTAAAAGATTGTTTCACTCTTTCACTAAATAAATTATCCCCTTGTTTTGAACTATCTCCATTTTTAATTGCAACTTCTATTTTCATCTAATACCCACTTTAATATAATTTTTATTATTTAACACAAAATGTCCCTATAAAGAAAAATAAGAAATATGAAATTAAAGTGATATTCCAATATTTATTATATTTTGAAATTTGTACATCAATAAAATTAATATTGATAATCTCAAAATCGTGTTGTTCAAATATTTGTTTTAAATCATCATTATCCAAAATATCTTTATATTGTTTTTTTAATTGTTCATATCTACTAATTAATCTTTTTTTAGTCTCTTTAATTTCATATATATTGTATTTTTTAAATAAATACATGGCAATTAAAACAGAACATAAAAATAAAAATACCTCTATCGAAAACAAGTCAAATGAGGGAGAAGAGTTCTTCAGTAATTTAAAAAATATCAAACTAATAAATAAACTTGCCAATGTATAAAAACTTGTTTTAAATGAGCTTATCAAATTACCTGTTGCATCATCAAATTTATTAGTTAATGAAAATATTGAATCATTTATTTTATTCTTTACATCAATATATTTTTTTACATTTTCTTTTAAATATATGTTGTAATTTGATTTTATTGAACTTTCTATATTGCCTTTAATTTTTGTAAAATCATCCTCAATAACATGTAATGATATAACATTGCGAGCTAATCCCATTTTGTCAGATACACTGGTATCTGTATTAAATATTTCCTCATAGCTTTTAAAATAATCTTCAACAAATTCAGTATTTAGATTCAAAAAATCATATTCATTTTTTATAGTTTTATAACCATACATTTTATATGTAAGTTTATTTTGAGCAAATTCGCTAATATCTGCAAATACTCTTAATATTAAAGCTAGAGTTAATTTATCGAATAATTTATTTAAAGGCTCATTCATAGATTTGTTGATAATATAAAAATCTTCTGGAAGAAACTTTATTGAACTAGCATTAGCAAAATGAGAATTTTCATTAATTTTCTTTAGTTTATTTTCCCTACTATCTAAATCGATTTTTTTTAAAATCTGATTTGTTCTGTTATCGAAATTGTTAGAATCAGCAAACGCAAAGTATGCTGTGTGAAAATTATAATTATTACCATCTAGTATTTTAAATTTTCTTTTTTCATGAGAAGAAAACAATTCACAAATATCTTCAATATTTTTTTCTTCTAAAAATTTCACAAATAAATCTAAACTGTAAATAGTTAAATGATCTACAGTGTTTAATTTAGAAATTTTAATTTCTACTATACCTATCTCATCCTCATAATCATTTCCATAAACATAGCTTGTCATCTGCTCTAAAGAATCAAATATTTGAATATTATTTACATTATTTTTTACTGTAATTCTTAAATTATCATTAGCGTTTAAAGTATCAAAAAATGGAATAAAAAATTTATGATAATTATTTAAGTTGCCTAAAAAATTATCTATTGATACACTATTCAAAAATATCACAAATGAATCAAAATCTTCTTTAAAGTTAATATTTGAAGATAAAGTATTCAAATTTTCAATATTTTGTAAATTATGAATTTGTTTATTTAAACTCATTATAGCCTTGCTCCGAATAAATTTTTATATGTTTGCCTTTTGCATCTGTACCAGCAACTATCTTATCTCTTAAATTTTCTATTTCATCATCAAGAGTTAAACTAATCGATGTATCTAACTTAATTACTTTTTTCATCTTAGCTTTAATCGCTTTTTTATCAATTGCAAAATTACTATCGAAGACTATTTCATCATTTTTATTTTTATTGAGTTTTTTAATTTCTTCGATAATTTTTGCTTTTTCAGCTTCTTTACTTTCATTAGGCAATGCAGATATATAATCAAGCGTACTAAAGTCACCCATTATGCTATCAATAGCTGTATTAAAAGTAAAAGAAGGAGAACTTTTCATGTAGGCTATTAAACTGTTTCTTGAAGAAAAATAATCCATTTTATGATCTTGATCAAAAAATTTCTTTCTTAAGTAGCCATCAATTTTATTAAAAGCTTTGTTAGTATTGTCTTCATCTGTAATAATCACAATGAGTTCTAAAAACTCTTTCCACCAAAAAGTAGCTGCTAATGAGCCTTTTGTTTTTGTACTATCTGTAACAAGTGCATAATTTTCTTGTGTTGTATAAGTTACAAAACTATTATCAATTGGGATAATGACCGTTTTTAACATATGCTCTTTTTCTGGAGTGGCTTTTCCTTTTTCAAAGTTAGATTCCATCCTAACATCAATAAAATGAACTTTCGTAACAACAAAAAAACTTTTATCTTCATTTGTAAAATGTGTAATTATCAAGCCACCTTTTTGAAGCTCGTTATTAAGATGATTAATTTTTGCTTGTGCCTCAACTTCTTTTTCTAATAACCTATCAGCAATTTGTTGAGCAAATTCAAATTTACTTTCATCAGTATCAGCTTGTAAAATTTGATTCATGCAGGTTAATACTTGTGTAGATTGATTTTGTTTGATTGAATATTTTCTAATATCCTCTTCTTGATGAATATTCACTAAATGTTCTTTTATATAGTTTTGAATATTCTCATCTAATTGCTCTGATGATTGTTTTATAACTGAATTTGACTCAATATCTACACTATAATATGCTGAAAAATCAATACTTAACATTACTTATCCTTGAAATAAAATTTAAAACCATCACACATTTACCCTCACTTTTCCGCTTAGTAAATCGTTCATAAGTCCTTTTTTTAGCTCTTTGAGTTTGGCTAGATTTGTTTCTTCTGTTTCGATTTTTTTATCTTGAGTGGTTAAGATTTTGGCGATTTGTTTTTGTTCTTCTATTGATGGTAACTTAAATTTAAAACTTTTATATTCATTAGCATTAATTCCTGGTTGTCCGGTTCTTGCTGAGTTTGTTTCAACCCATGACCAATAGCTAAAAGTTTCAGTAGTAGCTTTTAAATAATGAGGAATTAATTTTTTTTGATTTGGTGTAAATCTTATTAAGAAACCTGCAAAAACTAACTTTCCATCTTTTGAATTATATAAGTATGTTTTACCTGTTGTGTTGCCAGTTCTTGCAAAAACTATGTCACCATCATTTAATATAAAATTTCCACTTTCTGGACTATCTACGGATTTTTTGTCTGCTTCTATAAAGTGTCCATCTCCATCAATATCCGTTATCCTTAGATATGTAGGCAATGAATAAGAAAGATTAACTGCAGCAGCATTGATACCATAATCGCCATTATTTTTAATACATTTCCCCAAACTCACAATCTCCCACTCATCAGGGATAAGTCCTAATTCGCTCTCTTTGTATGCGTGGATTGCTCTTGTGCGGATGTGTCCGTCTTTGTCTATGCCGTTGGTTAGCAGCTCTTGCATCAGGGCTTTTTTAATGTTTTTCTCTTTCTCGATGAGGCAGTTTGTGGATTCTATGTTCTTATCAAGTGTTGAGAGAATTTTGGCAATTTTTTCCTGTTCTTTTTTTTCTTTTGGGATTAAAACATCAACATCTCTTAAATCAGATTGATTCAGTTTTGAACGAGTGCCACCTCTGATATAGCTTGTAATATTTTTATGTTCTAGTGAATAAAATACATAATCAAATTCTACATTTTTATTAGGTTTTAAAATATGAGCATGATTATTAACCCAAGATTTTCCACTGATTTTGAAAGAGATTGGACGATTTTCATATTCGTCAAAATTTCCACCGTCTTCGGCTAATAAAATTAAATCTTCATCAAATAAATAACTGTCAATATAATCAACTATCGCATTGGCT
Source organism: Sulfurimonas sp. (assembly GCA_041654255.1). Classification (GTDB taxonomy): domain Bacteria; phylum Campylobacterota; class Campylobacteria; order Campylobacterales; family Sulfurimonadaceae; genus Sulfurimonas. The sequence continues at coordinate 16,101 of JBAZDX010000007.1, forward strand.
CCATAATATGGGATATGCCCTTTCATATTTTGTCGTTCTTCATCATTAAGTGGTATTCTTTGATTATCAAGAATTTTACAAAGAGAAGAAACTTTCTTTACTTCCCACCCATCAGGCACTTGTATCATCTCACTCATAGATAACCAAGCTCACTTAGGTAAGTTTTTATCTCAGTTGTTGCTTCGTCTCGCTCACTCTCTATTTCACTCAAACTTACTCTGTATTTGTCCCATAAGTTTTCAAGTGTTTTGATGATGGTCTGTTTTTTCTCACTTAGGTAGCGGTTGGCGATGCTCATGGCATCAAGTTTTAGCTGGTTTATAACAAGCTCTTTTATGTTTGACATGCCATCAAAAAGCTTCTCTTTTTGTTCTTGTATTTTCTCTCTTATGACTACTTTGTCGTTTTCCTCTTTTGCGCTCTTTAGCTTTTTAAATAGTTCTAAAAGTTTTACATGTAATGCTAACTGCTCCTCGCTCAAAGAGCCTATAAACGCCTCATTTGAGGTTATGAAACTATCGCTTAGGAGGTTGTAGTCGTAGCCGCTGTTTTTGATGGATTTTACTGTAAATTTATTTTCCACCCACCAAGATGCAAATATCCCTCGCACTTTAAATCTATCTAGCACGCTGTCGTTTGCAAATGCTTTTTCTATCAGTTCATAGCCGCTATTGTAAAGTGATGCTATATCGCTAGATGGCTCATCTATAAGCTTTTGATACGCATCGTACCAAGCGGAAACTTTTGCTTTTATGCTCTCATCGGTGGCTTTGAAAGGCTCACTTTGTTCTAGCAACTCTCTTACATGTTGTTTTTGGGTTATGTTCTCTAAAAAGTTATAGTAGTTTTCATCTTTTGGTACAAATATCATACTGCTCGTTATGCCATAACTCTGCATCAGCTCGTCATTCCATTCGCTCTTTGGTATGCCACCCTTTAGGTGTGCTTTTACATCGTGAGGCGTTGGCGGAGGAGTATTGTCTATATAGCGTCTTATGTTTAGGTTGAAATCTTCTTTCTCGATTTCGGCTAAACTGACAAGGCGTGAATATTTTTCCAACTCTAATCTATTTTGATAAACAAAGTTGATTTTTTCGATGTCTTCGGCACGAAGCAGGTTTTGGTTTTTACCCTCTTTATACTCGGCATCGGCGTTTATGAAGAGGATTTTGTCATCTTTTTTTGCTTTGTTGATAATGAGAAGTGCCGCAGGGATGCCCGTACCGTAGAAAAGTCCGCTAGGCAGTCCAATGACTGCTTCAAGGATATTTCTTTTTGCTATGAGCTCTTGGCGAAACTCTCCCTCAACACTACCACGAAAAAGCACTCCATGAGGCATAACGACACCCATTTTACCGCTACTTTTGAGAGAAGCTATCATATGCTGAACAAACATATAGTCGCCTTTTTTGCCGCCTTCTGGCATAAAGTGGCTAAATCGCTCTTTGTACTTGAGATTGGCTTTTGTGTAGTTTTGAGAAAACGGCGGATTTGCTATCACTCTATCAAACTGCATCAACTGCCCATCTTTTGTGTGAAGTGGGTCTTCTAAAGTGTCTTCATTTTTGATATCTGCATTTGTGATGCCGTGAAGTATCATGTTCATCTTACACATCGCCCAAGTAGTAGCGATAGCATCTTGTCCATAAAGCGAGAAGTTGTCGGAGTTGTATATCTCTTTTATATGCTCTTTTGCTTGTATGAGCATACCACCACTTCCAACTGTCGGGTCGTAGATGCTCATGCCGGGTTTTGGGTCAAGGATTTTTGTAAGAAGCGTTACCACTCCACTTGGTGTATAAAACTCTCCCGCTTTTTTCCCTGCACTGTCGGCAAAGAACTTTATGAGGTACTCATACGCCGCTCCTAAGAGGTCAGGAAATTCAAAATCCTCATCTCTAAGTCTTATCTTGTCAAAGTGTTGGATGAGTTGGATGAGCTTGCTATCGTTTATTTTAGAGTTACCAACTTTTTTGTTGAAGTCGATGTGTTTGAGTACATCTTCAAGTGAAGTGAGATTGGCTTCTTCTATGCCCGCAAGAGCGATATTGAGGTTTTCGCCTAGATTTTTTTTGAGGTGTCGTAAGCTCTGCCATCTTGCTGATTCAGGGATATTAAATGAAAACTGATGGTTTTGTAAAAGTATGTTGATAGTAGCTTCATCATGCCCATCTTTTTTGTAAGCCTCTTTTACTTTTTGATACTCTGCTTCAAACTGGTCGGAGAGTCTTTTGAGAAACAGCATACCGAAGATGTACTCTTTAAACTCACTTGCTTCCATCTTTCCACGAAGTATGTCTGCCGCCGAGAAAAGATGCTGTTCGAGTTGGCTGAGGGTGAGTTTTTGCATGTATAAAAATCCATTGATTGAAATTATTTATTAAATATTATTTTTAAATATCCATTTTATCCAAATATGGATGAAGCTTATCTTGTATACAAAAAATTTTAAGTTAAAGGTATGCTGCTTTATCCCGTAGCAAAGCTAACTTAAAATTCATTCTGAAACTCCTTTTGCAGTTGTTCAAACTTTTCTGGAGTAACCTCCATATCTTCCATAAGCTCTCGGAGTTCTTCTTTGGCTTTTGTATCTTCTTCACTATCTTTGTTAACAGGAATAAACTCTTTTCCAATTATTCCCAATGATTTTTTGTAGTGTTCAGGAACAAGACTTGGGTTATGTTTTAGACATAAGATATAGATAATGCCTTTTAGAAATTTAAAGGTCTCTTTAGTCGGTTTTATATCAAAGCACGACATGTATTTATACAATCTGTCGTAGTCTATTTTGTTCATAAAAACACCGGTATCCATATTTTGTTTGAACTCTTGCGCAGGAATAGTGTTCTTGAAAGTGTGATGCTTTAGACGAAGTTTTGCCATTGCTTCTTTAACAATCGGTCTATATTTTTTTCTGAAATTGGGTACGGCGGCATAACTTACATTTTTATCTTTTGTATCAAATTTAAGACCCATGTATGATTTAGCGAGTATTTCTTTATTGTTATATTTCCCCGATTCTATTATTCCCATAGTAACTTTTTTGTATTGATTTTTTGTAGCGGTCATGATGCCTTTTTCAAAAGGAGTTTTTCCTTCTTGCTCTGGATCTTGGTTGTTTAAATGACATACTTTAGATTGAACTTTTTGATATGCTTTTTTTATGAAGTTATCTTTGTTTTCAGGTGTGTTATCGTGGATGAGATTGATTATTCTTTCAAAAGCATAGTACTCGCTTGGGTTAAATTCTAAATCTAAAGCCTGTTCACTATAATTGAGTATATCATCCCTTATTTCATCAAGAAACATTCTTAGATGCTCCTTGTTTAGTATGAAACTTTCTCTTTTTTCTTTTAGCATTTTTCTCTCCTATTAATCGTGTTAAGATATTTATGTCAAAACTGCGTTTGGCTTTTGAATACTTATACGAAGTATTTGGAGTGCGTTTCATAACGCAGTACCAAATTTTTACCAAATTTATACATTTTTGCGTTTGGCTTTTGAATTTGCTTATTCAAGAAACTCCCTATTTTAGGCAGGTTTTGATTGATAGAAAATGCCAACGCACTTTTTTCTAAGTCCCACTCTGTAAATATCCCTATTTTAGATGCGTTTAATAAAAACGCATTATCATTTTGAGCTGCTTCTTTTCCACCATAATTAGTAAACTTCTTGCATATGATTTCATCGACCATTTTATTTTTCTCCTTGATTTTTAGTAACTTCAAGCTCATTCCATAAATCGTAAATTGTGGAATGAACAACGTTAAGTTTGTGATATTTTTGCAAGTAATTACTTATCTGTCGAAAACTTAAGTTTTCATCGTTCTTGAGCAATTTAACAAGTGCCCATTTGCCCAACAGCTTGTCTCTTTTTGGCTGTTTGCGAAAAGACTTTGCTCTTACATCAATCACATTTTTATCTAACCCACTAGTTTGATCTCTATATTGCTCAATTGCAAGAATCATCGCTACATACGAAAGGATAGGAAGAGGTACATCTTTATTCTCTTGCTTGAGAGGATAAAATACATCTCGATTCAATTCCATTATTATGACCTTAGACTCAAGAGGTATAGATGCAAATGCTCTTAAGATACTTTTCTGCTCTTCGTCTGTTTTTTTTAACAAGCGAACTACTGTATTGTGGTTTGATAATTCACTCACGAGTTACTCCTTTTTTGTTGGTATACTTATATTCATAATTTTTTTGATTTAACTAATTATGAATGTAAAAACAACATTTCTAAATATTTATGATTTAATAAGATGCAAAGAGGGAAATAAATGAATATCTCAGAAGAAACATATATAAAAGAAATAAATAAGTTTTATGATAGAGGGCATAAAATATATATAGAAAACATTGAGTTACTCAATAGAAAAAATCATGAAAAAAATGCTTACTATTTAGAATTATCAATAAGAGATGAGGCTATTAAAGAGCTAGAAATTGATATTAATAAACCTTTTTTTGATGAAAAATCCGCTCTTAAAGATATTGAAAAAGCAACTACCAAAGCAAAAGAATATTTATACTACATATATTCTGCGCAAAAATGGCGGTACAAAAAAAATGATGATAATCAATTTGAAATAAAACCATTGTCAATGCATGAATTACTAAAAATCAGGCACTTACTTACAAAAAATCAATATGATTTAATAACTAATTACAATGGTGACTATAATCTAGCTATACTGAAGTGTTTATATGATATAGATGACAAGCAGCACCTCTATTATAATATTTGGAACGATATATATGATTATTTTCTTAATAGTCAAGAAGAGTTCATTAATTATTGTAAGAATGCGTATGGCATGGCTATAAAAAATAAAAATCGATACTCTTCTCATGTACTTGCTATTATTGATGATATATTTTTAGATGTAGAAAAAGTTATAGAGTATTTGGACAAGTCAAATAATTTAGATAAATATAGAACTGAATTAATTAGTTGTTTTAAATATAATGAACCAACATCAACAATTCAAGACATTAGCCAAAATGATAATATATCCAATTATTATTACCCAAATAAAGTAATAAACTTTAAGATAGATTTAAATAATAGCTATAAAGAAATAATATATGAGATTAAAATGCTACAAGAAGAGTTTGAGAAAAAAGAACTTTTGAATCTTGATTTATTGCATAAAAAAGAGACATTAAGCATAAAGCATGAAACTGACATAATCAGAAGCAAAGGCATACCAATAAATATATATGATAAATTATTTTTATTTGATGCTACTCTATTTGGATTAAAAAGTGATACTGTAGCTCCAGATTTACATTATTATGTTGATAACAGTAAATATTCCTTACCAGATAAAAAGACTATAGAAAAACATGTAAATGATGTCAAAGAAATGCTTACAAACCAAAACTACATACAACACGCAGTTGGAATAAGTAAAGATAGTTTATTATAAAACAAAAAAGAGAGAAGTTTAAATACTTCTCTCCTCTCCTCTCACTAAACATTCAAAACAACCTTTACCATAATCTTTAAAAATAAGCAAGAAATAGAAAACATTTTTTATTCCTTAGAGGGTTTCTAGTTGTTTTCTATAATTTTCTCAGCTTAAAAAACATGAGGAAAAACAATGAAAAAACAATTTTACAAAGACTTATTAGTAAAAAAACACAATGGCGATATGGACTCATTTATTGTTGATATTAAAGATATAAATTCATTTTTTTGGGGATGTTGTCGTGATTTTTCGACAGAGATATTAAGCAAAAGTAATACATGGAGATGGCTTAGTTTTAGGGTCGATGACTTCTCAAAAATAGTTGAAGAAGACATGATAAGCAAACTTGAAAAATGGTTAAAAAAAGGCTCTTTATCAAAACAAGCCGATAGTCTAGAAAACACAATAACATGGCTGTTTGACAGACATGTAAACTCCTTAAAAAATCTATTTGATAGCAAATATAAATTAAGTTTTATTCCAAGTTTTTTGTTAAATTATGATGATCAAGAAATCATAAGTACTGAAGATACACTTGATAATATTGCACTTTCAGAATTTTTTAAATTTGCTAAAAATGAGAAAATTAAAATATTGACAAAACTATGGAATGACAATTTTTATGATTTTGATTTAAGTTTAGCAGAGATGGAAGAACTTTGTACAAAATATGGGGCACCACCACCTGATACTTTTTTAAACATAAAAAATATAGAAAAATATGAGGCTGTACAAGCTAAAAACGGCCATTTTCAGCTTGTTTTTGCATTTTGACAAAACCTATACTAGGAAATGACATGGAAAGTATATCAAATAACAAATCTATTAAAACTTCTAATTTAATTTTAAAAAATGATAGATTGTTGACAAAAAATGAAGTTCTAAACATTGTAGGATTTCAAAAGAGTAAGCTGTACGAGTTGATTAAAAAACTTGAATTTCCAGCTCCATTCACAGAAGGCATCTACAAAACAATGCCCCGATGGAGTGAAAATGAAGTGTTAATTTGGGTGAATTCTCAGATTAAAGGAAGTCAGGAATGAACAAAACACCAAGCACTACTCATTTTGATGGTTTTTTACAGCAGATGAGTGCTCCAGAGTTATTGGCAGTTCCAAAAGACTTACAACCTATCCCTGGGACAAATAATTTTTTTTATTTCGGTGCGTTACATCTGGTTCACGGATTAGCAAAAACAGGAAAAACACACTTTGTTCTTGAGATCCTAAACAACACCAAAAATGTTGATGTAATTTGGCTAGATGGTGATTTTAATGATGCTGCTATGGTAAATAAATTTAAAAAAATCACTCACCTTGCACCACTAGAATCAGATGCATACCTTAATATGTGGGTTAATGCGAATGTTGATTATTCTGGGAAAATATTTATAATTGACAGCCTCAAGGATTTTAAAAACAGGCAAGATATGGACACAAATAGTGGCATGGACACAATTATTAAAAGATTTAAATACCTTACAAAAAAAGCTGCAACGGTCATTGTTATCCATCATTCAACTGTGAGGTATGGGGTTAGTTCGTCAGAAACTAAAATCAAAATTAAAGGAAATGAAGAAGCGATTTACTCAAATTGCGATATCACCTATCTATTTACTAGAGATTTTGATGGTAATCTCTCCGAACTTTTATGCGAGAGGAGTCGTGTTAATTACATAAAATCTGGAGCTATTTTTAAAAAAAACAACCCTCATAAAAAGTGGCAAAACAAAGATGGAGCTATTTTAAAAAGAACAGATAATGCTACTAATACAGTTATTAAATAAACAAAAATACATCACATCAAAAGACAACTTTGGAATTTTTCCACTAGGAAAAAGTGGAGATGAGTTTGAATTTGAGACAATTACTGGTTCAAAAATAACATTTACTTATGGCATGAGTATAAATGACAGCGACCGCAGAAATGTAATAACATGTATTAGCTATGCGCTTGCAAGAATAGGGTTTGAGCAGATAGAACAAATAAGAAATGCTCCATTAAGTACAATGAAAAACAATGGTCAGATGGCTTTTACTACCTTTGAGATAAAATCCTCTGAAATTAGTACTAAACTATATGGCACATCAAAAGAAGGCAGACAAGTTGTCAAATCATTAAAAAAAATTGTACATATATTGGTTGATATTGATAATACAAACAACACTTTTACTCAAATACAAAATGTAGCATATAAAAATGGATATATTGCATTTGATTTTGCCAATATCCTAATTAATCATCTCGCAAATACAAGATTAATTTTTGATCTTGAGCAAACGCTTCTACATTCAGGATTTGACTACAGGTTGAGTTTTTATATTGCAACACATCAATATGGTATAAAAAATAAAAATCAAATAAAATGGCACCCTAAACAAGTCTATCACCTATCTGATTTAATTAACAATCTTCATTTACAAGCAGCCTATCTAAGTCAACCGAGACGAACAATAAAACAGATAGAAAAAGCATTTAATAATTTACATTCTAAAAATACTAACTTCCCTAAATATCTTTATGATAACCAAAGCAAATTTTTCTATAATAAGTATAAAAAAAATGCTGATTTAGAGTTATTTAAATAGCTAATTGGCGTAAAGCTCGTCATGTTTGGTGTAAAGCTTGTCATATCTGGTGTAAAGCTCGTCATTAAAAAGGCATTAAATTACTACTGCAAGGGACTTAAATTTTATCAATTATATATCTCTATTTAATTAAGGATTATAAATAATTATTTAGTTAAATTTGAATTGGACAAAGAATTTATGTCTCATTTTTAAAACTTAGTTATAATTACAACTTAATGTACAACTGTTCAATCTTTGATATACTAATTCCATAAAATAGGTACACTTCGGTTGTCCACAGCTCCACCATTTCCTCATCTAATACAATCCAAACAAGCCTTTAAAACCCAGATTTCAGATTTAAGCAAAAGTTTCATTTAAATTATATTGAATTAAAAATGCTATAATTTGTAAAAATTTTGATGGAGGAGTTTTTATGCACACGATACATTTACAAGTTGAAGACAACCTTTATGATGAAATTGTAAGCAAAGGCATTAACATTCAAGATGAGTTAAAAATTGCACTTCACAAAATACTCTACAAAAAAGAGTATCAAATTGCCGATGAGATAAAACAAGCATTTGATGAGGTAAAGCAGTTTAAGGATGGAAAGATAGATTTAACTAATGCTGATGATTTTCTTCTAGAGCTAAAAAGTGCTCATTAAGCTTACAAATGTTTTTAAAAAAGATTTTAAGAAACTTTTGAAAAAAGATAAATTTCTTATTGAAGAATATGAAGTACTTTTAAATCAATTACAAATAAATCCTACTGCCGGAATGTCACTAGGTAACGGCAAATATAAAATCAGAATTCAAAACAAGTCTAACAACAAAGGCAAAAGTGCCGGTTACAGAGTGATAACTTATACAAAGTTAGATGATGTAATATTGTTAGTATATATCTACTCAAAAAGCGATTTAGAAAGTATCTCAAGCGATAAAATAGATGAGATTATTATAAACTACACAATTTAAGAAATCTATAAGCAACTGCAAACAAGGTACACTTTTAAGTACACCAAGAAAATTTCTTCTATAAAATCATTATCTTCATTTTAACAACTCCTCAGCACTATTTTTGTATAATCGCTTTTAAATTTTCCAATAAGGTATTCCAATGCGCGGTTATAAAATTTTTGCCGGCTCTGCCAGCACTGAATTTGCAAAAGAGGTTTGTCAGATCTTAGATGTTCCGTTGGCTAAAGCCGATGTTAAAAAGTTTAGCGACGGTGAGATTTCGATTCAAATCTCTGAGAGTGTTCGCGGCCGTGATGTATTCATCGTCCAATCAACCGGTGCTCCCTCAAATGATAACTTAATGGAACTCCTTATTATGACGGATGCTCTTCGCAGATCAAGTTCTTCTAGTATTACCGCCGTTGTTCCATACTATGGATACGCAAGACAGGACCGCAAGGCCGCTCCTCGTGTTCCCATCACAGCAAGACTTGTTGCAGATATGTATCAAGCTGCAGGAATCGACAGAGTAGTTACTATCGACTTACATGCAGGGCAGATTCAAGGATTTTTCAATATTCCAGTTGACAACCTTTACGGCTCTGTAACTTTTGAAAATTACATAAGAAGTAAAAATCTTAAAAATCCCGTTATAGCTTCTCCAGATATCGGTGGCGTTGCACGTGCTCGTTACTTTGCTTCACGCATGGGACTTGAGATGGTAATCGTCGATAAGCGTCGCGAAAAAGCAAATGAAAGCGAAGTTATGAATATCATAGGAAATGTAGAAGGCAAAGATGTTATTATGATTGATGACATGGTTGACACTGCAGGAACTATGATAAAAGCTGCAACCGCTCTTAAAAACAAGGGAGCAAATTCTGTTATGGCATGTGCAACACATGCTGTTCTTAGCGGAAAAGCTTATGAAAACTTGGAGAACGGCGAACTTGACGAGCTAATTGTAACAAATACTCTAGAGTCTAAACCGCATGATAAAATCATAGTTTTAACGGTAGCGCCTCTTTTTGCAGAGGTTATTCGCAGGGTTTACCACAACGAGAGTGTAAATTCACTTTTTACTTAAAAAAAATATATGCAGGGAATATTAATTGAAGAATATTAGAAACTTTTCTATCATCGCTCATATCGACCATGGTAAAAGCACTTTGGCCGACCGTATTATTCAAGAGTGCGGTTCTGTAAGCGAGAGAGAACTCGGCAAACAGATGATGGACACAATGGACATCGAAAAAGAGCGCGGCATTACCATAAAAGCGCAAAGCGTTAGACTTGACTATGTAAAAGACGGTCAGCACTACATACTAAATCTCATCGATACTCCCGGTCACGTCGATTTCTCTTATGAAGTTAGCAAATCTTTGGCTTCAAGCGATGGCGCGCTTCTTATCGTAGATGCGGCTCAGGGCGTTGAAGCCCAGACTATCGCAAATGTTTATCTGGCGATGGAGAACAACCTAGAGCTTATTCCCGTAATAAACAAGATAGATTTACCAGCAGCAGACCCAATAAAAGTTGCCGAAGAGATAGAGACAAGCATTGGCATAGATGCAACCGACGCCTGCTTAGTATCTGCAAAAACAGGTGTTGGAATTCGTGCGCTTATTGACGCTATCGTTGACAGAATTCCGGCTCCTGTTGGTGATCCAAGTGCGACTACAAAAGCTATTATTTATGACTCTTGGTTTGACTCTTATCTTGGCGCATTGGCTTTAGTACGTGTTTTTGACGGCAATATAAAAGTAGGGCAAAAAGTAAGACTTATGAGTAACGGCGAAGAGCATGAAGTGCTTGATTTGATGTATCCGCATCCGCTTAGACGCAAAAAAACAAATGCTATAAAAACAGGAGAGATAGGTATAGTTGTTCTTGGACTCAAAGAAGTTAGCGTAATCAATGTCGGCGACACCATTACAGATGCTAAAAACCCTGCACTGGAGCCTGTTGTAAGATATGAGCCGGCTAAACCATTTGTTTTTGCCGGTATATACCCAATAGATACAGACGAATTTGAAAATTTACGCGATGCGCTTGATAAGCTAAGACTAAATGATAGTTCTCTATCTTATGAGCCGGAGACCTCACTTGCTCTTGGTTTTGGTTTTCGTGTCGGTTTTCTTGGCATGCTCCATATGGAAGTTGTAAAAGAGAGACTGGAGCGTGAATTTAATCTTGATTTAATCGCTTCCGCACCATCTGTTATCTATCAGGTTTATCTAAATAATGGCGAAAAAATTAATGTTCACAATCCCTCAGAGCTTCCGGAAGTTAATCGCATAGACAGAATAGAAGAACCATACATAAAGGCTACGGTTATCACTCCAAGTGAATATCTTGGAAATATTATAACTCTTCTAATAAATAAGCGCGGCACGCAAACAAAAATGAGTTATCTTAATCAAGACAGGGTTATGCTTGAGTATGAAGTGCCTATGAATGAAATAGTCATGGACTTTTACGATAAGCTTAAATCAATATCTAAAGGTTACGCAAGTTTTGATTACGAGCCGATTGAATTTAGAGTCGGCGACCTAGTGAAACTTGATATCAAAGTAGCCGGAGAAGCAGTGGATGCACTAAGTATCGTTGTTCCCCGCAATCAGGCACTCTCACGCGGTCGTGTTTTAGTTAAGAACATGAAAGAGATTATACCTCGTCAACTTTTTGAAGTAGCCGTTCAAGCTTCTTTAGGCTCTCAGGTTATCGCTAGAGAAACTGTAAAAAGTATGGGAAAAAATGTTACCGCTAAGTGTTACGGCGGAGATATAACCCGTAAAAGAAAACTGCTTGAAAAACAAAAAGCAGGCAAGAAGAGGATGAAGTCAATAGGAAAAGTGCAATTGCCGCAAGAAGCGTTTATGTCTGTTTTAAAGATGGACTAAAATGCGCTGTTTGATGTGTGAGAGCTTCTCTCTTTTGCACATCTGCTCGTCATGCCAAAAAAAATTTCTAACCCCCTCAATCTACAAAAGAAAAATCCTTAACAACATCGAAGTTATCTCTTTTTACAAATATAGCGAAATCAAAGATTTGCTTCACACTAAACATACCGATTTAGGCTACTACATCTACTCCATTCTTGCCAAAAATTCCATAAAAAAATTCGCACGCGAGTTTGACTATCCAGAACAAATAACCTCTATTGCCGTTGATGACTGTGTAACTGAGGGCTACTCTCATACCGCTGTTTTAAATAAGGCACTAAAGAGCAGATGCATAACTCCGCTTTTTAACAAGTTAAGAGCAAAAAACAGGGTTTCATACTCAGGCAAAAGCAGAGAGTTTAGGTTGCTTAACCCAAGAGCATTTGAGGTAAATGAGTTTAACGGCAAAAATATAATTTTGGTAGATGACATTATTACGACAAATTTAACATTGACACAAGCAGTTCAAGCTATACAAAAAAGCAACAAAGATGTTTTATTTTGTCTTACTTTGGCTGATGCAAGTATAAACTAAGAAGATATTTAATATACTCCTAACATAATAATTTATAATACGGGTGGTTTATTGATGCGTTTTCTTGTGTCTGTGTTGCTATTTGCAGTGCTTCTTTTCTCGGAAGAGTTATCACTTGATAATCTATTGAAAAAGTATGAAAGCGCGGAAGAACTTTATCACACCACAAAAAAAGAGAGTGCTGGACACATCATACTTTTTTCTCGCTCCGACCTTGATAATATGCAAGCCTACACACTAAACGATGTTTTAAAAACTCTGCGATTTTTTACTATTCAAACTAGAAAAAACGGAATGACTACACTCGTAAAAAGTACTGAATCTCAAATGTCTGGTTCTCCTGTAAAAATTTATATCAACTCTCACGAGCTAAACTCCGCGACTCTTGGAAATGCACTTGTACAATATGGCAAGATGGGACTTTATTTTATAGATCATATAGAGATTTACCAAGCAGGAAATTCTGTAACTTTTGGTAACGAACCCGGAACAATGCTTATAAGACTATACACAAAAGAGCCTTCACGGGAAAATGTTACATCTACGCAAACTTCGGTGGACTCACTGGGAAGCATAACACTGCAAGCGATAAACACAGAAGTTTTTGATGACTACTCATACTTGGCAAATGTGGATTTAAGAAAAAACAACCATGAAAATTACACCATAAATAACTCTGAACTCTCTAGAGACGGAGCAAGAGGTCAGTTCTATTTTAAATTTTCAAAGAACAGTGATTATGATATAGAAATCGGTGCAACAAGCGAGAGATATGATGTCTTTAGCGGTTTAGGTATGGCTGCGACAGACGGTTATACTCACACACAAGATGTCTATGCGCATGTAACAAAATATTTTGAAAATGATATAAAAGCAATGCTGACGGCATCACATGAAAAATTTGAATTATATAATCAGGACAGTTCTGGAATTCCACTTCCGAGCATCACTCCTCCTCCAAATGAGCTTAGAGCAGACATTGGCACAGAAGTTTATAGCGCCATTATAGAGAAAAAATTTATAAACGGGAACAATGAACTCTCTTTGGGAACACAGTATAAGCATCAAGAATTTAAAATTAACAAATACGAAACAGACGGCATCAGCGTGCCAATGAGTTGGGGACCAAAAGATTTAGATATATTTATGGTCTATGCAGAAAATCTTTACAATATTAATGAAAATCATCTTATATCGCTTAGCGCAAAGTTTGATCACTATGAAAATGAGCTTTCAAAATCATCAACCCAGCATATATTAAGAGCCGGCTATGTCGGTGTTTTTAATAAAGAGTGGAAGTTTAAACTCTTTGCGATGGAGAGTTATATGTACCCGACTTTCTTGCAGACAACATACTCGCCTAACTATAATATCAATCCTGATTTAGCAAGTGCTGAAATTTTGACGCTTACGGCAGAGATGATTTATAACAAAAACAACACAACTTTAACACTCGGCGGCGGCAACAGCCAAAGCGATAATGCAATAGTTTTCAATATGACACAGAACAAATATGTAAACAGCAGCGAAAAGAACAGTTTTGACATACTATATGCCAATGCCGAATATAAATTTGACATCGATAACAAAATAAAAGTAGAGTGTTTCAAAGAATTTAGAGAAGATAACTATAGTCCTCACAGCGGTGGTTCAATTCAGCTTTTCAATACAATTGGAAAGTTTGATTTATACAACGAACTTATATATAGATCAGACTACACAAGTATTGATGGTATAAACATAGCCGATGGATATGATTACTCACTGGGAGTAATACATAAACTAAACAGACAAACAGAGCTAAAGCTAAAAGCCGAAAATATTTTAGACAAAGCTTCTGAGACTCCTATTAACGGTGTCGGAATCTCTGCAATAGATAGGCGAGTATTACTCACTTTGGAGTACATTTTTTAAATGAAAGCGATCATCATAACACTATTTTTAGCAATTTTATCATCCGCTTCAGAGAACAAAGATGCTATAAGAGCGCAAATTATAGAAAAGATACTCTCAAATGTCTCTATGAACGAAGTCATAACCATATGGTCGGACAACAAAGAGCTTATTGCTGAATTCAAAAAAAACAGCAATCTAATTACTACCGTTAATTGCGAAAAAGCCACAATAATAGTGATAGAAAATAAAGAAAATTTGCATGGTGACGCTTGTAAAAATAAGCCTATTTTTGTACTTAACTATAATTTACTAAAAGATATTCCAAATAGTTTCGGCGCATTCTTTTGGAAAAAAGGCAGACCCAATATTGTAATAATAGAACCGAGAATAGAGTCTCAAAATATTAAAGTTTCTAAAGAGCTGAATGCTTATATAGAGGAAAAGGTATGGTAAAGAAGAAAGAGTTTATTATATTTTTTCTTCTCTTTTTACTTGCCCTTTTTTTTGTATATGTTTACAGTGACATTACAAAAGCAAAAAATGACATTTTCGACCGTATAGAAAATCATCAAATAGAGCAAATTTCATCTATTTTACAAAACATTGAAAAAGACATAATGGACTCATCCGATATAAAAACTTCGGATGACCTTCTCTCTTTGTTCAGCGATACCGACTTCAGAGAGTCATACGAGCATATTATCTCTTTAATGCTAACCTCAAATGTAAAATACGCCTATATTTTATACAAAGACGAGAAAGATAGATTTAGATTTTTGCTGGATGCTTCAAAGAGTGACAAATCAGAATTTTATCAAAAATTCGATGTGACTTCTCCCGAATATAACACTGTTTACGAAGAGAAAAGACCTCAGGTTATCAAGCAGCACGACATTGAAAACCTCTATCTGACATATTTATACCCTATAATAAGCAATGGCAATGTTGTGGGAATATTTAGCATTGATATTACTACAAATATTCAAAAAATTATTTTAGAATCAATCAAGCCGCTTGAGACATTTTTTGCTGTTTTAATTATTTTTATTCTTCTGTTAATGAGCATGACAGTTATGCAGATTTTTCACTATTTTGTTACAAGAAAAAAGATATTTACGGACCAGCTTACAAAAACATTTAACAGAAACTATCTTGAAGAGATATCTTCCATGCTAAACCTTGAACACTACTCTTTGGCGATGCTTGATCTTGATAAATTTAAAATCATCAATGACACATACGGACATAAAGCCGGCGACTATGTACTCTCTTTGGCAAGTAAAATATTTAAAGACTCAATCAGGGATAGCGACATACTCATAAGATACGGAGGCGAGGAGTTTCTGCTTCTTATAAACAACAGAAACAACAACAGAACAAATATAGATATATGCGAAAGGTTAAGAAGCAACATAAGCAAAGAGCGCTTTTTTTATGACGGGCACGAGATTAAAGTACATGTATCTATCGGTCTGCACAAATACCCGTCTTTGGAAAAAAATCTGCAAGAAGCTATAAAAATAGCAGATGAGATGTTATATGTAGCTAAGAAAAGCGGAAGAAACAGAGTTATAACCTATGATGAAAAAGAGCATACAAAAACATCCTCGTCAACATCATCAAAAGATATAAGTTTTGTCAAAGAGGCTTTGGATGAAGAGCGTGTGCTATGCCATTTTCAACCTATTTACAACCACAGAAGCGGTGAAATTTTCAAATATGAGGCATTGGTAAGGATTGTCTCAAAAGAGAACACTATTATCTCACCTCTGCAATTTTTACCGCAACTAAAACATACAAATATGCACTACAAACTGACTCAAAGAATTCTGCTTATTGTATTTGAAAAATTTAAAAACAACCAAAAGCTTGTAAGCATAAACATAAATTTCTCAGACCTTATCAATCCCGACATAGAAGAGACCATCATTAAACATTTAAGCCAAAATCACCATCTTGCCTCTAGGGTTACTTTTGAAATTTTAGAGAGTGATGAGATTGATGATGTAGAGCTTTTTAAACAAAAAATAAGCCTTCTGCATTCACTAAAAGCAAAAGTTTCTATTGATGATTTTGGAAGCGGTTACTCCAACTTTAAAACCATTATAGATGTTGAAGCAAATTTTCTTAAAATAGACGGCTCGCTGATTAAAAACATTGACACAAATAATAAAGATTTTAGAGTTGTTAAGAGCATTGTGCATTTTGCTTCGCAGAGCAATATGCAGACCATCGCAGAGTTTGTGCACTCAAAAGATGTTTACGAGAAGCTACTGACGCTAGATATTGACTATATGCAGGGCTTCTATATCTCTGCACCAAAAGCGGCTCTTATTGATAAAGAGGAGCTTTTTAAAGCAACTTTTTAAATAATTTGTCTATCTTCTTATTTACTTTTTCTATAACTTTTTTACCGGCTTCTGATTTTAAAAACTTCTCCAAATCCACTCTTACCTTTGGAGAGTCTATGTCTCCATGTAAATTTGCGCTTATGCTGTCTTGTTTTGCCACAATTGTTATGTCAGAATCCATCTGCTTGGTTTTTGTATCTATTTTTGTATCTTTGGTTTTGATGGAAGCCTCTTTTGAACGCAAATCAATCGAAACGAGAAGGTTGTCTTTATCTATCTTTGTTCCAATATCGCCATTAAAATTTTCTCTGTACATGTCAAACTTGACATACTCTTTTATTAAGTCAAATGTTTGATTTTTTGCAAATACGGCATTTACGACATGCCCGTTAAACACCCCTCTATCCTTAGCCATATTGTAATCCAGTTTGGCATTTAAAGTTGAAGCAAAAAGCTCAGAATATGTCAGCATGTAGAGGAGCTGCGTAGTTTGTATGTTACTTAAATCAGCGTGAAAATCATCATTATGGAGTTTGGCATCAATCTTTCCGCCTGCAACTTTTGTATGAAAAGTAAGATCCAAATCTTTGGCTTTAGTGAACTCTCCATTTGCGACTAACGCACCAATCATGTGTTGGTCGGTTAGAAAATATAATTTCTCCAAACTGGCAATATTAATCACATAGTCACTCTTTAATGAGCTATCTTCTATGTTGTATTTTGCATTTTTTATATCAATATTCGCTATATTTGAATTAAAATCAACTTTTGTATCTACGTTACTGCCGTTTAATATGCTAGTTGCAGTTGCGTTATAGGTTGTAGTCGGCATAGGCGATTTAAACTCATGGCTCTTTGTCAGATACTTTGAATCAAGCAGACCTTTTGTTATTGTTGTCGTGATTTTTCCCTCTTGTCTGCCGCTTCGTGCATCTTTTATATCTACATCCGCAAAAAGCACCCCGTCTGTATAGTGTGGCTCTTTTAACATGTATAAAAATTTTGCAATGTTAAGATTTGCCACTTTGGCTTTTATTGATGATAGTGCAAAATCTTTTAAGAGGGCTTCAAATATCGTATCTGATGAAGCCAAATCGCTATTACCGCTGAGCACAAGATTCTCTTTATTTCCTTTTAACGCTCCGCTTACTCTTAGTGCCCCTCTGGTGTCTGCATCAGTAAAAGGCTTCAGGACTTCCAGCTCTTTAATATCGAGCGAGTATTTCAAATCTGCACGAAAAGGCTCCGGAGAAACCTCTCCTGCGCTGCTTATCTTAAACAGGTTTGATGCAAAATCGTAGTTGTAATCTGCCTCATCTCCCTTTAGCTTAGCATCAAGGTTCATAGAAAATGAGGTTTTTGGTATGGTTACATTAAAATCACTCTTCATAAATTCAGGATTTATATTTCCATTTTTAGTGCTTAAAACTATGTCCCCGTCCATCAGGTGCGGGGTTATATTTTTAAAATTTATATCCAAATCTATGTCTGCTGTTGCATATGGATTTTGGTTACCCAAATATAGCAGTGAAGCCAGTTTTGCGTTTTTCATCTGAGCGATTATCGAGGTTGGATTTAGGTCTCTCAGTTCTACATGATACGACGTGTCGCTCTCGCCGACATCGCTTTTACCATTTATCTCAAAAAAAGCCAAATCACCCTTTGCACTTCCATCTGTATAAAACGCCCCTTTTAGAGCAGTTGTTGTAAAGGGCTCTAAACTCTCTAAATTTTTAAAACTAACTTCATACGAGAGGTTAAAAGCCTTTGAAAATAGAGAGTACTCTCCTTTTGCCTTTAAAATATTTTCTCTGTTTATCTCTAAAACTATCTCGAAATCGCTCATGCCAAGGGAAAAAGTATCTAATTTGCTATCCAACTTGGTCTGCTCTTTTACCTTGCTCTCTATGATTGGTTTTAGCAAACTGTTACCAAGCGGTGTAAAAGCAACTACATAAAGAGCCACCGCCAACGTTGCCAATATAGCGCCGAGCCAAGCTAAATATTTCATAATATCTCCAATAAATTTGTTTTATAATGATACTATATAAGAAGAGGATAGTAAAACTTTTTTAATATATTAATAGTTGATATTAATAGGCTCAACTTAATTAACAAAAAAAGTTTAACTTTCACTTGACATTGTTACACTCAATATGTATAATTATGTCATCTTTTTAGATAAGGAGTAATTTAACAGCTATGTCAAAAGAAAATAAAGAAGAACTTCAAACTGAGCCTCAGGTTAGCAAAGAGGAAAAAGCGGAGTCAAGTGAAGCTACTGCGGAAGCCGAAGCTGTTGAAAATGAGTTTAATCTTTTGCAAGAGGAGCTGGCTTCTCTAAAAGACAAGTACGCTCGTGTTCATGCGGATTTTGATAATATCAAAAAAAGATTGGAAAAAGAGAAATACACGGCAGTCGACTATGCAAACGAAAAATTTGCAAAAGATATGATTCCCGTTATGGATGCGCTTCAAATGGCTCTCTCTTCTGCATCAAGTGCAGCAGATGCGACGGAGCACCAAGAAAAATTAAAAGAGGGCATCGAACTCACACTAAAGCAGCTAACTACTGCTTTGGAGAGACATGGGGTAACGATGGTTTCTCACAGTGAACCGTTTGACCCGAACATTCACAACGCTATACAAAGCGTAGATAGCGACACGGTTGAGAGCGGACAGATAGTTCAGACGTTTCAAACAGGTTACAGATATAAAGAGAGACCGCTTCGCGAAGCGATGGTCGTTGTGGCGAATTAACATTCGTTCATATAGTTTTACATAAAAATTTAAATAAAAAACAAAGGAAACAACATCATGTCAAAAGTAATAGGTATAGATTTAGGAACAACAAATTCATGTGTAGCAGTTTATGAGGGCGGTGAAGCAAAAATCATCCCAAACAAAGAGGGTAAAAATACGACTCCTTCAATAGTTGCTTTCACGGATAAAGGCGAAGTTTTAGTAGGCGACCCTGCAAAACGTCAAGCAATTACAAACCCGCATAAAACTATCTCTTCTATTAAGAGAATTATGGGTCTTATGATGAATGAGGAGAATGCAAAAGCTGCTCACGACAAGGTAACTTACAACATCGTAAACAAAGACGGTATGGCAGCGGTTGACGTGGCAGGTAAAATCTACACGCCGCAAGAGATTTCAGCTAAAATACTTAGCAAACTAAAAGAGGATGCAGAAGCTTACCTCGGCTCAACAGTAACTGACGCGGTTATCACGGTTCCTGCGTACTTTAACGATGCACAGAGAAAAGCTACAAAAGATGCGGGAACAATCGCAGGTCTTAACGTTTTACGTATCATCAACGAGCCGACTGCCTCAGCACTTGCTTATGGACTAGACAGTAAAAATGACGAAAACGTACTTGTTTATGACCTTGGCGGCGGAACATTTGACGTTACTGTTTTAGAGATAAGCGAGGGTACTTTTGAGGTTCTATCAACTGACGGAAACGCATTTTTAGGCGGAGATGACTTTGACAACAAAATCGTTGATTACCTAAACAGCGAGTTCAAAAATACACACGGTATTGATCTTAAAAACGACAAGATGGCTCTTCAAAGACTTAAAGATGCTGCTGAAAATGCTAAAAAAGAGCTCTCAAGCTCAACCGAAACAGAGATTAACCTGCCGTTTATCACTATGACGGAATCTGGACCGCAACACCTTGTTATCAAGCTTACTCGTGCCAAATTTGAGGGTATGATTGAGTCTCTTATAAAAGAGACGATTGACCACATCAAAACTGCTATGAAAGAGTCTGGTTTAGACAACAACGCTATCAAAGAGATTATCATGGTCGGTGGTTCAATCCGTGTTCCTCTTGCTCAAAAAATGGTCTCCGACTACTTCGGCGGCAAAACTCTAAACAAAAGCGTAAACCCTGACGAAGTAGTTGCGGCTGGTGCAGCAATCCAAGGCGGTGTTTTAAGAGGAGATGTTAAAGATGTTCTTCTTTTAGATGTTACTCCGCTTTCACTTGGAATCGAGACTTTAGGCGGCGTTGCTACTAAGATAATCGAAAAAGGTACAACAATCCCTGTTAAAAAATCTCAAATCTTCTCAACTGCTGAAGATAACCAGCCTGCTGTTAGCATCTCGGTTGTTCAGGGCGAGAGAGAGTTTGCAAAAGATAACAAATCTCTAGGTCTTTTTGAACTAGGAAATATTGCTGCTGCTCCTCGCGGTGTGCCTCAAATCGAGGTTACTTTTGACATCGATGCAAACGGTATTTTAACTGTTAGCTCAACTGACAAAGGTACAGGTAAATCTCAGTCAATCACGATTTCCGGAAGTTCAGGGTTAAGCGAAGATGAGATTAATAAAATGGTTAAAGATGCAGAGCTTCACAAAGCTGAAGACTCAAAAAGAAAAGAGTTAGTTGAGCTTAAAAATCAAGCAGATGCGCTAATCTCACAAACTGAAAAATCTCTAGGCGAGATGGGAGAGAAGATTGAAGCTGAGGAAAAAGCAAAAATCGAATCAGCTATCTCTGAACTTAAAGACGTTCTAAAAGATACAAATGCTACAAAAGAGCAGATTGAAGCAAAAGTAAAAACTCTAACTGAAGCAAGTCATAAAATGGCTGAGCAGATGTACAAACAAGAGCAAGGCGGTGAAGCAGGAGCTGCTGATAGTTCAAAGAAAAAAAGCGACGATGACGTTATCGACGCTGAGATAGAATAAATATCCCTATTCCCATGCATATTAGCATGGGAACTTAACGCTCTTTTAATACGTTAAGATGTAAAATCCCGAATTTATAATTCCCAAGGAAATTCATTGTTTTACAAATTCACGTTCTACGCTCTTTTTATCTCCATCGTACTCTCAGGCTGCAGCGCATCAAAACAGCAACAACCTACTTTAATCAGCGATAAAAAGCCAATATCTACGAGCAAGTACGTCAGTCAAAGCGGCTACTACTTTGCATTGGTTGAAAAAAACAACAATATTTGGAAAATAGTTGATATAAAAGATATGCCGATAGAAAAAAGAGCAAAGACAAATCAAGAGATTCTTAAAATCAATGAAACATATAGCGAAGTTCGCCCATATTTTGAAGAAACAAATATTAAATACAATCTCTCTAGATATACGTGCAACAATTTTAACAGCAAAAACAACTACACTCCATGTACTAGCACTTTATCAAGCTATATTCCTGCTCAAAATATTGTTGACATAATAAAAAATCTCAATTCAACTTCTCCTAAATATAGATTTATCGATGAAAAATTAATAGCTAAAGCCGTAAAAGAAACCAATCTCTTTAATGCCATTGAGAGCAAAAAAAATATTTTTGAATATGAGCAGTGCGAACACTCATTTAACCAAGCCTCAACAGCGGCAGAGTTTGACACATTTATAGAAAAATACTCATACCTTAAAAATGCTGAGCAGCTTGTGGCGCTGGCTGTGCAAAATCGCGATGTTATACTTGAAAAAATAAAAGCTGAAGAAGAGAAAAAGAGAATAGAAGAGGAGCGATTGGCAAAAATTCAGGAGCTAAGAACTCAAATACGCGACAAACAGCTAGAAAAAGAGACTTCAGAGTTAGAGAAAATGGAGCAAAGAGCCATGCAAAATTTTACAAAAAATATCAAAAAATTCAGACAAACTCTAAAAAACGGCGTAGATACTAACTGCGGCACAATCATTGAGATGAAAGATTCATCGGTAAAAGTTCACTTTCCGGTAAAAAATCACGGAGCCGAACACTGGATTGATACAAATAAAATATTTCCAAAAGGTCATGGCTGTCGTTTTGTCAATGGCAACTATATTGCGCCGGCTACTTTTTAAAATATCTATCTAATTTGTAGTTTTACGCAATTTCTTCCTGATTTTTTTGCAAGATATAGAGCCTCATCAGCTCTATTTACAACACTTTTTAAATCATCCCCTTCAACGACACTAGAGATTCCAAAGCTTGCAGTTATGCTTCCTACGCTCTCTACTTCTAAATCTTCTATATAACTTCTTAATTTTTCTGCCAATAATGCGGCATTATCTATATCTGCCGTCGGAAGCAAAATAACAAACTCTTCGCCGCCCCATCTGCAGACAATATCTATATTTCTCAAATTTTTTACAAGTGTTTGAGAGATTTGAACAATCACGCTGTCTCCGACGTTATGCCCATATGTATCATTAATTTTTTTAAAGTTGTCTATGTCTATCATTATCAGCGACATTTCACTGTCTCTCTCTATCATCGTTTCATATGAGGATTGATATAATTTAGTGAATTTATGGCGGTTATAGAGTTTTGTCAGCGAGTCTCTGGATGCAATCTCTTTATATTTTATATTTTTCTTTACCAGTGCGCTATTTATCTCGCTAAGCTCTTTTTGATACTCTTTTGTTAAAACAGACCATCTCGAATATGTCGTGGCAATCAACTCTTTTTGTGAAATAACACCTGACATTTTGCCATCATCATCGACAACTACAACTCTCTTGTAATGTTTTTGCTTTAAAAAATCCAAAGCCTCTTTAACCGAGCAATTTTTATTTATTGTTTCAACAGGCGTTGACATGTATCTGCTGATTGGCAAATCAAGATCTTCGTTTTTTTCAATAATTTTTACAACATCTTTGGTGGTAAATATGCCTATGGGTCTAAAATTCTCAATGACTATTACGCTCTCAAATGAATTTTGAGCCATCTCGCAAAGCAGGTCTGCCGTTTTCACATCCTTGCCTATCCATTTTGTTCTTCTGCTAAGTTTTAAGAAATCAAGAAGGCAAAAGTTATCCATAAGAGTATCGGGGTCAATGCTGCTTATAATGTCAGTGTGAGATATTAACCCATGAAGAGAGCCGTCATCGTTAGTAACACATATATACTCTACTTCACAGCTTAAATACTCCAATGTATTTAAAACATTTTTATCTCTGTTTATTATCGGTGCTACCAAGAGTCCCAAATCTTTCAGCGAGCTGCTTAAATCTATTTTTTTAGCTTTAATATTTAAAATATCCGAAACTCTTAAGATGCGAAAAATATCGCCGTCTATAACGATTATATTTCTATGCTCATGTTCAAACATCTTTTTTATAGCGCTTGAGATTGAATTGTTCACATCTATTGATACAACTGACGTTGTTGCAATGCTTCCTACTACTGGAAATATCATATCCATACCCCTTTTAAATCACGTTTAACGTTTTTTGAATTTTTAGTGCTTGAACATGCTCTTTTACATCATGTGCACGAATAATTGAGGCGCCGTTTCTAGCAGCTTCGAGATGCAAAGCCAAGGTTCCGCCAAGTCTCTCATCAACTGATGATGGTGAAATTTTATCTATCATTGACTTTCTTGAAGCGCCTACAAGCAGAGGCTTTCCAAGGGTTAAAAAGTGTTCTAAATGTTTTATCAGCATCAAATTATGCTCCAGAGTTTTGCCAAACCCGATTCCCACATCCAAAACTATATCTTTTACACCCAATGATTCTGCTTTTTTTATTCTTTGCTCAAAAAAAGAGTAAACATCGCTTAGTACATTTTCATACTCAGGTTTATCCTGCATGGTCTCGGGTGTGCCCTGCATATGCATAATAATTGCTCTGGCACCGTTGCTCGCACAAAGCTTAGAAACTGCATCGTTAGAGAGTCCGGTAATATCATTGACAATTCCAAATCCGCTCTTTAGTGCACAAGATATTACCTCCGGCTCATAACTGTCTATGCTGAATTTTACTCTGTTATAAAACTTCTCTTTTTTAATTATCTCAAATATCGGTCTTACTCTTCTTAGCTCTTCATCTTTATCTACATGCAAAGAATTAGGCGCAGATGAAACTCCGCCGATATCTATAATGCCGGCACCGTCTTCTATCATCTTCTCTATTGCCTCTATAACGCTGCCCTCTTTAAATCTTGAAGCCGCAAAAAAACTGTCATTATTCGCATTTAAAACACCCATAACCTCGGTGTTAAGCGGTTTTTTAATCTTTAAAATATCTTGTAGTTTTTTAGCCACATCTTTTAAACCGAATGGTTGGAGAAGTTCTTTTTTACTAAGCGTCTGCAGCTGCCTTGCCGTAGCAATAAGTATGCAGTCGACATGCGGCGTCTTTGCGACAACGGTTCCGCGAGGTACTGCCAAATCCGCTCCGATGCTAAGAGCGTCTTGTTTTAAAATATTTGCCGCACCGACATGCAACTCTCTTATATAGACTACATGGTGCGTCGCTTTTGAAGCAAGTATGGTTATTCCGCCGCTATCAACACCCAACTCTTTTAAATATTTCTCTATATTTACACTGTTTGAAAGTAGTTCAATTTGCATTTTTTTCTCCTACAAAACTCATAATAATCATAGCCAAAACACTTTGTGGTCTTGAGTTTAGCTCTAAAAGTCTGTAAGCCCTGTCAAAATTTTCTAGCTGGGAAGTGGTCAATATAAGCTTGTCTATAACCGTAGCTCTGTGATAAAGCGCTTCTATTAAATCCTTTGCTTCACTTTTTTTAGCTCTTGCATTTGTTTTTAAAAATTCAAAAACCTCAGCATACTCTATTTTGGCGAGGTTTAGGCTAATCTCTTGAGTACTGTGGTCTGTTTCACCCTTAAAAATCGGCATCCTTGAGCGAACGGTGGGAAGAAGGTTTGCTTTTGTAGGAGAGATGATTATGAACTCTATATTTCTAGGAGGCTCTTCTAGGGCTTTAAGGAGCGAATTTTGTGAAACTGCGTTGAAGTTATTCGCACCGAGTATTAGATACTTTATTTCCGATTCGCTTATGTAGGACTCTGCAACGACCGCTTTTGCATGTTCTATCTTAAACTCATCTTCTATAAAACCGACAACCCTGCTTGGCACAAGTAGCTCTTTTAGTCTCTCAAATTCAGCTTCTATGTTTGTAGAGATTAGAATATGACTCTTTTTAAAATCATACGCTGACATCAACCTCTCCAAACATCGCCGCATTTAAAGATGCATTAAAGAGACGGTAGAGTTGCAACAGTTTTATATCAAGAACCTTGTCGTAGGACTTTAGGTTAAATGCGTTTAGATACTCTTCGTCAAAAATCCAAAAGTAGCTTGTATCTTTTCTTTTTGCAATGTCGGCTCTTTTATCATCGCCTCTGCCTATGTACCAAAAAAAGTAGTCATCTTTATGCGCCAAGGATATCATGTCCTCAACCATATCAATCATCTCTCCACCGCTTACATTATTGTAGTGAGAATAGATGCTGTCAATAGCGACGATTGGAAGCAGTGGACGGTCTATCTGCAAAGAGTTTATAAAATCAAGGATGTATCTCTCAAGCCATTTTCTCTTCTCATCTACAATAAGGATAATCGTCTTACCCTCTAATATCTGCTCCAATGCTTGAGAAGTGGTAGTCGTCCAATCAAAGCGCTGCTCTTCGAGCCAGCTGAAACAGCCGCCCTCTTCTCTGATGGCATCCAAACTCCACTGGGCAAAATCGCTCATGAAACTACTTGTCTAACTCGTAAGCGTTATGAAGCGCTCTGACTGCCAACTCTGCATATTTTTCAGCAATTATCATAGAAATTTTTATCTCTGACGTTGAGATCATATTTATATTTATATTTTCACTCGCCATAGTAGAGAACGCTTTTGCTGCAACGCCTGTGTGAGACTTCATACCGACACCCACAATTGAGACCTTGCAGATGTTCTCATCGTAAGAAACCTCATTAACTTCAGACTCTTTTACAAAAACATCCATTACTCTCTTTGCATCGTTTAAATCGCTAACAGGAACGGTAAAGTCGATATTTGCCTTGCCGTCATGCCCCACGTTTTGGATAATCATGTCGATGTTTACATTGTTGTTTGAGAGCTTTGTAAATATATCCGATGCTATTCCCGGTCTGTCTTTTACGCCAACCAATGAGACGCGAGCTTGATTTTTGTCTAATGCAATTCCACTTACTAACGGTTTTTCCATGATATTTTCTTCCTTAGTTATTAATGTCCCCTCTTCGTCCGAGAAGCTTGTTCTTGTTACTAGATTTACGTTTAATTTTTTTGCCAGCTCAACAGAGCGGTTTTGAAGCACTTTAGCACCCAAAGAAGCCAACTCCAACATCTCATCATAAGAGATTGTTTCAAGTTTTTTCGCTTTTGGCTCGATACGCGGGTCGGTTGTAAAAATACCGCTTACATCCGTATATATCTCACACAAATCAGCCTTTAGCGCTCCTGCGATTGCAACGGCAGAGAGGTCGCTCCCGCCGCGTCCAAGCGTTGTTACGTTTCCATCCTGAGAGACGCCCTGAAAACCTGCGACTACGACTATTTTGCCCTCTTTTATAGCCTCTTGCATAGCCGCTGGATTTATCTCTTCAATGCGGGCTTTTGTATGGATACTGTCAGTTACGATTCCCGCTTTTCTTCCCGTCATGGAGACTGCCGGAATGCCCATCTCGCTTAGTGCTATCGCCAAAAGAGCTGCAGTTACTCTCTCTCCGGAACTTAGGAGCATATCCACCTCTGCACGTGATGGATTTTTTGAGAAGTGCTCTGCGTAAGCGACAAGCTTATTGGTCTCCCCGCTCATAGCTGAAACAACTACGACAACATCATTTCCGGCTTTTTTTGTTTTTGCCACTCTGTTAGCAACATTTTGTATCCGTTCTAAATCGCCAACGCTTGTTCCACCAAATTTTTGAACTATCAACATCTACAATAATCCCTCTTCTTTGAAATAATTTATCACACTTTTATAAACATCTTTTTTAAAACTGGCACTCAAAGCTAAAGCCTCATCGGCAGTTACAAACTTATAGTCGCTAAACTCAGGCACATACGTATTGATATTTATTATTGCTTCTTCATGCAGCTTAACCAAAAAATATCTCTGTGTCTGCCCGATAAAGGGTTTCATTGTCTCGGCAATTCTTGGAGGAAAGTCGTAAGATATCCACTCTGGAAACTCAGCAATTACCTCTACTTTATCAGTACCTATCTCTTCTAAAAGTTCACGAAAGAGTGCCTCTTTGACCTCTTCGCCATCGTCTATCCCGCCTTGAGGAAACTGCCATACATCATACATGTCATTTCTCTGCGCCAAAAAAATCTCTTTTGTCTGCGGGTAAGAGCTTGAGACGATAATCATGGCGACATTTGGGCGATATAAATCTTTTTTGCTCATAGTTTCACTTCTTATAATTTGAGTGGGATTATACAAAAGTTGCTATTAAAATAAACTAATTTAGTATCTAACATTCGTTTTTATATGTTACAATTGTGACACAATTTAAAGAAAGAGATTAATAATGAGAGAGTATGTATTAAAAAATGATGATTTTCTAGTTTCTCAAACTGACGCAAAGGGTATTATACTTTTTGCCAATGATGATTTTTGCAAGGTTGCAGGATATACGATCGATGAGCTTGTAGGCAAGCCGCACAATATAGTCCGTCACAGAGATATGCCAAAAGCAGCGTTTAAAGATTTGTGGGAGAGTATAAAGAGTGGAAAAATTTGGACCGGCTATGTAAAAAACAGCATTAAAGGCGGCGGATTTTACTGGGTTTACGCGACGGTTTATCCGATGTATGACGAATCAAGAAAAGAGCAGACATATCTCTCATGCAGAAGAAAAGCTTCGCCGGAAGAGATAAAAGCAGCTGAAGAACTCTACAAAACATTAAGATAGGGATAAAAAATGAACAATACTTTAAAAAACACAATAATAGCTCTTGCATTCGCGATTCTAATAGGCTCTCTTTTTTTAACTGATTCAACTCCATTGCAGGCTGTTTTAGCTGTTGTAACATTTATAGTTACTTTTGCCCTAAATATGCAAATTGGCAGCAAAAAATCTCAAGGCTTAAATCAAAAAAGATTAGAACTGATTGAGATGATGGAGTTTAAAAGAAACAAAGTCAGC
This sequence comes from Sulfurimonas sp., assembly GCA_041654255.1. Lineage (GTDB taxonomy): Bacteria > Campylobacterota > Campylobacteria > Campylobacterales > Sulfurimonadaceae > Sulfurimonas. The sequence continues at coordinate 44,737 of JBAZDX010000007.1, forward strand.
ATAGATGAAAACAGCAGCGATGAAGCTGAGATAAACTTCAACAAAATTGTCACAACTTATCAAAACTCCGTTTTAGCTGATACAAAAGTTGCCGGGGAGATGGTTCTCATGACAGATAAAGTTGCAAAGGGTCACTACTCGTGCAGAATTGCTTCTGACTCAAAGACGCCTTATGTCCATGTGCTAAGAAACTCTCTAAACAACATGCTAGGCTCTTCTGAAAAAAATCTTGACAATGCGATAGCAACGCTTAAGAAATTTTCAGAAGGCTCATTTCAAACAAGAAGCGAAATTAATGTAGAGGCTAAAATGGCGGAGCTTCTTACAAACATTAACAGTCTTGGAGAAGCACTTGGCGACATGGAAGAGAAAAATAAAGAGCATCAAAACACTATTGTCGAATCTTCAAACAAACTAAACGAGACTATCTCAACAATCACTAACTCTACAATCAAAGAGCTAAAAGGGATGATTAACGACGCTGTAAACAGAATTCACAACGTTGCCAAAAAAGAGGACGATATGGTTGAAAATCTTCAAATTCTTGTATCAAATGCGCATGAGACTAAAACTATTTTAGCAACAATAGGCGACATAGCAGAACAGACAAATCTTTTGGCACTAAATGCGGCTATTGAAGCGGCGCGTGCGGGCGAGCACGGAAGAGGTTTCGCGGTTGTTGCGGATGAAGTGCGAAAGCTTGCCGAGAGAACACAAAAGAGTTTGGCTGAGACATCTGCCACTACTAATGTTCTTATTCAGTCAATCTCTGAGAGTTCTGACTCACTTAACAGAAATGCCAGCGAGGTTAACGATATCTCGGATGAGATTAGTCTAATCAGCACTAAAATGGATGAGATTATCCACACATTAAGCAGTTTATCTAAGTAAGGCTATAAAATTTAGCGTCTTTAGGCTCTCCGTGGTAATAGCCTTGAATATAATCTATACCGAGCTCTTTAACGCACTCTGAGAGCTCTTTTGAGCTCACAAACTCCGCAATAGTTTTTATATTTATATTTTTTGCAAAATGAATCAACCCTTGAACCATCAATCTGGCCTTCTCATCGCTAAGAAGTTTTGTTATAAGAAGACCGTCAATCTTGATAAAATCGATATTTAATTTTATAAGGTTTGTAAAATTTGAGTAGCCCGAGCCAAAATCATCTATAGAGATTTTACATCCATACTCTTTTATCATCAAAATAAAATTCTCAACTACGCCATAATCCTCTATTTCTTCGGTTTCTACTATCTCAAAAGTGATTCTCTCTCCGCCGTATTTCTCAAGCCTGTTCTTTATATACTCAAGCATTGTCTTTGACTTTATATTTTCATATGTCAGGTTCATAGATATCTGCGCAGATGTATTGTTATAAATATTAAAAACTTTTTGCATCATCTGTCTTGTGAAAAACTCAAAAGTTTTGTCCTCCAACGCTACGTTTAAAAAGTGATAGGGTGCAACAATCGTGCCATCAGGGAGCAGAAGTCTCGCAAGTGCCTCATACTTCATAACAGAGTCGTCTCTTGCATCAATTATAGGTTGAAAGTAAGGAACCACATAACCCTCATGCAAGGCATCTTTATAGACTTTGTGCTTGTTTAGAGTCATCTTTTTTGTGATTACACATTCCGGAACGGTGTCATATATTTTATAGTTCTCTTTTGATATGGTCGCTTCTTGAAGCGCGACGTTTGCAGTGTGGTGAAGATGCTCAATGCCGTAAGCCACTCCGGCCGTAAAGTCGGTTATTATATCTTCTCCGTCCTCGCCGCAGTATTTGCAGTTATCCATATTGTTAAAAATAGAAAATTGCAAAATTGAGAGATATTTGTCAAAAAACATTCTCTCTTTTACCAAAATAGCAAACTTTTGAAGATTTATGCTGTATAGAGTTGCTTCTGTTTCCTTAATTAGATGGCTTAACTTTTCACTCTTGTCAACTATTACCTTTTTGGTAATTTCAAAGCCGTAGAGCTGTTTTACCGCCTCTATCTGATTCATGTGAAGTATAATAAGCATCGCTTCGTTTTTTAGATGAGAAATATCCTCCATAAGGACCTCTCTGTTTGGCAAGTTTGTTGTTTTTTCTATTTTGCTTGAATTTAAAAGGTTATATGAGAGCTCTTTTTGACCTATAATATTTTCTAAAGATGAGGCTATAACGGCTTTTTGCTCTCCATTGCCTCCAACATATAACTCCTCCAACTCTCTTAAGCACTCTTGGACTTTATCTAAATAATTCAACAATTCACTAGCCTTTGCTATAAATAAAATTAATATAACTTTATCACATATTGCTTTAATCAACATTAATCACTTTGGTTTAAAAAGAGAAATAAAGTTATAATTCCACTCTTTAGCTCAGGAGAGTAGATTTGTTACTTTATATCCATATTCCTTTTTGTGACTCCAAGTGTGCATACTGCGCTTTTAACTCATACGTTGACAAGTTTCATCTAAAAGATGCCTATATGGGGGCTCTTTGTACTCAGCTTAAGTTTGAGCTGGAGAGATTTAAAGTCGGACAATGTGACATAGAATCCCTCTTTATCGGCGGCGGAACGCCATCAACCGTAGCACCGAAACTCTATGAAAAACTTTTTAAGATGTTAAAACCGTATCTCGGCGAAAATATCGAAATAACAAGCGAAGCAAATCCCAACAGCGCAAACTATGAGTGGCTTGAGGGGATGCACAAACTCGGCGTCAACCGTATAAGTTTCGGTGTGCAGAGTTTTGACAAAGATAAACTTAAACTTTTAAATCGTGCTCACACGGCTCTTCAAGCGAAAGAAGCGATTTTAAATGCAGAAGAGATAGGGTTTGAAAATTTATCTCTTGATTTGATATATGCGACACTCGGCGACACTAAAGAGCTTTTAGCACATGACTTAAAAACTGCCTTTTCTCTGCCTATAAACCACCTTAGCGCTTACGCCCTGAGTATTGAAGAGGGTACGCCGTTTGAGAAAAAACCGCATATGTCAAAAGAGAAATTATCGCTTACGTCGTGGCTCTTTAAAGAGATAGCTGACTTTGGATTTGGGCAGTATGAGATAAGCAACTTTGGTTCATACAGAAGTAAGCACAATCTTGGATACTGGGAGTACAAAGATTATATAGGTTTAGGCAGCGGAGCAGTCGGTAAGCTGGATTTAGAGAGATATTACCCTACAAACAGTGTTGAGGAGTACATAAAGAACCCGTTAAATATCAAAATAGAATCGCTTACTCTTGAAGATAAAAAGATGGAACAGATATTTTTAGGTCTACGCTCTTGTGTCGGTGTATCCAAAAGAATTTTAAATATAAATGAGTTAAAAAAAGCAGAACTTTTAGTAAGAGAAAAAAAATTAATAATAAAAAATGATACTTTTTATAACAATGACTATCTTTTAGCAGATGAGATTGCACTCTTTATATCATAAATTAATTATTTTTTAGTTAAAATCGTCGTTCATTATAATTTAAGGATTTTTTATGTTTGGTATGGGTTTTACTGAAATAGTTGTTATTGCTATTATCGCTATTTTGTTTCTTGGTCCGGATAAACTGCCAAGTACAATGGTTCAAATAGCTAAGTTTTTTAAAAGCACCAAAGAAGTTATTGGCAATATGAAAGATAGCTTTGAAGAAGAGATGAATGTCAAAAGCATGAAAGAGGAAGCTCTGGCGTACAAAAAAGAGCTGACAGATGCAGGAAATAAAGTAAAAGATGCAACAGATATTAAAAAAATGGCAGCAAAACTTACAACACTAGAGGATGACTCTTTCTCTTATGAGGAGTTGTTTGAGGGACCAAAACAGACAAGCAAACCTCAAAACAAGCCTGATGAAGTAACACTTCCAAAGAAAAAAGAAGACAGTAAAAATGTTTGATGAGATAAGACCGCACCTAATTGAACTAAGAAAAAGGCTGGCAATATCTGTCGGCACTCTTATTGTAATGTTTTTTATTATGTTTTCCTTTCATGAACCGCTTTTGGCATGGATTGTTGCACCTCTAAAAACAGCTCTTCTGGATGTAGGCAAAATCTCCGTTAATGCAGCAGAGGGAATGGTTACCACAAATCAAGTCGGTGGAGCATTTTTTGTGGCACTTAAAGTTTCATTTTTTGCGGCAATCTTAGCTTCTTTGCCTATTATTCTTGCCCAAATATGGGCGTTTGTGGCTCCTGCCCTATATGCGAACGAGAAAAAAATGGTTATCCCGTTTATACTAGGCGGAACTATAATGTTTGGAGTAGGCGTTTTGTTTGCTTACTATTTTGTTACTCCTTTTGGATTTGCGTTTCTTATAGAATTTGGTAGCTTTACATTCACTCCACTTATAAACATAGAAGAGTATGTCGGCTTTTTCACAAAAATTTTATTTGGTTTTGGAATTGCTTTTGAATTGCCTGTTTTTGCATATACATTGGCGCTTCTTGGTATGATAAACGATAGAAATATGATAGATTTTTTTAGATATGCTATTGTAATTATTTTTATAGTTGCGGCAGTTCTTACTCCTCCGGATGTTTTAACTCAGCTTCTTATGGCAATTCCGTTGATATTTTTATATGCTATCTCCATATTAATCGTTAGAGCAGTAAATCCTGCTCCTCCGCTTGAGGAAGAAGATACAGATGAAGAGATTGATGACGACACTAAACAAATAGAGAATTAATGTGAGCGCCAATGAGCTGCTCACATCCAGCTATGACTTTTTACTCCCCAAAGAGCTCATAGCAACTTATCCAGCTTCTCCAAGAGACAGCGCGAAACTTCTTATTTACAACAGAAAAACAGATGAGATTCTACATGCTAAATTTTCAGACTTTGAAAAATTTATCCCAAAAAACTGCGCACTTATCTTTAACGACACAAAAGTCATAAAAGCAAGACTTTTTGGCAAAAAACCAAGCGGCGGGAAAATAGAGCTTCTAATAAACAGAGCCTTAAATGCTTATGATGTAAATGTATATATCAGAGGCAAAGTAAAAATAGGCAGTGAAATTTTCTTTGCTGATGAAGATGAAAATTTAGTAGCTGTTGTAAAAGAGCTGCATGAAGACGGAAGCCGAGTTGTAAACTTCTATATGAACGAAAAACTTTTAAGGTTTGAAGAACTGCTCCCAATCATAGACAAAATAGGACATGTCCCACTCCCGCCATACATTCAAAGAGAAGACGCCAAAGAGGATGAGAGCGAATACCAAAGCGTATTTGCCAAAGAAGAGGGTGCCGTTGCGGCTCCAACTGCATCTCTGCACTTTACAAAAGAGCAGCATGAGAGAGTTTGCAGCAACTTTGCGCATGCCTATGTTACCCTACATGTCGGAAGCGGAACATTTAAGCCTGTTGAGTGCGAGATTATAACCGAGCATCCGATGCACTCGGAATATTTCGATATCTCAGATGAGGCGAAAAAACTTCTGGAGTCTGATATTCCAATTTTAAGCGTAGGAACAACTTCTACAAGAACCGTAGAGTTTTATGCAAGAAACAAAAATTTACAAAGAGGCGAAGCAAATATTTTTTTGCACCCAAACAACAAACCATTAAGAGTAAATCATCTGCTTACAAATTTCCACTTGCCAAAATCAACACTTCTTATGCTTGTAGCCTCTTTTACGGGCTTAGAAAAAGCAATGGAGCTGTATAAAACAGCCATAGAGAAGAGATATAGATTTTACTCTTATGGCGACGCTATGCTTATCTTATAGCACTACAACTCTGCCGTTAACTATTTTTACCTCGCCGCTTAATTCAGCTTCAAAAACTCTGTTTGGATATTTTGCTAAAGCCTCATCATAAGTCGGGTTAGTACTGCAAAACTCTATAAAATCGCACTTTTTAGATGGTTGAATATTTTGACAAGTAGAAAATTTTGCGACAAATTCATCTATGTCATAAATAACTTTTGCCCTACGCTCTTTTACTAGCTGGTTTGTAGCGTTACTTTCGCCCAAACGCTGTGGAAGTACAAAAATCTCTTTGCCCATCTTTAGAGCAAACTCAACACTTCGCATGGTTCCGCTCCCTATATCTGCCTCGCCGACTACTAAAACTTCCCCAAGAGCCACCACAAGCTCATTTCTAACAACAAAGCTCCACGGTGTTGCGCTATATCCGCCCTCAAACTGACTTAGCAAAAGCCCGCTCTTTTGTATATCATTCAACAAATTTTTATTTACTGCCGGATAGCGCAAATCTATGCCGCATGGCAAAACAGCAATAGTATTTGAAGCTCCTGCTCCAAAATGTGCCGTTGCATCTATGCCCATTGCACCGCCGCTAACAACACAAATTCCGTTTTTTGACAGTGATGATGAGAGCTTTTGAATCTGCTCACGAGAATACTTTGTCGGTTTTCTGCTTCCGACTATTGAAATTTTTATTCTATTTAACAGCTCAAGATTTCCATCGCATGAGAGCTGCTTCGGGTAGTTTTTCATAGATAGCAGCTCAGGTATTTCGCACTGAACTAAACTCATTTTATTAAAGCTTGTTTATTAAAACTAATTCAACATCTGAAAAAAGTCTTTTTGACTCACTGATTGCTGAAATTGTGTTTGCATGCGGGTGTCCTATAGCTATGGCACTTCCATGCAGTTTAGCCACTTCAATCGCTTTTTTTATTTGTGCCATTACATAAGACTTGTCCGTATGATGGTCCAAAAACACATCCCTGCCAATATAATTTAGACCATATTTCTTAGCCATTTTTGGCGCTTGTGAATTAGCCGTAGTTCTGCTATCTACAAAAGTTATATTTTGGCTCTTAAGTGTGGATATTAGCTTGTTCATAGCAGATTCATTTGCTGTAAATTTACTTCCTGTATGGTTATTTATATAATCTACCCGTGGAAATAATTTTTTCAACTCAATAATTCTTTGCAATATTTTCTCCTCCGAATCATCAGTTTTTAATGTAAATGGTTCTTCTCCTCTAAAATTTAGAGCTTCCATAGGCAGGTGAACCATATAAAAATTCTCTTTAGCTGCCAAATTATTAGAATTCGGTCTGATTTTACTTGGCGGCAGAAAAGACATTGTAATTGGAAGCTTAAGCTCATGTATAGCACTGACATGCGATTGAACGCTTACATCATCAATTATGATTGCTAATTTTGGCTTAGCAGAAGTTTTTACAATTTCCCGCTTAGGCGGTTTTGGCAATAAATCGTCTTCAACCTCATGTGAAGCATTCTCATACTCTCCTGTAGTTTCTTGAACAACCTTGGCTTTTTCAACAACCTTGGCTTTTTCAGTGACTTTGTCTTTTTCAACTGGTTTTATCTCTTCGAGCACCTTCTTTTTCTCAGCAGGTATACTTTCTTTTTTCAACACCTCTTTGAGTCTGTTATTTACACTCAACTCATCTTTTTTAGCGCTTTCTTCCTCAAGTTTTTTAACAACAGATAATCTTTTTTGCTCTTTGGAGCTCTCTTTTTTGAGTGCGTCTTTTTTAGCATTCTCATATCCAAGATAGTATCCCACAGCCACAGAACCCATAATGACTACTATAAAAACCAAAATCCAAGCTATGTATGTTAAAATATTTGACTGTTTTTTAGGAGCAGATTTTTTTCTTCTTGGCATATATTCTCCATTAATAATTGATAAAACTATATCCTAAAAAGATAAAATAGATATTATTTATGTCTATTTGCAATAGTACTAAATAGCATTGTGTTGCTTTTTTTAAGTATATTTTTTGTATAATCCCGCGTTCCTTTCTCTTTGTATCGATTATTTTTCGATATATACACATCCGAAAGGGAAACAAAAGCCTTACATCATTCGATTGATGGCAAAATACCAAAGGGAGATTATACTCTATGAGAAATTACGAAAACCTAGTAATCGTAAAACCAACATTAACGGCAGAAGAGATTCAAGCTAGCATTGCTGCTATCGAAGAAGTTATCACTTCTAACGGTGGCGAGATAGCTGCTAGAGACACTATGGGTATGAGAAAATTAGCATATCCTGTTAACAAAAACGAGCGTGGCTACTTCTACGTTATCTACTACTCAATTGCTCCTTCGGCAATTAGTGAGATTGAAAGACGTTTCCGTATCAACGAAAACCTTCTTCGCTTTGTAACTATCAAATACGATACAAATCGTGAAGTTACAGCTTGGAATCAGTTAGTAATAAAAGCTAATAAAAAAGCTTCATTACCTGCTGGAGAAGCAAAAGTTGAAGAAGTTGTAATACCTGCAGCGCTTGAAGAAGATGCTGAGGAAGCAGCAGAGTAATTGGCTAAAGCCTAAACAAACAAGGAAAATTCATGTATAACAAAGTTATTTTGGTTGGAAATTTAACTCGAGATATTGAGCTCAGATACACTCAGGGCGGAATGGGCATAGCAAATAGTTCTATTGCTACAAGCCGCAAATTCACTGTGAATGGCGAAAAAAAAGAGGAAGTATGTTTTGTTGACATCACTTTCTTTGCCAGAAGTGCTGAGATTGCCAACCAATACCTTAGAAAAGGGAGTAAAATCCTGGTAGAAGGTAGACTTAACTTTGATCAATGGGTAGATCAAAACGGACAGAAACGCTCTAAGCACTCTGTTGTTGTTGAAACTATGCAGATGTTAGATTCTAAAGGCGGTAACCAAGGTTCAGCGGATGAATATCCTGCTCAACAATCCGCTCAGCAAGATTATCAGCAGCCTAGTTATCAACAGCAAAAACCGCAAAGCTATCAAAAGCCAAGCGCACAGCAGATGCCTAGCAGCAGTTCTATTCCTGTAATCGACATTGATGAAGATGAAATTCCGTTTTAGAAAATAGATAAAAAAAGGAAACAACATGGCAGAAAGAAGAAAGTACAAAAAAAGATTTTGTAAATATTGTGAAGCAAAAGTAGATTTCATGGACTATAAAGATGTAGGAGCTCTTCGCTTCTCTCTTTCAGAAAGATACAAAATTATGCCTCGCCGTTTAACTGGTAACTGTAAACGTCACCAAGATATGATTGCAACAGTTATCAAGAGAGCTCGTGCTGCGGCATTAGTTCCATATACTGTAACTAGAAAAACAGTTGTAACTGCTCCATTTGAAAATTTGAGATAGGTTTTATTAAATGCCCGCGGGCATTTAGTAGCCTGTTTTAGGTTTTTTGGTGCTTTTGCACCACACTTCCCTACTTCGCTTTTTTTCATACAAATTTAGGAATATTTTTTGCTACATGTATAGTAAAAAAGTAGCAATATGCACCATATCCTAATAACTATCTTGCTTATATCTTCTCTATATGCAAAAACAACAGATTTCTCAATTGTAATAAATGAACCGTTTAACAATGCGCTTCTTGGTGTTACTGAGGATTATGACCGCTCAATAAGTGCTGTCGGATTTATTAAAACATATAAAAACAACTCATCAAGCGCAGATGCAACCTATACAAACGCATATGATTACCTCTCATCCCTCTCAAGTGCTCACGGCTCACAAATACATCTGGTAAAAGTAGATAATCAAGCAGATATAACTCTTAGAAAATCAATAAATTTACCAAATTTCAGTGAAGCCGTAGGAGTGGTAAAAACTCCAGAGAATGGCTATTTTGTCGGCGGATACACACTTGATGGCTCGCTTGTAGTTTTAAAACTTGACTCAAATGCAAACACAATCTTTAAAGAGATATTCAGAACACAAAATCAAGACAAAATGAACAAGATTGTCGCACTTCGTGATGGCGGTATTTTAACAATCGGTTCATCAACAACATCAAAACCATATAGCGACAATATTTTTAACGGCGGACTTGGTTTAAATGATATATATTTAGCAAGATTCTCAAGCGATGGAACTAAGCTGTGGAGCAAAAAGTACGGTACAAGCTACGATGACGTCGGAGTTGATGCGGCTGAAGCGGATGACGGCTCTATTATGGTTTTGGGTCAGACAAATAGCGAAAAATCAAAAAATATATCCATTATGCGGATTACCCAAAACGGGGATAAAATCTGGATTAAAGAGTTTGAAAATAAAAAAAATATTACTCCGTATAAAATTATTAAACTAAGAGACAACAGTTTTGCTTTATCGCTTTCTGAAGAGGATGAGAGGGGTAAGGAGCAGGTAAAATTGCTCAAGATAGATTTGCAAAAAAATATTTTACAAGAGAAGATAATCAACACAACCTATTCGAGTGTTTTAAAAGATATAAAGGAGTTTAGCGACGGCAAGATTGTCGGTGTCGGGTATGTTTATGACAACTATAACACAGACGGTCTCGCGATGCTGCTTGATAGTAAATTTTCTATGCTGAGCCAAGAACACTATGGGTCTGATGAATATGATACCTTTAATGCCATAAGCGTGCTTCACAACTCACAAATAGGCGTTGTGGGAGTTTATACAAACAAAAATTCCCAAGAAACAAATATGTGGATTGTAAAATTAAACAGAAATTTATCTATGGCTCAAACGTCAAAGGCAGAGGCACCAAAGAGTAAAGCATCTAACAACTCAGCAAATTTTTATAACGAGTTGCTAAATATATTCAAAGATGAGATAGCGGCAAATAAAATCACAATAAAAGAGGATTTATCTATAAATCTGATAGATAAAAATTTATACTTTGATGTTGGGCAATTTACGCTAACAAATAAGCAAAAAGAGTTTTTAAAAAAATTCGGCAATAAGCTTTTACCGTTTTTACATAAAAACAGACAGAGTATAGGCACGCTTGAGATTAGCGGTCATACCTCAAGTGAGTGGGGAACAACAGACTTTTCGCAAAGATATATAAATAACGAAGAACTCTCTATGAAACGCTCATTTGCAACACTTAGCCATATTTTCAACAACCAAAACAAAGAGAGTCAAAAGCTGCTAAGTGAAGTAATAAAGGGAAGCGGATTGAGCTTTGCTAAAAAAGTGGTGGTTGATAAAAATGAAGATAAAGAAAAATCAAGAAGGGTCTCCTTCAAGATTATCTTGTCTAATTAACTATCAAAATCTTCTGCGTTTCCTTCTTTAAAGCTCAAACGGACTTTATCCTGTTTTAGTTTTTTATAGAGTTTAAATTTAGCTTTTTCTAGCTCTTCATCGTTACATGAAAATTCAGACTTTATTTTCTCATCGCCCAAATTTGCACTATCCATCGCAAAAAGTTTTAACTCTTTTTTTGTCAATTTTGTCTTAAGCGCATTATATAAAGCTTTGTCCTCTTCTATAAGATCAGTCTCATTTAATTTACAAAATTTAGCCAATAACCCTCTAAAACTATTCTCGCTGTTATACTGTCTCCAGATACTGTTTTCTAACATTAAATTTTTCCTAATATTTGTGTTAAGTCTTTTGTTTCGACTATTATATTTGCTTCTTTACGTAAAATCTCTCTTGCACAAAAAGCGACTCTTGTTCCGGCGTGAGCAAACATTGAGAGGTCATTTGCCCCATCTCCGCATACTAACGTCTCATTTTCATTTACACCTAGCAAACCTTGCAGACGAACCAACATATCACCTTTAGAGTAGTTAAACATCATATCTCCGCCGACAAGCCCTGTAAGTATCTGGTTTTTGTGGTGCAGCACGTTTGAGAAATCAGCATCATACCCTAAAATATTTTTTGCATATCCGGTAGCGCTTCTAAATCCGCCGCTAAAACAGACCACTTTCATGCCTCTGCCCTTTAACTCAGCGATTGTCTCTTTAGCACCCTTCATATATGGCAAATTATGACTTATTCTCTCAACTACGCTATACTCCAGCCCTTTTAAAAGCCCTACTCTCTGCTGAAGCGATTCAAAAAAATCAAGCTCTCCGCTCATAGCGGCTTCGGTTATTTTACTAACCTCTTCACCAAGACCCAGTTCCTCTGCAAAAAAATCTATCGTCTCGCCGTCCATAAGCGTAGAATCGAAATCAAAAACAGCCAGTTTTAGCATATATTCTTCTCTCTTTAGTTATAATTGCGCAATTATACCCATTTAGGATGCTTTTTGTTTGATGAACTGATAAATAAACTAAAGAACGATACATATATCACGCTAGAGACAACTCCGTCTCACTCTCCAATATTTTCCCCTATACTAGAGACAATAGCAGAGCTAGGGCTTGATAAGCTGGTAGATGGTTTTACGACAACCGACAATCCTCTTGCAAAGCTGAAATACAACTCTCTCTTTGCTGCAAAAATGCTACAAGAGAGATTTAACAAACCGGTAATTGCAACTATGAGTATGCGAGATAGAAACAAAATTGCTCTGCAATCGGACCTTCTTGGAGCAAACGAAGCAGACATCAGAGCTATTTTGGCACTAACAGGAGACCCAGCGACAATATCCGACCAGCCGCACACTAAAGGTGTTTTTGAGTCAGACAGCTCGCTTTTGCTAGATATTATCTCTTGTTTTAACAGCGCCATTGACTACGCCGGTAAGCCATTTACTCATAAACCAAAAGAGATATACCCTTTTGCCGTTGTAAATTCTTATGCAAAAAACCCAAAAACTCTTCAAAAAAAGATGCTAAAGAAGATAAAACATGGAGCGCTTGGGATTATAACTCAGCCTGTTTACGACTTACAGAGCGCAAAACTTCTGCTTGAACTTAAAGAGTCTGCAAACCAAGAGTGCCACAGCGAAAACAAGAGTGCAGAGCTTATTCTTGGTATTTTCCCAATAACTAAGCTTAGAACTGCACAGTTTCTCTCCGCTCATGTTCCCGGCATAAATGTACCGGAAGAGTGGATAGAAGCCTTGAGGGTTGCAAATGAAAAAGGAATAGAAGAGGAGTATAGAGTTGGATTTGAGCTTAGCAAAAATCTCTTTTTAGAATTAAAAGCACTGCATCCAAAAATTCATCTAATGACTGCAAATCAGTTTGGACTGGCTAAAAATATATTGTCATAATAGCTTAAACTGATTTGCCCTCGCCTTTAAAATCTTTAATAAACTCTCTGAACTTCTCTATCTTTAGAGGTTTACTAAAGTAATACCCCTGTATTTGATTGCAGTGCAAAAATTTAAGTGTATCGACATGCTCTTTTGTCTCTGAGCCCTCGGCAATAACGTCCTTACCAAGAGATCTTGCCATAGCGATAATTGCCGCAACTATTGAGCGGTCGTCTTCATCTTTGTCGATATCAAGTACAAAACTGCGGTCTATTTTAATCGTTTTTGCCGGTAATTTCTTTAGATAGCTTAATGAAGAGTAGCCAGTCCCAAAATCATCAATTGAGAGTTTAAAACCTCTTTCGTATAGTGCATTTAAGATAGAAAGAGCTTTGTCAACATTTTTCATAATGTGGCTCTCTGTAATCTCTAATTCGATATAGCTTTTATCAAGTCCAATATCATCCGCGATAGCACAGATATTATCAATAAAAGCATCGTCATTTAGTTGCTTACTTGATACATTTATTGATATAACTAGTCTTCTTCCATCATCATGAAGTGCTTTTGTGTCGCTGATTGCCTGTTTTGCAACCCATAGACCTATCTGCGATATCTGTCCCGTCTCTTCGGATATACCGATAAACTTATCAGGTCGTATAAGCCCAACGTCAGGATGATTCCATCTTACAAGCGCTTCCATACCGTAAACTTTTTTTGTCTGAAGATTTACTTTTGGCTGATACTCTAAAAATAGCTCATGTCTGTTTATAGCACTACGCAAGTCATTCTCTATAAGCGAGCGTTCGGTTATCTTCTCGTTCATCGACTGCATATAAAACTGATAACTGTTTTTTCCGCTATCTTTTACCTGATACATCGCCGTATCGGCGGCTTTAACAAGCTCTTCATAGGTTGTTCCGTCATCAGGATAGATGCTTATACCGACGCTTGCTCCGGTATAAAATTCTCTGCCATTCACTATTATCGGTGCTTTAAATCTCTCAATTATTTTCTCGGCTACAAAAGCTATGTCCAAAACGGACTCCGCATCCTCTACTATTACCGTAAACTCATCACCGCCAAGTCGAGCCAAAGTATCCTGTTGGCGAAGAATCTCTTTAATTGATTTTGCAACTTCAATCAAAAATTTGTCTCCGGTAAAGTGCCCAAATGTGTCATTTATATTTTTAAAATTGTCCATATCTATAAAAAAGAGTGCCATTTTTTTTGAGTTTCTATGAAGTGAGGGTATCTTATTCGTAACACGCTCTTGAAACAAAACCCTGTTTGGGAGATTTGTAAGCGCATCAAAATAGGCAAGATTATGAATCAAGCTCTCTTTTTGCTTCTTCTCGCTTATATCATTGACTATGGATATGTAGTTTGTCAATTTACCGTCTTTGTTGTGCATAGCAATAATGCTAAGTTCAGCCGTGTATAACTCGCCGTTTTTTCTGCGGTCAATTATCTCCCCGTTCCAGTGTCCGTTTTGATTAAGCTCATTCCACAGGTTTTGATAAAAAACCCTGTCATGCCAGCCCGAACTAAATGTATTTGGTGTTTTTCCCCTAATCTCTTCAATATCGTATCCGGAAATTCCACTGTATGCACTGTTTATAGTAACAATTTGCTGCTTATGATCAGTAATGAGCACTCCGTCATTCATCTTTTCAAAAACAGCAGACGCCAAAACAAGCTCATTTTCTGCATTTTTACGTCTTGTTACATCATGAACCGTGCCTATTGATTTTGTCGGATTTCCCTCTTCATCAAACGTATGCTCACATCTCTCTTCTACAAACCCAATCTCGCCATTTTTACGAACAATTCGATGTTCAACGTAGTAACCGTTCTTCTCTTTGAGAGATGACATGTAGATGTTGTTGACTAAATCAATATCTTCAGGATACACATGCTTTAAAAACGCCTCGTATGTTGCGCTAAACTCTTGTGGCTTAAGACCGAATATGCGGTAAACTTCATCGGACCAGTAGAGAGTGTTGTTAACTAAATCAAGCTCCCAGTGTCCGATATTTGCAAGCGCTTGTGCCTGCATAAGACCGGAGTAAAGCTTTTTACAATAAACTTCTTTATCAGATATATTTACAACTTTATTGTCACTTAATGGCAATTGCATATTACAGGCTCCCGAGTGTTTTTTGAACAAAAAATTATTTTAGCACACGTTACCATAATATGCTTAAATAGTTTATTTTGCTATAATTTCTCCACTTATTTTTTAGGATAACTATGATTGATTTAAAATTACTGCAAAAAGATTTTCACAGCGTTAGCGATAAACTTATCCGAAAGGGCGTTGATGTTAAACTTCTTGACGACTTAAAGAAAAAAAATGAAGAATTAAAAGTTGCAAAAGTTGATTATGAGACTCTTCAAGCAGCCCAAAATGTGATGAGTAAAGAGTTTGGCGTTTACAAAAAAGAGGGCAAAAACGTAGATGAGCTCAAAGCCAAAGTTGATGCAAACAAGATAAAAATAACTGAGGCGCTAGAAGTTCAAAGAGTAAAACAAGAAGCACTTGAAGCTCTTGCTATGTCTATTCCAAACATACCGGATGATGACGTTCCAGACGGCGCAGATGAGAGCGAAAATGTAGAGATTAAAAAAGTACTCACTCCAAAAGAGTTTAGTTTCACTCCAAAAGAGCACTGGGAGTTGGCTGAGAAAAACGGATGGATAGATTTTGAGCGAGGCGTAAAACTGGCAACCAGCCGTTTTAGCGTCTCATTTGGAATGGGTGCAAAACTTGAACGTGCGCTTATTAATTTTATGCTAAATTTCAACTCAAAAAGAGGTTTTGAAGAGGTTAGTGTTCCATCTCTTGTAAACAGAGCGGCACTAGAGGGAACAGGACAGCTTCCAAAATTTGAAGATGACCTCTATAAGATACAAGACCAAGAGCTTTTTTTAATCCCAACCGCAGAAGTTCCAGTTACAAACCTCTATCAGGACGAGATTTTAGCTCCCGCTCAGTTGCCGATAAAAATGACGGCTTATACATCATGTTTTAGAAAAGAGGCAGGTGCCGCAGGACGAGACACAAGAGGTATGATACGCCAACATCAGTTTCACAAAGTTGAACTAGTCAGCATCTCAAAACCAGAAGATAGTGATAAAATTTTTGATGAGATGGTTCAAACTGCTTCTGATTTGCTAAGCGCTCTTGGGCTTCCTCACAGACTTGTAACTCTTTGTGCCGGAGATTTAGGATTTGGCGCAGCAAAAACAGTTGATTTGGAAGTTTGGCTGCCGGGACAAAATAGTTACAGAGAGATAAGTTCAGTCTCTAACACTAGAGAGTTCCAAGCAAGACGAGCGAAAATAAGATACAAAGACGGAGATAAAAACTCCTTTGTTCACACTCTAAACGGCTCATCATTAGCTGTCGGCAGAACACTGGTAGCGATTATGGAAAATTTCCAAAACGAAGATGGAACTATCACGATTCCAAAGGTTTTAGAGCCATATATCAACTAGTATTGTGGTACCTTTTTTGCTTTAAAAAATAAAATATAGTTCTCGAAAAACAAAGTTTTTCGTAGCTTTAGGGGGTTGTAGGGACATCTGTCCCTGCCAGTAAAACGGACGCGTTCGTTTTAGTGCATAACATCAGATAACAAGGTAATTAATGGCAGATGGATTAGAAGAAGAGATAATAATTATTGAAGACAGTGATGCTGCCAGCGATAGTGCCTCTTCAAGCAAGTCGGCGACGGACGAGGGTTCATCATCTAAAAATAAAAAAAAGCTGCTGTTTATTGGGATTGGGGTCGGCGTTCTCCTAATAATAACAGTTGCCGCGGTTATACTGCTTAAATCACCAAAAAAGCCTGTTGAACTCTCAATGGATAATGCACAGGAGAAGTTGGAAAAAGAGCCTCTAGAGACGGTGGAGCCGAGTAAAATAGAAAATATGATAGCTAAGGCCGACTATCTCTACTCAACCGGCTCTAAAAGTGAGGCTCTCTCCCTGTATGAGAAGATAGCACACTACAGCGAAGCCGTATCGGCATATAATTTAGGTGTTGCACAACTTAAAGATGCTCAGTATGAAACAGCTTTGAGCACATTTCAAAAAGCAATACAAAATAATGAAAAAAGATGTGTGAGCGCTATTAACGCAGCTGTCTGCTCGCTCTATTTAGGAAACGAAAAAAGTTTTAAATACTATATTGATTTAGCTTATGCTTATCTGCCGCAAGAGAGACAATCACCTCTCTACTCTTACTGCTACACGCTCATCAACTACTACAACGGCAACTATCTTGAAGCTCTTAGTGCTCTTAAAAATCCAACTACTGATGAGTACGCAAATGTACAAAACAACTTAAATTCAAAAATAAATGCTCTTTTTGATAATGATCAAAAGGCAATAGAGAGCCTTGTAAAAAATGAATCTCCGGCAGACAGTTTTAGTTTGGGACTACTATACGCAAGAGTCGGGGATTTAACGCTGGCAAAAGAGCATTTGCAGGACTCTATTAAAAGCGGCATTAAACCTATGGAAGCTCAGCTTGCAATTGGATATATAGATTTAAAAGCCGGTCAAATTCAAGAAGCTGCAAAAGAGATAGATAATGCAACGGATCTCTTTGGGGAAGAGGTTTACAAGCCTTATCCTATTACTGTAGAACTTAAAGATTCTCTCTTTGATTCAGAACGTGCTCAAAAACGATACAGAAATGTTATCAGCAGCTCAAAAGAGGTAAATTATCAAAAAATATTCTATTTTTCACCATACAAAATTTTCAATGCAAATCAAACTATAGACTATATACGAAAAGGAACTGCAAATATTTTTATCGACAATATAGATTCTGCAAAAGAGTATTTGGAAAAAAGTTCTTCATCTTCAAGCGTAAATATAGGAATCGTAAAAGCAATCAAAAACGCACTCTCATTTAAATTAAGAGAAGCAAATGAGTTGTTGCAACAACTAGTTGAAATTCAGCCTAAGCACTCAATTCTGCACTACAATCTAGCTCTTACATATGCCCAAATGGGAAATATGGTTGATGCACATAAACACTTCGTGCGCTCATATAATCTGGACGCAAAAAATTATACATCCGGAATATATGCGGTTATGTGCTCTCAGCTCATTAATAAAGAGAGCCCGAAGTTATTATCGATTATTAAAGATGCTATCTCGCAGGAGAAGTCATCTGAAGATATAGAGCTCTATAAAACTCTGCTTCTGATTAGTGAAGATAACTTTATGGCGGCAGCTGATTGGCTTGATAAAGATTATAAGCAGCGACCTCTCTATTTGGCTCTAGATGTAATAATAGCTCTAAAGCAAAATAGTATAGAGGCGGCACAAAAATCAGCAAATAAACTTACAATCATGCTTCCTAATGAGATACTGCCGCATATGATGTACATTGACGCACACTTTAATAAACATATCCCAATAAAGTATGCAAGCGAGGTTATGAACTATCTAAAAGTTCAAAAATTTAATTTTAATGATCTATATTATGGCGCACATATAACAAGATATCTATATATTCAACAAAATCTGATAACAGGAAAACTATACTATTTAAGAGAACAGTTAAAGCAAGCTCTGGCATCAACAACTGCTCAAACGCATGAATTGACAAGCGCCCTAGCACTTGCTTCGCTCTATGACAAAGCTTATGAGGAGTCATATACACTTTATAACAATCTAATTGACAATCTAAAAGTAAGAGATTCTCAAACTCTGTTTCTGGGTGCCGTTGCTTCTACTGCGGCAAATCACCACGCCAATGCAATAGCTCTTTTAGAACTCTCCAAAATGAAAAACCCTGATTTTTTAGAGAGCAGATATGCACTTGGTCTTCTCTATCTTGAAGCAAAAAACAACAAGGGCGCAGTAGTTCAACTCTCAAAAATAAATAAAAACAGTTTTAATTCTGAATAT
Source organism: Sulfurimonas sp. (assembly GCA_041654255.1). Taxonomy (GTDB): domain Bacteria; phylum Campylobacterota; class Campylobacteria; order Campylobacterales; family Sulfurimonadaceae; genus Sulfurimonas. Next base: position 63,522 of record JBAZDX010000007.1, read on the forward strand.
TTCAATTTTAGTATTGATGTTGATAAATTAATGTATGAGAAGAGTCAGTCTCAAAACTGAAATTTACTTTTTACTCTCGCTTGTAAAATAACCGATAAGAGTTTCTGAAGCTGTAAGCTCACTGCCTATACCGATATTTAATCTAAAATTATGCGGTAAGTATATCGATGTTACTCCGTTTATCATAAGACCGTATCTTGTACCCTGCAATAAATTTTGAGCTTTAATAATATTGATATCAATAGTTTCAAAACTCTGTTTTAGCTTATGTACAATTTTTATTTTATTTAATGATTTTGTATCACTGAAAATTAATTCTGCATTTTCATTAATGCTCTTTGAGAGTGGACTTAACGCAGAGAGTCTTGCCCCTTTTCGTATCTCTATGTGCTCTAAAATTGATGTAAATGGAACCCTTAGCAGAGATACATTTAAATAATTTCCCTCTATTTCTACCTTGTAGCCGCTGTTTTCTTCATTATGCAGCTCTTCAATAGAGATAACGGTTCCATCAACCGGGCTTACTATGCTGTTTTCTTGGTAAAGCATACTTTGTCTCTCCGGATTTCTAAACACAAAGATAAAAAACAGTGTCGCTGCAAAAGCCAAAAACTGTAAAAATTCAAAATTTAAAAATTTAAAAACCAACAACAGTACAATAGACCCGATTAGATAGTTCCAGCCCTCTCTTGCAATCGGTAAAAGATTACTTTTCATCTGCTTCCTCTCCATCCTGCTTTGTGTTTTTATCACCCTCTGCCATCTTGGCATCAGCTTTTAGCTCTTCTTCTATATCATCGACAACTATATTTACCTTAGTCACTAGATTATTCTCTTTTTCAAAAGCAATAATAATATCTCTAACTTCTTCGCCGGTTATATTCTCTTTTTTGTAAAGAAGCTTCACAATGCTCTCTATTGCAGGTTTATACTCTTGAAGCCTTTGCACAACATCTTTATATCTTTCGTGAAGTGATGATTTAATAAACTCATCCATATTCTCTGCCATTTTGTCACTATATTCTCTTGATGATTGTCCGTAGCCGCCAAGGAAAGAGTGTCTGCTTTTTTCTAGAACCATAAGTCCTGCAACATCACTCATGCCGTATGTCTGAACCATCGACTTTATGATTTCCGTTGCGCGTTCCAAATCATTTCCTGCGCCAGTCGATATTTCACCTATAAATACCTCTTCAGCCGCACGCCCTCCAAGAAGAACATCTACTTCTGCCCAAAGCTCATGACGCTGCATCATAAACTTATTCTCTTCCGGAGTATTGAGAGTATAACCCAAAGCTGCCAAACCACGAGGAACAATGGAAACCTTTGAAACTTTCTTCGCCCCAATAGTTGTTTCTGCCATCAGTGCATGTCCGCTCTCATGATACGCTACAATTTTTTTCTCTTTAGGATTAATACGACGAGATTTTTTAGCAAGTCCGGCTAAAGCGCGCTCTACCGACTCGTAAAGGTCTTTTTGTGTTACTGTTTTTTGGCTTTTTCTACCCGCCAAAAGTGCTGCTTCATTGATGATATTTGCTAAATCTGCACCTGCCAAACCAGCTGTTAGACGAGCAACCTCTTTAAGATCAACATCATCATCCATCTTAACACCTTTAACGTGAACCGTTAAAATTTTAATACGACCTTCATAGTCAGGTTTGTCAACGAGAACTTGTCTGTCAAAGCGTCCTGGACGCAAAAGTGCTTGGTCAAGTATCTCAGGTCTGTTTGTTGCTGCTAAAATGATAACAGGGGTGTCGGTTCCAAATCCGTCCATCTCTGCCAAAAGCTGATTAAGGGTCTGTTCTCTCTCATCATTTCCGCCCATATTCGCACCTGCTGCACGGCTTTTACCTATTGCGTCTATCTCATCTATAAAGATTATACTCGGTGCATCTTTTTTAGCCTGCTCAAACAGATCACGAACACGAGCTGCTCCGACCCCTACAAACATTTCGATAAAGCTTGAGCCTGTCACAGAGAAAAATGGTACATCTGCTTCGCCTGCAACAGCTTTTGCCAAAAGTGTTTTACCTGTACCGGGACTGCCAACCAACAAAACACCCTTTGGTATCTTTGCGCCAATCTCTACGTAGCGACCAGGGTATTTTAAAAAGTCAACTATCTCTTGTACTTCTTCTTTTGCTTCTTCAACACCTGCCACATCATCAAACTTCGTTTTTGGTTTTTCTGAGTTTATCATCTTCTTTGATGTGCCCATTCCCAAAATTCCGCTGCCCATGCTTTTTTGCATACGTCCTGCGAAAAACATCCATATAGCTATAATTATTAAAAACGGAAACAGCCATCCAAACATCTCTGTAAACCAGTTTGTTTCGCTAAAACCGCTATATTCTATGCCTTGCTTATCCAACTGCTCTGTCAATTTAACATCGCTTGGTACAATCCTTGTTGTATAAAGCGTAGAGTTATCAGTTGAGTAGGCCTTAATATAACTCTGCCCGATATCAACTTTGTTTACACCCTTTGTTTCTATTAAGGATTTTAACTCGGAATAACTTATCTGTTTTGCTTTTTTGGTTCCGACCGGCGCACTCTCAGTGGCGCTGTTTTCACCTATTAAAGCTTTAAAAAGCAAAATAATTACTACTGAAAATATTGCAAAAGTAATTAGTGGGTTTTTATTAAAAAAATTATTATCTTTGTTGTTGTTATCTTTGTTTTGCATATCTATTTTTTACCTTGCTTTTAGTATTAATGTAACCCATTCGTCCTGAGCTATTTTTTCTAGAATTTCAAAATCTTGATAAAATTTCAAAACTTTTGATTCATATTTATCTAATATTCCAGACAATACAAGAATTCCATTCTTTTTTAAAACACTCTTTAAATCATTTGCTATAAAAATCAAAACATCTGCGACTATATTTGCCACTACAACATCGTAACTCTCTTTAGTCATGCTGCAAGAGCCTTCCCAAAGATTGTTGAACTTTACATCGTTTAGCTCGGCATTGAGTGTGCTGTTCTCTATACATGCGATATCCGTGTCGCAGGCATCCACTACAGCGCCGAGCTTTATTGCCGCAACGCCAAGTATTCCGCTTCCGCAGCCTACATCTAAAACTCTCTCGCCAATTTTTACATATTTTGCAATAGCTCTAAGCGCGGATGCTGTTGTCGGGTGGTGTCCTGTTCCAAACGCCAAGGCAGGATCTATCGCTATGTTTATCAACTCTTTGCTTGGTTCATCCCACGTAGGATGAATGTAAAACTTATCAATAGTAAGCGGCTGAACACTATCTTGATAAACCTTTACCCAATCGCTGCTTTTAAGTTTTGTCTGCTTGCACTCAAGCTCTATATTTTCTCCGGTTGCCTTTTGTAAAGCCTCCCTGAACTGCTCTAATCCCCATACTATAGTGTCAAGTTCATCATCGCTTCTAATAATAAAACCTGTATCTGTTTCTTCAAAACCTACCGGTAAAGTATCTGCTAAAAAATCTGAGAAGAGAACGTGATGAGAAGATATATTGACAACTAATTCAAAGTAATGCTCTTGCATTACACCTCAATGCCCATAACAGCACCAAGTTTTTCTTTTAAAACTTGAGGAGTAAATGGCTTAACGATATAGTTGTTAACACCGGCCTTTAGAGCAGTTATAACCTCTGCCTTGCCACCTTCGGTAGTTACCATAATTATAGGCAGATCTTTAAAACGGGCATCAGCACGAACTTTTTTAACAAGTTCCAATCCGTTCATTTCAGGCATATTCCAATCCGTGATTAACATATCAACATTTGGATTTTTATCTAAAGCATTCCATCCCTCAACACCGTCACCACCCTCAAGTATATCCTCATGACCGAGTCTTGAGAGGGTATTTTTTATAATACGACGCATAGTGGAACTATCATCAACAACAAGTAATTTCAAATGAAATCCTTTTCTTCAAATATTTGCAAATTTAATCAATAATGATACCTAAATTTTATTTATTTTACGATTAAGCAGAGCTTAACCAAATCGCTTGAACATCTTTGGCAGGTCGAGAGTTCCCTCATAATATGCCTTGCCTATAATGACACCATCGACTATATTTGTAGAGACCAGAGCTTCAATATCACTCTCATCTTTAACACCGCCGCTGGCAATTGTGCTAATTCCGCTTGCTCTTGCTATCTCTACAGTAAACTCGACGTTTACTCCGCTTAGCGTTCCATCCTTTGAAACATCTGTGCATATAATTGCTTCAACACCTGCATTGGCAAACTCTCTCGCCAAGTCAGTCGCTCTCATGGAACTAACTTCGCCCCATCCCTCAACGGCTACAAATCCATCAATAGCGTCAATCCCGACTGCAATAGGATATTTTGCCGCCATCTCTTTAACAAATTTTGAATCTTTGACGGCAATTGAGCCTAAAATAATTCTATCTATCCCAATGGAGAGCATCTTTTTAATTGTAGCTTCATCACGAATGCCGCCGCCAAGCTCAAGCTTTACATTGCAGTTTTGTCTGATTTTTATAATCTGCTCTAAGTTTTTCGGCTCACCTGCAAACGCACCGTTTAAATCAACCAGATGCACCCACTCAGCACCCATCTCTTCAAACTTCTTTACAAGCATCCAAGGCTCATCAGAGTAAATTTTAGCACTATCCATAAGACCTTTTGTCAGTCTTACAGCCTTTCCGTCTTTTAAATCAATCGCCGGGTATAAAGTCATATATTTTGTCCTTAATTTTATGAAATAAAATGAAGGAAACCTCCATTTAATTAGTTCGATAAAGGAACAAAGTACCTTTATCTTCGCTTACGCCGCTAAGGCGACTAAAGCTTGGCTCTCTGAGCCAGAATTTACAGTTTTATATTGATAAAATTTTCCAAAATTTTAAGCCCGTTGGTATGGCTTTTTTCAGGATGCGGCTGGATTCCCATAACATTTTTGTGTGCTACTGCCGATGCAAACTCATAACCATATATAGTTTTGCCGACAACATCATCCTCATTTTCACACACTGCATGATAGGAGTGTACAAAGTAGAGGTAATGCTCTTTGTCCAGACCTTTAAAAAGCGGGTGCTCTTTTGTAAACATTCTATTCCAGCCCATATGTGGAACTTTTAAAGGCTCGCTGAATTTAGATATATCAAAAGCCACAACCTTACCTTTTATCAGTCCTAAACCTTCATGGTTTCCGAACTCTTCACTGCTCTCAAATAGAAGCTGCATACCAAGACATATGCCAAGTATCGGTTTTGAACTTGCCGCGTACTCTTTTATTGCTTCAATCATATTTCGCTCTCGCAAATGCTCCATAGCGTCCGGAAATGCTCCTACTCCCGGAAGTATAAGCTTCTCATAATCTTTAAATTTCTCTGGATTGCTCTCAACAACCGTATCGGCACCCAGCTTGGCAAAAGCGTTTTGAACGCTTGCCAAATTTCCCATGTTATAGTCAACGATTCCTATCATTCTTCAATCTTTAATTTAGTAAATTTTATATACACCGCTAAAGTTACCAGCAACATCGAAACACCGGCGACTATATACATAGCATAAACTAATTTTTCCGGGTCAGTTATTGCAAATTTAAATACCAGCATCAGCGCTTCTATCGATAGCGCTATAATAATAGAGCCTAAAAACCTAACCATTGTTTTATGCGGTCCGGAGATGCTGTGCTCCTTGTTTCTGCCCAAAATCTCCTCTTCTATAAGAGTCTTAGCAAGATCAAATATAGCCAATGAAAGTGTTAATAAAATTGTTGCCTCAAATACATCTTTTATCTCAAAATGATCAGGCGTTATCTCATATACAAAAAAGCTCTGTACCCCTTTAAAAAACAGAAGTATTGCAACAGCAATGAGAGCAAATGAAAATATTGCATATGAGTACTTAAAGAGGTTTATGAAAAATTTATCTGAAGCCGAAGAACGAGAAATTTTAATAACCTCGTTAAGCGGCATATCCAGGCAGGCTACATATTTTAGCTCGCCATGTTCATCAAAAATAGGCTGAGATGCGGTTACAGTCAACTCTCCTGTTATAAGAGACGGGTAAGGGTCGGTTATCGTACATCTGCCCTCTCTGACGGCGCGATAATAGTACGCTCTGTCTGCTCTGATTTTTCCCGCATCCTCGTCTATCTGTCTAGTTGCCGTAAATGTGGGTGAAATCTGAACACCGCGGCTGTCAAGAAGATAAACTCCCTCACAATGCTCTAAATCAGCCTTTATTTTTAAAAGGCGCGGCATTATCATCTCTACCGAGAGTGACGGCAACCTATTTTGGATATTTTTTGAGAAAAGATAACAAAAATACGCTCTTGCTTTAGTACGGCCTTCAGAAAAATTTTGTATATCTGATAAATGCATTTTTTACTTGCCTTGTTGATTTTATGAGCATGATTATACCAAAGGCTTGATAACAATTTTATTACTTATTTAGTTTTATACACTATCCTTTGATATAATCCGCTTTTAGAATACATCGGAGTTATTGGATAAATGAGCTTTAAACTATTTTTACTACTTGAAAAATTCTTAATGATACTGCCTAAAAGATTAAGAAAAAGTTTCTTTATCTCGCTGGCAACTATCGCCTATTATATCTCATCAAGATACAGAAATGTAGCCTACAAAAATCTTGATTTTGCATTTGATGACAAACTAACTAAAAAAGAAAAAGATGAGATTGTAAGATACAGTTTTAAAAATCTGCTGCTGAACTTTATGCATTTAATGGAAATCAGGCGCATTAGCAAAGAAGATTTGGCAAAAAAAGTAACCGTAAAAAATATAGAGGCTGTGCAAAAAGCTCAGAAAGAGGGGCGCGCCATTATCTATGTTACTCCCCACTACTGCGCATGGGAGCTTGGCGCAGTAGCTGTTGGAGCTTTTGTGGAACCGATTACGGCAGTATTTAAAAAAATGAAAAACAGACAATTTCAAGAGTGGATGCTTGAGTCACGTGCGAAATTTGGCAATAAATCTTTAGAAAAATCAAATGTAATAAAACCTCTAATAAAACTAATAAAAAATGGCGAGGCATGCGGAATTGTAATAGACACCGGCATAAACCCCAGAGAGGGTTTAAGCGTAGGTTTTATGGGCAAAAATATTCGCCAGACATCGACTCCTGCCTACTTGGCTAGAAAATACGATGCGGCGATTATACCGGTCATCATGAAAACAGATGACGAAGAGAACTACAGTTTAATATTTTTTGATGAGATACATGTAGAAAAAACCGATAACGAGCAGGAAGATATTCAAAAGGCTACTCAACTTCAAGCAGACTGGCTCACAAAGATAATAACAGACGACCCAAAGTTTTGGTTTTGGGTACACAGAAGATTCAAAAGTGACTATCCGCAAATCTACAAAAACTAACTCTAGTTAGATTCACACTCTTTTGTTCTTGCCTCAAAAAGCTTTAAAATAGTCAAGAAAAATGCAGTAATTGCCGGTCCTAAAATCATACCCCAAAAACCAAAAGTCGTAAGTCCTGCGATAATAGCAAAGAAGATAATAAGCTCATTCATCTTTGCATCATCCTCTTTTAAAAGCCTTAGATTTATCTCTTTTATGATTAAAGGTTTTATAAAAGTATCTGCAATAACAGAGATAACAAGAACAGAATATAGCGCTATAAACAGTGCATTTGAGCTGTTTCCGATAGAGAATTCATAAAGCATAAACGGAAGCCACATAAGAGCGCCTCCAATAGCCGGAATCAGAGATGCAAAGCCGTACATTATGCCAAAGAGAAGCCCGTTATACCCCATAAAAGAGATAGCTACTCCAAAAAGTAGTCCTTGAAACATTGCATTTACTATGATTGAGTAAAAAACAACGCTCATAACAGACGAGAGCTCTTTTGCCAAAAGCGTAGTCTCTTCAACCGACATCTGAACGATTCTCTTTAACAAATCAACTACAAAGCCTCCGTTATACAGAGCGAAAAAATAAAAAACTATAACCAAGAATGAATTTTTAAGGTAACCGGCACTAAGAGAGCCTATATCTCCTGTAAATGTTAATGCATAAGCTGCAATTGAATCCACGCTTATATCTTGCATTAGGTTGTCCATATAAGGCTTCAAAAACAGTAAATTTTCTGGCGGACTTACTAAAAAATCTTTGATTAATGTTTCAATATTTTTAAAGACTATCGGGTCCACACCATTTAGTTTTACAGTTAGCATTACTAAAAAATATCCAAGCGGCACAAAGAACAGAACGGCCAATAAAAAGCTCGAACTTAGTGCCGCCAAAAACTTTGACTTTAAAACTTTTTCAAAAAAATTCTGAATATTTGCCGTAGATATCGCAAGAAGTGCTGCTATTATCATACCCAACAAAAACGGTGCATACAAAAGATACATCCAATAAAGCGATGTTGCAAACAGTATGGCTACAAAATATTGGGGTTTCAAAAGAGAGATCCTTCTTGTTGTGGAATATTAATATTTAAAATCTCATAAGTACTTCTTGTAGCCTTTCTGCCTTTGGCAGTTCTCTCCAGATAACCGTTGGCAATCAAGTAAGGCTCCAAAACATCCTCAACCGTTCCCTCATCTTCGCTAAGCGCCGCAGCTATCGTGCTTAGCCCCATGGCTCTTCCGTTTGCACCAACCAAGAGATTTAAAAGCCTTATGTCCATCTCGTCAAATCCGTGTGAATTTATGCCAAGCTCATCAAGTGCATAGCTCGTTCTTGAGTGAAGTATATCTTTTTCATTTGCTACATCTGCAAAATCTCTTACACGGCGCAAAAGCCTCAGCGCTATACGAGGAGTTCCGCGGCTTCTTTTTGCTATCTCTACGCATGCCTCATGCGCTATGGACTTATTTAATTTATTTGAAGCTTGAGAGATTATTTTAGAGAGCTCCTCAGGAGAGTAAAACTGCATTCTAAAATTCATGCCAAATCTGTCACGGAGTGGATTTGAGAGCATTCCCGCTCTTGTTGTAGCACCGATAAGAGTAAAACGTGGCAAATCTATCTTTACGGTTTGAGCAGCCGGACCGCTTCCTATGATAATATCTATGCGAAAATCTTCCATCGATGAGTATAGTATCTCTTCAACAGCCGGTGAGAGACGGTGAATCTCATCTATAAAAAGAATGTCGCCCTCTTCTAAGTTTGTAAGAATTGCCGCCAAATCTCCGCTTTTTTCTATCATCGGAGCGGCTGTTACTTTGATGTTTGCGTTCATCTCATTTGCGATTATCAGCGCCAGAGTGGTTTTACCAAGCCCCGGAGGTCCAAAAAAGAGAACATGGTCAAGGGCTTCACCTCTTTTTTTGCTGGCTTCTATGAAGACGCCGAGATTTTTTTTAATCTGCTCCTGCCCGATGTACTCACTCCAGGCACTAGGACGTAGAGTTATCTCACAACTCTCTTCCGCATCAAATCTCTCTATCTCGACCAATCTTTCCATATCTTCTCTTAGTAGGTGTGTATATCTTGAGGAAACTCTTTAGATTTAACTTCATCAGAGTAACTCTTTAGAGCACTCTTTACCAAAGAAGCGCCGTCCATATATTTTTTTACAAATTTAGGCGTAAACTCTTCAAAAAGTCCTAACATGTCGGAAAAAACAAGAACCTGCCCGTCAACATCTCTGCCCGCGCCTATGCCTATTACAGGTATCTCTACGCTTTTTGCAACATCGCGTGCGACCTCTGCTTTAACGCCCTCTATTACCATACAAAATGCCCCGGCCGCCTCAACAGCTTTTGCATCTTTTATAAGCTGCAGTCTCTCATGCTCGTTTTTACCTTTTACTTTGTAGCCGCCCTCAGAGCGAAAAGCTTGCGGCAAAAGCCCAATATGCCCGCAAACTGCGATACCGTTTGAGCAAAGGTGTTTTATTATATCGGCTTTATCTTCCCCGCCCTCTATCTTTAGAGCATCTGCGGGTGTTTCTTGAAAAACCTTAATAGCATTTTTAAGGGCCTCATCTGGATTTACATATGTTCCAAACGGCATATCGCAAATTAAAAAACTGTTTTTTGCTCCCATCGCGACAGCATTTGTATGATATATCATCTGCTCCAGAGTTGCACTTAACGTATCACTCCTGCCTGCGAAACTCATATTTAGACTATCGCCGACCAAAATCATATCGGAGCTAGGTTCTAGAAGTTTTGCAAAAAGCGCATCGTAAGCTGTTACCACAACTAAAGGTGTTACCCCTTTGCTCTTTTTGATAGAAGTTATCGTCATTTTTTTGGTCATTTCAAACTCTTTTATTTAATAAAAAGTATTTTAACTAAAAATTGCTATAATTTTGACTATATAGGAGAAATACTTTATGGGCATAAGAAGTGATTTAGATTCTAACTTTGATTATGAAATAGTCGATGAATTTTTGGATCACTACTCTATGATGGTTGATTATATGGAGGTTATGATTTTAGATCTGAAAAAACCAAACAAGTATGAACAGAGCATTAACGAACTTTTTCGTGTTTTTCATAATATTAAATCTGCTTCAGGCTTTTTAAAAATCGTGCAGATGTCTAGACTTTCAGCTTTTGTCGAAGATGCACTTGAGCAGATTAGAACTAACCATAGCAGCGTCAATGAAGAGACTATAACTTGGCTGCTCGAGATTAGCGACATGTTTGCCGCATGGAAAGACGATTTGAAACTTGATAACGAGCTTACTCATATAAAATATTCTCTGCTTAAATTACCGGACTTGGAAAAAAATTGAAAAAACTAGTAGCATACATAACATCCGCTTATCCGGAAAAATCTTTCAGCATTGATTTAGCTCTTGCACTCAGTGAGAGCGGGGTTGATACACTCGAACTCGGGGTTCCATTCTCTGACCCTGTGGCAGACGGTCCTTTGATAGAAGAGGCAAACCACAAAGCGCTTGAGTTGGGGTTCAAATTTAAACATCTTTTAGAAATATCTAAGGCAGTTGCTCCAAAAGTTGATACTCTGTGGATGGGATATTTCAACAGTTTTTATCAACAAAATATGGATAAATTGATTCCTTTGGCAAAAGAGATAGGGATAAACGGATTTATAATTCCCGACCTGCCTCATGAAGAGGCTTTGGCGTATCAGAACCTCTTTGATTCAAACAACATGTCAAACATAAGTTTTGTCGCACCGACTGATAGCGAAAGCAGAATCCAAGAGATAGTTAAAGATTCTAAAAAATTCATCTATATGGTGGCTTATACCGGAATTACCGGCTCAGGCAGTGCTGAAGATTTACAGCCGTTTTTATCTTCAATAAAAAAATATACTGCGACTCCTGTTTATGTAGGTTTTGGAGTAAATAAAAATACCGCAAAAGATAAGGTAAAAGGTGCCGATGGTGTAATAGTCGGGAGTGCTTTTATTGATATCTTGTTAAAAGAGAGTTTAAGTTATGAAAATAAGATTAAAGAGTGCAGAGAACTGGCAAAAATATTAAAGAGCGAAATAAATAGCTAAAGGCTATATTTCACTCTCTTTTTTATATTTATCCAAATACCACTCTATAGTTTTTACAATTCCACTATCAAAGTTCTCATCTGCTCTCCAAAGAAGTTCATTCTCCAGTTTTGTAGCATCGATGGCATAGCGTTTATCGTGTCCGGCACGGTCTTCTACAAACGTTATGAGCTCTTTATAGCTCTTTTTTGTTGGCACTTTCTCATCAAGAATTGTACATATTTTATCTACAATCTGAAGATTTGTTCTCTCGTTTCTTCCGCCTATGTTATAAACCTCGCCAGTTCTTCCGGCATGATAAACTAGGTCAATTCCCTTGCAGTGGTCAAGTACATAGAGCCAGTCTCTTATATTTTTCCCATCACCGTAGATTGGGATTGGATTGCCTTTTAATGCATTTCTTATGATAGTCGGGATGAGTTTTTCGTCATGCTGCTTTGGTCCGTAATTATTTGAGCAGTTTGTGATTACCGTGCCCAGCCCATAAGTTTCCTGATAACTTCTTACTATCATATCGCTTGAAGCTTTGCTTGCACTATATGGAGAGTTCGGCGCATAGGGCGTACTTTCCGTGAAAAATCCAGTTTCGCCTAATGTTCCATAAACTTCATCCGTTGAGATATGATGAAATCTCGGAAGTGAGGTTTTAACCTCGCCCTTTACCGAAGCTAAAGCATCGGTTCCGATAAATCTCTCTTTGTAAATAAAAGGTTTATTCATCCAGTACTTATATGCAACATCTATCAGCGTAAAAGTTCCGTTTACATTCGTCTCTATAAATACAGCCGGATTTTTTATGGAGTTATCTACATGCGATTCCGCCGCAAAGTGAATGACACCTTGTATGTCATACTCGTTAAATATAAACTCTACCAATTCACGGTTGCAGATATCGCCTTTGATAAATTTGTATCGTGGATTTGCTTCACACTCTTTTAGATTTTCCAAATTTCCTGCGTATGTTAAAAGGTCTAAGTTTATAAGATTGTAGTTTTGGTATTTTTCCAAAAAGTACGGCACAAAGTTTGAGCCGATGAAGCCTGCTGTTCCCGTCAATAGTATGTTTGTCATTTTTCTTTTACCAAATCTTCTAAATATTTGCCGTAATTATTTTTTGAGAGCGGCTTTGCTATCTCTAAAACTTGCTCTTTAGTTATCCATTTGTTATTGTAAGCAATCTCTTCAAGACAAGCTATCTTATAACCCTGTCTATGCTCTATGGTTTGCACAAACTGTCCCGCTTCAATGAGACTGTCGTGTGTTCCGGTATCCAGCCATGCAAATCCACGGCCTAGAACTTCCACTTTTAGTTTATCCCTCTTTAGGTACTCTTCATTAACCGATGTAATCTCCAGCTCGCCTCTGTTTGATGGTTTTACATTTTTTGCTATTTCTACTACATCATTATCATAAAAATATAGTCCTGTTACAGCAAAACTAGATTTTGGCTTAGCTGGTTTTTCTTCAATGCTTATGGCCTTTTGATTTTCATCAAACTCTACAACGCCGAATCGCTCGGGGTCTTTTACTTGATAACCAAACACTACTGCACCATCTTTGAGTGAAGCCGCATTTTTAAGAAGCGATGTAAAGCCATGTCCATAAAAGATGTTATCCCCAAGGACTAAACATACATTGTTACCGCCTATAAACTCTTCGCCGATTATAAATGCCTGCGCAAGTCCTTCCGGAGAGGGCTGAATTTTATATGAAAGTTTTATACCCCAGTCACTGCCATTACCAAGCAACTCTTCAAATTTTCCTATATCTTGCGGTGTTGAGATTATAAGTATCTCTTTTATTCCTGCAAGCATCAAAACTGAGAGAGGATAGTAAATCATAGGTTTGTCATATATCGGCAAAAGCTGTTTGCTGATACTCTTTGTAATTGGGTAGAGTCTTGTTCCGCTTCCGCCTGCTAAAATTATGCCTTTCATCTGCTTCCTTGAAATATTTTGCAATTTAATTTTATTTTTTGTTAAATATATCTAATTGAAGTTTAAAGTATGGGGAGTTTATGGGAAAAAAGTTAGAAATTAAGAGAGTTAAATAAATTTTTATGGTGCGCCCGAAGGAATTCGAATCCCTGACCGCTGGTACCGCAAACCAGTGCTCTATCCAGCTGAGCTACGAACGCACATCTTCTCTATTTAAGAGACCGAAATTATATCACTTATAACTTATATAATAATAAATTTTATCTTAAATTTCTAGTTTTTTTGTGATTTCTTCTATTCTCTGCTCTTGTACATACAAATCATGATTTTTACGAACGTAAGCCTGAAGCAATAACTTCAAATCATTATTACCGTCGATGTTAAAATCTTTTTTCATTTGTTGTTCTAAAAAAGAGGCGAAATTATCTTCTACATCAACATCAAAACGGCGACCACCTATATTTAGTCCAAGCTTTTTGCTCATAAATTTAAACCATAATGCTTTCTAATTTATCTACTATTGCTTCTATTTCAGAATCTTTGATTGCGTTTTGCTCTATTAATTTTTCTATTTCTTTTTTTTTAACTTCACTCTCAACTTTTAGCTTAACTATCTCTGCTCTTAGTTCTTCGTTCTCTTGTTTAAATGAATTGTACTGCCCAACAATAGCCGAAACCTTATCATTTAATTTAGCTAAATTTGTTTGATTTTGCATAAAATATTCCTATTCGTATTATATAAACACAATTCTATCATATTGAACCAAGAAAACAGACATCCTTGCTAAAGATACTCTTTGCGAGCTCCGTTTACCACTAATCATAATCCTCGCTAAACTTATGTCTATGTCGAAATTTTTCTACATGATCATAATCGTCATCGTCATCATCCAGCGCGTCATCGAGCCCATTTTCAAAAATTTTTTCATATCCAAGCTTATTAAGCTCATCATCAATCTGCTCTTTGTCGATGCCATTTTTTTTACTAAAATCCAAGATCTGTTCAATATCTCTTTTCATAACGCCATTTAACTCTAACACAAATTCTAAATCTTTAAACGTCATATTTGCCCTCTACAAATATACTCCACTTACTGTGGATTAATCACGTATTTACGCAATTACACCTAGCATAAAAGCAACTATTACCCAAATCTAAAGTATTATTTTCAACAAAATTATACTCACAAATAAAAAAAAATTTGCTAAAAATAATCTTAATATTATTCATATTCTTTTAAATCTCCATACTGATTTTATATGTTATAATCTACCTAAAATATTGGATTTGAGCAATGCTAAAAAAGAAGATTATCGGTGCGATTGAGATTATTTCCATTCCCGATTTACAACTTAATGATTTAGAGGCAAAAGTAGATACCGGTGCAGACACAAATGCTCTGCATTGTGACGATATTTTTATAGATGAAAAAAACATCGTTCATTTTAAACTCTTAGATGAAATTCACACTGCCTATCATGGAAAAAAAATGGCGGTACCTCTTTATCAAATGAAAAAAATCAAAAGCTCAAACGGAGAGACTCAGGATAGACCGTCAATCAGAGTAAGAGTTAATTTTTTTGGAAAAAATTATATGACCGTCATATCCCTAACTAACCGTTCAGATATGAAATATCCAATGTTAATAGGAAGAAAATTTTTAGCAAAAAAGTTTTTAGTTGATGTTTCACAAAAATATCTTACAAAACAAATATAAAAAGAGGAAACTATGAGAGTTTATATATTATCAAGAAATAAAGAGTTGTATTCTACAAAAAGATTGGTCGAGGCGGCCGAAAAAAGGGGCTGGGAAGTTAGAGTAATTGATTATTTAAAATGCAGTATCGAGATAATGAAAAACGAGCTTAAGGTAAACTACTTGGGCAAAGAGTTGCCTGTTCCAGATGCAATTATCCCAAGGATAGGGGCAAGCAGAACATTTTACGGAACTGCCATGGTAAGACATTTTGAAATGATGTCTGCCTTTTCTACATCAGGAAACTTAGCCATTGCAAGGAGCAGGGACAAGCTCAGAAGCCTGCAGATATTGTCTAAAAACGGTGTTGATATGCCAAAAACTGTTTTTGCTTCAAATAAATCTACAGCAAAAGATGTCATAGAGTTAAGCGGCGGTGCACCTCTTGTTCTTAAAATACTTGAAGGAACCCAAGGTGTGGGCGTTGTTTTGGTTGACAGTGAAAAAGCCGCCAAATCCGTACTTGACGCATTTTACGGAATGGATGTCAACCTGCTTGTTCAAGAGTACATTGAAGAAGCAGGCGGAGCCGATATTAGAGTTTTGATTGTCGGCGGGGAGATAGTAGGCGCTATGAAAAGACAGGGCGCTGAGGGTGATTTTAGATCAAACCTGCACCAAGGCGGAAGTGCGACTGCACATAAACTTACAAGAAAAGAGAAAACAACTGCTCTTGCCGCTGCAAAGGCGATGGGCCTTGGAGTTTGTGGGGTTGATATGATTCAGTCAGCCAGAGGACCGTTGGTAATGGAAGTAAACTCTTCACCGGGATTAGAGGGAATTGAAAAATCAACAAAAATTGATATTGCCGGAAAAATAATGGACTATATCGCAAAAAATGTATCTCCAAAATCAGAAATAAACCAAAAGAAAAGAAAAATAAAAAAAGATAGTATTGGGGCTTAAAAACAAGTGAATATGGAACTATTTTACGATATATTAAAACAACTTATCCGCATACCAAGCGTAGTCGGTGCTGAGCATCCGTTTTTTATGTTTATCAAAAGAGAGCTTGAAGAGCTTGGCGCAACCGTTGAATATTATGACGGCGTGCTTGTAGCAAAAGGAAGTAGCCCAGAGAGCGGCTATATCTCTGCACACGCCGATAGACACGGGCTTATCTGCACGGGCCACAACGAGTTTCAATACGCGGCGTTTATCACAAAAAATAAAGCAGACTTAACGGGTAATTCAAGCTCGGAACAGTTGCTGCACAACTTTACTGCAAGATTCGTAGATGAAAAAGTTCAAGCATATCAGCCGTGGTCTGGAACTTATCTGGGGCTTGGCTCAATTAAAGATGCTTTTTTATGTGAAAGAAGAAATAACATTATTTTTAAAATAGACGGTTTTGATTATCTCTTTCCCGGGATGCCGATAGCATTTACCGACAAACTTGAAATTAAAGACGATTTGATATCTGCACAACTAGATAATGTAATCAGCATAGCGATTATTATCTACATGTACGCCATAGGATACCAGGGAACTGCCTTTTTTACCGCTTCTGAAGAGGCTGGAAGAAGCTGGAGATTTTTGCTAGAGTGGTTTAAACGATTTAATATCAAAACAGACGAGTTGCTTGTTCTTGATACAAGCCCTTACCCAAGTCTTGAAGAGATTAGAAACATAGACATAGTACTTAGACATAGGGATTCAAATGCCGTATTTAGATCTCCATTAAAAGATAAAATAAAAAAAATAGCTCTAAAAGAGAAGATAAAATACAATTTTAAAGACAGTTACTTAAAAGATAAAATGCTTAAAAACGGTCATAGAGTATCACTCGGCACAACCGAACTCGGAAGACTTATCCACGCATCAAAGGGAGAGATTCAGGGAACGACTCTGCAGATACCGACAATTGGGTATCATACGGTGCATGAAACAACAACTAAAAAAGCGGTTGAGAGCATGATTACTATTTTAAAAAAAATATATATAAAGTGACATTTAAAAAGTAGATTTGATATCTAAAAAGGAGAGAAACGATGGTTAATATTCATAAACTAGTTGACAACCTTCACTTAGATGATTTACGCAATCAAGAACATCCGTCAATATTTGATGAAAATGAGCAGTATGACATGTTAATAATCAGGCTGCCTGTAATTCACGAAGAGCTAGAAGTGCACTCCATTGGATTTATTATTACGTCTGATAACAGTTACCTATATGAAAGAGGCAAGGATGAGTTTAAGAAGCTAGGCAACCGCTTTGAGGCTCCGTATAATATTTTGGATGGCATGATTGATGAGCTGATAAAATCATTTGAAAGGTACCATGATCTGATTGTAGATATGGAGGAAATTCTCTACGCAAATAAAACAAAAAGCTCTTTTATGCAACAGTGGCTAAAACTAAAACATAATATTGTACGAGTTGAAAGAGTATTGATGTATGCCTCTTCCACAATGAACAGAGCAATTGAATATTATGAAAAGAGTGATAATTTTCCTATAAATCACTATATAGATTTACATGAGCATATAGAGAGAACATTAAGATCAGCTACGCTGCAGCTCTCTAAGTTGGATTATATTTATAAATTTTATAGTGCTCTTACAAATGAGAAGATGAACCACTCAATCTATACGCTTACTATTATCTCTGCGGTATTTTTGCCGTTAAATTTAATTGTAGGTTTCTTCGGTATGAATACAAGCGGTCTGCCGTTTGCAGATGGAACAGCGGGAACAGCGGATGTTGCACTCCTAATGTTATGTTTATCTGTCATATCTATTGTGATTGTTTATTTTGTTAAGAAAAAAGCTTAGCGGATTTGGATTTTGGAGTATGTCACTAAAATAGGTTGAGAAACCTATTTTAGAAGGAGAAATAAAATTTTAGATATTAATAAATATCTGAAGTAGGGTGGTTAGGCTTACTTATTGGAGCTTGTGTCTCTTTAGTATCGTAGTGTACTATGTTGTCGGCTTGGAGAGCACCTAATGTCAATGCGATTAATAAAATGATGTTTTTCATTTTGGTTTCCTTTGGTAAGAACGCGTTACGCTCTAAATTTTTAAATCGGAGAAATTTTATCCGATTTAACTTTTACCTTTCTTATCACTTTTTAATTACATAATTGTTTTAAGTTTGGCTTTATTTTTTTCTCAAAGGATTTAAATGCACTTTAACCGTGTTCACATCGAAGTAACCAATATCTGCGGTCTTGCCTGTAGCTTCTGTCCTCCAAAAACAAACCCTTCAAAAAGCATGTCACTCGCTTTTTTTGAAGAGGTACTCATACAGCTTCAACCATATACAAAAACTCTTGCCTTTCATGTGATGGGCGACCCTCTGACGCTCTCAAATCTTGAGGAGTTTCTTGATATTGCAGATAAATATGGATTTGAAGTTGAGCTAACGACAAGCGGTTACTATCTTGGCAAAACTAAAGCTAAAACACTATTTCATAGAGCAGTTCGCCAGCTCAATATCTCTCTCAACAGCTTCAATAAAAACAGCCTGAATATGAGTTTTGAGGAGTATATCAACTCTGTTTTGAATGTCTGTACGCAAAAAACAGAGCACTACCCTAAACCGTTTATAAATCTCCGTCTTTGGAATCTTGACGATGTTTGCAGTGAAGCTGGGTATAATAGGCTTCTTTTTGAAAGATTGGGCTCATTTTTTAGCACTCTTCTTGATGAAGATGAGATATATAGAGAAAAAATCAAATCAATTCGTTTGGCTTCAAAAGTGCTGCTAAATTTTGATAGCTACTTTGAGTGGCCTTCTCTAGCCTCTTTGCACAACAGTGAGGGAACATGTTACGGTTTAAAATCTCACATCGGCATACTTGCTAACGGAACCGTTGTGCCTTGCTGTTTGGACGGTGATGGAGTTATAGCGCTTGGCAACCTTCATGACACGACGCTTGAAGAGATACTGAATTCTAAAAGAGCAAAAGATATGGTAGAGGGCTTTAAAAACTTTAAGGCTGTCGAAGAGCTTTGCAAAAAATGCAGTTATAAAGATAAATTTACAAAGGGTTAAAATGCAACAGATAAGCAACCACGTGTTTTGTGATGATTTTATCGCCTCTCTTAAACTTGAAACACGACTTATGGCAAACCCATACTATGACTATCCCTATCTTATAATCAGGAATTTTTTCTCAAATTCTACCTGTGATGATATCTCTAATTATGCCTATAATACATCGGAAGGAGAGAAAGCCAAAGTAAAAACAAGGATTCTTGGCAGCATAGTTGACCCTAGCGTTAATGAGAACATCAGAAAGACCGTTATTCATAAACTTTCAAATCCACATGTAAGAATGTACGAGGAGAATTTTAAAACTTTTCAAGCGGAGATTGAGCGCTTCTTTAGCGTCGCACTTACGACATCAACAACGCTACAGGCGCTGGAGTACACAAAAGGCTCATTCTACATCAAACATTCCGATGACTCAAATGAGCTGGTGGATGCAAACGGTCAAACCGTTGGCTTTATCCAAGTAGCCCCCATGCGCAAACTTACAACCGTTCTCTTTACCACTTCACATAAAATGCACAGCAGCGAAGATTACAGCTTTAGCGGGGGAGAACTAATTTTTAATTATCTCTTTGATGCGGACGGCAAACAGATTAAACTCTATCCTCAGGCGGGAGATATGATAGTTTTTCCAAGCAACCCGATATACAGCCATGAAGTTCTACCTGTAGATGAGGGATATAGACTAACTCTCGTGCAGTGGCACAATGCTATTATCGACTGATTAAAAACCATCTTTTTATGATAAAATACTATTAAAAGTACTATTTAGGATGCTATTATGACAATAAACGCTAATGATGTTAAAACAAAGGGTGTCTCTCTCTTTGGCAATCTTTTAGAAAAGTTTGATGAGCTTATTATCAATGTTCGCGGCAAAGATAAATTTGTAGTTCTTGACATCCAAAGATATAAAGAGCTAAGAGCAAATGAGCTTGATTTGGCGTACATACAAACGATGCAAGACATAGAAAATAAGAAGTATAAAACACAAACAGCCAAAGAGCATATTCAAGATTTAATGAATGACTTATAAAATTATCGTCACGGAGAGCTATCTCAAAAAGCTCAAAAAGTTTTTAAAAAAACACCCTGATATGCTTGAGAGATACGCCAAGGCAATAGAGATTTTAGAAGCAAATCCATACCATCCATCGCTAAGACTCCACAAACTTCAAGGAAGACTCTGTGAATTTCATTCGATAGCAATAAATATGGAGTACAGAGTCATTATTGATTTTATCATCAAAGAAAATGAGATTATACCAATCGACATAGGCACTCACGATGATGTTTACTAATGCCCTTGAGAATTTAACATCTTTCATATCACAAGCTTTATCATAAAATTCTAATGCTTTTTGAGAATTTTGTTTTACACCTTTGCCATTGTGGTACATCAATCCAAGGATAAAACATCCATCAGTATCCCCGCCATCGCAAGCTTTCTTATTGAGCTCTAATTTGGTTTCTGTTGACTCATTCTGACTTATTAACTTTGGAACAGCAATAGCCATAATATATATCGTTAGGAAAAAGCAGTGACAAATGAAGAGTTAGATATTTACAGTGATGAGATACTAAATATAGTATCTGCCAATGTTAAAAAATATCGTGAGCTTAAAGGCTACTCTCAAATGCAATTGGCTTTAGAGATAGGTATGAGTAGCGGAGCCTACCTTGGGCGTGCAGAACTGCGAATAGAGAACCATCATTTCAACATCAAACATCTTGCTAAAATATCTAAGGTTTTGAATATTTCTATAGCTTCATTTTTTAAATTTCATAATGACACAAGTAAAAAAACTCAACTTTAGCTATCCCCACAAAAATCTATGCGAACTAAATCATTATCTCCTTTTAGCTATAATTCCACCCTCAACCAAAGAGGACAAGTATGTCAAAATTTAAAGTAAAATCAGATTATTCTCCGGCCGGAGACCAGCCGCAAGCGATAGAAATACTAAGCGATTCCATCCTAAAAGGGAACCGTTACCAGGCCCTAGAGGGTGTTACGGGAAGCGGCAAAACCTATACGATGGCAAGCGTCATAGAAAAAGTGCAGATGCCCACAATCATCATGACGCACAACAAAACTCTTGCAGCTCAGCTTTACAGCGAATTTCGCCAATTTTTTCCAAACAACCATGTGGAGTATTTTGTCTCCTATTACGACTACTATCAGCCAGAAGCGTACATCCCACGCCAAGACCTTTTTATAGAGAAAGACAGCGCCATCAACGACGAGCTTGAGCGTCTTCGCCTCTCCTCAACAGCAAATCTTCTCTCTTATGATGACGTTATCGTCGTGGCATCTGTCTCTGCAAACTACGGTTTGGGTGACCCGCAAGAGTACGAAAATATGGTGCAATCGGTTGCAATCGGAGATACGATAGCGCAAAAAAAGCTTCTTCTTCGTCTTGTAGAGATGGGTTATAGTCGTAACGACACCTACTTCGACAGCGGGCATATACGCGTAAACGGCGAGAGTATAGATATCTATCCGCCCTACTTTGAGCAAGAAGCCATCCGCATAGAGTTTTTTGGAGACGAGATAGAGACTATCTACACATTTGATATCATCGACAATAAAAAGCTTGAAGAGCATAAACAATTTACAATCTACGCAACCTCGCAGTTTAGCGTAAGCCAAGAGAAGATGGCAGTTGCCATAAAACGTATAGAAGAGGAGCTTGACGAGAGGCTTGCATACTTCCAAAAGGAGGGCAAACTTGTCGAGTATCAGCGCCTTAAACAGAGGGTTGAGTTCGACCTTGAGATGCTTCAAACAACAGGAATGTGTAAAGGGGTAGAGAACTACTCAAGACTTCTGACAAACAAAAAACCGGGAGAAGCACCATACACTCTGCTTGACTACTTTGCTCTGCACCATAAAGAGTATCTGGTTATTGTTGACGAATCACACGTTTCACTTCCGCAATACCGCGGAATGTACGCGGGAGACAGAGCTAGAAAAGAGGTTTTGGTAGAGTACGGCTTTCGTCTTCCGAGTGCTTTGGACAACAGACCTCTAAAAGCCGATGAGTACATAAACAAGGCTCCTCACTATCTTTTTGTCTCTGCAACGCCATCGATTTATGAACTTGAGATGTCAAGCGTTATTGCAAAACAAATCATCCGCCCTACCGGACTTCTTGACCCAGTTTTAGAGATAAAACCATCAACCAATCAAGTAGAAGATATACACGATGAGATAAAAAAAGTAACAGCTAAAAACGAGCGTGTTCTTATAACCGTTCTTACAAAAAAAATGGCAGAAGCGCTTACAAAATACTTAGCGGATTTGGGGATAAAAGTAGAATACATGCACTCTGACATAGACACCATACAGAGAAATCAGATAATCCGTTCGCTCCGCCAAGGCGAATTTGATGTCTTAATCGGGATAAATCTTCTCCGCGAAGGGCTTGACCTGCCTGAAGTTAGCCTTGTAGCAATTTTAGATGCAGACAAAGAGGGGTTTTTAAGAAGTGAGACTGCTCTTATACAGACAATCGGCAGAGGTGCTAGAAACTCAAACGGAAGAGTGATTTTGTACGCAAACAAGATTACTTCCTCTATGCAAAAAGCGATTGACATAACCAATGCCAGAAGAGAGATGCAGGACAAATATAACAAAGCCCATAACATCACCCCGACGACTACCATCCGCAAACTGGATGAAAACCTAAAGGTCGAAGAGTATGGCGACATTTACCAAAAACATAAAAAAATGGATAAAATACCGGCTTCAGAGAGAAAAGCGATGATTACGCAGCTCTCATTAAAAATGAAAGATGCAGCTCGCGAACTCAACTTTGAAGAAGCAGCCCGTCTTCGCGATGAAATAGCAAAAATTAAAAAATTATAGGACTATTATGGAAGATACATTTAGCAATTTGGCAACTTACGGATATATAGGACTTTTTCTCTACTCACTCGGCGGCGGATTTGTAGCGATTGTTGCTGCCGGCGTCCTCTCTTTTATGGGAAAAATGGATTTGGGATTATCAATTTTCATAGCTTTTGTGGCAAATGCAATGGGAAGTTTTTTACTCTTTTATATGGCAAGATATCAAAAAAGCATGATGATGGAAGGACTTCGCAAACATAGAAGAAAACTCGCACTTGCTCATATTTTACTAAAGAAAAATGACTCATGGATAATAGTAGTTCAAAAATTTATCTACGGCATCAAAACTATAATTCCTATTACAATTGGACTTACAAAGTATGATTTTAGAAAATTTGCTATTTTTAATGTTTTTGGAGCGGGGGTTTGGGCACTTGCTTTTGGACTTGGAAGCTACTACTCAGGCGGTTTTTTAGTAAAACTGGCAGAGTCAATTAGTCAAAAACCTTGGATGGCCCCTATAATTTTAGTACTGTTTGGCGGGACTTTGTGGCTATATATGAATTACGCAACAAAACGAAGGAACTGAGTTTCTTCAGAAAACGAAGGAACTGAGTTTCTTCAGAAAACGAAGGAACTGAGTTTCTTCAGAAAACGAAGGAACTGAGTTTCTTCAGAAAACGAAGGAACTGAGTTTCTTCAGAAAACGAAGGAACTGAGTTTCTT